>NZ_ALOU01000067.1 GCF_000292345.1 Cupriavidus sp. BIS7
CTCCCCTTATATGAACACCGCCCCGGATGCAAAGGTCTGAAGTAGTTTCATGGCGTCTTAGAATCGGCTGCGGTCTTATATCCGGCCTTGTGCGGATCTGGCCGCGGGCCTCAATGGAAGCAGCTGGGAACGTCCTCATCTCTCCCGCGGGCTCATGGCCCAAGGGGAGTACCAGGTTTGGGCTCCCACGGTCCGACCTGTTTCGCCATTGACTTGTCTCTCGCCTGTGCAGCCGTGAAGGGTATCCAAGGGGGGGGGCAGCGATCCAGCCTGAGTCCTTTCAGGCGGGTCGCTGGCTCACATAGCCGGGATCATATTTTCGTCCATGGGCAAGCAGCGCCCAGGCCATTCGAGCCATCTTGTTGGCCAGGGCCACTATCACCACATTCGTGGGGCGTCGCGCCAGCAAAGCGTCGGCCCACGCCGGCCGGTGCCTCGAGCGCGTCAGCACGACGCGCGCCCCATGGATCAGTAGTCGTCGCAAGTACGGATCACCGCGTTTGCTGATGTGCCCAAGACGCACACTCCCGCCCGTGCCAGACTGAGTGGGAACCAACCCCAGGCTGGCCGCGAAGGCTTTGCCTGAGCGGAAGGCCTGGGCAGAGCCCATGGTCGCGACCAGTGCGGTGGCGGTGATCGCGCCGATGCCAGGGATTTCCTCCACGGTTTGGGCGGCAGGCTCGCATTGAAGCCACGCCGTGATGTCCCGCTCCAGCAGCTGGATCTGCTCATCGAGTTGACGCAACGCCATCAGTTGCCGCTCGATGGCCCGCAACAGCGTGGGAGGAATGGCCTGCTCGATCTCGGCCCGGCGTTGGCGTAGCTCGGCGAGCAAGGCCATGCGCCCCTTGGCAAAGCACAGACCAAATTCGCCGAACAATCCCCGCAGTTGATTGCATTCCCGGGTGCGTGTCTGCACCAGACCCTCGCGTATCCGGTGCAGTGCCAGCAAAGCCTGCTGCGCTTCGCTCTTGACGGCCACGGCCGGCATGTCGGGTTGTTGTGCTGCCGTCCAGATTGCCCGGGCGTCGGCCGCGTCCGTCTTGTTGGTACGAACGAACGCGCGCACGTAGCGTGGGTGGATCAGGACCGGCTGATGGCCAAGACTCTGGAGCTTGCGCGCCCACCAGTGTGCGCCGCCACACGCCT
>NZ_ALOU01000068.1 GCF_000292345.1 Cupriavidus sp. BIS7
ACCTATGTTCCCGGTCTATACACCGCGATGCGGGAGAGATGGAATGAACACCGCCCACACCCTACCGCCAAGCCACACCTCAGAGCGCCAAGAATGACAAGGGGCTCTCGCTTGACCGACGGCATCGATGTGCCAAAGTGAAAGTGCGACTATCACTTGAGGTCGAGGAGAGCCCAAATGAATGCTATGACATATGGGCTGGACATTGCAAAGTCAGTGTTCCAGATGTACTGGGTAGACCCATCCAGCGGGGAAATTCACAACCGCCGGTTCCAGCGCCGGGAACTGATTGAGTTCCTGTCCAATTGCCCGCCGGGCAAGGTGGTGCTTGAGGCGTGTGGCGGCGCACACTGGTGGGCGCGCAAGATCCGGAGTTTGGGCCATGAGCCCGCCCTGATTCACCCGCGCTACGTGCGCGCGTTCGTGCGTACCAACAAGACGGATGCGGCCGATGCGCGAGCGATCTGGACCGCGGCCCAACAACCCGGCATGCCGGTGGTAGCTGTCAAGAGCGAAGAGCAGCAAGCCTTGTTGTCACTCCACCGGATTCGTGAAGGTCTGGTGCAGACGCGCACCAGAGAATGCAATCAGTTGCGCGGATTGCTGGGCGAGTACGGCCTGCACTTCGCCAAGGGGCGCAAGGCTTTGCTCGCCGAGCTACGGACCCGTCGGGCCGAGATCGAGCAGGGCGTACCGCCCACGCTGTTGCGTGCCATAGAGCGTCAACAGATGGCATTGCGCCAACTCGATGAACAGATCCAGTTGATTGAGCGCGACATCACGGCGTGGCTGCAGTCCGAGCCGGCAGCGCAGGCGGTCGAGGCAATTCCCGGCATCGGCGCCATGACTGCCACGGCCCTGGTGGCCACCATGGGCTCTGCCCAGGCCTTCCGCTCAGGCCGGGCCTTCGCGGCCAGCCTGGGTCTGGTTCCCACCCAATCCGGCACGGGCGGCAACGTGCACCTGGGCCATATCAGCAAACGTGGGGATTCCTATCTGCGACGACTGCTGATCCATGGCGCGCGCGTTGTCCTGACGCGCTCGAGGCACCGGCCGGCCTGGGCCGAGGCTTTGCTGGCGCGACGACCCACGAATGTGGTCATCGTGGCACTGGCCAACAAGATGGCCCGAGAGGCCTGGGCGCTGCTCGCCCATGGGCGCCAATATGATCCCGACTATGTGAGCCGGCGACCGGCCTGAACGGCTCAGGCCAGCTCGCCGGCCCCACCCCTTACACAACCCTTCACGGCTGCATCGGCGAAAGATGAGTCAAATGGCGAAATAGGTCGGACCGTGGGAACCCAAACCTGACACTCCCCTTGGGCCCAGAGTCCGCGGGAGAGATGAGGACGTTCCCAGCTGCTTCCATTGAGGCCCGCGGTCAGTTCCGCACGAGGCCGTATATAAGACCGCAGCCGATTCCTACGACTCCACAAGACTCAAGCTTCGAACCTTTGCATCCGGGGCGGTGTTCATATAAGGGGAGCAAACCGGCAGCGAGATTACGGCCCCTGCTGGTGGTGTTCAACGGGCTGCGGCTGACGCGCAGCAGTGGCTGGCGGCAGCTGCTATGCGCACCGCTCTCCCGCTTTGCGGGAGAGGGGAGCAAACCGGCAGCGAGATTACGGCCCCTGCTGGTGGTGTTCAACGGGCTGCGGCTGACGCGCAGCATTGGCTGACGACAGTTGCTATGCGCTCCCCTTATATGAACACC
>NZ_ALOU01000069.1 GCF_000292345.1 Cupriavidus sp. BIS7
GGGAGAGGGGAGAACGCCGGGAGTATTTCAAACACTGTCGGTTCGCTCCCCTCTCCCGCCTTGCGGGAGAGGGGTTGGGGGAGAGGGCCAGCGCTTCAAACCCCGAGCACCTCACCCCGCCTGACGTGCGTTCTCCGATTCCTGCAACTGGCGCCACATCACCTTGCCGGTGCCCGATTTCGGCAATGCATCGACGAACTCGACCACGCGCGGATACTTGTACGCGGCCATGTTCTCCTTGGCCCATTCGATGATGTCCTCGGGCGTGGTCTTGCCCTTGGCATCGGCGCGCAGCACCACAACTGCCTTCACCGTTTCACCGCGATAGGCGTCGCGCGTGCCGATGATGCAGGCTTCCTGCACGGCCGGGTGCTTGTACAGCAGGTTCTCGACTTCCGCCGGCCACACCTTGAAGCCCGACGCATTGATCATGCGCTTCAGGCGATCGGTGATGAAGAAGTAGCCTTCCTCGTCCATGCGGCCGAGGTCGCCGGTGCGGAAGTACGTCTGGCCTTCGAACTCGATGAATGCGTCGCGCGTGGCGTCCGGCTTGCCCCAGTAGCCCTTGAACACCTGCGGGCCGCGCACGATGATCTCGCCGACTTCGTTCGGTGCCACTTCCTGTAGCGTGACCGGATCGATCACGCGTGCATCGGTGTTGAACGTCGGCACGCCCAGGCATTGCAGCTTCGGGCGGTCAGCCGGGTTGCTGTGCGTCGGCGCCATGGTTTCCGATAGCCCGTAGCCCTCCAGATAGCTCAGGCCGAACTGCGTCTTCAGCCGTTCCGCCACGGCCTGGGGCATCGCCGCGCCGCCACCACCGATATAGCGCAGGCTGCGCACGTCGAACGACGCCAGGTTCGGGCTGCTGAGGAAATCGATCACCATCGTCGGGATATTGGTCCAGTGCGTGACCTGGTAGCGAGAGATCAGGCGGCCCGCCACTTCGCGGTCCCAGCGCGGCAGCATCACCACGGTGGCACCGCTATAGATCGGGCCGTTCATGCCGTACTGCATGCCGGTCACGTGGAACAGCGGCAGCACCGACAGGATCACCGATTCCGCGCCGCTGCCCGACCACGTCGATCCGCCGATGATGTTGTGCATCACCGAACGGTGGGTGTGGATGCAGCCCTTCGGGAAGCCCGTGGTGCCCGACGTATAGGGCATCACGGCCATGTCATCGGGCCCCGCGGTATGCGGCCCCGGCTGCAGGCCCGCGCCAAGCGCCTCGCGCCACGGCGTGGCGCCGGCCGGCAGCGGATGCTCTGCGGTCAACCAGGCCGGCGGGGCGTCCTCCGGGAATTCGTGGGCCGGCGGCAGTGCGTCGGCGTACTGCGTGACGAGCAGGTGCTGCAAGCGCTGATCGGCAGCAATCTCGCTGTCGGCCTGCACCACGCCAGCGGCCAGGTCCGCCGTGCAAATCGCCACGCGCGCCTGGGCATCGGTCACGTAGTGCTTGAACTCCTCTGCGCGGTTCATCGGGTTGACCGGCACCACCACCGCGTCGGCGCGCAGGATTGCGTAGTAGCTGACGATGAACTGCGGGCAATTCTGCATGTACAGCAGCACACGCTCGCCCTTCTTCACCCCGGCCTTCTGCTGCAGCCAGCCGGCCAGCGCAGTGGCCTGTGCCTCCAGTTCGCGAAACGTGATCGCGTTGCCAAAATAGCGGATCGCGGCCTTGTCGGCATAGCGGTGCGCCGAGACTTCGAGGTTGTACCAGAGCGAAGTCTCCGGCAGCACGATCTCGGTAGGCACTCGCTTCGGCCAGAACTGGAAATGCGGGCGAACGGATGGCGTGGTGGTCATGTTGTCTCCTGCGGTCGGTCAATCGTTGACCGGTTTTCTGGGATCGCTGGCTTCGCGAGGTGGGCCCCGCGTATTGGTCAGGCAATATAACTGAACGACCGTTCTATTTTCAACCCGATGTTTTCCCGCCCCTGCTGCGTGTGCGGTTGCATTTGGCGCCTCCGCCCTCACAATAGGCAGATCCGGCCAGCTCGTTTGGCCGTTCAATTCCAAGCGATTCCGAGGTGCAGAACAATGAGCGACGTCACCCTGCAGAACTTTGAACCCGATGTCATCGAGATGTCGCGTCAGGTGCCCGTGCTGGTCGACTTCTGGGCACCGTGGTGCGGGCCGTGCCGCACGCTGGGCCCGATGCTGGAAAAGCTCGAAGCCGAGTCCGGCGGCAAGTGGAAGCTGGCCAAGGTCAATGTCGACGAAAACCAGCAGATCGCCGCTCACTTCGGCGTACGCAGCATTCCCCATGTCGTGGCGTTTGCCGATGGCCAGGCCGTCGACCAGTTCATCGGCGTGCTGCCCGAATCGCAACTGCGTGAGTTCCTGGACCGGCTGACGCCGAACCCGGGCGAACTGGCTCTGCGCGAGGCGCTGGAACTGGCCGCTGCCGGCGACCGCGAAGGCGCGCAGGCCGCGTTCCAGGCAGCACTGGCCTATGAACCCGGCGCGGATGACGTGCGGCTCGCGTATATCGGCTTTCTGCTCGACGGCAATTCAGTCGCTGAAGCGGAAACCGAGTTTGGCCTGCTGACCCCGCGTGCCGCACAGCAAGACGCCTACGCCGCGCTGCAGACCCGCCTTGAAGCGATGAGGGGCCTGGGCGACCTGCCCGACGGCGCCGATCTGCGCGCGCAAGTCGCTGCCAATCCTTCGGATCTGGCCGCTCGCCTGGACTTGGCAAAGGTGCTGATTGCCCGGCGCGAATACGAATCCGCGCTCGAGCAGTTGCTGGAAATCGTGCGCCGCGACCGCGGCTTTGAAGACGACATTGGCCGCAAGACCATGTTGTCGGTTTTCGAGCTAATGGGCGACAAGCCAGAAGTGGTGTCGCGGTGGCGCCGGCAACTCAGCACGATGTTGAACTGAGCACGCCAAACGCCGCGAAACAAGCCGGCGCGCGCCGTCAGGCCTCCGCCGGCGCTTCGATCAACGTGAAGCCGTTGGCTTTCATGTGCTCGACCATCATCGTGTCCATTGACTTCACGTGATTGTCGAACCAGGCGGACAGTTCGCCCGCCAGGCGGCGGCCCAGCGACAGCGCGCCTTTGGCGGGGCCGGCGGGCTCGGCCTGTTCCTCGGCGATCTTGTCGCGCACGGCCTTGGCCACGGACAGCACGCCCTGGTGTTCGTTCGTGTGGCAGAAGCGCGGGCCGAACTGCATCGCCTCCATCCACTGTTCCTCCTGCGCGAAGTGGTGTCGCGTATGCTCGATCCATTCGTCGAAGGCGGCCGGAAAGCCAGCGTCATCGGCCTTGACCATGGCGTCCAGGAGTTGCAGGAATTCGGCGTGGGTGGCGTCGGTGACAGGCTCGCCGAGGCGCAGTTCGTCAGGCAGTCCTTCGGACGACAGGCCTTGGGGGGAATCGTTACTGGTCATGGGGGCAGCAGTGTGTGAAAGCTGGAACAATCGGCAAGCATACCGATTTCGCACCGGCCCGATCTGATTTCCCGCAAACGACGCGTTGAACAACGTTATGCTTGAGGCTCATGTTTCAAGCAAGAAGCCTGCAATGCCCCGACTCATCTTTTTCTGTGGCCACGCTGGGACCGGCAAGACCACGCTTGCACACCGCCTGATCGGCCCGCTGATGCAGGCCACCGGCGAGCCATTCTGCCTGCTGGACAAGGACACGCTCTACGGCCGCTACAGCGCCGCCGCCATGCACGCGATCACCGGCGATCCGAACGATCGCGACAGCCCGGCCTATCTGGACAACCTGCGCGACCCGGAATACGAAGGCCTGCTGGACACCGCGCGTGAAAACCTGATGCTCGGCATCAGCGTGATCGTGATCGGTCCGCTCTCACGCGAAATCCGCGCGCACCGGCTCACCGATCCGCAGTGGCTTCACGTGCCCGAGGGCACGCAGACCCACATCGTCTGGGTGCACCTGCCCGAGGACGAGGCCCATGCGCGCATCATCCGGCGCGGCAATCCCAACGATGCCTACAAGCTCACGCACTGGGAAGCCTATCGCACGCGCCGTTTCATGCCCGACCCGGCCGACCACCCCGAACTGATCTATTTCGACAACCTGGCGCCCGACGACGCAGCCATTGCGAAGCTACTGCAGGCCCTGGCTGCCTGAAGCAATCGCGCCGATCACCGCCGAGGCCGCCACGAAGCCGAACACGGCTGTCACCGCCACGGACGAGCCAAAGCCTGCGCAGGCCAGCCCCTGCGGGCCGCGGCGCGACGCGGGCGGAACTTCGTCGATCTCGCACGCCTGCTGCTCGGGCTCTGGGTAGCGCAGCGGCTCGTCGGAATACACGGCCTGAATGCCGAACTTCTTCTTCGGATCGCGCGGAAAGCCCCATTGACGACGCAGGTTGCCGCGCACCTTCGACAGCAGCGGGTCCTGGATCGTACGCGCGAGGTCGTCGATGCGCACGCGCGTCGCGTCAAGCTGGCCGCCGGCCCCGCCGCATGTGATCACGCGTGCGCCCTCGCGGCGCGCCCAGCCAAGGATGGCGGTCTTGACCTTCACGGCATCGATCGCGTCGAGCACGTAGTCGAAGCCCGACAGCAACTCGGGGACGTTGTCCTCAGTCACGAAGTCGTCCACCGGCGTCACGCGGCAGCGCGGGTTGATCGCCAGGATCCGTTCGGCCATCGCTTCCACCTTGGCGCGGCCATAGGCATCGCCAAGCGCATGAATCTGCCGGTTCGTATTCGATGCCGCGATGTGGTCGAGGTCGATCAGCGTCAGGCGGCCTACCGCGTTGCGCGCCAGTGCCTCCGCCGCCCAGCTTCCCACGCCGCCAATGCCGATCACGCAGACATTGGCCGACTCGAGCCGCGCCAGCCCCTCGGCGCCATACAGCCGCGCAACGCCACCGAAACGGCGATGGTAGTCGTCGTCGGCAGGGCTTTCGTGCGATAGCGGCGCTGGCAGGTCCTCCGGCGCTATGGGCTTGGTGGAGATGGTCATGCTGTCTTGTTCTGTGGCAGGGCGGCCGCCCGCTGGCGAACCGTGCCGGCATTTTATGCCAGCGCGCGCTGCCGGGGCATCGCGGAGACCGCAGAGTCAGTCGAATGCTGACAACCACAAGCCAAATGTCTCCCTACAATACGAAAGTAGTGGTTGATCCGCCGCATGGCCGTCACCAGGAGACTTCATCACCATGCCCGCCTCGCGCCGCAACAAGATTGTCTTCGGGTGCCTGCTCGCACCGCTGGTCATCGTCGCGCTCGTGATTGTCGTGATACTGACGTTCGACTGGAACCGGCTCAAGCCGTGGCTCAACGACAAGGTCTCGCAGGCCATTGGCCGACCGTTTGCGATCAACGGGGATCTCGTTGTGACGTGGCGGCACGCCGAGGGCGAAACCGGCTGGCGCACGCTGGTGCCGTGGCCTCGACTGTCGGCCAGCGACATCACGATCGGCAATCCGGACTGGGCGAAACAGCCCAACATGGCGACCGTCCGCGAACTGATTTTCATCTTGCGGCCCACCCCATTGCTGGTCCACGGGATCAGCATCCCGACGATCGTCGTGGACAGCCCGGCCGTCTGGCTGGAGCGCCGTGCCGACAAGCGCAACAACTGGACCTTCGATACAGGCCCCAAAACCGGTCAGTCGCCGTGGCATCTTGACGTCGGCGAGATCGTGCTGCAACGAGGCAACCTGACCCTGAACGACGACGCCGCGAAGATCGAGCTACAGGCCACCCTCGACACCATCGGCGATCAGGCGCTCTACGACAAGGCGCGCGACGGAGACCTGGTGGTGCCTGCCGAAGCGCAGGCGGCTTCCGGTGCTTCCGGCCCGACTTCTGGTCCGGCAGCCGCCGCAAGCAAGCCCGCAAGCAAGCCCGAAGGCATGTCTGAAAACCGCTACGGCATCCGCTGGAAAGTCGTCGGCCATTACCACCAGGCCACGATCAACGGAACGGGCAAGGCCGGGGCCGTGCTGAGCCTGCGCGACGTCAATACGCCGTTCCCGATCCTGGCCGATGTGCGCGTGGGCGGCACACGCGCACAGATAGAGGGAACGCTGACCAACCCCGCGCACCTTGGCGCGCTCGACGTGAGCCTGGTGCTGGCCGGCGACAACATGGCCAGGCTTTACGCGCTAACGGGCGTGGTGCTGCCGTCGACGCCACCGTACGAGACTCGCGGCCGGCTCGTGGCCACGCTGAAGAAAGGCGCGTCCACCTATACCTATCGCAACTTCACGGGCAAAGTGGGCAGCAGCGATCTCGGCGGCACGCTGACCTTCGCGCAAAAGTCGCCCCGGCCATTGCTGTCCGGCGAACTGGTGTCGAAGCAACTCGTGTTCGCCGACCTCGCACCGATAATCGGCGCCGAAGCCAAGCCTGGTGAGGCTGCGGCCGAAAGTCCCGTCAAGCAGCCAGTGGACAAGGCGCTGCCCGTGGCGCCGTTCCACACCGAGCGCTGGGACGCCATCGATGCCGACGTGAAGTTCACGGGAGAGCGCATCGTGCGCGGCGAATCGCTGCCGATCACGGATCTGACCACGCACGTAAAGCTGACCGACGGCGTACTGCGGCTCGATCCGCTCAACTTCGGCGTCGCTGATGGAAACCTTGTCTCGACGATCCAGCTTGACGGCAAGCGCGAGCCGATGGGCGCCCTGGTCGACATGCATGCGCGCCACCTGAAACTCAGGCAGCTTTACCCGAACATTGCGTCGATGCGGGCGAGCCTTGGCGAAGTCAATGGCAGTGCCAAGCTCGCCGCCACCGGCAATTCGGTGGCAGCACTGCTGGGCTCGGCAAACGGGGAGGCGAAGCTGCTGGTCGAGAACGGCACGATCAGCAAGTTCATTCTGGAAGCGATGGGCCTCAACGTCGGCAGCGTGGTGATTTCGAAGATGTTCGGCGACAAGCCCGTGCAAATCAACTGCGGCGTCGGCGCGTTCGGGTTCACTGACGGCATGGCGCGTGCCCAGACTTTCGTGCTCGACACGCAGGACGCGGTGATCACAGTGGACGGCGCCATCGACTTCAAGAACGAGCAGCTCGCCCTGACGATCCACCCCGACTCGAAGGGCCTGCGCATCATCTCGCTGCGCTCGCCGCTCTACGTGGGCGGAAGCTTCAAGAAACCTTCCGTCAGTCCGAATATCGGCATCCTGGCGCTGCGCGCCGGTGGGGCGCTGGCGCTGGCGCTGACCGTTCCGGTGGCGATGGTGGTGCCGCTGCTGGACATCACGCCGCCCGAGGAAAGCCAGTGCGGCAGACTGCTCGCGGAACTGAAGAAGCGGCCGCTCATCGCTACGCCGCCGGGCAAGCCTCGACCCAGGGCTCGGCAGCCCGCGCCCCCCTCACAGCAAAGTTCACCGCAAGGTTCGTTGCTTCCTGCCAACGACCGCCAGCTTTACCAGGGTGGCTAGTTGTATGCCATGGCCCGTTCGTGCGAATTCGGTGCCAATTCGCAACAGTCCGCGGATCGAAGCTGTTGCGGAATTGCACCGCACCACGGCCCGCCCCCTCGACGCTGGACCTGCCCGACTGCAACGCACCCGGCGCATTGCGACAACGCAAATGCAGCGTGCAGCGCATTCGCTATACTCAAAGTATGCTTGTCCGCGCGATTCGTGCGCGGACCGGAAACCATCCTGATACGCGACATGACCCAACTCGCCGACCTGCGCCGCAACTACATGCTGAGTGCGCTTTCCGAATCCGACGTCGCCCCCGACCCCATCCGCCAGTTCAAGTCCTGGTTCGACGAGGCCATGCAGGCCAAGCTGCCTGAACCCAACGCGATGACCCTGGCCACCGTGGACGCCGGCGGCCAGCCATCCGCACGCATCGTGCTGCTCAAGGGCATGGATGCGGGCGGCTTTACCTTCTTCACCAACTACGAAAGCCGCAAGGGCGTGGACCTGCTGGCTAATCCGCACGCCGCGCTGCTGTTCCATTGGGTACAGCTCGAGCGCCAGGTTCGCGTGGAAGGCCTCGTCGAGAAAGTCGATGAAGCGGAGAGCGATGCCTACTATGCTTCGCGCCCGCTCGGTTCGCGTCTTGGCGCCTGGGCATCCGAACAGAGCCGCGAGGTCGCGGGCCGCGACGTGCTGGAAGCGCGCGAGGCCGATTTCCGTAGCAAATTCGGCGAGAACCCGCCGCGGCCGCCACATTGGGGTGGCTATCGGCTCAAGCCGACCTGGATCGAGTTCTGGCAAGGGCGTCCTTCGCGGCTGCACGACCGCATCGGCTATCGCATGCAAGCCGATGGCAACTGGCAGATCGTGCGCCTGTCTCCCTGACGTGTCCTTGTCTACATGTTCTGACAGGTGGTAACCAGATTAGAGGCCTGCACTTCACAATTTTTTATTTTGTCGTAAAGTTTTACGGTGCCGCAGCGGCTATGTACCGCTGCGCGCCCCCAAGGCCAGCGCTGCGTACCGCACGCAGTAAGCGCAGCCGACCGTGGGGCATTCGTTCGAGAGGGATAACCAACCAATCGGGAGAAAGCCGCATGTTTTTCAAGCAGACCCTGGACAAGCAACTCGATAGCTGGATCGCCGACGTGCGCGAGCACGCCAACCTGCCCGTCAAGCTCCGACTCTGGAATGGCAATGAATATCAGCTCGGCAAGTTCGAAAGACCAGCCGTTACGCTGACAGTGCGCGAGGCCTCCGCGCTGCCTTTCCTGCTGGTGCCCAGCCTGGACAACCTCGGTGAAGCGTATGTCCAGGAGAAGATCGATCTCGACGGCCGCCTGGCCGACATCATCAAGGTGGGCTACGGCCTCTCGGCCACTGCTGCACGCAGGGCGGGCGGCGCATTGGCCAAGGTTGCCCTGCACTTCACCCACACCAAGGCCGAGGACAAGGCATCGATCCAGTATCACTACGATGTCTCGAACGACTTCTACAAGCTCTGGCTCGATCCGAACATGGTCTACTCATGTGCGTATTTCGAGAACGGCAATGAAGACCTTGCCACCGCGCAGCTCAAGAAGATTGACCACATCCTGACCAAGATCCGGGTGCAGCCGGACCAGACACTGCTCGACATCGGTTGCGGCTGGGGTGCGCTGGTACTGCGCGCCGCGCAGAAGTTCGGCGCGAAGTGCGTGGGCATCACGCTGTCCCAGAACCAGTTCGACCTGGCCACCGAACGCGTGAAGGCTGCCGGCTTGCAGGGTCGCATCGAGATTCGCCTGCAGGACTATCGCGACATCCGAGGCCAGTTCGACCGCATCACAAGCGTTGGCATGTTCGAACACGTCGGCAAGGCCAATCTCCCTGGCTACTTCGCCCGGGTTCGTGAGTTGCTGGCCGATGGCGGCGTGGCGATGAACCACGGCATCACGGTAACGGACCCGGACAGCGGCCAGGTGCCGATGGACGGCTCCGGCTTCATGGATCGCTACGTATTCCCGCAGGGCGAACTGCCGCATATCGGCCTGGTGCTGACCACAATGCAGAAAGGCGGCCTCGAAGCGTTCGACGTGGAGTTGCTGCGCCGCCACTATGCGCAGACGTTGCGCCACTGGGCGGAGAACTTCGAAGCCAATGGAGAGACCATCCGTGCGATGGTGGGCGAGAAGAAGTACCGTATCTGGCGCGTGTACCTGGCAGGCTGTGGTCACGCGTTCACGACCGGGAAGATGTCGATTCACCAGGTGGTATGCCAGAAGGCGAATCTCAATGCCGACACGTTCCCGCTTTCGCGGCGCTATATTTACGCGTCTCCCATTGGTACGCCGTCCTGACGTTTGACTGACAACCTCGACCTCTTCGGCGATGCCCCGGCATCGCCGTCCACTACGAAGCCCGCCGCCCATTCCGTTACTCCCGGCGCGGCGGGCGAACCCGAGAAGAAGAAACCCGTTGGCAAGGTGGTCCAGCCCTGGACACCCGACGCCTCACTGGTGGCGCTTGCAAGCCGGCTGCCTTCGAATCTCTACTTCGGCACCTCATCATGGTCCTATCCGGGCTGGCACGGCATGGTCTACGACGGCCAATACACCGAAAGCCTGCTGTCGCGCAAAGGCCTGAGCGCGTGCGGCCAGCATCCGCTGCTGCGTGCTGCCGGCATCGATCGCGGCTTCTATGGCCCGATTCCGCTGGCCGATTACCTGAACTACGCGGCACAGGTGCCAGAGGACTTCCGCTTTCTGGTCAAGGCCCCGGCCAGCGTGTGTGACGCATGGTTGCGCGGCCCCGATGGCGCGGGCCGTCTGCCAAACGCGGCATTCCTCGATGCAGAGATCGCGATTCGCGATTTCATCGTACCGGCCACCGGCGGACTCGGTCAGCGCTGCGGCCCGCTGCTGTTCCAGCTATCGCCGCTTGCGGGCCTGGCCGACGACGGCCCCGCGTTCTTCGCGCGGCTCGAGACTTTCCTGGCGGCACTGCCCCCGCTGGACACCACACAAACACCGCACGCCTGCTATGCCGTGGAGATGCGCGATGCCGCGTTGCTGACGCCGCGCTACATTCGCCTGCTGCGCGAGCGGGGCATACGCTTCTGCCTGGCCGCACGCGATCGCCTGCCGCCCGTCCTGCGGCAGGCCCACGCCCAGGCACTGATGGACGAAGGCACGGCGGGCCCGCTGGTATTGCGATGGATGCTGCGCGAGCGCCGCTCATACGCGATGGCCGAGCAGGCCTTCGCGCCGTTCGACAAGCTCGCGGATGAAGACGTGGCAACGCGTCACGCCATCGCCGATGTGGTCGTGCGCACGCTGCGCAATGGCCAACCCGCCTACGTCATCGTCAGCAATAACGCCGAAGGCTGCGCGCCGCTGAGCATCGTGCGACTGGCCGAAGTCATTGCCGACCGGCTTGCGTCCTAGCGGCGCACGTGGTGCGAGAAATCGCGCCGGAACTTGACCAGCTTCGGCGAGATCACAAACGCGCAGTAGCCCTGCGCCGGATGCTCCTGATAGTAGTTCTGGTGGCTCGCCTCGGCGCGCCAGTAAGGCTGCTCCGGCTCGATCTGCGTGACAATCCGTGCATCGTACGCATGGCCGGCTTCCAGTTCGCGGATCACGTACTCGGCCACCGCGCGTTGCGCCTCGGAATGCGTGAAGATGATCGACCGATACTGCGTGCCGATGTCGTTGCCCTGCCGGTTCAGTTGTGTCGGATCGTGGATCGAGAAGAAGATCTCAAGGATCTCCCGGTAGTTGACCACAGACGGATCGAAGCTAACGCGCACCACTTCGGCGTGCCCGGTCTCGCCTTCGCAGACGTCGGAATAGCTGGGCCGGCTGACATGCCCGCCGGTGTAGCCCGATTCCACGGCGCGCACGCCGTCAACCTGTTGAAACACCGCCTCCAGACACCAGAAGCAGCCTCCGCCGAGCGTGGCGATCTCAAGGCCCTGTTCCATCTGCTCGCTCCTCTTCCAGCCCGGACGCCGCGCTGGCTCAATCGGGCATCTTGTCTAGCATAAGCAACCGGGCGTGGCGCTGCAGGCAAAAATCGCGCGGACGGGCGCGAACATCACATCCTCGGTGGTTGTCAGGACTCCGCTACAATCTCGAACATCGCTGGCGCACGCCCTTTGTGCGAAAAGCCACCGAAAACCTTGTGGACGGGGATTAGGTTGGAGTTCGTTGAATGCTCGCCGGCCATCCCGATATGAAGATCATGGATTTGTGTGGAGCCCGAGACATGGGCATGCCCGAGGCCGAGGCCCCGCTAGTGGGCCGCAAGGCCGCCGCCCCCGATTTTGACAGCCAGCATTTCAAGCGGGCGCTGTCGCAGTTCGCCACCGGCGTGACAGTGATCACGACGCGCGCGGCGGGCCACGCCCATGCCAACGGCGCACCGTTCGTCGGCATCACGGCAAGTTCGTTCAACTCCGTTTCGCTGGACCCGCCGCTCGTGCTCTGGAGCATGGCCAACCGCGCCAACAGCCTGCCGATGTTCCGCGACGGTTCGCACTACATCATCAACGTGCTGGCGGCGTCGCAGCTCGACCTGTGCCAGCGCTTTGCCACGCTCAAGGGCGACCGCTTCGCGGGCGTGGACTATCGCCTGTCCGAGACCGGGCTGCCGATCCTCGCCAACGCACTGGCCTGGTTCGAATGCCACAACCGCAGCCGCTATGACGAAGGCGACCACGTGATCTTCGTCGGCGAAGTGGAGCGTTGCGGCACGTTCGATACCGGCGGCCGGCCGCTGGTGTTCCAGGGCGCCCAGTTCTCCACGCTCACACCGCTGGACCGGTAGCCCCTCAAGCTACCTCGGCTTCCCTCAGCCTGCATCCTTCACGATCGCCAGCGGCGATCCGTCGGTCTTGATCCGCTGCAGCACGATGTTCGAACGGATATCCATGACGCCCGGCGTGCGGTAGAGCCGGTTCACGATGAAGTCCGAATAGTGCTTCAGGTTGCGCGCCTGAACGCGCAGGATGTAGTTGCTGTCCCCCGTGATGACATAGGCCGTGAGCACTTCCGGCCACGTCTGCACGACCGCGTTGAACGTGTCGTGCCAGCCCTCCACATCGTGCCGCATCGACACCTGCACGATTGCCTCGATCTCCAGCCCAAGCTGCTCGGCATCGAACCACGCCCGATAACCGCCGATTACGCCACTTTCTTCGAGCAGCCGTACCCGCCGCAGGCAGGCCGACGGTGACAGCGCCACGCGGTCCGCCAGGTCCTGATTGCTGATGCGGCCGTTCTCCTGCAGGCACGTCAGGATGCGCAAATCGATCGGATCAAGGGTCATTTCGCAGAATCCACGAATATTTAACTGGTGCGAACAATTTTATGCGAAAGAAGGCTGAATCGACGGCCCATTTCGCAAGGCTTTTTTCGGGGAGTTTGACTATGATCCCCACACACACCGCGTCGACAAGAACACGCCGATCCGAGACAACATGCCCCACGCCCCCTTTATTCACTACGGCCGCCGCATCTGGGATATCACGCCGCCAGTCTCGCCAGCCACGCCGGTCTGGCCTGGCGACACGCCGTTCCAGCACGAGCCGTCCTGGCAGCTCGACGAGCATTGCCCGGTCAACGTCGGCCGCATCACGATGTCGCCGCACACCGGCGCCCACGCCGATGCACCGCTGCACTACGCCGCTGATGGCGCGCCGATTGGCGCGGTGCCGCTGGACGCCTATCTGGGCCCCTGCCGCGTGATCCATTGCATCGGCGCCGCGCCGCGCGTGGAGCCCCATCACATCGAACACGCACTGGCCGACACGCCGCCGCGCGTGCTGCTGCGCACCTATGCACGGGCGCCGCAAGCCACGTGGGATTCTGCCTTCTGTGCCGTGGCCCCCGAAACGATCGCCCTGCTGGCCCGCCATGGCGTCAGGCTGGTCGGCATCGATACGCCATCACTCGACCCCGAAACCTCGAAGACGATGGACGCGCACCACGCCGTGCGTGACCACCGGCTGGCCATCCTCGAAGGCATCGTGCTGGACGAGGTACCGGCTGGCGACTACGAACTGATCGCGCTGCCGCTGCGCCTGGCCACGCTCGACGCGAGCCCGGTGCGCGCCGTGCTGCGCGAGCTTCCCTGACTCACACGCCCTCAACACAACCGCTTACCAAACGGAAGAAGTACGCATGACAACGCTGACCCGTGAACACTGTCAGGCGCTGGATCGGGATGACCCGCTCCGCGCACTGCGCGAACAGTTCGCCCTGCCCGAGGGCGTGATCTACCTTGACGGCAATTCGCTCGGCGCCCGCCCGCGCGCGGCCGCGGCACGTGCCGCACAGGTGGTGAGCGAGGAATGGGGCAACGGCCTGATCCGCAGCTGGAACACCGCAGGCTGGTTCGACCTGCCGCGCCGCCTTGGCAATCTGCTGGCCCCGCTGATCGGCGCCGGCACCGACGAAGTGGTGGTGACCGACACCACGTCGATCAACCTGTTCAAGGTGCTGGCCGCCGCGCTGCGCGTGCAGCAGCAACGCGATCCGGCGCGCCGCGTGATCGTGTCCGAGGCCAGCAACTTCCCGACCGATCTCTATATCGCCCAGGGCCTGGCCGACCTGCTGCAGCAGGGATATGAAGTGCGGCTGGTCAACAGCCCGGACGAGATCGATGCGGCCGTGGGCGCCGACACCGCCGTGCTGATGCTTACGCACGTCAACTACAAGACCGGCGAGATGCTCGACATGGCCGGTCTGACCGAGATGGCCCATGCGCGCGGCGTGCTGACCGTGTGGGACCTGGCGCACTCGGCCGGCGCAGTGCCCGTCGCGCTCAACGCGGCGAAGGCCGACTACGCAATCGGCTGCACCTACAAGTACCTGAACGGCGGCCCGGGCTCCCCGGCTTTCGTGTGGGTGGCCCCCGCGCTGCGCGACCAGTTCTGGCAGCCGCTGTCGGGCTGGTGGGGCCATGGCGCACCGTTCGCGATGTCGCCGCAATATGAACCGGCCCGCGGCATCAACCGCTTCCTGTGCGGCACGCAACCGATGACGTCGCTGGCCATGGTCGAGTGCGGCCTGGACATCTTCGTGCAGACCAGCATGACCGCGCTGCGCGCCAAGTCGCTGAAGCTGACCGATCTGTTTATCGAGCTGGTCGAGGCCCGCTGCGCCGCGCACCCGCTGTCGCTGGTCACGCCGCGCGACCACACGAAGCGCGGCAGCCAGGTCAGCTTTGCGCATCCCGATGGCTACGCGCTGGTGGCCGCGCTGATCGAGCGCGGCGTCATCGGCGACTATCGCGAACCCGGCATTGCCCGCTTCGGCTTCACGCCGCTCTATACGAGCTTTACTGAAGTGTGGGACGCCGTGGAGATCATGCGCGATGTGCTCGACAGCGGCGCCTACCGCGACGCCCGCTTTGCCGTGCGGACGGCGGTGACCTGAGCGGAGTCCATCATGAGCGAATTCAAGGGATGCCCGATGGGGCACGGCGCCAACCCGAATGGCGAGGATGGCTGGCACGGCGCGCAGATGGATTTTGCGCGCGACATGAGCTATGGGGACTATCTCGGCCTGGATCAGATCCTGAGCGCGCAGCATCCGCTGTCGCCCGATCACAACGAGATGCTGTTCATCATCCAGCATCAGACCACCGAACTGTGGATGAAGCTGATGCTGCATGAACTGCGCGCGGCCCGTGACGGCGTGAAGACCGACCAGCTCCAGCCGGCTTTCAAGATGCTGGCACGCGTATCGCGCATCATGGACCAGCTGGTGCAGGCGTGGAACGTGCTGGCGACGATGACGCCGCCCGAGTACTCGGCCATGCGCCCGTACCTTGGCGCGTCGTCAGGCTTCCAGTCGTACCAGTATCGCGAGATCGAGTTCATCCTCGGCAACAAGAACGCGGCGATGCTGCGCCCGCATGCGCACCGGCCCGAGCATCTGAACCTCGTGGAGACCGCGCTGAATACGCCGTCGATGTATGACGAGGCGATCCGCCTGATGGCGCGGCGCGGGTTCAAGATCGACGCCGAAGTGGTCGAACGGGACTGGACCCAGCCGACGCAGTACAACGCATCGGTCGAAGCCGCGTGGCTCGAGGTCTATCGCAACCCGTCGGCGCACTGGGAGCTCTACGAACTCGGCGAGAAGTTCGTCGACCTGGAAGACTCCTTCCGCCAATGGCGCTTCCGCCATGTCACGACGGTGGAACGCGTGATCGGCTTCAAGCGCGGCACCGGCGGCACCGAAGGCGTCAGCTATCTGCGCAGGATGCTCGACGTGGTGCTGTTCCCGGAACTGTGGAAGCTGCGGACGGACCTCTGACCCCGATCAGCGCCCGGCCGGATCAGACAGCCGGGCGCCCAGCGCCTGCAACGCAGGCGCCAGCTTTTCGCGGAACACGTCTTCGCTGACCGCGCCATACGATGCACTGCAACTCAGCATGTGCAGATCCTTTTCCCCCACTGGCCTGAACGCCACGGCGCACGCGTGAATGGCGGGATGCCAGTCACGAAAAGACGCCGCATATCCATCGCGCTCGGCGGCCGCCAGGGCCGCACGCATCGGCGCTTGCTGGACCTTCCATTGCTCGGGGAACGCCTGCGCGAACTCGGCCAGCACCTTCTCGCGCCTTGCCTGCGGCAACGCTGCCAGATAGGCGCGGCCCATCGAACTCGATACCAGCGAAAGACGCGACCCCACGCCCAGGCCAAGCATCGCGCCGGCATCGTTGCGGATCGACTCCAGATAGATGACGTCCAGACGCTCGCGCTTGCCAAGCGACACCGACACGCCATGCTGCTGCGCGAACGCCAGCATGTGCGGGCGGGCCAGCGCCACCGCATCGGACGCCGACAGATAGGAAAAGCCGAGTGCCAGCACGCCGGCATCGAGCGCATACTTGCCCAGGCTGTCGTCATAGCGCAGGTAGCCAAGCTGGACCAACGTGCCTGCCAGCCGGCTCACCGTCGCTTTCGGGAAGCCGGTGCGGCGGACGAAATCCTGGTTGCCGAGCATCACTTCGCCAGTGCGGAAGCAACGCAGCAGTTCCAGCCCACGCGCCAGTGCGGTGACGAAGTTCGGATCGCTTTCGCGTTCGCGCTGTTCCGGCTCGGCGGCTGACGCGGCGGAAGTGGTGGAAGTGGCCAAGGCGAAACTCCAGGTAGGGTTGGTCGATTGCCGAACGCAAATCTCCGGGGCCCGAGAATTCCCCTGTTGCAGCGCAGATCGGTTCGGCTATACTAGCTCATCGGAACAAAGTTCCGCAATGCGGAACCAAAGAAATTCCGCCCAATCCCCGCTTCGGGTTGTTTTTCCGGACTATGTGAAGGCTACGAGCCTTCATCGCCTCACCAAAGAAGGAGACCTCCATGGCTGCCAATGCCGAATTCCACTGGGCCGACCCGCTGCTGCTGGACCAGCAACTGACCGCCGACGAGCGCATGGTGCGCGACGCCGCCGCGGCCTACTGCCAGGACAAGCTGATGCCGCGCGTTCTGCAGTCGTTCCGCAACGAGAAGACTGATGTGGAGATCTTCCGCGAGATGGGCGAACTGGGCCTGCTCGGCCCCACCATCCCCGAGGAATACGGCGGCCCCGGTCTGAACTACGTCAGCTACGGCCTGATCGCGCGTGAAGTGGAGCGCGTGGATTCGGGCTACCGCTCGATGATGAGCGTGCAGTCCTCGCTCGTGATGGTACCGATCTACGAGTTCGGCACCGAAGCGCAGAAGCAGAAGTACCTGCCCAAGCTGGCCACCGGCGAGTGGATTGGCTGCTTCGGCCTGACCGAACCGAACCACGGCTCGGACCCGGGCTCGATGGTGACCCGCGCGAAGAAGGTCGATGGCGGCTATGAGCTGAGCGGCGCCAAGATGTGGATCACGAACTCGCCGATCGCCGACGTCTTCGTGGTGTGGGCCAAGCTGGCTGGCGAAGACGGCAAGGAAGATATCCGCGGTTTCATCCTGGAAAAGGGCTGGAAGGGCCTGAGCGCCCCGGCCATTCACGGCAAGGTTGGCCTGCGCACGTCGATCACCGGTGAAATCGTGCTGGACCAGGTCTTCGTACCGGAAGAGAACATCATGCCGGGCGTGAAGGGCCTCAAGGGTCCGTTCACCTGCCTGAACTCGGCGCGCTACGGCATCGCCTGGGGTGCGCTCGGCGCGGCGGAATTCTGCTGGCACACCGCCCGTCAGTACACGCTGGACCGCAAGCAGTTCGGCCGCCCGCTGGCCGCCACGCAGCTGGTGCAGAAGAAACTGGCCGACATGCAGACCGAAATCACGCTGGCCCTGCAAGGCTGCCTGCGCCTGGGCCGCATGAAGGACGAAGGCACCGCCGCAGTGGAAATCACGTCGATCATGAAGCGCAATTCGTGCGGCAAGTCGCTCGACATCGCCCGCGTGGCACGTGACATGCTCGGCGGCAACGGCATCTCCGACGAGTTCGGCGTCATCCGCCACGTGGTCAACCTCGAGGTCGTCAATACCTACGAAGGCACCCATGACATCCACGCGCTGATCCTGGGCCGTGCGCAAACCGGCCTCCAGGCATTCTTCTGAAGCCGGAGGGTCGAAAAAACGCCCGGTCTTGAGTCATCAAGCCGGGCGGAAGCACACTACCAAGGAGACGACGGGCAAGCCCGCCGTTTTACGACATCGGTCGAAAGATCAGTCAGTGGTACCGAACCGGGCCAGGGGCAAACCCCTCGCCCGGTTTTTTCTTACTTGTTGGGTTGCGGCGTGAGGCGCAGATACGGACGCACAGCCTTGTAACCCTTCGGGAATTTCTGGCGGATCACGTCTTCGTCCTTCAACGACGGCACGATCACCACGTCGTCGCCGTCCTGCCAGTTGCCCGGCGTGGCCACGCTGTGGTTGTCGGTCAGTTGCAGCGAATCGATGACGCGCAGGATCTCGTTGAAGTTGCGGCCCGTACTGGCCGGATAGGTAATGATCAGGCGGACCTTCTTCTTCGGGTCGATCACGAACAGCGAACGCACGGTCAGCGTCTCGTTGGCGTTCGGGTGAATCATGTCGTAGAGTTCGGACACCTTGCGGTCGCCATCGGCCAGGATCGGGAAGTTGACCGTGGTCGACTGGGTCTCGTTGATGTCCCGGATCCAGCCGTGGTGCGACTCCACGCTGTCCACCGACAGTGCGATGGCCTTGACATTGCGCCGGGCGAACTCTTCCTTCAGTTGGGCAGTCAGGCCCAGTTCGGTCGTGCACACCGGGGTGTAGTCGGCCGGGTGCGAAAACAGGACGCCCCAGCCATCGCCGAGCCATTCATGGAAGCGGATACGGCCCTCGCTCGATTCCTGTTCAAAATCCGGTGCGATATCGCCAAGACGCAGTGCCATCGGGGGTCTCCAGAGAAGCTGCAATTAATCAAAGGAACAACAGGCCAAGACAGGGGACCCAGCTTAGTTGGATTGCCTTCCAACCCAAACGAATATAAAGTCACTACAAAATCACTCGAAGTCATAAAGACCTTGAGTCCGCATGCCGCATCTGCTGGCATGACAGGTGACAACAATGTGGATATGTGGCGCGAGACTTGAAACGATGGTGGCCCGCCACATATGCTACTTAGGCGACAAGAAACGCCACAAGCCGGTGTTGGCAAGGCAAAATGTCACCACTTGAACCAACCGCCCGCAAACAGGAGAAACTAATGAGCGATGTCAAGACCGTTCTGTCCGATGCCGAAGAACTGCTTAAGCAAGCGGCATCGACCACCGGCGAGAAAGCTGCCGAACTGCGCGAGCGTGGCATGGGCCTGCTGAAGCAAGCCAAGGAAAAAGCCCAGGATCTGCAAGACGCCGTGGTTACCAAGAGCAAGGCCGCCGCACGCGCTACCGACGACTACGTACATGACCACCCCTGGCGCGCCGTCGGCGTCGCAGCCGGTGTGGGCCTGCTGATCGGTCTGCTGCTGAACCGCAAGTAAACACGCATTGCAGCAAGGCGTCCTGGCCGCGCATCTGCGCCGGACGCCCTGAAGCGTTGTGACTGGACCGGACCGCGGCGTCGCCAGCCGTGCCCGGGCCTTTCTGTTGCAGATGCCGCCGCTGCCGGCGCATCGATTTCCCGCCGGAGCCGCATGAGCGAATCCCCTTCCCCCAAGTTCCTGGAGTCCCTTCGCAACCTCGTCAGTTCCGTGGTGTCGATGCTGCAGACACGCCTGGAACTGGCCAGCGTTGAACTGGCCGAGGAACGCGGCCGGCTGATGAAGGTTGCGTTGCTGGCATGCGTCGGGCTGGTGTTCTTCAGCATGGCGCTGATGACGTTCACGCTGCTGGTGGCCATCGTGTTCTGGGAAAGCTACCGCTGGCAGGCCATCGGCGCCATTATCCTGGTGTACCTGGCTTGCGCCGCGATCTTCCTGTTGCTGGCGCGCCGCATGGTCCATCGCGCGCCGCCGCTGTTCGAAGCCACGCTGGCCGAGCTCGACAAAGACAGGGAGATGCTGCGCCGATGACCACGCCCGAGACCGAATCGAACAACCTGGGCCAGCGCCATGAGCACGCACGCCCGGTCCGCTTCTCCAAGGAAGTACGACTGCCACTGGCAATCCGCAAGGAACTGCTGATTACGCGTGCCGCGCTGGAGCGCTATGACGCCGCGCAAGCGCTGCAACAGGTCAGGGGCGGTGCCCGCCGCATGACCAGCCTCGGCACCTGGCTGCCGCGCCTGACACAGGCGCCGGGCTGGCTGAAGCTGATGGGCCTGACGCGCGAGTACCCGATGGTCAGCACGGCGATCACGCTGGCGCTGCCGTTGCTGCGGCGCACGCCGATTGGCCGCATCGCCTGGAAGCTGTCGAAGGCCAGCGCGCTAGCCGGCGCTGGCTACTGGGCCTTCAAGACCCTGAGGAAATCGCAACGGCCTGCTGCGGATTCCTCGCCTGAGTCCAAACCTGCCGATACCGGCTTCCGCGATCCGTTGGTGCAGTCTCCCCCGGAAACGTCCACGCAGCAGCAACCCTGACCCGCTGCCTCTGGCAGGCTAGCTGATCTCCACACGATTGCGCCCTGCCCGCTTGGCCCGGTAGCAAGCCACGTCGGCAGTGGCAAGCGCTTCCTCGAGCTTGCCGGTCCGCTCATCAAGCTTGACCAGCCCGACGCTCACGCCGACCGAGAACGTATGCCCCCGGCACGTGTATCGGAACGCGGCGACGGCGTTGCGCAGGGCTTCCGCCACGCGCTCACCGTCTGCTGCGGCACAGTATTCGAGCAATACGGCAAATTCGTCGCCGCCAAGCCGCGCCAGCGTATCGCTGCGCCGAAGCTGCTGGCGCATGATGTCGGCGATCTGGCAAAGCAACTCGTCCCCCGCGGCGTGCCCGCAAGTATCGTTGACGGCCTTGAAACGGTCGAGATCGAGATACATCAGCGTATGCGCGCAGCCCTCCTGCTGGGCCCGCACGATGGCCGACCCGAGCCTGCGCTCGAACTCGAGCCGGTTCACGAGTCCCGTCAACGGATCGTGGCTCGCCTCATAGGCCAACTGGGCAGCATGTGCACGCTCCAGGCTGACGTCATGCAACACGACCACTACGCCGATCGCCTGCCCTGCCTTGTCGCGGATCAGCGCCACCGAGGGCTTGACGACGACGGTGGCGGCAGAATCGCCGGGCGTGCGCCGGCTCAACACCGTGACAGTCTGGCTTGGCCACTTGCCGGCCAGCGCGCTTGGCACCAGGTCGTTGATCGCCTCCCGCGTGGCTTCATCGGTCAACGGGCAAACCTGTGGCAGGAAGCAGCCGGCGGCCTCTGCCTCTGACCAGCCGGTCATCGACTCCGCCACCGGGTTCAGCGATTCGATCCGCCCCCAGACATCGGTGGTGATCACGGCCTCGCCGATTGCCTGCAACGTAACCTGCGCGCGCTCCTTCTCCGCAAATAGTTGCGCCTCGAAGCGCTTGCGGTCCGATATATCGCTGAGCGATCCCGCCATGCGCATGGCCTTGCCAACCGCGCTGCGCACCATGCGCCCCCGGGCACGCATCCACAGGTACCCCCCACCTTTCCTGCGCAGCCGCAATTCGATGTCGTACGGCATGCCTTCGCGCAAATGCCCGGACAGGCGGCGCCCCAATTCGGGCACATCGTCGGGATGCATCAGGGCCAGCAAGGTTTCCCGCGCGTGCGGCAGCTCGTTGGCACCGTAGCCGAGCATCTCGGCGCATCGCGGCGAGAAGTAAAGTTCGCCGCGATGCGGATGCCAATCCCACAGCCCGTCGCTGCTGCCGGCCACCGCCAGTTGCAGGCGTTCCTCGCTGGCCGAGAGTGCCGCGCGAAGCCGCCGTTCCTTGGCCATCATCCGCCTGGACACCCACGTGACCCACGCCAGCAGCATCACCGCCAGCGCAATCGAACTTGAGGCCAGCAGCCCACGCACGCGCCGCGAGGCCTTGCCGAGTGCCGAGGAGAATGCCGCTTCCTGCGGGGTCAGCCGCGAATCGATTTCGACGATCTCGCGCTGGATCGGGGCAACGCAATGCGCATCGCAGCCGCCGGCGCGAAAGCGTTCGCGCAGTTGCCTGGCCAACGCGTCAAGCCGGATGATGTCGACATCCGCCGCGGCCCAGATGCCAATCGCCTCGTCGATCTCGGCAACTTCGCGGAAGTTGCGATAAAGCCGGACCATCCCCGCAATGTCGTCAGAATGATTGCCGCCGATCAGCAACCCTTCGACCGCCCTAGCGTGGTCGTAGTCCGGACGTCTCTCAAGTTCGATACGTGCCCGATGGTCGCCGAGTGGCACGGCGATGGCGACAAGATAGGCGTCATAATCGGAATCAAGCTGGCTTCGCGAATAGCTCAGCAGATGCAGGACCGCTGCCTTCTGACCCTTGGTCCAGAGACTCTCGCCGGCCACGAAGCTGCGCGCGGCGGACAGGACATCCACACTGGCAATGCAGAACAAGGCCAGCGTCAGAACAACCGGAACGAACGGCCAGATGAGGTGCAGTACATGCTCATTGGCCGGCAGGCTTGCTACACCAGCTCGCTGCATTCAAGACTTCCCGTACCGGAGCCCCGGTATCGTCGATGACACCGCCACGCCCGAAATGTGGCGTGGCAATTTCATTGTCGATGAGGCCGCGCGGGGTGTCTCTAACTCAGACTGGTTAATTCAAATCTGACAGATGCCGTGTCAGCTTGCCAGCACCATGACCAGCAGGACGCCATTGATCACCACCAGGGCACCGAGGACAACCGACAGGTGCGGCAAGTGGTGCAAGCGGTCAGCGAGCGACCGACCCGGTGTCGGCGCCGGGTCACGCCCCCTGCCATGCAGCAACGCCCAGGCCAGCGTGCAGACGATCGCCACCGGCAAAGCAAGCCAGGCAAATGCCAACGGTGCGAAGGAGCGCGCAGGCGGACGAACCGGCGTAGGCGACGCCGATAGAAACACAGGCTCGGCCTTGACTGGCACGACGGGCGGCGGGTCCGGCCGCATCGGCGGCGATGTGTCTGCAATCAGCGGCGGCGGCGGCGCGGCTGGAGCCGGTACGGCGTGGACCGGCCTGCTTTCCGGCGCCGCAACGGTCCTGGGCAATGGCAATGGCGCGTGTACCGGCGGCCGACTCTGCGCCATCCGCCGCCACTCGGCAAACACGGCGTCGACGCACCTCACCGTTTCACAGGCATTGCGCTTCCTGCGCCAGGCCGTCAGATCGCTCATCTGCAACGTGCCCGCGCGCAGCCTGCGCTGCTGCTCGACATAGATGTCCTGGTAGGCGACGTTGAGCATCGCGTATTCGCAGATCAACCGCTCCCCCGGCGCGTTCCGGTCAAGCGGCCGCGCGCAGTATCTGGAGGACCCATCGACACACCGAACCGTACTGGCCTGATAGTTCGGCGGACAGGCAATCTCCGACGCCCGCGCGCCGGTGGCGGCGGCGAGGCCCAGGGCAAGAAGAATGGCCAGCCGGCCTGCGAGCCCCTTCATGACGTCCTCTCATCGGTCTCCCGCGATGATGCGGTGTGACGACCAGCCTGAAGATATCCGGATTAAATACCATGATCGGCCCGGCGCCAAAACCTGATCTCATGAGGACTGTTTGAAGTGCCGCATGAGTTGAAACGCGTGCAACCAGAGCCACGGCCTGCTCATCGTTTTCCGTTGAAATGCTGAATCGTGCGCTCGGCTCCGACGCCAGCGAGGCACCTGAAGAGGTAGCCCGAACGCAAAAAAGGCGTAGCGGTTGCCCGCTACGCCTTTCGCAATACTGGTGGGTCGTGCGTGACTCGAACACGCGACCAACGGATTAAAAGTCCGCTGCTCTACCGACTGAGCTAACGACCCGGAAAAACTGAATCCGCGATTATAGGGAGACCCCCTCGGGGTGTCAAGAGTATGGCCTGACGTTCACGGCTCACGCCATACGTTCCAACCGCCACATCTGGTACTTGAACGCCAGCATCGCGCCCACGATGATGGCGGCAAACGCGATGAAGGAACCGATCGCCAGCGTCGACACGCCAGACAGCCCCTGCCCCACGGTGCAGCCGAGCGCCGTTACGCCGCCCGCCCCCATCAGGATGCCGCCGACCATGTGGTTGGCCACATCCTCGGCGTTGCCAAAACCTTCCCAGCGGAACGTGCGCGAGGCCAGCGCGTAGCTTGCCGCCCCGGCGATGACGCCGATCACACTGACGGTTCCGATTGTCAGCACCTTGCTCTTGTCGCTGAACATCATCAGCCAGTCCAGCGTGTACGCGTACGGCGCCACGAAGCTCAAGCTCTCCATGCGGCCGCTGTTGCTTGCGACGAACAGTTCCTCAAGCGTGTTCGGGTCTTCGGACACATAGCCGATATGACCCGACACATACCACATGCCGACAATGATCAGGCCCACGGCCAGGCCGCCGAGCAGGTTGTCGAACGTGCGGAAGCCGTTGCCGAGCAGCGCCCAGATGACCAGCACGGCGCCGATCACAACGCCGAGCGCAAGCTGCAGCGTACCGAGCGCGATGCCGGTGCCGTGCGAGACCAGCGACGGCAGGTCTTGCGTCGACGGCAGCGCCACGGCCACGGTATCCACCGTGTTCACGCGCACCACGCCGAACAGCCCACGCAGCGTCATGTAGGCCGAGAGCCCAAGGAAAACGAACACCACCAGCGACTTCAAATTGCCCGCGCCGATTCGCACCAGCGTCTTGCTGCCGCACCCCGAAGCCAGCACCATGCCGAAGCCGAACATCAGTCCGCCCACGGCTGTGGACAACCAGCCGAGCCTGGCCGACGTGTAGATCGTCTTGGTCGGGTCGATCAGTCCGGCCCAGGCCAGCACGCCAGTGCCGATCATCGCCACGCCAATGGCCATGATCCACATGCGCATGCGGCTCCAGTCGCCGATGTTGACGATGTCGGAGACGGCGCCCATCGTGCAGAAGTGCGTACGCTGCAGCACCGCGCCAAACAGGAAGGTCAGAACGAAGGTGCTCAGCAGTACGGTATGCGTGAGCGCGGGGATGTCGATATCGGGCATGGTGGACCGGGGGTGGCTCGTGGATTTCTATCCGATTGGGGGCGCTCTGCCGGCGCCCCTCGTCAAGGCAATCAGTATGGAATCAGTGGGGAGTCTGGTAACGCGTCGGGTCGGGCACGCCGGCCGCTTCAAAGCCGGCCCGGCGAATGCGGCACGAATCACACACGCCGCAGGCGCGGCCTTCGTCGTCTGCCTTGTAGCACGAAACGGTCAGGCCGTAGTCCACGCCAAGCTTCACGCCAGCACGGATGATCTCGGCCTTGGTCATGTCGATGATCGGTGCATGCACGCGGAAGTGGTCGCCTTCCACGCCGGCCTTCGTGGCCAGGTTGGCCAGCTTCTCGTATGCCGCTACATACTCGGGGCGGCAGTCGGGATAGCCCGAGTAGTCGACGGCATTGGCGCCGAAAAACAGGTCGCGCCCGCCAATTGCCTCGGCCCAGCCAAGCGCCAGCGACAGCATGATCGTATTGCGCGCCGGTACGTAGGTAATCGGGATACCGCCTGCAGCGCCATCGGTTGGCACGTCGAGCGCGTCATCGGTCAGCGCCGAGCCGCCAAAGCGGCGCAGGTCGAGGTCGATGATCTCGTGGCGCTTCGCGCCGAGCGCCGCCGCCACGCTTTTGGCGGCCTCAAGCTCAGACGAATGGCGCTGGCCATAGCGCATGGACAGTGCATAGGTTTCGAAGCCGGCCGCATTGGCCATGGCAAGGACTGTGGCGGAATCTAGACCGCCGGAAAGCAGGACGATGGCGCGTTTGGTCATGATGGTTGCGCGCGGAACAAGCGCGCTGTAGATACGCCCGGATCGGGCGAATCGCGTATTTTAGCGCGGTTGCCGTTCGGCTCCCCTTTCCTGCCTGACAGGAGAACGAAGAAAGCGGGATCCCAAAAAGAAGAGGGCCCGCTCACGCGGACCCTCTTCTGACAACGTACTGCATCGGTTACTTCAGCGTCTTCAGCCGGTTGCTGGCTGCCTGGGCGCCTTCGGTCCCCGGGTACTTCGCCACCACGGCTTCCAGCGTCTTCTTCGCCGCGGCCTTCTGGCCGGACTCGAACTGGTTGTTGGCGATGGCGATCATGGCGTCGGGTGCCTTCGGATGCGTCGGGAAGGTCTTCACCATGTTTTCCAGCACGTTGGTCGACCCCTTGTAGTCGCGCTGTGCGTAGAGCGAATTGCCGAGCCAGAACTGGGCCAGCGGCAGGTACGGGCTTTGCGGATACTTCTTCGCAAACGCCGAGAAGGCGCTGCCCGCACCCTTGAAATCGCCCGACTGGAACTGCTTCAGCGCGGCGTCGTACTCGGGCTTCTCGTTCGGTTGGGACAAGCCCTCGCGTCCATCCACCGTCACCTGTTGCGGCTCGAACTTCTTGAGCCGTGCGTCCAGGTCGGCGTAGTAATCCTTCTGCTGCTTCTGGAGCGTGTCCACCGTGTTCTGCAGCACCTCGTTCTGACCGCGCAGACGAGCCACTTCCTGACGCAGACCTTCAAGCTGGTTCTGCATGTCGAGCGTTGTCCGGCTGTTCTGATCGATGCGCTGCGAAGCCGTGGCCTGGAAACCGTTGAACTGGTCCCTGAGCTGGATCACCGCGCGGCGCGCCTCGTCGTCGTCAAAGACGCCGGCGTGAGCGGAAGTGGCTGCCAGCAAGCCGCCACCGGAGACAGCGGCCAGCCACAGCAGCGTGGAAACACGAGCATTCATGAAGGATTATCCGTGGATCAGTAAACGATATCGGCGCGACGGTTTTCAGCCCACGATGCTTCGTCGTGGCCGTCGGCCTTCGGCTTTTCCTTGCCCAGGCTCACAGCTTCCATCTGCGAGTCAGGCACACCCATCGTCGCCAGCGAACGGCGCACGGCCTCGGCGCGCTTCTGGCCCAGGGCCAGGTTGTACTCGCTGGTACCGCGCTCGTCGGTATTGCCCTGGATCAGGATCTTGCGCCCCTTGTTCGAGCCAAGGTATTGCGAGTGGGCTTGCAGCATGCCCTGGTAGTCCTGCTTCACGGCGTAGCTGTCAAAGTCGAAGTACACGCTGCGCTTGGCCAGCGGGCCGTTCGGATCGTTCAGCGGATCCTTCGAAACGTCAACCGGCGCCACGTTGCGCGCGTCGGTGGCCGCACCGGCGCCGGCGCCGGTCTTGCTGGTGTCGTCGAGCTTCACACCCGAGCTGCAGGCGCCCAGTGCCAGCAGAGCGGCAAGGGCAAGCGATTTGGTCATCATTTGGGACATGGCGAGAGACTCCTCTTTTTTTACTGCATGAAAGGCCCCCAGGACGGCTCACGAACATCGCCGGACTGAAGAGACAGAACCTGTTTGGTACGGCCGTCCGTGGAGACCGCCGCCAATACCGAACGGCCGCCCACGCGGGTGGCGTAAAGAATGTACTTGCCGTTGGCCGCGAAGCTCGGGGATTCGTCGTTGGCCGTATCGGTGAGAGAAGTCACATCACCGTTCGACAGGTCCTGCAGCTGCAGCCTGAAGCCGCCGGTACGCGTGATATAGGCCAGGTACTTGCCGTCCGGCGAAATGCGCGGGCTGACGTTGTAGCTGCCTTTGAAGGTCACACGTTGCGCCGAGCCGGATTCCTCGCCAGAAGCCGGCATGCGGTAGATCTGCGGCGCGCCGCCGCGATCGCTGGTGAAATAGATGCTGCGGCCATCGGGGGCGAACTGCGGCTCGGTGTCGATGGCGCTGCTGCGCGTCAGGCGACGCAGGCCGGAGCCGTCCGCGTTGACCATGTAGATCTGCGTATTGCCATCGCGCGAAAGCGCCACGGCCAGGCGCTGGCCATCCGGCGACCACGACGGGGCACTGTTGTTGCCCTTCTGGTTCGATACCAGCACGCGCTTGCCCGTGGCCAGGTCATGCACATAGACCACCGGTTTCTTCGCCTCGAACGACACATAGGCTACGCGGCGGCCATCGGGCGACCACGCCGGCGAGATGATCGGCTCGGTGCTGGTCAGCGCCACTTGCGCGTTCTGGCCGTCCGAATCCGAGATCAGCAACTGATAGCGCTTGCCCACCTTCGACACGTACGACAGGCGCGTGGCAAACACTCCGCGCTCGCCCAGCAGCTTTTCGTAGATGTAGTCGGCAATCTTGTGCGCGGTCACACGGAGCTGGCTCTGCGAGACGGTGAACGCCAGGCCGCCAAGGCTCTGGCCCTTGCCCGTGTCGTACAGGCGGAAGCGCACTTCGTACTGGCCGTTGCCGGCCGGCGTCACGCTGCCTGCCACGAAGGCATCGGCACCCTTGGCCTTCCAGCTGCCGAGATCCACCTGGGCCGATTCGGCCACGGTGGCGCCAGCGGGATCCACATTGCGGAAGCGGCCGCTGTTCGTCAGGTCACTGCGGATGATCGCGGTCAGGTTCTGCGGGGCCTGGGCCTCGCCCTGGAAGTTGGCCGTGGCAACCGGGAACTGGTTCGATCCTACGCCAGTGATTTCCACGTTCAGTTGCGCGTGCGCCGCGCCTGCGGACATCAGCGCTGCCGCCAGCCACACCATCAGTGCGTGGCGACTCTGGTCGCGGGTGGTTTTGATGTTCTGGCGCCGGGATAGCCAGCCTGGGACCCAAAGCTTTCGCATGCTGCTCCTCAATCGATTTCAGGTTTCACCGGTGCGGCGGGCACGGCAAAAGTACGGCGATTCGGGCTGCATGCGGCTTGGCGCATGGCCCGAAAAGCGTACGATTGGCACGCTGCCGGCCGCGTCAGGCAACCATTCATCGTAGCTGTGGGACTGAAGGCCAACGATGAAGGTTGCATTATGTTGCAAATCATGGCGCTATCGATACTCCGACCGTTCAGTCCTTCGGATGGAACGTGATCGTGAAACTGGCAGGTGCCTTTCCGTTATCGTCGACTGGCAGCGGATCGGAGCGCTGCACCGCGCGTAGCACGGCATTGTCCCAATCCGAGTTGCCGCTCGACTTGGTCAGGCGTGCGGACAGCAGCGCGCCGTCCGGTGCCAGCGATACCGAAACCACGGCCGCCGGATTGCCCTCCACATCGCCACCGAAGACGATGTTCGGCTTCACGCGGCGGCGCACCTTGTCCGAGTAGCCCGGCGAAGCCTTGCCGCCCGAGCCGGCACCCGAACCTGCGGCATTGCCCACACCGCCGCCGCTGGTCGTGGCGCTACCGCCAGCCATCGCCTGCAAGCGTGCAAGCTGAGCGTTGCGCTGCGCATTGGCCTGCGCGTTGGCCTTGGCCTTGGCTTCGGCGTCCGCCTTGGCCTTTGCCTTCTGTTCCGCATCGGCCTTCGCCTTGGCTTCGGCGTCAGCCTTGGCCTTCGCCTTCTGGTCGGCCTCGGCTTTGGCCTTGGCGTCCGCGGCTTCCTTGCGATCCTGATCGGCCTTCTTCTTGGCGTCTTCCTTGCGCTGCGCCTCCAGCTGCTGCTGGTGCAGCAGGTCTTCCTTGCGCTGAGCTTCCTTCTTTTCCTGGTCCTTGCGTTCCTGATCCTTGCGGGCCGCCTCCTGGCGCGCGGCTTCACGCGCGGCGGCCTCCTCGGCCTGCTTGCGCTTCTGGCGCTCCAGCGCGATATCGGCCTCTTCCTCGGTCTTGCTGCGCACAGCGGGCTCGGGCGGCGTCGGGCGCGGCTGCTCGACCGGACGCGGCGGCGGCGCGGGGGCGGTTTCCGGAACCTCTTCCCAGAGCTCGGCCTCGGCGCCCACCGGCGTGCTGCTCTGCCAGTGCACCCCGTAGTAAAGCACCACGCCAAGCAGCACGTGCATCAGCAGCGCCAGCAGGAACGAGCGCAGCGTGCCGCGTTCCTTGACCGGCTGGTACGGATAGGCGGCGGCCTTCACCGGGCGCGGAGGCCGGTGATGCGGGTGACGGGACGAAAGGCTGGCCACTTTGGGTTGCGTCGTTGGGGCGCTTGTTGGGTCGCTTACTTGGACTTCACCATCAGGCCGACGCGCTTGACGCCGTCGGCCTTCAAGACGGACATCACGTCAAGCACGGCTTCGTACTTGACGGAGCGGTCGGCGGCGATCACCACCGGCTGATCCGGATTCTCGTTCTGGCGCTGATGCACGAAGTCGATCAGCCCATTCTTGTCGAGCTTGCGCTCGAACGCGTTGCCGGCATTGTCCTTGCCGCGCGCGGTCAGTTCACCGTCCTCATGCACGGTGACGATGATCGGCGGCGTCTGCTGCTGCGGCGTGGCATTGGCCACCGACGGCAGGTCTACAACGGCCGGGTTCACGATAGGTGCCGCCACCATGAAGATGACGAGCAGCACGAGCATGACGTCGATATATGGTACGACGTTGATCTCTGCGCTGGCTCGGCGGCGTGAGCCGCCGCGGCGCTGGATGGCTGCCATGACTGGTGCTCCCGCTCAGGTTTAACGCGTCTGACGCTGAAGGATGTTCAGGAATTCTTCCATGAAGCTTTCAAAACGGATGGCCAGGCGATCGATCTCGGTGGCATACCGGTTGTAGGCAATCACGGCAGGGATGGCGGCGAACAGGCCGATCGCGGTGGCCACCAGTGCTTCGGCAATACCCGGCGCGACCGAGGCAAGCGTTGCCTGCTGCACATTCGACAGTCCGCGGAACGCGTTCATGATCCCCCAGACCGTGCCGAACAGGCCGATATACGGGCTGACCGAACCAACCGACGCCAGGAACGGCAGGTGCGATTCGAGCACATCCATTTCACGCTGGTACGCAGCGCGCATCGCGCGGCGGGCGGCGTCCAGCAGCGCGCCGGCCTCATTGCCACGCTCGCGTGCCTTCAGGAACTCGCCCATACCGGATTCAAAGATCCGTTCCAGCGCGCCGGTGTTGTGACGGTTATTGACGGCACTGTTATAGAGCGCCTGGAGGTCGCCGCCGGCCCAGAAGTCGCGCTCGAAACCTTCGGTCTGCGTGCGCGCGGAGCGCAGGGCCAGATGCTTGCGGAAAATGTAGGTCCACGAGAACAGGGACATCACCATCAGCAATGCCATGACGGCCTGTGCCAGCAGGCTGGCGTGAAGTACCAGCGTAATGATCGACAGGTCTTGTGTGACGGTCACCGGATTCATCGAGCGTTTTTAATAGTGGCGAGAACAGGGGCAGGAATCGGAGCCGGGCGGAATGTGCCTTTATCAACACATCCAACCCGGATATGGCCGCTGGCCAGCATCAGCTCACCGCGCCAGGCTTCCTGGGCAAATTGGACCGACGCCGGCCCAACGCGTTCGATATGCGTACGAATCTCGAGCTGGTCGTCCAGCCGGGCGGGCGCATTGTATTCCACAGCCGTGCTGCGGACGATGAAGACCACACCGGACACATCGGCCAGGCTTTGCTGCTCAACGCCAAGCGAGCGCAGCCATTCGGTACGGGCCCGTTCGAAGAACTTCAGGTAGTTGGCGTAGAACACCACGCCGCCAGCGTCGGTATCTTCCCAATACACGCGCAACGGCCACACGAAATTTTGCATGGCGGGCATTGTAACGGAGCGCACTGGTAAACCCGCGGGCGACTTTGCAACAGCAAGTTGCGAGCCATCCCTTGCCAAGCCTTGCCGAATCTGGGCCAGCCCCGCATTGGCGGTGCCCCCCGGCTTGCGGCAAGCCGCGCGCTCGCGTAAACTCTGCCGCAACCATTCCACCTTGCGCGACTGGCGAAGTCAGTGGGTACTACCACGAGGAAGCGCAAGTTCATTGGGCGTGATATTTCGATGCGCCTGCCGCTCGCCTGGGCAGCGAATGGGAAGCAGGGTGCGCCCTGTGCCGGTCCGCCACATTTTGCGGCGCCCGGCGCTGGACGCCAGTGCCTTCCCCGCGCGCCCTAAAACGCGAAGTAATCCCGCAATACCGAAAAGCGCCGATAGCACCCGATCCTCACATCGACCTGCCATCCGCTTTCCTTTTTAAACAGACGAGTCACGCCATGTTTGAACGTAGCCGTTTCACGATCGAGCAGATCGACCCCGAAGTCTTTGCCGCGATCCAGAAGGAAGACCAGCGTCAGGAAGACCATATCGAACTGATCGCTTCCGAGAACTACACCTCGCCGGCCGTGATGGCCGCCCAGGGTTCGCAGCTCACCAACAAGTACGCCGAAGGTTATCCGGGCAAGCGCTACTACGGCGGTTGCGAATATGTGGACGTGGTGGAACAGCTCGCCATCGACCGCGTGAAGCAACTGTTCGGCGCCGAAGCCGCCAACGTGCAGCCGAACTCGGGCTCGCAGGCCAACCAGGGCGTGTTCTTCGCCATGCTCAAGCCGGGCGACACGATCATGGGCATGAGCCTGGCCGAAGGCGGTCACCTGACCCACGGCATGGCGCTGAACATGAGCGGCAAGTGGTTCAACGTGGTCAGCTACGGCCTGAACGCGCAGGAAGACATCGACTACGACGCGCTGGAAAAGCTGGCCCACGAAAAGAAGCCGAAGCTGATCATCGCCGGTGCCTCGGCCTTCGCGCTGCGTATCGACTTCGAACGCATCTCCAAGGTGGCCAAGGCGGTTGGCGCCTACTTCATGGTGGACATGGCCCACTACGCCGGCCTGATCGCCGCCGGCGTGTACCCGAACCCGGTGCCGCACGCTGACTTCGTGACCACCACCACCCACAAGAGCCTGCGCGGCCCGCGCGGTGGCGTGATCCTGATGAAGGCCGAGCATGAGAAGGCCATCAACTCGGCAATCTTCCCGGGCATCCAGGGTGGCCCGCTGATGCACGTGATCGCCGGCAAGGCCGTGGCCTTCAAGGAAGCGCTGCAGCCTGAATTCAAGGCTTACCAGGAACAGGTGGTGAAGAACGCCGCCGTACTGGCCGAAACGCTGATCGCCCGCGGTCTGCGCATCGTGTCGGGCCGTACCGAAAGCCACGTGATGCTGGTGGACCTGCGCGCCAAGAAGATCACCGGCAAGGAAGCCGAGAAGATCCTCGGCGACGCCCATATCACGGTGAACAAGAACGCCATCCCGAACGATCCGGAAAAGCCGTTCGTGACCTCGGGCATCCGCCTGGGTTCGCCGGCCATGACCACGCGCGGCTTCAAGGAAGACGAAGCGCGCCAGGTGGCCAACCTGATCGCCGACGTGCTGGACAACCCGCACGACGAGGCCAACATCGCCGCCGTGCGCGAACAGGTCTCCGCACTGACCCGCCGCTTCCCGGTGTACGGCTGACTGGCCGCATCATCGCGACATAGTTAGCGCGCACAAACGGCGCTGCCACCCTGACGGTGGCAGCGCCGTTTCTCCAACTGCACGACCGCAACAGAAATCAAACATGCAAAATGCGGTCTGGCTCTATTTTTCAGGTGGTCAGGCATGAAATGCCCCTTCTGCGGTCATTCCAACACTCAGGTCCTTGACAGCCGCGTCTCCGAAGACGGCGATACCGTGCGCCGACGCCGGCGCTGCGAGGCCTGCGACCGCCGCTTCACCACCTACGAGCGGATCGAGTTGTTCTTCCCCGCCATCGTCAAGAAAAACGGCTCCCGCGTGGACTACACGCGCGCCAAGCTCAAGGATTCGATGCGGCTGGCGCTGCGCAAGCGGCCTGTATCGGCCGAGGCCATCGACGAAGCGATCACTCGCATCGAGGAAAAATTGCTGGCCCTGGGCGAGAAGGAAATCCCCAGCAGCCAGGTTGGCGAACTGGTCATGCGCGAGCTGCGCAAGCTCGACAAGATCGCCTATATCCGGTTTGCGTCCGTCTATCGGAGCTTCGAGGATGTGTCGGAGTTTCGCGACGTACTCGATGAGTTTTCCCCGCCCACCCCACGAAAGGGGTAGCCACGTCACAAAAAAAGCTGTCTAATCTGCACTAATCTCCCTGGGTTAGGGGATTGTTTCGAGCGCGCGTTTCAATCGCGGATCACCGCGACCCATAGCGAACCGGTCCCGGAAGAGGATCGGACGCAACCAGCTTCCCAAAGCTCCTGGCGCGCTACGTAAGTAAGAAAACTAAAAGAGCAGTCGTTTTTTTCGATCGGGAGTCATCTATGGGTCAGGCACGCTGCCGTGCGGCCGGCTTTACCATGCTTGAAGCATTGGTAGCGATCATCGTGCTCGCCTTCGGCGTGCTCGGGGTCGCCAACCTGCTCATCAAGTCATTCCGATTCGCCCAGCAATCCTCTTATGACATCGTTGCGCTGCAACTGGCCAACGACATGGCGGATCGCATGCGGGCGAACGAGGCGCAAACGCTCAACAAGGCCTTCGACAACATCGACACAGGCAGCCCGGGAACGCAACTCTCGGACACGAGCAACCTGTACAAGACCGCGTGCACTGCCGCGCCGATCGACTGTGCGCCCGTCACCGCGGCATTCGACATCGCCGAATGGGTGAACAGGGTGCAGTCGAGCCTGCCCGGCGGCCGGGCAGTCATTTGCCGCGACGCGAACACGTACTCGCTCACGTCCGGTTACGACTGGCCCTGCTCGCAGCCCGACGCGAGCAATCCCTCCAATACACCACTGGTCATCAAGATCGGCTGGGTCTCGCGCTTTGCCGATCGCCAGGGCGCCGACGTCGCGACCGGCACCACCATGCCCGACTCCGCAGCCGCCAACGGCGCTGCAACGCCTCAACTGGTAGTGGTGGTACTTCCGGGGGTCAATAGCTGATGCCGCGCTTACATCGCACTTCATTCCGTGGGCGCAGCGCTGGCTACACACTGGTCGAACTGATGGTTGCGCTCGTTATCAGCCTGCTTGTGCTGATGGCGGCCGTGTCTTTCTACCTGATGAGCCGCAGCAGCTACAGCACCATCGATGACAACGCCAGCCTGGAGGAGCGTGGAAATTTCGCCTTGTCCACGCTGATGCGCCTGACAAGACAGGCGGCATACGTGCCCACAGGCAGCAATGGCGGCTCCATGCCGATCAGCACCCAGATGATCTCCGGGCTCGACGGCTGCTCGACGCCAAGCATCACCGTCCCCGCGGCCACCGGCATCGAAACACTCTCGTGCGGCAATGGCACTGCCATCAATAACAGCGACGCGCTGATGTTGCGCTTCTACGGCATGGGCCAGCCCGGCGATGCGAAGACTCCGGACGGCTCCGTCGTGGACTGCTCCGGTCTTGGCGTTGCCGGCGCGACCAGTGTGGACGAGGCCAGCGCGCAGCGTGGGCTGTCGACCCTCTACATCGGCAACGGCGCCAACGGCAAGCCCTCCCTGATGTGCATGTACCGGCCGCGCGACGTCAATGGTCAGGAGATCAAGGACACCTACGTCATGCAGGAGCTGGTGCCCGGCGTTGAAGCGATGAAGGTGCTCTACGGTGTTTCCACCAATGGTGACGACGTACCGGACAAGTTCGTGACGGCAGGTTCCGTCTCCAGCACCGACTGGCCCAACGTCTTCGCCATCAAGATCGCGCTGGTAGTCCGTGCCGACAATGCCAGCGCCGATGCGGGCGCGCCTGCTTCGATCCAGATGTTCGGCCCGCTTTATCCGGGCAACGGCGCCACCTATACGCCGACCGTCGAGACCGGGTCCGCGCGCAAGCTCTACTACGCCACCGTGCAGATTCGAAACTACCAGTCCTGCGGAGATCCGTCATGCTCGTGACCATCCGACCCGCCCGACGCCTGCGCACCAGGAAGTCCCACGGCATTGCATTGGTCACAGTTGTGATCATGCTGCTCGTGATCACGCTGCTGGCACTTGCCGGTGCCCGCACCGCACTTGACTCCAAGCGCGCCTCGCGCAACCAGCGCGACTACGAGATCGCCTACATGGCCGCCGAGGCAGCACTGCGCGATGCGGAGCTCGATATCCAGAGCGCCGCCGGCAACAGCTCCCGCTCGGCCATGTTCGTGCCAAGCTCGGCGCAAGGCTTCCTGGCCGGCGACTGCAATACGGGAACCGACAAATCCGCGCCATACCTTGGGCTTTGCGACACCTTCACGGATTCCGGCGAGCCGGTCTGGAACACGATCGACTGGACAGCCGCCATCGGCAACAAGACCGTGGAGTACGGCACGTTCACCGGCCGCGCGTTCCCTACGGGCAGTGGCATCACGCCCGCCCGCCGGCCGCGCTACCTGATCGAACTGCTGCGCGACAACACCAGCGGGGGGGCGGCCAGCGGCAGCGACAGCACCCGGTACATGTACCGGGTCACCGCTATCGGCTTCGGGCCCAATGACACTACTCGCGCGATGGTGCAGTCGACCTATCGCAAGACCGATTCCTGATTCCACGAACCGGGACCGCCATCATGAAGATCATCCATCGCCTGTTGCCAGCCTGCGCCCTGCTCGCCAGCGCGCTGCTGCATGCCGCAACGAGTACCGTGCCAACCGTGTCGATCGCGAACACGCCACTGTACGGCCAGTCACAGAACATCCACCCCAACCTGATGCTGACGCTGTCCGTGGAGTTTCCGACCACGGGCGCCGCCTACCGTGGCGGCTACACCAGCTCGACGGCGTACCTGGGCTACTTCAACAACACGAAGTGCTACGACTACGACGCCACGAACGGCTACTTCAAGATCAACGGCAACGCCACAAGCGACACGCACGAATGCGGCGGCAACTTCAGCGGCAATTTCATGAACTGGGCGGCCTCGTCAGCCATTGACGAGCTGCGGATGGCCATGACAGGCGGCGACCGAGTCACGGACACCCGCACGCAAACCGTGCTGCAACGCGCGCTGTTACGCGGCGACTTCTTCAAGAACGGCAGCTACTTCCCGCTCAAGTCCATCAACGGCCAGAACGGGAGCAGCGCACCCAACAAGGTCACCCCGTTCAAGTACAACGCGCTTGTCATGGCGTCGTGCGGCAACCACATCTTCTTCTCGGATGCCGATGATTCCAAGGCCAGTTGCTCGAGCCTTGGCAAGTACGCGGACGTCACGAACTCCAAGGGTGCTGTCACCGAACGCCGCGGCTACCGCGTGCAGGTGCAGGTTTGTGACGCCAACGAAGCCACCACCCGCACCGACCTCTGCTACAGCTACGACGGCACCAACTACAAGCCTGTCGGCGAAATGCAGCGCAACGCGGACCGCATGCGCTTCGCAGCCTTTGGCTACCTCAACGACGGCACCAATAATTCGAACCAGGCCCAGAACGAGCGCTATGGCGGCGTGTTGCGTGCCCCAATGAAGTATCTGGGCGACAACGCGGTCAATACGTCGTTGAACCTGATCCCAAACGCCGCCAAGGAATGGGATGCCTACGGCGTGCTGGTAACGAACCCGCTGAACGACCCGACCTACCCCAACAGTGGCGTCATCAACTACCTGAACAAGTTCGGCCGGACGATGACGGCGAGCATGGGCACGCCCACCGACAATCCGCTCGGCAACTACAAGACGTACGACCCGATCAGCGAACTGTTCTACGAGAGCATCCGCTATCTTCAGTTCCACCCCGACGGCCCCACCCCGGAAGCGGTCAGCGGCATTACAACTGCCTACGCTGACAACTTTGCGGTGTATTCGAAGTGGGACGCCGATCCGATGATCAACAAGTGCCAGCCCAACTACGTGCTGACGATTGGCGACATCAACACTCACCAGGACCACTACATCCCGGGCAACTCGATCACGGGCCAGGGTGATCCGGCACGCGCGGCCGACACATGGAGTGGCTTCAACGTGATGGACTGGACCAACAAGGTTGGCGCCCTGGAAACCAACACGCCGGCAGCCGGCAACGCGAATCCGCTCAACTCGTCCTTCACGAACCTTGGCAGCAAGAATCACCCGACGTCGAACTGGTCCACCTACTACATCGCCGGCATTGCCTACTGGGCACACACCTATGGGTTCCGCCCGAACATGCCGGATGCCCGCGTGACCACGTTCGGTATCGACGTGAACGAAAACGGCAATGGCACCGTCGGGTCCACCCAGACACAGAGCCAGATCTACCTGGCCGCCAAGTATGGCGGCTTCAACGACAAGAACAAGGACGGCAACCCCTTCAAGACACTGGGCCCCAACAATACAACGATCACCGACGACTCCGAATGGGTGGCCTCAAACTCCACTGTTCCCGCGAACTGGTTCCTGGCCAGCCAGCCGGCTCAGATGATCGCCGCGATCAAGAATATCTTCACGCAGATCACGAGTTCGGCGGGCACGCTGTCCGGCATTGCATTGAGCAGCAACCGGATCGTGCAGAGCGGCTACGTCTACACACCGAGCTTCGACCAGCAGTGGAACGGCAAGCTCACGGCCTTCCCGCTTGTCAAGGATGCCAGCGGCAACATCGTGGTGTCATCGGCGGCGGCATGGGAGGCCGGAGCAAAGCTTGCGGGCCGCAGTTATTCGACGCGCTCCATCTTCACGCTGAAGAGCGACACTGGCGCGGGCATTCCCTTCGCCTGGAATAGCCTTGCCAAGGCGCAACAGAACGCGCTGAACCTCAACCCCGGCACGAACAGCAGTGACAACCTCGGCCAGCAGCGCGTGGCGTACCTGTCCGGCGACCGCAGCCAGGAAGCCGACAGCCAGGGCAACGGCGGCATTTTCCGCGGGCGCAAGACAGTCTTCGGGGACATCATCAATTCCGGCCCGGCCTACGTGGGCGCTCCGTCGTCCGGCCGTTCCGGCACAGGTTACTCGACGTTCCTCTCCACATACTCGACGCGCACGCCGATGGTGTACGTCGGCGCGAACGACGGCATGCTGCATGGATTCAACGCGACCACCGGCGACGAAGTCTTCGCCTACGTACCAAACGCCGTCCTGCCCAACCTCAATCAACTGACCTCCCCCACCTACAACCACATGGCATATGTGGACGCAACGCCGGTGGTATCGGAAGCGCAGGTCGGCGGCAACTGGAAATCGGTGCTGACAGGCGGATTCGGCGGTGGTGCCCAGGGCGTCTACGCGCTCGATGTGACGGACCCGACTGGCAGCATGAGCGGCGGCCGGTTCAGCGCGTCCAACGTCATCTGGGAATTCACCGACAAGGATGACGCCGACATGGGCAACGTCATGGGCGCACCGGTCATCGCAAAGCTGCTGACCGGCTATGACACCAACAAGCAGCCCGTCTACCAATGGTTCGTCATCGTCGGCAATGGCCTCAATTCGAACCAGCCGGATGGCAATGCCAACACCAATGCTCCGGGTGTGTTGTTCATCCTGTCGCTGGACAAGGCCGCTGGCGCCCCATGGTCGCTGAACTCGAACTACTGGAAGGTCGTCACGCCGACGCCAAACGCCACGCCGCCCTACACCACGGCCAATGGCCTGAGCACTCCGGCCATGCTGACGTCGGGCAACGGCGCAGCCACGGTTCTCTATGCGGGCGACCTGCAGGGCAACCTCTGGAAATTCGTCCTCTCGGGCCTGCCGTCCACCTGGAATGGCAATGCCAACGGCGCCCTGCCCCCGTTCGGCGGCACGCCTGCCAAGCCGATGTTCGTGGCCACGACGCCAAAAACAGCCGGCAGCGTGCGCCAGCCGATCACGATGCAACCGCAGGTGGTCTACGCGCCGGGTGGTTACATGGTGCTGTTCGGCACGGGCAAGTACTACGAGCTTGCGGACACCAACACGAATTCCACGCAGGGCAATTCCTTCTACGGCGTCTATGACGGTGGTGGCACGAACTACGTCACGGATCGCAGTCAGCTGAACCAGCTCACACTGAGCTCGTACGATAGCGGCAAGTCGATTCAGTTTACCGGAAGCGCCACGTCGCCCGGCTATACGTCTCCGCGCAAGCCGGGCTGGGTCATGGACTTCATCGACCCGAGCGAGCGGCAGATTACCTCGGCTGCCGTAGCGAACGGCAAGGTGTACTTCAACTCGATCTACACCACGGCGGTCTCCTGCGATACGGGAGGCGGCAGTCGAAGCTACGCGGTGAACGTGCTCACCGGCATGCCAACCATCGGTATTCCCGGTGGGCCGTCCGATGTCGCCGTCACAGGCAACCTGTCGACGACCGGCCTGCTCGGCGCGCCCATCGTCATCATTACAAGCGTGGCCGTGGGTGACCGCGGGTCCGTGGGCGGCATTGGGCAAACCACGACAACGCAGATCCTCAGTTCCAGCACCTCGGGGGCATTGACGGCTTCGGCGCCCGTGAACTCGTCGTCGCGCCCGGGCCGCATCAACTGGCGCGAGGTCCGCAACTTCAAGGTTTCGTCGAACTGACCATGACATCCGCCATGAAACGTACCCTTCGACACCGCTCTGCCGGCTATACACTGACCGAGCTGATGATCACAGTCACCATCGTGGCCATCCTGGCCTCGGTGGCCTATCCGTCTTATCAGCAGTTCGTTCTCAAGGGCCGGCGCGCTGAGGCGAAAGCTGCCTTGATGGACGACATGCAGCTATTCGAGCGCCACTTCTCGCAGGTCAACACGTACAACGTGTCAAGCGCCACGAACACCACGTGGACCGGCTACAAGACCTGGTCCGGCGACAACGCCAACAGCGGCTTCTACACCATCGCGGCCAACACCCAGTGCGGCAGCGGCAATGGCCAGTGCGTGGAACTGCAGGCCCGCCCCAACCGGGGAGACGCGATGTGCGGCACGCTGGTGCTACGCAGTACCGGCGAGAAGTTCAACATTCTTGCCGGCACTACTGCCTACGTGAACACCCCCAACTGCTGGTGATCCCCATGCGCACACCTGCCTGCCCTTCAATGCGACCACGCGGCTTCACGCTGCTGGAGATGCTCGCAACCATCGCGGTTGCCGGTGTGCTGATCAGCATTGCGGTACCGAACATGTCCAGCTTCCTGCGCAGCCAGCAGGTGACCACCGCCGCAGACGGCCTGAACTCGGCCGTGGCACAGGCGCGCACGATTGCGGCCGCCAGCAACAGCTACGTGAGCGTGGCGGCGATCGGCGGCGACTGGCGCAACGGTTGGCAGGTCTTCAAGGAAGGGGGGACGCCAGATGGCGCATACGCTCCCGGGACCGATACGCTGATCGCACAGCACGATCAACTGCCGCCCGGCATCGCCGTCACGTCGGCAACGGTCCCGCCAGGGCTTGGCTACGTCTCGTTCTCGCCGGTCGGCTACTCGCAGACTGTTCCGGCCAAGACGCAGATGTCGATGACCGTCGGCTTCCAGCTCGACCAGAACAGCCGCGTCGTGGATATCAACCTGCTCGGCCGGGCGCGCGTGTGCAATCCGAATCGCGAAGGCGACACGTGCGCCATGCCAGCGGCCACGCCCTGAGGCTTCCGATACTCACACCGAAGTTTCCCACCCCCCAGTCGGAAACACACTGACACCACTCCTCCAGATTCGGACACGTTTTAGCGTCCATCAGGCGGCTATCGTGGCCATCCGTTCCAACCGAACCGATGCGCCATGGCCGCTTTCCGTCATCCCTTCAGTCGTCCCTTCTGTCATCCCTTTCCTGCTCCTGCTGCACCCTCGCGCGGCTACGTCCTGTTCGAGGCATTGATCAGCCTGGCCGTCATCGGACTAGGGGCCTTGCCGCTGGCGATGCTGGGCACGGTCTGGCTGCGCTGGACCAACGAGCAGGAACGTCTGACCGCCGCGTTGTGGATGGCCGCCGAGCAGGCCGAAGTTGGCGACTTTGTCGAGGCTGGCGCGTTTTCGTTGCCGCTGATCAGCGGTGAGGCCAGTCTGGTTTCGCGCTGTCAGACGGCCAGCGCGGATGGAGCCTGCATACCCGGCAACCGACTTGCGGTGGCAGTCGTTGAACGTCGCGCGGCAGAAGACGTACCCGGCATCGCGGCACTGCCCGCGCGCGTGGCGCTATGGGTGACACCGTGAAGCCGGCACGACGCCATCACGGCTTTACGTTGACTGGCACGATGGTCGGCGTGGCACTGGGCATGACTGCGATGCTTGCCGCCTTCGCTACGTGGCAGGTCATGCGGGACGCCTATGCCAGCGTTGCGGACAGCATCGAGTTGGAAGAACGCGGCCAGCGTGCGCTGGCCATCGTCGCCCATGCCGTGCGTCAGGCGGGCTGGGTTCCGGCTCAGGTGGCACTGGCAGCCGCACACCCGGCCCCGGTTGCGCCGATGGAAGGCCGCGACGATTGTGGTGCCCCTTACATCGACGGCACGCTCCACTGCGGACGAAGCGGCTTCCGTGGCAGCGATGCGCTGCTCGTACGCTTCTCCGGCAGCGGACGGGTGGTCGACCCCACCATGGCTGATGGCACGATGACCGACTGCAGCGGCTATCCGCTGCCCGCAAAGGCCGTCGTCGCCACCGACGCCCTGCCACCGCACCATGCGGCGACAAACCTGTTCTATATCGGCACCGGCAGCGACGGCGTGCCCCAGTTGCTGTGCCGCTATCCGCGCCGCGTGGGCAGCCGCGTGCAGTCCACCACGTACACGTCCGGCACATTGGTGCGTGGCGTTGAATCGATGCAACTGCGCTTCGGCATGGACAACGATGGCGGCGTGGAATTCCTGGATGAGCAGGCGGCTGCTGCGCAGCAAGATGACGCAATCTGGCATCGCGTGAACGTGGTGCAGATCACGCTTGTTCTCCGTGGCCAGCGCCCCACGACCGACCGCGAAACGAGGCGCCGCGTCTTCGCCACCACAGTCCGGCTACGCAATCCCTCACCATGCCGGGTGGCCACATGTTGATCGCACGACAGCAATCCGGCGCAGCGCTGCTCGCGTTTCTGGGCACGTTGATGCTGGTGATGGGCGCCATCAGTGTGGCTGCCATGCACCACCTATTCGCCGGACGAGCCATGACCAGCCAGTGGCTCGACCGCGAGATTGCCTTTCGATCCGCCGAAGTGGCGCTGCTTGATGCGGAGGCGGATCTGATCGCTGCAACCACCAACAACGGCGGTGCACGGCTAGCCTCGTGGCCACATCCGGGCACCTGCGGCACGGGGCCGCGACTTGGCCTTTGCCGGGCCGATGGCGACAGGGCGGCCTGGCTGCCGTGGCTCGACGGCGATACGCCAGACAGCGCCGGCATTGCGCTCGGCACGTTCACCGGCGCCGCCATGCCCACGCTGCCGGATGGCGTGATCGGCGCAACCATGCCACCGCGTTACCTGATCGAAGTGCTTGAAAACCACACCGGCATGTTGGCCGACATGTGGCCACGCTTCCGCATTACGGCCGTTGGCCTGGGGCGCGACACCAGCGTGCGCGTGCTGCTGCAAACGGAGTTCCAGCCGTGATCCAGCACGAATCCTGCCGCAGATGCGTTTTGACGCTGATCCTGTTCCTGTTCGCGGGGCTGGCCCCCGTATCGTCTGCATACGGTGCCGACGCCGGTCAACTGCCGCTTGGCTACCGAATGTCGGCGGGCGCCTTTCCCTGGACAGGCCGGCTCCACGCACTCGCCTTCCGCACTGCCGGCCTCCATGTATCGGCGGCGCTCACGCAATGGGAAGCCGGCTCCTTGCTCGACCGGCGCGATATCCAGTCCCGCAGGCTGTACCTTGGCGGCGAACGCCTTGCGCCGCTGCACTGGCATGCCATTGATGCCCACGCGCAGGACATACTGAACGGCCCCGAGCCCACCGGAAACGGCGGCGCACGGCTCGCGTGGCTGCGAGGGTCCCGCTCTGACCCCACGCTGCGGCAGCGGGATACGCGCCTGGCCAGCAGCACCGGCGCCAAGGTGCGCGTCGTACCGCCGCCCGCGTGGCTGCCGATGCAAGCGGGGCACACGGCCTTTCGCCAGAAGCACGCCCGTCGTCGCACCGCTGTGTGGATCGGCACGCGCGACGGCATCGTGCACGGCTTCGATGCGGTGACGGGCGACGAACTCGCGGGCTTTCTGCCCCGCGCCATGCTGCCCGGCGCCGCGGCGCTAACCGCACCGCAGGGCGCCACACCATCACTGCCCTGCCCTCGCCCGGAAAGCATGGATGCCGATCCATCGGGCACCTGGAGAACGCTGCTTCTGTGCAGCGTGCCGGCAACGCAAGCGCAGACGGCTGCCATATTCGTGCTCGATGTTTCGTCACCGGATGGCGATACGCCAATCGGCCTGATGATGGAGGTATCGGCCACCGACGCGTTGCCGCTCACTGGCGCCGGCCCCATCCGCGCAGCCTTGTGGATTGAACAAGACGTACGACGCTGGGCGGCCGTCACCATTCTTGCGCCGGTACCGGATATCGGCACGCGTGCCGGCCTGGCGTTGCTGCCGCTCGACCGCCCCGTAGCGGCGTGGTACCCATCCGGCGCCATCATTCGGCTGCTGCTGCCAGACGCCGGATGTGGTGCGGACAGATCCACCACCCGGCTGCTGGCCACTACCGTCGATGCCGATGCGAGTGGCCGTGCCCGGGCCGCCTATGCAACAGACGACCAGGGCAGGCTCTGGCGATTCGGACTCGAACACCTCGGCACCGGCAACGCGGCAAACCCTGCCGCATGCCTCCATCGGCAAGGCCGCGGTGCCAGCGCGGAACCTCCCGTCATCGTGCACACGGCTACGGGACCATTCATCGTCTACGCAAGCGGCAGCGAGCTATCCGCGATTCCGGATCGCCGCCGCGCGCAAGGCGCTCCGTCCCGGATCGACGCTGTCGCAGCAGGTGGCGGCGTTGTGCTGCACAGGAGCCGACAGCAAGGCGACACAGCCGCGAATGGCTGGACGCTGGCGCTCCCACATCCTGACGAATCGATTACGAACCTTGAGATGGCCGGCCCCGTGCACCTGCACTTCACTACCGTGACGCCCGACGGCCGTGCCCGCAGCTACCTGATCGATGCCGCGAGCGGGGAATCGGCCACGCTGACAGGGCCGGATGGCTTGCCAACACCTGCCGTCACCGGCTTGCCGTTCGACGACCGGTTCGGTGCGCCAGTTACCGTCATGTCTTCCGTCCTGGCGGGCAACCCCACAGAGGCCGGCAGGATGGCCCGCGACATATTCGAAGTGAGCCTGTGGCGCATTGACGGCGATACGGCTTATCTCCTGCAGCAGGCACGGCTGAGCCGCCGCCGTGGCCGGCTTGGCTGGCGCGAACTGATCCGGACGAATCCATGACGCCGCGCACCTTCACCCCCAGACGAAGCGCCAATGGCTTCAGCCTGATCGAATTGCTGGCGGTCACGATGATCGTCGCCATGCTCGCCGTGCTGGCACTCCCGGCGTGGCAGCGCCATCTGGAACGAGGCTGGCGCATGCAGGCGCGCGCAGAACTGATCTCGGCGATGTTGACGCTGGAACGCCACGCGCTGGCCAACGCATCGTTCGCCAGCGCGCCCGGCGCCGAAACACCGGCCGGCAGATGGCCCAGACCGGTGCCGCCCCCGCCGGCCCGCACGCGGCACTGGCTGGCCGCCACAAGTTGCTCGGGCATGGATCTGTCGCGCTGCGTGGAGGTGCGCGCCACACCTGTCCACGCGGACATGCCGTGCGGCACGCTGATCCTGCGCAGCAATGGCGAGTGGCTTTCCATGCCCATGGCAACCGGCGATACCGCCCCACTGCCAATGGAGTGCTGAGATGCATGAACCCGCCCGCATGGCGCCAGGCGCCACCCTGCCCGAACTGCTGATCTCGTTGGCCATCGCCGCCGTTCTGGCGGTGGCGGCGTGGCCAGTGCTGCGCAACCTGCTGGCGGAGCAAACCGCCGCACATGCTGCGGACCGGCTGGCTGCGTCGCTGGCGCTGGCACGCACAACGGCGGCAAGCCGGCGCACGGAGGTAAGCCTTGGCCCACTCGCCGGCGCCAGCACACTGGGCGGCGGCTGGCAACTCGCCACCAGCGCGGCGCCTCCATTTTTTGTCGCTGCCGTGACAGATTCCTGCCTGCGGATCACGCTGCGCGGCACGGCGGGCGAGGCGGGACCACAAAGCCTGCGCCTGACACCTGTGGGATACTCACGATCTGAACAAGGCGGCTTCTTTGCCGCTACGTTCCAGGTGCGCTGCCACGATGCGCAGCGCCAGGTCCGGCTAGGTGCCCAGGGGCGCATCCGGATCTGCCGGCCCGGTGTCGATGTCGACTGCAACTGAACCCGACTGACCCGCATCCGGACACCCGACAAACCCTTCGGCCCGAATCGCCACACTATGTTTTCCGACTCCGACCACACCGCCATGGAGCAGGCCCTTGCGCTTGCGGCGCGCGGCATGTTCATCACCACACCGAATCCGCGTGTCGGTTGTGTGCTGATGAAGGATGGTCAGGTGATCGGACAGGGCTACACGCAGCCGGCCGGCCAGGATCACGCCGAGATCCAGGCCATGAAGGACGCCATCTCGCGCGGGCATGATCCCGCAGGCGCCACGGCCTACGTCACGCTGGAGCCCTGCAGCCACTTCGGCCGCACACCTCCGTGTGCAGACGCGCTGGTGCGTGCGCGTATCGCCCGCGTGGTGGCCGCCATGGAAGACCCGAACCCATCGGTATCCGGCCGGGGGTTGCAACGATTGCGCGATGCAGGTATCGACGTGCGCTGCGGCTTGCTGGAAAAGGAAGCGCGTGACCTGAACATCGGCTTTGTCTCGCGCATGACGCGCGGCCTGCCATGGGTCCGCGTCAAGGTGGCGGCATCGCTCGATGGCGGCACAGCCCTGCACGATGGCACGAGCCAATGGATCACTGGCCAGGCCGCGCGCGATGACGGCCACGCGTGGCGTGCCCGCGCCTGCGCCATCCTGACCGGCATCGGTACCGTCCGCGATGACAACCCGGCGCTCACAGTGCGCGCGATTCCCACGCCGCGCCAACCGCAACGCGTGCTGGTCGATTCGCGGCTGGAAGTCCCGCTGGACGCGCAGATCCTGAATCGCGATACCGGTGACTTCGCCAAACCGGTGCTGGTGTTCTGCGCCATCGAAGACAAGGCCCGCCAGCGTGCGCTGGAAGCCCGTGGCGCCGAAGTCGTGGTCCTGCCGAATCCGCATGGCAAGGTCGAACTGCGCCACATGCTCGAGGAACTCGGCCGTCGCGGGATCAATGAACTCCACGTGGAAGCCGGCTTCAAGCTCAATGGTTCGCTGATCCGCGAAGGTTGCGCCGACGAGCTGCTGGTCTATCTGGCGCCGAAACTGCTCGGCGATGCGCAGGGCATGTTCAACCTGCCGCCGCTGTCCAGGCTCGAAGACGCCGCTGCATTCCGCTGGCACGAGATCCGCCAGATTGGCGACGACCTGCGCCTGATCGCGCGTCGCGCCGACAGCAAATTCTGAACGAAATCACACATCGAAGAGGCAAGCATGTTTACTGGCATCGTGGCGGCGGTTGGCCGCATCGAATCCATCTCACCGCTCGGTAATGACGCCAACGCAGGCGTGCGCCTGCGCGTAGCCGCTGGCGACCTGGACCTGACGGACGTGGGCATTGGCGACAGCATTGCCATCCAGGGCGCCTGCATGACCGTGGTGACGCTTGATGCCGGCCACTTCGACGTCGATGTTTCGCGCGAATCGCTCGACAAGACCGTCGGCCTCGACCAACCGGGCCGCGTCAATCTGGAAAAGGCGCTGCGGCTGGCCGATCGCCTCGGCGGGCACCTGGTGTCGGGCCATGTGGACGGACTCGGCGAAGTTGTCCGCTTCGCGCCGGTTGGCGAATCGCACGAGCTGCGCATCCGCGCGCCGCGCGAGCTGGGCCGCTACCTGGCCTACAAGGGGTCGGTGGTGGTCAACGGCGTATCGCTGACCGTCAACAGCGTCAGCGACGAAGCCGACGGCTGCGTGTTCTCGATCAACCTGATCCCGCATACCGTGGAAGTCACCACGCTCAACGAACTGGCGCCGGGCAAGCGCGTGAATCTGGAGATCGACCTGATCGCGCGGTACGTGGAGAGGATGCTGTCGGCGTCTGACGCCTCCGCCGACGAAGCAATCTGATTGGGCACGTTTCCAGTGCTTTATCTGCCACATACGACACGTCATGGCGCTCGGCGGCGCCATGCGCGCATCGAGGCGACTGGATTCAATCGCGGTCAGGCCGACCGGACAGATCCGATAGTTCGAACTGGTAGACGAGGCGCTGCACGAACGTCCGCTGCGAAGGCGTGAGCGCCAGGAAGGTACAGCCAACAAGGTGATGCAACAGTTCGTGGCGTCGGATAATCCCGTGCCCGGCAGTCTGCAGCGACGCTTCCAGCTTTCCATGCGGGCCGAAGTCGAGGCTGCACCGGTTCAGGATCGTGCCCGCGGGCACGATCCTGGAGAGCGTCGACATCGAACTCAGCCCCACACCGCCCTGCGACAGGTTGTCGATGCCCAGTTCCAGCCACTGGCCACCGGGCGCCAGCAGCCGGCACGTGTAGTTCCTGTCAGGAGCGATCAGTGCACGCGGCTGGCGCCGCCGCTCGGCAAACTCCATGTTGGAAGGAAAGTCCGAGGCGCACGCAAGTTCGCCCTGGTACCGGATCGTTCGCGGATTGACGATGGGGAAGCGAATCGGCATGCCGCGCAGCCGCGATGAAAAGACGACTTCACCCGACTTCAGCAGGAAATCCTGTTCGGACGAGGTCCGGCAACCCTCCAGGACGAAAGTCCGCGCCAGCGGATTCACCTGCAGCAGCGTGGATGCCATCGTGTATCCGCCACGCCCGTGCAGCCGGCCCCGGCATTGCAGCCAGGCAAGATCCTGCAGCGCCAGGCCGATTTTCGACGGTTGGCTGGCGGAAAGCGGGCCCGGACCCAGCGAGGAATCTTGCGGCAATCCCTCATCGGATATGAAATGCGGATTGCCGGGATCGGGAAAGCCGACCATGAGTCACACGGAGGAAGAGTTTTCGAAAAATAGGGCCGCACGTGGCCCCGCATCCGTGTTTTCGGCGGGATTCTGGATAGCTTGAGCCCTGCTTGGGCGTCGCTTGGCCTCGCTTGGCCTCAAATCGTCACTCGTCCCGCTTTTCGCCCACGGTCTCCACCACCTTGCGCGTCATGATCCAGTCGCCGATCGCCTGCATGACCGGCTGCTCGCGGCCGACGAAGCCATGTTGCGAGAACGCCTCGCACGGCTCGCCGCGCACGCCTTTCGATCCCTGCACCGTGATCAGCGGGATGCTGCCGTGCCTGGCCACGATGGTTCGATATTCCGTCACTGGGCACGGATCATCGTGATGGTGGACGAAGAGTTGGTCGACGTGTGTGGCTGTCCAGTCGAAGTTCCACATTGGCAGGCCGTGCACGTTGCGGCCTCGCCCCGCACTCGGATCGGTGAACGTCGCCGAATGCACCGCGCCATCGATGCGGCCATCGAGCTTGCGCGCCAGGAATGCGCTGGACACCGTGCCGTAACTCGTGCCGACCACGTATATCTTGCTGACACCGAAATCCGCTTTGATCCTGTCGATCGCGGCGCCCACGTCGGCCGCATGCTGGCCCGACGTCCTGTACGTATCGCCGCAATCGTTCCAGTGGTCCTTCGGACAATCGACCAGTACCGTCATTAGCTGATCGGACACCAGATGGCGGCGCGCGCGCACCAGGAAATTGCCACGTAACTGATATACGGGGGCGCCGTTCTGGACTTCCACCCTCAGCACGCCCGGATAGCCGGGAAACAACAGCGCGGCTGTCGTCGGCCTGGAGCCGGGCTTCTTGCTGACCACCAGGTTCAGTTCCGTGCCACGTGGCAGGGTCACGGTCGTGACGCTCTCGTCGAGCGGCGCCTCCTGGGCGAATGCGGAAAAGCTCAGGCACAGTGCAGCCACCACCAATGCGTATCGCATCATTTCCCCTCCCGGTCCCGCCAGTTGAAAACGGCCCCGGCAAGCATACCGGAGGCCACACCACCATAAAGAGGCTGTTTCAGAACAGCCTCATGGCTTGATGTCGATGCTCTGCCCGGAATCGGCATCCGGCGAGAGCGCGCTGAACCTCGGCGCCCCCGATACATCGAGCGCTCCATCCTGCTGCCCGATAAACGTGCCGCGCGCCACGTTATGCGGATGCCGTGCCGCTTCCGCGATGCTGAGCACCGGCGCATAGCAGACATCGGTGCCGCCAAGCAACGCATCCCAATGCGCGCGCGGCTGGCTGGCGAACAGCGTGGTGAACCGTTGCTTCAGCGCGGGCCAACTCGCATGGTCATACTGCCGCGCAGGGTCGACATCGGTCATGCCAAGCTTCTCCAGCAGCAGCGCGTAGAACTGCGGCTCCAGCGCGCCGATCGTGATGAAGCCGCCGTCGGCACAGGCATAGACATCGTAGAACGGTGATTGATGGAATGGGCTCGGCGCCGGTCCGCCGAGTTGCCCGTTATTGCGCACCCACAGCGCGATGCCACCGAGCATCGCCACCATGTCGACGATGGCGCCGTCTACGACGCGGCCTCGCCCGGTGGCACGGGCGTCGAGCATCGCGCAGACGATGCCGAATGCCAGCCCCAGCGCGCCGCCCGCATCGCCAAGCACGGTGGGCGGGATCATCGGCGCCTCGCCCGGCCTGGCCGACAGCGACAGCATGCCGGTCAGCGCCACGTAGTTCAGATCGTGCCCGGCGGTCTGCGCAAGCGGGCCGGACTGGCCCCAACCCGTCATGCGGCCATACACCAGCTTCGGATTGCGCGCGGCGCAATCGGCCGGGCCCAGGCCGAGCCGCTCCATCACGCCGGGCCGATTGCCCTCGATCAAGGCATCGGCCTGCTCCACCAGGCGCATCGCCTCGGCCAGATCGCCGGGCTGCTTCAGATCCAGCGGGCGGATGATCTTGCCGCGCCGCAGCGGGCTGGCCTTGTCGCCACCAAGCTGCTCGGCCACGGCCACACGCTGGCGCCGCGCGATAACCGTCACTTCCGCGCCCATGTCGGCCAGCATGCGGCCAGCCAGCGGCCCGGGGCCAATCCCTTCGAACTCGACAATGCGGATGCCTTGCAGCGGCGGGGTCATGCGTGATCTCCTGGTCAGTGCGGCAACTGCAAAACGGCAATTACACCGTTAAGTGCCTTTTTATTCATATTCGTACAAGACCCCAGCCCGATGCGGGTCGGGTCAAGGCGGGCCAGCAATGCACGGCTTGGCGTACAATAGCGGCCTTGATTTCACCGGCGTCGCAGCATTCTGCCGCCGGCCCTGCCCGCCGAAAAGCATTCCGCTCGCCATTCTTACGTCGCCCCAGCCATGACTATCTCTCGTATCGAAGACATCATTGCCGACATTCGTGCCGGCCGCATGGTCATCCTTGTAGACGAGGAAGACCGTGAAAATGAGGGTGACCTTGTCCTGGCAGCTGATTTCGTAACGCCCGAGGCCATCAATTTCATGGCCAAGTACGGCCGTGGCCTGATCTGCCTGACGCTGACCGCCGAGCGTTGCCGCCAGCTGGAGCTGTATCCGATGGTGTCGCGCAACGGCACGGTACACGGCACCAACTTCACCGTCTCGATCGAGGCGGCCGAAGGCGTGACCACCGGCATTTCGGCCGCAGACCGCTCGCGCACCGTGCAGGCTGCCGTGGCGCGCGACGCCAAGGCGAGCGACCTGGTCCAGCCCGGCCACATCTTCCCGCTGACGGCCCAGCCCGGCGGCGTGCTGATCCGCGCTGGCCACACCGAGGCCGGCTGCGACCTCGGCGCGCTGGCCGGCGTGACGCCCGCGGCGGTGATCTGCGAAATCATGAAGGACGACGGTACGATGGCGCGGCTGCCGGACCTGATCGAGTTCGCGCAAGAGCACGACCTCAAGATCGGTACGATCGCCGACCTCATCCACTACCGCAGCCGCACCGAAAGCATCATCGAACGGATGGGCGAGCGCGAGATGCAGACGCCGTGGGGTACGTTCCACAGCGTGCTGTATCGTGACAAGCCGACCGGCCGCGCCCATGTGGCGCTGGTCAAGGGCAAGCCACACCCCGAACGCGAGACGCTGGTGCGTGTGCACGAGCCGCTGTCCGTGCTGGACATGCTCGAAGCCGGCCGTACCACCCACTCATGGGGCCTTCCGGCTGCGCTGGAAGTGCTGCACGGCGCCGAGCACGGCGTGATGGTGCTGCTGAACTGTGGCGATTCGCCCGAACTGCTGTTCGAACAGTTCGCCGCGCTCGATGCCCCGCACAACCGTCCGCGCCGCAAGCCGGACCTGCGCACCTACGGCGTGGGCGCACAGATCCTGCGCGACGTGGGCGTGGGCAAGATGCGCGTGCTGGGTTCGCCGCAGAAGATGCCGAGCATGACCGGCTACGACCTGGAGATCGTCGGCTGCCAGTCGATGAGTGGCGAGCCGAACTGCGATTGAGCGGGAACCGGGCATACCGATAGACCTGGCGGCGGCGCGTCCCGCGCGGCTGCCTGACCGAATCACTGGAGAAATAACGATGGATCACGGCTTCTACGAGAGCAACCTCGACGGCGAAGGCCTGCGTATCGGTATCGTGCAGGCCCGCTTCAACGAGCCCGTCTGCGACGAGCTGCGCGAGGCCTGCGTGGCCGAACTGGAAAAGCTGGGTGTCGAAGGCGAAGACACGCTGCTGGTCACCGTGCCGGGCGCGCTGGAAGTGCCGCTGGCGCTGCAGAAGATGGCCGAGAGCGGCCAGTTCGACGCACTGATCGCGCTGGGCGCGGTGGTGCGCGGCGAGACCTACCACTTCGAACTGGTTTCGAACGAGTCCGGCGCTGGCATCTCCCGCGTTGGCCTTGACTTCAATGTACCGATCGCCAACGGCATCCTGACCGTCGACACGGACGCCCAGGCCCACGCCCGCACGCGTGAGAAGGGCCGCGACTGCGCCCGCACCGCCGTGGAAATGGCGAACCTGGTCGTCGCGCTCGATTCGCTGCGCGAGCACGGTGCCGAAGACGAAGAAGACGAGGAAGATGATGAGTGATGCGCCCGACACCGGCGACAAGGGCGTGAGCGACAAGGCTGCCGGCGCCAAGGCTCGCACCGAGCCGAAGGCACCGCCCAAGAGCGCACGCCGCCGTTCGCGCGAACTCGCGCTTCAGGGCCTCTACCAGTGGCTGCTGAACCGTAACGATATTGGCGCCATTCAGGCCCACCTGCGCGATGCCCAGGGCTTCAACAAGGCTGACCGTGAGCACTTCGATGCCCTGCTGGGCGGCGCCGTGCGCGAGGAAGCTCGCCTGACGGCCGCTTTCGAGCCGTTCCTGGACCGTAAGGTCGACGAACTGTCGCCGGTGGAACGCGCGGCGCTGCTGGTTGGCAGCTACGAGCTTGTGCATTGCCTGGACATCCCGTACAAGGTCGTCATCAACGAGGCCGTCGAGTTGACCAAGACCTTCGGCGGCGTGGAAGGCTACAAGTACGTCAACGGCGTGCTCGACAAGTTGGCCGCACAGGTGCGCGCTCCGGAAGTATCGGCCCGCCGCTGATTCGCGCATTTCAAACAGATGTTGCATTTCTGTGCAGGGCATCCGATGATGCCCTGCGCCGGCAAGACACCCGCCTCGGCGGGTGTTTTTGTTTGATGACCCGATTTCCCGCGTGCGCGCCAAGGTGCCACGCCAACCTTTTTGCGGCCCTCTGACGGGCCAGCCCCGATTGCCATGGACTTCCCGCGCCTTGCCACCGCTTCCCGCCTCGCCCACATCGACGCCTTCCACGTGATGGAACTGGCCAAGCAGGCCGCCGAACTGGAACGCGCCGGGCGCCACATCATCCATATGGGCATCGGCGAACCCGACTTCACGGCCCCGGCGCCCGTGATCCATGCCGCCGAGGCGGCGATGCGCCGCGGCGTCACCCAGTACACGGGCGCACTTGGCATCCACGCGCTGCGCGAGGCAATCGCCGGTTACTACAAGACCGCCTATGGGCTGGACGTCCCGGCACGTCGCGTGATTGTCACGGCCGGGGCGTCGGGTGCGCTGCTGCTGGCCTGCGCCGTGCTTGTGGAAATCGGTGCCGAGGTGCTGATGCCGGACCCGAGTTATCCGTGCAACCGGCATTTCGTGGCGGCGTTCGACGGCCATGCCAAGATGATTCCGAGCGGCCCGGACGAGCGCTTCCAGCTCACCGCCGCCCAGGTGACCGAGCACTGGGGCGAGAATACGCGCGGCGTGCTGCTGGCATCGCCGTCGAACCCGACCGGCACGTCTATCCTGCCCGACGAACTCAAGGCGATCCTGGCCGAGGTCCGCAAGCGCCAGGGCTTTGCCATCCTCGACGAGATTTACCAGGGCCTGTCGTATGACGCGCCGCCGGTCTCGGCGTTGTCGCTCGATGACAATGTGGTGACCGTCAACAGTTTCTCGAAGTACTTCAACATGACTGGCTGGCGCCTGGGCTGGCTGGTGGTGCCGGACTCGCTGGTGCCGGCGTTCGAGAAGGTGGCGCAGAATCTGTTCATCTGCCCATCGGCCGTGGCCCAGCACGCGGCACTGGCCTGCTTCTCGCCCGAGGCATTGGCGATCTACGACGAACGCAAGGCCGAATTCCGCCGCCGCCGCGATGCGATCCTGCCCGCACTGGAAGCGCTGGGCCTGCGCGTGCCGGTCAAGCCGGACGGCGCGTTCTACGTCTACGCCGATTGCCGCCATGTGAACCACCCCGCCGCCGGCGACGCCGACCGCCTGACGCAGGCCATCCTGCACGACGCCGGCGTGGTCATGGTACCCGGCACGGACTTCGGCCCGCACACGGCGCGCGACTACATCCGGATCTCGTACGCCACGTCGATGGCGAATATCGAGGACGCGATGCAGCGGCTGCATCATTTCTTGCGGTGAGGGCGTTCGCGATTCGCCCGCAGGTCTGCTCCCCTCTCCCGCCTGCGGGAGAGGGGCTGGGGGAGAGGGCCGGCGCATCAAATGCTGCCGTGCTGGATCAAACCGACAGCTTTGCGGCGTTGGCCGTCAAACAACCGGCAGGCTTGCGAAAGTTGTCCGCAAACGAAAAAAGCGCACCAGCTGGTGCGCTTTTTTCGTTTGCAGCGTGAATCCGCCGATCAGGCCGACTGTGCCGTATTGCCCGAGGCTTCGAGCTTCTCGTTGCCCTGGTGATGCTCGGCCTGCGTCTTCGCGTCGCCGGCCGAAGCCCGCTCGGAGTTCGGCAGGCCCAGCAGTGCACGCAGGCGCGCACGCTCAGCCAGCACCTTGGCGCCATAGCCGCCGTCGGTATTGCTCGTGGAGCCCACGTAGTACTTCAGGCCGCCTTCGAGCGAACCAGCGCGCGCGATGCAGTCCTTCAGAACCAGCGCACCAATCTTGATGTTGGCGTACGGATTCAGCGCGGCGGACACGCCGCCCACGGCCTCGTACTTGTCCTGGTGGACCTTCGTCATCACCTGCATCAGGCCCTGCGCACCGACGCCGCTTTCGGCATACGGATTGAAGCTCGATTCGATGGCAATCACGCCAAGGATCAGCAGCGGATCAATGCCAACCTCGCGGCCGGTCATGTATGCGGCCTTCACGAGCTGGGCAGTCGCCTGCGTCGCCACGCGGTACTTGCGGGCGATGTATTCAGCCACGGCGGCCTGTTCGCGCGCGGAACCGAGCGCGGACGTGCTGCGCGCGTCGAGCGCCACACGCTGGACCGGAATCTGGGCGGCCAGATGGGCTACCGACGGCACCTTGCCTGCTGCCGTCTGGCTCCACTCGTCCACGCCCGATACGGACGGCAGACCCGTGGCGCCATGGCCGACGGCGGCCATCAGGCGCGAAGCGGCCACGTCGGCCGACATCGCCGGCACGTTGCTGCTGGCCGGGGCATCGGTCATCGCTGCCTCGACCAGTACGGCCGGTGCTTCGTTGCCTGCCAGCGCGCCGGCAAGCGACGTCCGCCATTGCTGGCTGACAGTCAGGGTGACCGCTGCGGCCACCGACAACACCCCAAGACTGTTCAGGGTGTACTTCAAGGTTGTGCGGCCGCCGCGCAGCAACGCGCGACCTGCCACCGGATGGGCCAGTCGCACTTGCAGTGCACGGCTCACACCGGGAACCGGCTGTCTGAAGCGGACCTGCAATGCCCGCCCGATGCCGGGAAGATGAAGGGTTTTCCAACCGCTCATACTTACCTCCATCCGCTGCCCGCTGCGCGCGCCTGACAACTGCGCGTGCCCGATCTCAACGTACTCAAGTAAGGATGCTGCGCCACCTAGCAGGGGTGTCCAGCATCTGTTGGCAGGCGCTCCCCATGCGCCCAACGAGAAACAGGGTACGAACCTGGGGAGCCGCACCCTGCCACTAAATACTCATCAACGCCCTGGCGTCCCACCAGGGGACCACGCATCTGGGCACCTCCCGGGAGCCTCTTGATGGCAGTCGATTGAGTTGTTGTATTTGCAGTTAATTCGTCGTCACCCTATTGACAGAGGATCAGAAGACATGCTGCAACGCAACACCTCACAGAGCAGAGCGGATTGTAGGAACGCTTTTATAACCCGTCAAGCATAACGAAACGAAAACATACTACTTTTTGAAATATGTAACGGCGCCTTTTGCGCGATCCGTGCTGCACCTGCAAACCCCGAATCACAGGCCAGGCCTAGCATTGCGTACCGTTGCCCGATTGGCTGACCTCGCAAATTACTTACAATTTCGATTTGCCCGCAGGTACGATTTTTTTGCGCCTTTGAGGCGGCGTGTGTATCGTCACACACATTGGAAACGTCGCGCCGAAGCTTGCCGCGACGCCGCATCCCGAACCGATTTCACTATGCAATACAAAGACTTGCGCGATTTCATCAGTCAGCTCGAACAGCGCGGCGAGCTGAAACGCGTGGCAACGCCGGTATCCCCGAACCTCGAGATGACCGAGATCTGCGACCGGCTGCTGCGCGCGAACGGCCCGGCCGTGCTGTTCCAGCAGCCGCGTAGCGACAGTGGCGATATATATAAAGTGCCAGTCCTGGCAAATCTGTTCGGGACGACGCAACGTGTGGCGCTGGGCATGGGCGCATCGTCGCTAGAAGATTTGCGCGATATAGGACGTGTACTTTCCGCGCTCAAGGAACCCGAGCCGCCGCGCGGCCTGCGTGAGGCAGGCAAGCTGTTCACGCTGGCCAAGTCCGTATGGGACATGGCACCCAAACGCGTGAGCAGCCCCGCTTGCCAGGAAATCGTCTGGGAAGGCAACGACGTGGACCTCGCTCGCCTGCCGATCCAGACGTGCTGGCCCGGCGATGCCGCGCCGCTGATCACGTGGGGCCTGGTCGTGACGAAGGGCCCGCACAAGAAACGCCAGAATCTTGGCATCTATCGGCAGCAGGTGATCAGCCGCAACCAGGTCATCATGCGCTGGCTGGCCCATCGCGGTGGCGCCCTTGATTTCCGCGAGCATGCGCTGGCCAACCCGGGCAAGCCGTTCCCGATCGCCGTGGCGCTTGGCGCCGACCCCGCCACCATCCTGGGCGCCGTCACCCCGGTACCCGATACGCTTTCCGAGTACCAGTTCGCCGGCCTTCTGCGTGGCAGCCGCACCGCGCTGGCCGGCTGCATCACGCCCACACTATCCGAGCTTTCGGTACCCGCCTCCGCCGAATTCGTTCTCGAAGGCCACATCCAGCCCGATCCGAACCATCCGTCCGGCTACCAGCACGCGCTGGAAGGGCCGTATGGCGATCACACCGGCTATTACAACGAGAAGGACTGGTTCCCGGTCTTCACGATCGACCGGATCACCATGCGGCGTGACCCGATCTATCACTCGACGTACACGGGCAAGCCGCCCGACGAGCCGGCCGTGCTTGGCGTGGCACTGAACGAGGTCTTCGTGCCGCTGTTGCAGAAGCAGTTTCCGGAGATCACCGACTTCTATCTGCCGCCCGAAGGCTGCAGCTACCGCATGGCGCTGGTCCGCATGAAGAAGCAGTACGCGGGCCATGCCAAGCGCGTGATGTTCGGCGTCTGGAGCTTCCTGCGGCAGTTCATGTACACGAAGTTCATCGTTGTGGTGGATGACGATATCGACGTGCGCGACTGGAAGGAAGTGATCTGGGCCATCACCACGCGCGTGGACCCGACCCGCGACACCGTGATGGTGGACAACACGCCGATCGACTACCTCGACTTCGCATCGCCGGTCTCGGGGCTGGGATCGAAGATGGGCATCGACGCCACCGACAAATGGCCCGGCGAGACCACACGCGAATGGGGCACGCCGATCACCATGGACCCGGCGGTCAAGGCTCGCGTGGATGAACTGTGGGGCTCACTGTTCGAGGCAGGCACCAGCAAATAGCGCGATTGCCCGCTATCATCGGCAATCCACACGACAACAACCACGCTAATGGCCCGCGCAGACGGGCTGCGGAGGAGACAGATGACCGTTGCAACGGAGGCTGGGAAGCCACTGTGGACGCCGTCGGCCGCGTTCGCCGAAGGTAGCCGCCTGGCTGCGTACATGGCATGGCTGCGCCGCGAGCGCGGCCTTGACTTCAAGGACTACGCCAGCCTCTGGCAATGGTCGGTCACCGATATCGAAGCGTTCTGGCAGACCATCGTCGATTACTTCGACGTGCGCTTCGACACCCCTGCGCAGCGCGTGCTCGATCGCCGCACCATGCCGGGAGCGCGCTGGTTTGAAGGCGCCACGCTCAACTACGTCCAGCAGGTATTTCGCCACGCAGGCACGGGCGTTGCACGCCAACGCGCGGCCATTCGCCATGCAGGCGAAGCGCAACCGCTGGCCGATATCAGCTGGGACACGCTGGAAGCGCAGGTTGCGTCCGTCGCTCATGCCCTGCGGCAAATGGGCGTTACGCGCGGCGACCGCGTGGCTGGTTACCTGCCCAATGTGCCGGCGACGATCGTCGCGTTCCTGGCCACCGCCAGCGTGGGCGCAATCTGGTCCGGCTGCGCGCCCGACATGGGCCAGGTGGCGGTGATTGACCGCTTCCGGCAGATCGAGCCGAAGGTGCTGATCGCCGTCGATGGCTACCGCTATGGCGGCAAGACGTACGATCGGGCACCTGTGATCGCAGATCTCGTCGCCGCGCTGCCGTCGCTGACCGATCTTTTGATCGTGCCGTCGATAGGCAGTGACATCACTGTCGAGCCGCGCGTGCGCCGCCATGCCTGGGCCGACGCGCTGGCGCACGACGTGCCACTGCAGATCACTGCGGTGTCGTTCGATCATCCGTTGTGGATCGTCTACTCGTCCGGCACCACGGGCATGCCCAAGCCGATCGTGCACGGTCACGGCGGCGTCGTGATCGAACAGATCAAGCTGATGGCGCTCCATAACAACCTCGGCCCCGACGATGTGTTCCACTGGTACAGCAGCAGCGGCTGGATCATGTGGAACGCACAGGTGGCGGGATTGATGCTCGGCGCGACCATCGCGCTCTACGACGGCAACCCCGCCTGGCCCGACGCCGGCGTGTTGTGGCGCTTTGTCGATGAAGCACGCGTGACGATGTTCGGCGCGGGCGCAGCGTTCTTCACCAACTGCATGAAGGCTGGCGTCGAGCCTGCGAAAATCGCCGATGTCTCGCGCCTGCGTGGGCTCGGCTCCACGGGATCGCCATTGCCGGAGGAAGCGTACGACTGGGTCTACCGACATGTGCGTTCGGACATCTGGCTGGTGCCGATGTCAGGCGGCACCGACTTTGCCGGATCGTTCGTGGCCGGATGCCCGCTGCTGCCCGTCTACGCGGGCGAGATGCAGTGCCGCTGCCTGGGTGCAAAGGTGGAAGCGTTCGATGACCATGGCCGCGCGATGATCGACGAGGTGGGCGAACTGGTCTGTACCGAGCCGATGCCTTCGATGCCGCTGTTCCTGTGGGGCGACGCTGACGGCAAACGCTACCGAGACAGCTATTTCGACACCTACCCGAACGCGTGGCGCCACGGCGACTGGATCCGCATCACACCGCGCGGCGGCGCCATCATCTATGGCCGCTCGGATGCGACGATCAACCGGTATGGCATCCGCATGGGCACGAGCGAGTTGTATCGCGTAGTCGAAGAGCTGCCCGAAGTGCTCGACAGCATGGTGGTCGATCTCGAATACCTGGGCCGCGAATCTTACATGCCGCTGTTCGTGGTGCTGCGCGAAGGGGTGACCCTTGACGATGCGCTGCGCGAGACACTGCGCGCCCGGATTCGCACGGCGCTGTCGTCGCGCCATGTGCCGAACGAGATCCTGCAGGTGCACGGCGTGCCGCGCACGCTGTCAGGCAAGAAGATGGAAGTGCCGATCAAGAAGCTGCTGCTTGGCCACGCGCCGGAGAAGATCGCCAATCGCGACGCAATGGCGAACCCCGAGTGCCTGGACTGGTACTTCGCTTACGCGGCCGACTATCTCTCTCGCACGACGCAGGCGGCCTAAAACTCGACATCGAGTTCGGTGATCTCGTCGGGTTCCTCACGCGCGGCACTAATCCATTCCTGCATCTCGGGCATGGCCAGTATCGTCTTGCAGAACTCGACGAGCGGCGCCTCCAGTTTCACGCCATACGTTACGAAGCGCGTGACAACGGGCGCGTACATCGCGTCAGCCATGGTGCGATGCTTGCCGAACAGATACGGGCCGCCGTAGCGCTGCAGGCACTCGGTCCAGATCTCGGTGATGCGGTCGATATCCGCCTGCGCACGCGACCAGACTTTCAGGCCCGGGAAATGCCCCTTGAGATTCATCGGCAGCGCTGCGCGCATCGCGGCAAAGCCGGAATGCATCTCTCCGCAGATCGCCCGGCAATACGCGCGTGCCACCAGATCGTCGGGCAGCAGCTTCGCCTTTGGCCGGATTTCATTGAGGTACTCGGCAATCGCCAGGGTGTCCCAAACGGTGACACCCTGATGGCGCAGACACGGCACCAGGATCGATGGCGACAGCAACAGGATTTCTGCACGCGCCGCAGGATCATCCGGCGGCACCAGCACCTCCTCGAATTCGAGCCCGGCAAAGCGGGCCAGCAGCCATCCACGCAGTGACCAGGACGAATATGTCTTGCTGCTGATCGTCAGCGTTGTCTTCGACATCGTGCCTCCTCTGCCCCCGGGGCATTGTGCGATGTTCGCTAAGCAGTATCGGCGGCGCACGCGCGTTCCGCCAGTACGCACCCGCGCGGTGCGCTGCGGCGGGGACGAGCACCAGTGCGACGCCGCGCATCCCCACGTCAAAGCGCCGGCGGGCAGCGTTGCCCACTTTACGTGCCCTCGCGCACGAAATTTGCAAGCCGCGTGCCAACATGGGTACCGATGGCATATATATTGCGGCAATGGGGCTCGACGAAAGTGGGGGGACCGAGCCATGCTCTACCAGGCTTACCAGACCTATGCGGACATGATGCAGCCGGCATGCTCGCTGGCCGACATCATCGCCACGCTGATCGCGGGCTATCGCCGTGCCGACGATAGCGAGTCGCTGCGCTCGTTGCGCGCCGGCTGCGAGGTGCTGGCGCTCGCTCGGCTGACCCACTACCGCCCGCCATTCAGCATCGAGCACGTCAAGGTGAATGGTCACGGCGACGACGTTCCCGTGATCGAGGAAGTCGTCACACGTACACCATTCTGCACGTTGCTTCGCTTTCGCCGTGAAGGGGCGGCGCAGCAGCCACGTGTGCTGCTGGTAGCACCCATGTCCGGCCACTTCGCCACGCTGCTACGTGGCACCGTGGAGACGATGCTCCGCGACCATGACGTCTACATTACCGATTGGCACAACCCGCGCGACGTTCCACTGGCTTGTGGCCGCTTTGGCTTCGATGAATTCGTGCAGCATCTGATCGCTTTCCTGCACGCGTTGGGCGGCAACACGCATGTTGTGGCCGTGTGCCAGCCGACAGTGGCAGCATTGGCCGCCGTTGCGCTGATGGCCGAGGACGGCGACCCCGCACAACCGCCGAGCCTGACGCTGATGGCTGGTCCGATCGATGCGCGCGTGAACCCGACCAGGGTCAATGAACTGGCCACTAGCCGCCCGATCGAGTGGTTCGAGAGCACCCTGATCGGTTACGTGCCGTGGCGCTTCCCGGGCGCGATGCGGCGCGTGTATCCAGGCTTCCTGCAACTGCTGGCGTTCATGAGCATGAATCGGGAGCGCCACGAGCAGGCGCTGCGCGACCTGTATGACCTGCGCATGCGCGGCGAACACGCGAAAGCCGACGAGATCCAGTCCTTCTACAACGAGTACTTTGCGACGATGGACCTGACGGCCGAGTTCTATCTCGAAACCGTCAGCCTGGTGTTCCAGCGGTTCCTGCTTGCGCAGAAACTGCTGGACGTTGCGGGGCGCCGCGTGTCGACGGATGCGATCCGCCGCACCGCGCTGCTGACCGTGGAAGGCGAGCGTGACGATATCTGCGCCATCGGCCAGACCATGGCCGCGCAGGACCTGTGCGCAAGCCTGCGCCCGTACATGCGCATGCATCACATCCAGACCGGCGTGGGCCACTACGGCGTGTTCAACGGCAAGCGCTGGGAAGGCCAGGTCTACCCGCTGCTGCGGGAGACCATCCACATGAGCGACGAGATGTTCGGCTGAGCCTGGAGGAGGCCGTCGCTGCGCTAATGCCGTGCCGCCACAAGGCGGTGGCATGCGCTAACCTTCCGTTTCCCGGACTTTCCGCAGACCGCGCGACGATGACATCAACGCAGCAATACCAGGGACAGGACCTCCTCCGGATTGGAGACGCAGATTGCTACCTGTTGCTCGCCCCCGAGCACGGCGGCCGGCTTGTACGGTGGGTCCATCACGGCCAGGACATCCTGTTCTGGCCGGATGATGCCGACTGGTCCCGCGTGGCCAAGGTACGCGGCGGCAATCCGCTGCTGTTTCCGTTTATCGGACGTCACTTCGTCGACGGTGAAGCGGGAAAATGGCGCAGCCGCGACGGGACGGTTCACGCACTGCCCCAGCATGGCTTTGCGCGCGACTTGCCATTTGAGGTCGTGGAAGCCTCGGAATCCGCCGTGAGCCTGCAACTGGCATCGTCCGACGCCACCCGGCCAGGCTATCCCTACAGTTTCGATTTCACCGTGACCTACCGGCTGCTCACCGACGGGCTTGAAGCCACGCTTGCCACGCGCAATACGGGCGACCAGCCGCTGCCCTATTACGCGGGCCACCACTTCTACTTCGACCTTCCCCATGCGCTGCGCGCGGAAAGCCGCTTGTCGATGCCGCCCTCGGTACGCGTTCGCCAGAATGGCGACGGCAGCCTGAACACCCCCGAAACCGGCGATGGGACGTACACCGTTGACGATCCGCGCTTGCAGGACACATTTCACGTCCTCCGCGCCGCCGGGCCCGTACGCCTTGCAATGCCGTCCCGCACGATCGAGATCGGGTTAAACGACGCCGACACGACGCCATGGTACGCAGTCACCACATGGACAGAGCGCGACGATTCCGATTTCTATTGCGTGGAACCGTGGCTGGGCCTGCCGAATGCCATCGGCCACGGGCAAGGATTGCGCTGGCTGGACGCTGGCGCCGAAGAGCGTGCGACCTGCAGGTTGCTGGTGAAGCCCTGAGCCGTTCGCAAAGCGCCGGGAGCGTGCGCAGGCTATCGAAGCAGATGCTCGAAATCGAGCCCGCCGAGCAGCACGGTGGGATCGGCCTGCGTGCGCGAACTGAAGTCGACCTGCCGCGCCTCCTGCCACGCATCGAGCTTGCCGGGCAAGGCATCGAGATACTCGGCGAACCTCAGATCGCCACCCGTTGCGAACAGCCGGTCCACCTCATAGCTGTCCCACGACAGCGTGATATCGATTGGATGGGCATAGCGGCCGCCTCCAGCACGCGCCACCGCCCAAATGCGCAGACGAGCCGGCTGGTCGGGTGACGCCGATGGCAGGACGTCGGTTTGCAGCGTCCCACGGGAAAGCGCTTGCACCCGTTCGGCGATACGGGGCAGCAGTTCGGTGTTGAAACGGTGGGCAGGTATCGGGTGCACGGGGGGGCGCTGGTTGTGTCGGAAGCGGATATTGTGCGCCGGGTTGGGCCACGAAGTCAGTGGGACAAGGCGAATGGGCAAACGTGGCGATGATCAAGGCGACGCCACCCTTGTATGCAGCGAAAGCATCACATGCTTGCACCAACTGCGGATTCCCGCATAGAATTGCCGGTTCGCGGGCGTCGTATAATGGCTATTACCTTAGCTTCCCAAGCTAAAGACGTGGGTTCGATTCCCATCGCCCGCTCCACTCTCACTACACAAGCCGCCTCTGGCACCCGGTCAACGCGATGATCGGCAGTCCGCCCGGCGGCTTTTTGTTGCCATGCTTCCCCAAGACATCATTACCGAGCCGGTGCCGGGCGACGACGCCGAAGGCACTTCCGGGCAGTCCACTGACGCTTCCAACGCCACCCAGAATCCGGGAGACGAAGTTGCGCATCCGCGCCGGATCCGTTCGTTCGTCAGGCGCGCCGGACGCACGTCCACCGGGCAGCAGCGGGCCATCGACGATCTGGGTCCGACGTTTGTCGTGCCCTACAATCCCGAGCCGCTCGATTGGACGGCCGCGTTCGGGCGCGAGGCACCGTCGATTCTTGAGATCGGCTTTGGCATGGGTGAGACGACGGCCCATATCGCCGGCCTGCGTTCGCAAGACAACTTCCTGGGATGCGAGGTGCATGAGCCTGGTGTCGGCGCCCTGCTCAAGCTGATCGGCGAGCGTGACCTGAAGAACGTGCGCATCATGCAGCACGACGCGGTGGAAGTCGTCGCACACATGCTCACCGAGAATTCGCTCGATGGCGTGCACATCTTCTTTCCCGACCCCTGGCACAAGAAGCGCCACAACAAGCGCCGCCTGGTGCAGCCGCCGCTTGTGAAGCTGCTTGCCAGCCGGCTCAAGCCGGGTGGATACATTCACTGCGCAACCGACTGGGAAGAGTATGCGCACCAGATGGTAGAGGTGCTGTCGGGCGAATCGGCGCTGGAGAATACGTCGACGGCGCAAGGTGGATTTGCCGAGCGGCCCGATTACCGGCCGGTGACCAAGTTCGAAAAGCGCGGCCTGCGCCTTGGTCATGGGGTGTGGGACGTGGTGTTCCGGAAGAAGTAATTCGGAAAGTAAGTCGGAAGCAGCAAGACAAAGAGGGGCAACAGCCCCTCTTTTGCATTCAGGCGATCAGGGCTTCAGGTCCATCGGCCCATCAGCCCATCAGGCGTGCCAGGACACGATACCTGTCCACCACGTCACCAGCACGATGATCCCGAAGGCGATCCGGTACCAAGCAAACGGCTTGAAATCGTGCGTAGCCACAAAGCGCAGCAGCCAGCGAACACACAGAAACGCCGACAGGAACGCGAATACGAAGCCCACCGCGAAGATCCCGAGGTCATCGGCGGACAGCAGCGCGCGCGCCTTGTAGAGTTCGTAGACCGTGGCGCCGAAAATCACGGGAATCGCCAGGAAGAACGAGAACTCCGTGGCCACCTGACGTGACAGGCCGAACAGCATGCCGCCGATGATCGTCGAACCGGAGCGCGACGTGCCCGGCACCAGCGCAAAACACTGGGCGAGACCAACCTTCAGCGCGTCACGCCAGTTGAGGTCGTCGACGGATTCGATGCGCGGTGCGCCGGCTTTGGCAGCCTCCAGCAACGCATTGCCTTGAGGACGCGACACCGTGCCGCGCTTCGCCTCCCGCCATTCGGCCAATAGAATCACCACGCCACCGACGATGAAGGCCGTCGCCACGGTGATCGGGTTGAACAGATGGGCCTTGATCCATTTGCCGAACACCAGGGCCAGCACGATGGCCGGTATCGTGGCCACGATCACGTTGATGGCAAAACGCTGCGCTTTGACGTCGCTGGTCAGGCCGCTGATCACGGTGCCGATGCGATGCCGGAATTCCCAGCAGACGGCCAGGATGGCGCCGAACTGGATAACGATCTCGAAGATCTTGCCCTTCTCGTCGTTGAAGTCGAGCAACTGCCCCGCAAGAATCAGGTGGCCAGTACTGGAAATAGGCAGGAACTCAGTCAGTCCTTCGACAATGCCAAGGATGACGGCTTTCAGGGCGAGTGCAATATCCATGCGGAATCAGGAAAGGGAGGCGCGAAAAGTAAGCGCAAGACCCGCCGGCACAGCGCGGGCGCATGCATTATTGTTGAACCGGATTTACGGCCGATTAATCTTGACGTTGATACCGTCCGGCAAGACCGTGATTGTACCGGGCTCCACGTTGGTGCCAGCGAGCCGAAGCTGTTCAGGCTTGAACGTGTAGAGCGGATAGCCCTGGAGCAACTGCTCCGAGAGGATTCCGCCAAGCGCATTTAGCTGGCGTGAAAACTGGCTCGGCAATCCTTGCACGTCGAATTGCCTGACCTCGGGGTCCTGCAGGACGACCGAGCGCGAGGGCTGGTCATACCGCAACGCGCTGTCCAGCGCGAATCGCCCCGTCAGCGGCTGGCGGAAGAACAGACGATTGTCGATCGTCGCGTCGAAGGCCACTGTCACGCGGTTGTGCGCGGCGTCGAGCGTGAGCTGCGGATTGGCAAGCTGGATATCGAACAGCTCCATGTACCGCTTGTTGAACGGAAACTTCTTCTCCAGCGCGGACTGCAACTGGCTTTGCGAGAAGGTGTATTCGTCACGGAACACGCTGCAACCGCCAAGCCAGCCGGCCGTGGCCAGCGCGGCAACACCCGCTGCAGCCAGCCAGCGCCGGCGCGTCATCGCAATCATCCATCAACCTCCATCAGATACGGCCGCCATCCGGACTGGATGCCGGCGCGGTCATGGCCTCCAGCCGCGTCAACCACACGAGCGCCGAGTCGCGCGAATCACCGCACATCTCGACCGAGGGGCGCAGGCCACCGCAAAAGTCCGGGCGTTCCGGGCGCCCGAAGACCGCGCAACGCATGTCGGGCAGCAATTGGGCGCATGGCTGTCCCGCTGCCTTCCCTTGCGGCATGCCCGGCAGCGGCGAGGTGATCGACGGCGCGATGCAGCAGGCGCCGCAGCCGGCGCGGCATGAGAGGTCAGACTGGCAGGACATGGTGAAGTTTGTGCGGCAACTGCCGTCAATACGGCAAGACAGGAATCCGATACGACCCCATCAGACCGGAGAAAGGCGCAATTGTGCCTCACAGTGGCACAGGCACCTGAAACAAAGGGCAACTTGAGATGCCGGCTGCACTCATAGCCCGCCAACCCGCTCTGCTTGACCGTATGTAACGGCTCCTCTACATTAATGACCCAAAGGTTATTAATTTTCCTCCTGCCGCAGCGCGACAGGAACACCGCCGCCCCGCATACCCGTGACCTCTGCACTCCCCAAGAAAGATCCTGAAGCGCGACGCTGGAGCCGGCGCAAGGCCGCCCGCCCCCAGGAACTGGTCGCCGCCGCGCTGGACCTGTTTGTCGAGCGCGGCTATGCGGCCACGCGACTCGAGGATGTTGCCGCAGCGGCCGGGGTATCCAAGGGCACGGTCTATCTGTACTTCGCAAACAAGGAAGAGCTTTTCAAGACCGTGGTCCGCGAGAACATGGTGCCGGCGCTCGCACGGGGCATCGACCTGGTCGACAGGTACGAAGGCTCCACGCCGGAGTTGCTGCGCGAACTGCTGCTTGGCTGGTGGGGCCTGATCGGCTCCACACCCGTGGCGGGCCTGACCAAGCTGATCATGGCGGAGTCACGCAATTTTCCGGACATCGCCCAGTTCTACCAGGACGAGGTGATGGGCCCCGGCGACGAAATGTTCGCGCGTGTGCTGGAGCGCGGCGTGGCGCGTGGCGAGTTCCGCGCCGCCCCGGCCAATCCCACCACCACGCTGATCTGCGCGCCGCTGGTGTTCCTGATGCTATGGCGTAGCGCATTCAGCCAGATCGACGTGCGTGCCATCGCCCCCGACGCCTTCATCGACCAGTTGCTGCACGTGCTGTTGTTCGGCCTGACCACCGGCCCGGCGCGCGATGCTCCGCTGCCTCCGCCTCAAGGGCCCTTTGCGTGGGAGCGGATCCGGGACGAAATGCTGGCAGAACAGGCGTCCGCGCAGGCGCTTCCGGAGGACACGGAACAATGAGCGTCAGCGGAGCCTTGCCCCGGCACCGCCAGGGCACGAAGTCCGCCCGGTTTCTAATGCTTTGTAAACATGCCAACCCGGTGCAAGGGAGTAAAATAGTGCGCTTTTGCGTAACCTCCCGACAGGCGGCGGCTTCGGCACCGGTCGGGACGTCACCCGGCATCAACCGCAACAACAGCGCTGAACGTCACGCAGCACGCTGACTGGCAGCGCAACCCCGCAAGTATCTGGAAGGAAAGGCAAGATGGATCTCGAAAAAGCCCGTTTCAACATGATCGAACAGCAAATCCGCCCGTGGGACGTGCTGGACCAGGAAATCCTGGACCTGCTGGCCGTGGTCAAGCGGGAGCAGTTCGTGCCGCAGGCCTATGCCGCACTGGCTTTCGTCGACATGGAGATCCCGCTGCCGTGCGGCGAGAACATGCAGGCGCCGCGTGTGGAAGCGCGCATCCTGCAGGACCTGAACGTGCGCAAGCATGAAAACGTGCTCGAGATCGGCGCCGGTTCGGGCTACATGGCCGCCCTGCTGGCCAACCGCGCCCGCCACGTGCTGACCGTGGACATCCACGGCGAGCTCGCCGCGCTGGCCCGCCAGAACCTGGCCAAGGCAGCCATCACCAACGTCGACGTGGCCGAAGGCAACGCTGCAGACGGCTGGGCCGTGGCAGCACCGTACGACGTGATCTGCATCTCGGCGTCGGTGCCAGAGATTCCGCAGTCGATCCTGTCCCAGGTGAAGGTTGGCGGCCGCATCGCCGCAATCGTTGGCGAGGCCCCGGTCATGGAAGCCCGCATTATCACGCGCGTCTCCGAAACCGAGTACCAGGTGGTCAACCTGTTCGAAACCGTGGCCAAGCCGCTGGAAGGCGCCGCTCAGCCGTCGCGCTTCAAGTTCTGAGGGGAAGCTCGACATGCAGGTCATTTCCGCTCCCGAACTCGCACAATGGCTGGCTGATGCCAGCCGTGCCAAGCCAGTGCTGCTGGACGTGCGCGAGGACATCGAGATCCGCACCGCCGCGATGCCCGGTATCACGCATATCCCGATGGGCCAGATTCCGGCCCGTCTGAACGAACTCGACGAAGACGCCGATATCGTCTGCATCTGCCACCACGGTGCGCGCAGCATGCAGGTGGCGAACTTCCTTGAGCGTCAGGGCTATGCCAAGGTCTTCAACCTCACCGGCGGTATTCACGCCTGGTCGACGCAAGTCGATCCGTCCGTCCCGCAGTACTGACCACGGACAGGTCCCGGGCGGCGAACCGCGCTGCCCGGGGTCACCCCGCCGAGCAGCACCTCCGCAGTTTCTTGCCGTACCACCCGTCGATGTAACCGAACGATGGCCGCGCCGAAAGAGCTGGCCGCGCTGGAGATGTCATGAGTTTTGCGCTTTCCGCCGTGCCCGGTGCGGCCAGGAATTCCCTGGCGCTCGCGGCTGCTCTTGCCGCCCTGCTGCACTTTCCTGCCGCCGGGGCGGCCGATCTGCTGCAGGTGTACCGCGACGCGCAAGCCAATGACGCCCAGTTCGCCAGTGCGCGCGCGCAACTGCTGGCCACGCGCGAGAAACTGCCGCAGGCCCGGTCGGGCTTGCTGCCGCAGGTCCTGGGCACGGCCGGGGCACAACGCACGATGGCCGACTACACTTCGCCGGTCGACGTCACCCGCTACTTCAATGCCAACACCTGGGCGCTGCAGCTGACGCAGCCACTGTTCCGCTGGGATCGCTGGGAAACCTACAAGCAGGGCGAACTGGCCGTCATGGCCGGCGAGGTCACGTTCCAGCAGGCCCAGCTTGACCTGATCACGCGCGCGTCGCAGGCGTATTTCGATGTACTGGCCGCGCAGGACAACCTCTACCTGGCCGGCGCACAGAAAAAGGCCATCGCACAGCAACTCGAGCAGGCCAAGCGCAACTTCGAGGTCGGTACCGCGACGATCACCGACACCAATGACGCACAGGCGCGCTACGACCTGGCCGTATCCACGGAAATCTCCTATCAGAGCGCGCTCGAAGTTGCCCGTGCCACGTTGCAGCAGATCACCGGCAAGCCTGCTGAAGAACTGCTGGGCCTGCGCCCAGAAGCGGCAATCCCGGGCCCAGCGCCGGCCGACGTGAACGCATGGGCATCGCAGGCCGAGCAAAGCAACCCACAGGTGGGCATCGCGGGCTACAACCTCGAGGCCGCTCAGCGTGAGACAAACAAGGCCAAAGCCGGCCATCTCCCTTCCGTGGATCTTGTCGCGTCTTACGGCTACACCAACGCTCAAGGCACGGCCACGCAGCTCAGCAATATCGGCAGCCGCTATAACTCCGGCGTCGTGGGCGTGCAGCTGAGCATTCCGATCTACTCGGGCGGCTTTATCCAGTCACGCGTGCGCGAAACGCTGGCACTTGCCGACAAGGCCGCCAGCGATCTTGAGTTTGCCCGCCGCACCGCCGCGCAAAGCGCGCGGCAAACCTATTCCGGCGTGTACAACGGCCTGGCCCAGGTCAAAGCACTTGAGGCCGCCGAACGCTCGGCGCAAAGCGCAGTGGAATCGAACCAGCTTGGTTACGACGTCGGTGTGCGTATCAACATCGACGTGCTGAACGCGGAAGCGCAGCTATACCAGACCCGGCGGGATCTGGCCAAGGCCCGCTATGACACGATCATGAACGGCATGCGCCTGAAGGCTTCCACAGGCGTGCTGTCGGAGGAAGACGTGGTGCAGATCAATACGCTGCTGACGTCGGCGCCGGGGGCGATGTACAAGTTGCCGGGGAAGACGAGCGTGGGCGCAACGTCCGCACCGAAGCCGGCACGCGGCGAGCGCGGCCGGCGCGAGAGCGTGGCTCCGGGGGTTACGCCGCGAACCTGACCGCGTTCAATTTCCGGCGCCGCTGACGCGCGCCGTAGGTGTCGCGACTGGGACCACAAGCATTACCAGCAAAAGCATCACTTATATCTCTAACTCGTACCAAACGGGGGGTCTTATGTGCGTGCTTTGACCTAAAAGAGGCCGCTGAAGCGACAACCAACGGGGAGATCGTGACATTACTTGGCTCCATCGACCCGATGCCCGACCCAGTCGAATTTGCGGATTCATATTTGTCCCGCCATCCGCGCGAACTGCTAACGGTCACGCAAACGCAGAAGTCGAACCGAAAAGTGGCGATTAGACGCAAAGCCCAGCCCTCTACAAAGAGCCAGCAGCATCACTAAATGCCATTCCTTGGGATCAGTGCGGACCTTATCGACACTGAGGCTGTACCATAGCGGGCCACAGCAAAAACTATACATCTCGGAGTAGCAACAATGATCGAGCCGGTGCTTGCCCTTGGTCGCGAAAGCGATCCCCTCTTCCTTGAACCACAGGTTGCTCGTGCGACAGGTGAACTGATGCTGGACCAGTACACGAATGCCGAGCCGTTCCCGCATATTGTGTTGGACGACTTCCTGCCACAGTCCGTATTGGATCGAGTTCTGGAGGAGTTCCCAAAAGGGGACCTCACAGGCGCCAAAGTTTATAATCAAGGCTATGTCGGCGGGAAGGGCAAGGCCCAGTACAATCCTACTTTCCTGACATCGACCTATATCAGATCCTTGTTCCACTTCCTGAACTCCGAACCGTTCATTGATTTTCTGGAGGGAATGACGGGAATCAAGGGGCTTATCGCCGATCCATTTTTTGACGGTGGCGGTCTGCATGAAATTTCGCAGGCTGGCAAACTGGGCATCCATGCCGATTTCCGCATCCAGCGACGATTGAGTCTAGAGCGCCGCATGAATGTGCTGATTTACCTGAACAAAGATTGGCAGGACGAATGGGGTGGCCGCCTGGAACTGTGGGATCGGGGGATGAAAGGCTGCGTCAAGAAGGTGTCGCCGATCTTCAATCGTTGTGTAGTCTTCAATACGGATGCCACGAGCTTCCACGGCCACCCAGATGACTTGGCCTGCCCTCCAGGAGTGACGCGAAAGTCCATCGCTCTCTATTACTACACTGCCTCCAAGGCAATCTATGACGAAGTCCCGGACAACACTACGGACTATCGTCTTCGCCCGGGCGAAAGCATGGAAAACCGCAAAGGCAAGGCACGGGTTGCGGCAAGCCAACTTATCAACGATTTGATGCCTCCGATTGTCATGCGCGCACTACGTCGTCGCTAACTCAGCGCAATGAAATGGGTACTCTTCTAGCTATCCTGTGCATCTTGGCCGCAGTGCTACTGCTGGCGGCGTTTACCGTCCTCAAGAACCGGAAGATATTCATTCTTTCCCCCGTAGTCATTTTCTCCTGCGCTTGGGCTGCTAGCAGCCTGATCTATCTTGCAGGTGAGGATTTCCTTCGGGAGGACACACTCTATGTGCTCCTGATCTTCTGGTTGTCGTTCGTAGTCCCCGGCGTGTGGCTCACATCCGCCATGGGAGGGCACGCAGCGATTGCCCGTTCGGAACTGTTGATAGACCAAAGACGGGGACGCCGTATTGGCGCTGTTCTACTGGCCATGCAGGTACTGGCGGCCGTTTCCGCACTATCGTATTTGATCAGTGCGGCGGCCTTTGCGGGGATGCCATTGGACGCCCACCCAAACATGTCGGCTCTGCGCGGCGTGCTGGCCACCCAGAAGTACGATGTGCCACTGCCGTTCAGGCTGCTCAGCCAACTGCGGTACGTGAACTACATCGCCCCAGTCGCAATGCTGGCTTTGCTCAGGGCGGGCCATGTTTCGCGTGCCAAGGTAGCAACTTCGATAGTTTTGGCTTCTCTGTACCCGATTTGTTTCCTTGAGCGCTCCGGCTTGATGCGCATCCTAATACTGACGCTGTACGCCTACTTGTTCATGTTCGAAATCAAAGTGGCCAAGTTGCTGCGACTTGGATCATGGCTTGTCACACTGGTGGCAATTTTTGTCGTGCTGATGCCAATCATCAGAGGTCAAGGCGAAGAGGGGGGGGGCAATCTCTACAATTACGTGGCCGGCGCATGGTCAGGCATCGACAATTTCGTTTCGGGTTCCGGCTCGAATCCAGTAGTCGTCCTAGAAGACCAAGACGTCTTCGTGCAGCCTGGTGGCTACGACGTCTATATGTCAGATTCGCCTCCGATGGTAAATCTAATGACCGAGGCATACAGAATATGCAATGCTGTTGGCCTGTGCCATGTGAAGCTAGGAAATTTCGGGGAGTACGTCTACGAGCCCGTGTACACAAACATCTACACCGCTGCGCGCTCCTTCTATCAGGATCTGGGCTTACTCGGCATGATTCCGGCCGTTATCGCAGTGTCGTTTCTGTTTGCGATCATCTACCTGTGGGCCGTCAGAAATGGTGCCGTGATAGCAGTCTATGCTGCGGGCTATGTTGCGTACACGTGCGTTATGTCTGTGCTTTCCGACACCTTCCTCTTGCGAGATCTGGCCTTCCCGTTGGTCTTCATATGCGCACTGACGCGACTCTTAGGAGCACGGGAACTTTGGTTTGGTGGGAAAGCAATCCATCAGGCTCAACATTCGGACGCTGTGCGCGCTGCTTGAATCGACGACGGTGGCAGGTTTTGCGTCTCTCATGCCTACCACTATTAGTAGGCTGCAGGGCTAACATAGATCAGCTCAAGGCAATCGCCGTCCTAAGCGTGCAATTCATGAGTAGCGATGAGCGTGTCCGCCCACGCTATAGCCCCCAAAAGCCGTCTGGTTGTCCGGAAACACGAGGGGGGCGCCGCGCCCTCTCCGATGCCGCCACGCGGTGAGCGCGGCCGGCGCGAGAGCCTGGCTCCTGGCGCTACGCCGCGAAGCTGACCGCGCGCATGTTCAAGCCCCGTCGGCGCTGGCCGCATAGGCCTCGCGCCCTGCCATCCCCAGCAGCAAACCGATAAGCCCCGCATAGAAGACGACGTTGGCCTGATGAGCCGTGGTCACCTGGGTAAATCCGCTGATCATGCTGGCCATCACCACGCCCAGTCCAGCACCGGCCAGATGGATGCCCTGTGCGTTCCCCCTGGTCCGCGATATGCGAAGCGTGCGTACAAACAGCGCGGCAGGCACAAGGAACAGCCCGAGCATGGTGAGCAATCCGGGCAGGCCCGTGGTAGCAGCAGCTTCGACGATATCGTTGTGCGCATGCTCAAGCACGCAGACGATGGAATGACTGCGCGCCACGGGGTCACTGATCTGTTCACAGTACGGCGTTGCCTGCAGGATTCGGGCGAACTGTCCGACCCCAATTCCCGTCCACGGATGCGAGGCGAAATACTGCATACCGGCGCCCCACATCATCAATCTCGCGCCTATCGAAGATTCTGGGTTGCCTTGATCGAACTGGCGGATTTCCGAAACAACCTCGTCGACCCGCTTGCCAAGTGGGCTGCCAGGCACGATGCACGCTGCCGCGCCCAGTACCGCAATGCTTGCTGCTGCCACTACGAACATGCGCATGCTGAAGCGCCGGTAGCGAGCCAGAAGCATGGGCACCAGTGTCACGAGCATTGCCAACAGCGATCCACGCGTGCCATTCAGCATCAGGATCAGCACCGCGCAAACGATGTTGAACCAGGCGATAGCATTTGCCGCGCGGCTGTGACCGGGGCGCGCAAAGCCAACCAGCGCCAGCGCTGCCACCATGTTGGCAAAAGCAATCGCCTGCACAAATGCAGAAGGCCGCTCGGTTGCAAGCGCGAACCTCTGCCAGATCACAATCAGCAGTGCCAGGCACAAGCCGACGGTGATTCCCTGCCACAACCTCGCCGGGTTGGGCGCCGTGCGGGCGATGACCCAGCATGTCAGGATCGCCAGCAGCGTTCGCGAAGGATTGTCGAGCACGTTCCACGGCGTGTGGAAGTAGAGCTTCGATCCAACGTAGACGGCCATGAACGCCAGCACCGCGATGGCCAGCGGCTTGAGGACATCGGCATGCTCGCGCCACGCCTGCCCCATACCCCGCCAGCCAACCAACGCCAGCACACCGACTCCCGCCAGAAATACGCCCGCTCCTCGGGGCACGCAGAGGATCAACACAGGAAAGGCGAAAACGAGGACGGTTGCCATCCTCGAGAGGAGCTTGTTGCTGTCGGTCATATTGGGACTTCGTGAAGCGGCGGTAGCGCCACTGTGTTGTGGCACGTCTGAAATCTGGCCGGATTCTATCCGATCGGGCACCCACCCATCCCCGGTGCCCACCTCTCGGCGCGGTCGCCGCTGGTCACTTCGCCCGTATGCGTTCTTCCACGTCGATCAATTGCCACCGGATCGACGACGCATCGGCCGGCGGGTTCGGCACCTGGTATTCGCGCACGCGCAGCTTGTAGCTGACGCCGGGCTCGAAATCGAGCCCTTCGATCGGACCATACCAGAGCTGCCACGGCGCATCCGCCGATTCGCGCCAGCGGTAGCACTGCATGCGGCCTACGCCCGAGCATTCCACGCGCTGGGAATCGATGTAGACGATCTTCTCCCTGCCCGACGCCGCATCGATCTTCGCGCCGCGCTGGCCCACGCCCTCGCGTTCAACGAACTGCAGCAGGTCGCCGTCGGTAGTCTTCCAGATGATCTGCCGTCCGGTCGACCCCGCCGATGGCTGCGTGCCAACCGTGGTGAACGACGCCGCCATCGCCTTGAGCAGCGCGGATTCCAGTTCCATGCGCGGCCCAGGACAGGCCATGCGCGTGCCGGCGATGTGGTCGAAGCGAATGCCGGTGGCGGTCTTGCCATAGCCGCCCGTGAAGCGGTTGCAGCCGCTGGTGCCGCTCACCGTGCCTTGCTGCGAATCGATGCCGTCACTGAAGTCGAAGACGATCGGCTGGCCGTTGTCGCCGTGGGGAATATCGCGCAGCGAGCCATCGGCCTGTTGCCAACGCACCAGTTCCCATCGGCTGGGGCCGCTAGAGCGGGTTTCGTTGAGGCTGGTGGTGGCTGAAGGGGTATTGGGCAACGGCCCCATAGTACAAGCTGAAATCGCGGCGGTGACAGCAAGGGCTAGTGTCATGACCAAGGATCGGAGAACATGTTGCATCGATTTGCTCCTTTGCTTGAAGCACCTGCGCGGCTCAAGCGCCTGCCCTCTCCCCCAACCCCTCTCCCGCCGTGCGGGAGAGGGGAGCGAACCAGCGCTCTTTGAAGCACCGTCAGGAGAGGGCAAGCGGATCAAAAGCCTCAGGCAAGAATTAGTCTACTGAAACGCATCGCGCCCGTATGTCAGCGCAACACTGGCGCCAGCGCGCCCAGTGTGCGCGCCGTGGCACCCCTGTGCAGCCCCGCGAACGTCAATGCGTGGCCGCGCATGTCCGCCAGCCGCACCGGATCGTCGAGCACTGCGGCGGCAGCGGCCATCAACTCATCCGCATTGGCCACACGCTCGCAGGCGCCAGCAGCAATCGCATCCTCGGTCGCCTGCGCGAAATTGAACGTATGCGGCCCCATCAGCACTGGCGTGCCGACGGCGCATGCCTCGATCAGGTTCTGCCCGCCCAACGGGATCAGGCTGCCGCCGATATAGGCGATGTCCGAGGCCGCGTAATACATCGCCATCTCGCCCATCGAATCTCCGAGCACGACGTCGGCAGTGATCGCGGAGTCGATCTGCTCGATATCGAGTGCACTGCGCCGCTGGACGCTGAATCCAGCACGCGTGGCCATCGTGGCCACCTCGTCGAAGCGCTGTGGATGACGCGGCACCAGCAGCAAAGCGGGACGATCGGCTCCGGGCCAGCGCGAAAAGGCCTCCAGGATCAGCGGCTCCTCGCCTTCGCGCGTGCTTGCCGCGGCCAGCACATGCCGATTGCCAAACGCGCGCCGCAGAAGCTGTCCACGTGCAACGCCAGTCTCCGGCGGCTGCATGTCGAACTTCAGGTTGCCCGTGATCTGCACCGACTTCACGCCGAGCGCCCGATAGCGTTCGGCATCGCCGGCGGTCTGGGCCAGCACCATCGTGAAATCGTTGTACAGCGAAGCGGCTGCGCTGCCGAAGCGCGCCGTGCGCCGGTAGCTGCGCGGCGACAGGCGCGCGTTGACCAGGAACAGTGGCACGCCAACGCGCCGCGTCACGTGCACCAGATTCGGCCAAACTTCGGTTTCCATGATCAGCCCGGCATCAGGGCGGAAGTGCGCAAGGAAGCGCCGCACTAGCCAGGGCATGTCATAAGGGAGATAGCATTGCTGGACGCGCGGGTTGCTACCGTAAAGCTGTGCGCCAGTCTGACGTCCGGTCGGCGTCATGTGCGTAAGCAGCAGCCGATGTTCCGGATAGGCCGCGAGCAATGCATCGATCAATGGTTGCGCCGCGCGCGTCTCGCCGACCGATACCGCATGGACCCACAGCCACGGGCCGGTCGCCGGCAAATCGCCATACCGGCCGAGCCGTTCGCCCACATGCTGGATATAGCCGGGCTCCTTGCGCGACCGCCAGACCAGGCGCAGCAGCGCCAGTGGCAGGATCACCAGCCACAACAGGGTATAGACAAAACGAAGCATCAGGCGGCCACTCCGCGCACGCGCATGGACGCGGCATGGACTTCGTCGACGGTCGGCACGATGCCGTCATCGCCGACATTGGCGATACGGTCTGACCAGTAGCCTTCCGTCTTCCAGCGCCATGTGGCGGTATAAATCTCGACGGTGGGACGGCACAGGGCAGCAGCAATATGCACCAGCCCCGTATCGACGCCGATCACCACTTCCGCGCGATTGATTAGCCCAAAGCCCTGCATGACCGAAAATCGCGGCAGCACGCGCGCGCCAGGAATGCCTGCGGCAAGCGATTCGGCGTCGCGGCGCTCAGACTCGCTACCCCACGGCAGCAGCACGGTCAAACCCTCAGCATGCAGCTTGCGCCCGAGCGCATGCCAGTTCGCCACCGACCAGCGCTTCTTCGCACCGGCCGTGGCATGGAAGCAAACCGCAAAGCGCGCGGGCAGATCGGCCCACAGCGGATCGTCGATATTCAGAGAATTCGCGGCAGGGCCGAAAAAACGCGGCGGCTCGGGCGGTGCGATGCCTGTCAGCGCAGCGCCAAGCAGACGTGAACGGCGTACCGAATGGGTCTGGCGCGGCACCTTGATCGGCGCAGTGTAGAACAATCGTGCGGCAGGCTCGTAGCCGGAGCCCTGCGTGGCATTACCCAGCCCGATCACCGGTGCCCCGGCAGCGCGGGCCGCGGTGCGCGCCACGATGGCTGTCTTGAGCAAACCCTGGGTTTCCAGCACGGCGTCATATGGTCTGGCCCGAATGGCATCGCGCACGGCGCCAATCTCGTCCCAGGTCTCGCCCTTCCAGAAACGCTTGCGCCAGCGGCGCAGCGCGAACGGAATCACGCGGCCCACTTCAGGCAGCAGTCGCACCAGGTCGACGTAACCCTCTTCCACCACCCAGTCGATCTCGGCCTCAGGCCAGCGCGCGCGCAGATCATGCACGAGCGGCATGTTGTGGACCACATCGCCCAGCGACGATACCTTGACGATCAGGATGCGCGGCCGTGCGGGCAGCGCAAACGGCGACACCGCCGCCAATGGCGACGGTGTCTCTACGGTCGATGCCTGCACAGCTTCAGAACGGGAGCTTTGCATCCGGCTTCTCGGCCAGGATCACGCGCTTGAACTCTGCCTGGATGCGGGCCAGCGCGGCATCGTTATCGGCCTCGAAACGCATCACCACGACGGGGGTCGTGTTGGACGGACGCGCCAGGCCAAAGCCATCGGGATACTCCACACGCACGCCGTCGATCGTGATGACTTCCTTCGCGCCGTCGAACTTCGCATTGGCGCGGATCTTGTCGAGCAGCGTGAACGCTTCGCCCTCGGCGCACTTGAGTTGCAGCTCGGGCGTGCAGTTGGAATTCGGCAATGCGTTCAGCACGGCGCTGGCGTCGGCATGGCGCGACAGGATTTCCAGCAGCCGGGCGCCCGTGTACAGGCCATCGTCGAAGCCGTACCAGCGGTCCTTGAAGAACACGTGGCCGCTCATCTCGCCGGCGATCGGCGCGCCAGTTTCCTTGAGCTTGGCCTTGACCAGCGAGTGCCCCGTCTTCCACATCAGCGGTTGGCCGCCGTGCTGACGAATCCACGGCGCCAGCTTGCCCGTGCACTTCACGTCGTAGATCACCTGCGCACCGGGGTTGCGCGACAGGATCTCCTCGGCGAACAGCATCAGTTGCCGGTCCGGAAAGATCACCTGCCCGTCCTTGGTAACCACGCCCAGGCGGTCGCCGTCGCCATCGAAGGCCAGGCCAAGCTCGCAGTCGGTGTCGCGCAGACACTGCATCAGGTCCTGCAGGTTTTCCACGTGAGCCGGATCGGGATGGTGGTTCGGGAAATGACCGTCTACGTCGCAGAACAGCTCGGTCACCTCGCAGCCGAGCCCGCGGAACAGGTCGCCAACGAACGCACCGGCCACGCCGTTGCCGGCATCGAGCGCGATCTTCATCGGACGTGCCAGCTTCACATCTCCAACGATGCGATCGAGGTACTGCTGGCGCAAGTCAACAAGCTGGTAACCGCCGGCGCCCTTGGTGAAATTGCCGGCATCGATGCGCTGGCGCAGGGCCTGGATCTGCTCGCCGTAGATCGCCTTGCCCCCGAGCACCATCTTGAAACCGTTGTAGTCGGGCGGATTGTGGCTGCCCGTGACCATGATGCCGGACGTCGCGCGGCGGCCATCGAGTTCGATATTGGTGCCGAAGTACACCATTGGCGTGGCGACCATGCCGATGTCGATCACGTCCAGACCGGCCGAGCGGAGGCCTTCCACAAGCCCGCCGAGCAGGTCTGGGCCCGACAGGCGGCCATCACGGCCGACCACGACGGTCTTTTCGCCTTGTTCGGCGGCTGCCGACCCAAAGGACAGGCCGATGAAACGGGCCACTTCCGGGGTCAGCGTCTTGCCCACGATGCCACGGATGTCGTAGGCCTTGAAGATCGAAGGATCAATTTGCATATGGCTTCCCAAGTACAGAGTTCACGGTGCGATACCGCCCGGATACATCCGGCGGGCGGGGCGCGGGCAGGGCGCCAAAAACTCGTATTGTGCCGGATTGCGAAGTCTGCGCCAGTTTATAATCCCTCGACCACCCACACTCGGGCGATCCGTGCGCCACGTCACGGACCTGGCAAGACCCGTTTCGGCCCTGTGCGAGGGCGTTTGCCAGTGCTTCATTACCTACTTTTTTCCGCGTTCGTGCAGAACCTGCCCTCCTCCCGGCCCCGCGTCGCGTACGTCATCACCAATACCGAAATCGGCGGTGCGCAATCGCATGTTGCGGACCTGCTGCGCGCGTTGCGCGGCCGGATCGATGCAACCCTGCTGGCGGGCGGCGATGGCCCCCTGTTTGCGGCGGCTCAGGCCGCTGGCGCGGAAACCGTACGACTTTCACTGCTCGACAACGCCATGTCGGTGTTCAAGGCGATTGCCACGCTGCGCCAGTTGAAGGCCGCGCTGCGCCGCGTTGCGCCGGACCTGATCCACGTCCATAGCGCCAAGGCCGGCGCGCTGGGTCGTGTCGCCGCGTGGATGCTTGGCGTCCCCGTGGTCTACACGGTGCATGGCTTCGCCTTCAAGCCGGCGGCGGCGCCGGTCCGGCGCGTGGCATCCCGTATTGCCGAATGGTGCCTGGCACCGCTGACCACGCGCCTGATCTGCGTAGCCGATTCGGAGCGCGCGCTGGCTGCGGCCCTGCCGGTACCGGCCTCGCGCGTCAGCGTGATCCACAACGGCATTCCCGATACCGGGCTGCGTGCCGATCCGGGCAGCCCGCTGCGCCGTATCGTCATGGTGGCGCGCTTTGCCGCCCCGAAGCGGCCTGACATCGTCATTCGCGCGTTTGCCCGCGCAAACCTCGCCGACTGCGAACTGGTCATCGCCGGCGACGGCCCGACTCGTGCCGCCATGCGCGCAGTGGCTGACGAACTGGCGCCGGGCCGCGTCAGCCTGCCCGGAAACATCGATGACATCGCCGGCCTGCTGGCCTCCGCGCAAATCTTCATCCTCGCGTCTGACCATGAGGGGCTGCCGGTTTCGATACTCGAAGCGATGCGGGCCGGCCTGCCGGTCGTGGCATCGGATCTGCCCGGCGTTCGTGAGGAATTCGGTGAGGAATTCGGTGAGGAATTCGGCGCGGCATCGGCAGGCCTGCTGGTACCCGGCAACGATGAGGGTGCGATGGCCGATGCACTGACCGCATTGGCGGCAAACCCGTCCCGGCGTGCCGCCATGGGCCAGTCGGCGCGTGCGCGCTGGAACGAGGCCTTCGGGGTCGAATCCATGGCAGAAGCCACCTGGCAGGAGTACCAGCGCGCGCTGGGGCCAAGGCAGACGGCCGTATTGCCGGCGGAGGGCGCCTGACATGAGCAGCAACAAGCAAGCTCGCCTGAATGGTTCGCAGCGCACCCTGGCCGCAAACACACGCGGCTCCGAGACCGTCCGCCGTGCCAGCCGGATGCTCTCCTGGGCCCTGCTCGGCCTGGTGCTGTTCGGCGTCAATACCGTGCTGGCCGAGTATCTGCATCACTCAGGCATTGTCACGTACGTATTCACGCGAACGCTGCTCTGGGCGATCGTCCCTTACCTTTGCACGTTCGTGCTGCTGCACCGCTCACTGCATCTGCCGGCGATCGAGGGCAACAGCCTGATCGGCGTGTCCGCCACCCTGCCCTTCGGCCTGCTGCTGATCGTCTTTGCCGCATTCCATATCGAGTACTCGCGCGGGGCGCTGCTGCTTGGCTATGCCACGACGCTGATCTGGAGCGGCATTGGCTACCGGCGTTTCGTGCAGAACTATGTGCCGGTATTCGGCTACACCGATCCAAGCGCGCTAGAACAGCTCGAAGCGGTGCTGGCCATGCCAGGCGCCACGCCACCGGCCCCGACGCGCTTCGAGTTCATCCGCGCGATCGAGGACGCCGTGCATTGCGACGGCCTGATGCTCGACCGCTCCGCCACCGCCGACCCCGAACGCACGCGCGCACTGGCACGCCTGAAACTGAGCCACGTGCGCATGTATTCGGTGGAGCGCGTTGGCGAGATGCTGACCGGGCGCGTCGGCCTGGAACATATCGACGAGAACTTCCTTGATGACTACGCGCGCCACTACTTCTATGGGTTCGTGAAGCGCGTGCTCGATATCACGGCCGTGCTCTGCCTGGCGCCGCTTGCGTTGCCGCTATCCGCGCTGACCGCGCTAGCGATCCGGATGGAATCGGCTGGCCCCGTACTGTTCCGGCAGGAACGCGTGGGCCGCTTCGGCGAGCCGTTCACGATGCTCAAGTTCCGCAGCATGAGCTGGCAACCCGATGCCGCCGCGCAATTCGCCCAGCGTCACGATCCTCGCGTCACGCGCGTGGGCCGTGTGATTCGCAAATACCGGCTGGACGAACTGCCCCAGCTGTGGAACGTGCTGGCGGGCGACATGAGCCTGATCGGGCCGCGTCCGGAACAGGTGCCGATGGTCGACATGTTTGCCGACACGATTGCGTATTACCCGTACCGCCATCTGGTGCGTCCCGGGCTGTCGGGATGGGCGCAGGTGCAGCAGGGCTATGTGGGCACCCATGCGGAAACGGTCACCAAGCTCAGCTACGACCTGTACTACGTGAAGCACTGCTCGTTCGCACTTGATCTGCTGATTGGCGTCAAGACGATACGCACGCTGCTGACCGGCTACGGAGCGCGCTGATGGCATCGGCAACCGTTGCGGAACCCGCGCCGATGCGAATCCTGCTGGTCACTACCGGCCTGAAGCTTGGCGGCGCCGAGCACCAGGTGGTGGCGCTGGCCCGCGCATTCCTGGCGCGCGGCCATGCGGTGGCCATCCTGAGCCTGTCTCCCGGGCGAGAACTCGATGTCCCAGCCGACGCGCATGTCGTCGAACTCAACATGCGCAAGACGCCGACGGGGATGGCGCGTGCGCTGTGGCAGGCCAGGGTTCTGGTCAGGTCGTGGCAGCCCGATGTCATGCACGCGCACATGATCCACGCCAACGTGTTCGCGCGACTGCTGACCCGCATCGTGCGCTGCCCACCGCTGGTTTGCACGGCGCACAGTTTTCGTGAGGGCGGTCGCCTGCGGATGCTGGCGTATCGCGTGACCGATCGGTGGAGTGCGTTGACCACACACGTCAGCCAGGACGGCCGGACGGGCATGGTCGCCGCTGGCGCGGTGCTGGCCGAGCGCATCTCTGTGATGCCCAATGGCATCGACATTGACAGGTTTCATCCCAATGCCGCACTGCGCGGCGCCACGCGCGCACGGCTCGGTATCAGCGCCGGGACGCGGCTCGCGCTGAACGTCGGACGGCTGGTCCCCGAGAAAGCGCAGGACCTGCTGCTGCGCGCGTTCGCGCAGATCGACCCTGCCACGCTGCCGGTCCACTTGCTGATCGCCGGCGGCGGCCCGCTGCGGGAAGCACTGAGCGAACAGATCGCGGCGCTGGGCCTGGCGTCGCGCGTTACGCTGCTCGGGCCGCGCGACGATGTTCCCGCGCTGCTCAATGCCGCCGACGCCTTCGTGCTGTCGTCGAATATCGAAGGGCTGCCCATGGTGCTGGTGGAAGCGCTGGCCTGTGGCTGCCCCGTGGTTGCCACCGACGCGCCAGGCGTCAGCGAAGTGCTGCACGACCAGGGCGTGATCGTCCCGCGCGGCGATGCGGCGGCGCTGGCCACCGCGCTGGACGCAGCCCTACGGCACGGCCGAGGGTCGCCCAACGAAGAAGCCGCCCGCCGGGCGCGCGTGGTTTCCACATTCTCCATCGACGCCGTGGCACAACGCTGGCTGGAAATTTACGTCAGCCTGGCCGGCGCGACGGCGGTTCCGCACTCGGAGGCAGCCTGATGCGCCGGCGCGTGGCGGGCAATCTGCTCTGGATGCTGGCCGAGCGCGGCTTCCAGATCGGCATCGGCATCGGCGTGGTGGCCATGCTGGCGCGGGCGCTCGGCCCTTCGGGCTTCGCCCACTTCCAGTACGCCCAGTCGATCGTGCTGATCGCCGCGTCCTTCGCGCTCGTCTGCGGCGCCGAAGTTGTAGTGCCGCGGCTTGTCGCCGCCCCGGCGCCCGCGACCCAGCACGGCCTGCTTGCGCACGCCTTCGTGCTTCGTCTGGCCGGCGGCGTCAGCGGCTACCTGCTGATGTGCGCCTACCTGGGTGTCACGTCGCCCGCCACGGAGGTGTGGCACGCCGCGCTCTGGCTGGGCATTGCGATCCTGCTGCGCGAGCCGTTCGGCGTGGTAACGGCCTGGATGCAGGCACATACCAACAACCGGCCCGGCACGCTGTTCAGCCTCACTGCCCTGGCCGTCAAGGCAATCCTGGTGGGGGGCCTGTTTGCCGCCGGCACGCACGAGATCACCGGCTACGCTGCCGCATTCGCTGTCGAAGCCATCGTCCTGGCAGTCCTGATGACGAGCTACTACTTCGTCCGCGTCCACGACCGCGACTTCTCGTGGCGATCGCCGCAGGCCCGCGAATTGATGAGCGCTGGCGCGCTGTTCTGGGTCAGCTTCATCCTGATGATGGGCGCGCGCCGCGTGGACCAGCTCGTGCTGCAACCGTCCGTGCCATCCGCAGAATTTGGCGCCTACGCCGCGTGCATGCAGATCCTCGACAACTTCACGATGGTGGCCAGCATCCTGGTGGCGGGCATCGCGCCGACCTATGTCTACGCACGCACGGCCTATGCGGACGCACACGCCAGCATTGGCCGCATCGCGCTTGGCATCGGCACACTTGGCCTCTTCGGCGGCCTGGCGATTGCCGGCTGCGCACCGTGGATCGTGCGATTGCTGTACGGCAGCGCGTTCGACGCAACCGTGACACTGCTGCGCGTGGCGGCGGTGGCCTCGGCGCTGGTTTTCGCCGATGTCGCACTCACGCTGCTGGCGGTCTACCTGCGCAAGCCGCGCTGGGTAGCCATCAAGTGGGCACTCGTGCTCGGCACCACACTGGTCTTCGACCTTGCCGTCATCCCGCGCTATGGCAACTGGGGCGCCATTGCTGGCTATGCCCTGGGCAATGGCGCAGCCGTGCTGGTCGGCCTGACGCTATGGTGGCGACATCGCCCCGTGCGGGAGGCGATTTCCGCATGAGCAACCTGCCGACCGTCTGCTTCCTGACCGGCACGCTCAACGCATTTGCCGGCGCAGAACGCATGACCGCCGTCATCGCCAATGCGCTGGCGGAGCGCGGGTATCGCGTGTTTGTGCTAAGCCTGTGGGATAGCGCCAGCGTGTTCCCGCTGCATGAGGGCGTGGAGCACCATGCGCTGTTCGAGGAAAGGCCTTCGTTCAAGCGGATGTACTTCTCGACCGTGTTCGGGATTCGACGATTCGTGCGCGAACATAGGATCGACGTGCTGATCGAGGTCGATACGATGCTGACGCTGTTCACGCTGCCGGCCACCCTCGGCATGAAGGTGCGCAGGATTGCGTGGGAGCATTGTCATTTTGATGAGGATTTGGGGAGGCGGGCGCGGCGGGTGGCGCGGTGGTTGGCGGCACACTACTGTCGACACGTCGTCGTGCTTACGAAACGGGACCGGCAGCGGTGGGTGGAGGTGCTACGACCGCGTGGCCGGATCATCTGCATCCCGAACCCGTTGCCTTTCCCGTTTCCAGCAACGCCGGCTCCCCGCAAGAACAAAACAGTACTTGCCATGGGACGGCTGGTGGCTGCCAAGGGCTTCGACGTGCTGCTGCACGCGTGGCAGCGTGTCGCGGCAGACGCGTCGGACTGGAAGCTTGTTATCCGTGGCGAAGGTGAAGAACGCAAGGCGCTCACTGCTCTGGTCAGACAACTGGGACTGCAAGACAGTGTCTCCCTGCCCGGAATCTGCCAGGATGCACAGCAGGCCTACGAGCAAGCATCGGTCTTTTGCCTAAGTTCTCGCTATGAAGGCTTCGGGTTAGTGCTCATCGAGGCCATGGCGTTCGGGCTGCCGATCGTGTCGACCGACTGCGAAACGGGACCGCGCGAATTGCTTCGCGCTGGAGAAAATGCGGTCGTGGTACCTGTGGACGACGCCAACGCCCTGGCGCTGGGGTTACTGCAGGCGATACGGGGCGGGGAATTGCCGACCGCGATGGCAATCCATGGCAGGCAAGACGCAAGCGAGCATGCCCTTGAGAAGATCATTTCAGACTGGGACACCTTGCTAGCCGGGGGATCTCCCTCGATCAGCGGCAGTCCTGGCTCAGGCCTCTGCCACCAATCCGGCGTGTAAGCGGTTCACGATAGAATATTGTGTTAGCAGCAGTTCCTGCCCCCAAGAAATCACATTGACAATGCAACCTGTCCCTCAATCAAGCGTGAACCCAGCACCTCCTGTCCCCCAGAAGATCTTCCAGGCCTCGATCAAGCAGTTGTTGCTTGCCACGGTGCTGGGTGCGTTGATTGCTATAGCAATTGCCCAGTCCATGACGCCTAGGTGGACAGGCAAGGTTACTGTTCAAGTTGGCCAGATCACGATTCCCGATCAGGCCCCGAGGCTGGTCGAGACGGTGCTGACCACAGTCGAACGCCTCAACCTGCAGAGCTTCCGCACCGACGTCCTCAAATCGCTGGGCCTGCCATTGCCCGGCATCGGTCACAAGGAAGCTACGCTCGTGTTCGATTCGATGAGCGCTACTCCATCGAGGGCAGGCGACCTGCTGAATCTTCAGGTGTCCGCCTTTTCGCGAGAGCAGGCCGCCAAGGTACTGCAGGCATCGGTTGCGCTACTGAACGGCACACACCTGAGTCTCATCCAGCCATCACTAGAGCGGATGAAGGCGGATCTCGCCAGTACCGGGGCCAGGCTGGCCAATACCGAACGTGAGTACGACCAAACCTATCGTGCGCTCAAGGCGAGAAGTACGCAGGCAGGGACAGCCGGCGCCCGCGACATCCTCACTTCGAACGTTCTCTCGACGCTGCAGAATCAAATTCTCGAGCTAAAGAAGCACAAGGAACAACTAGAGGATGCGTTGGATCCCGCGCGTAGCTACTCGACTCGGGTCGTGGGGAACATCTACGTGCCCGAACGCCCCAGTACGCCGAGCAAGCTCCTTGTCGTCGCGGCGGGCACCTTGCTAGGTCTGTTTGTCGGGCTGGCGATTGCATTCTTCCGGCACGCGCAATCAAGCCGCGAGCCTTAGGTGGCGCCTTCGCCTTCCTAGTACCAGCCGGCTTGGGGGAATTCTTGAGGGGACGGCCGGGACTGCCCGCTGACACCAATGAGAATCGGCACACGGGCGGCGGCTGCCACGACCTTCGGCTTGCTGGACCTCTGCGGGAGTTTGAAGGCGAAAGTTACCGCCTCAGGGAAGCCGCTGGCAGACTTGCCGTTCCCGAGAAAGCCGACGCCTGATGCACCGGTCCTGCATGGGGGAATTCACCCGACCAGAAGTGGGGCGTTTGAGCGATCTGTTTTAGGTAGAGGAATCAACGGCTTATGCCTCACGGCGTAGGCCTTTTTTTCTTGCCTGCTCGACAACGGCTTCCAATATCACCCAAACCCGACTTCCACTGTATGCACATGCAGCGCCTCTTCAAAAAACCGGCTCGCTACCAACCGAAATATCAATTCGGTGCGATCCGCGCAAATTTTCTTCACTAGGTGCGAGATTCTGGCCGCCAATGTGCGCAAGACCGCAGCAGCAGGTACGTGCTGTTTTCGCAGTCACGGCGCATCCTTGTACAAGGGGACGGGCGGTTCGGGCGCTTGGAAGTCGGTGCTTGACGTGACGATGCACACTGTATATCCAACCAGTACCCGCATTAGCGTCTCGGCGCAATTGTTGGCGTACCATACCGCCTTGGCTACAAACAATACAAAAGAGAGATGAAGTACAGGGCAGATATTGACGGGCTGCGCGCGATCGCGGTGCTTAGCGTCCTTTTCTTCCACGCGGGCTTCCAGGCGTTCAGCGGCGGATACATCGGGGTCGACGTTTTCTTCGTTATAAGTGGCTATCTGATCACAAGGATGATCAGGGACCAGGTCGCGGCCGGCACGTTCTCGTTCGGGAACTTCTACCTGCGCCGCGCGCGCCGGCTGTTCCCGGCGATGCTCGCCACCTATCTGCTGACGGCAGTTTCGGCGATCGTGCTGTTCGCTCCGCAGTATCTGGAGCGGTTTGGCGGCGAGATGATCCACGCCATGGCCAGCATCTCGAACTTCTACTTCTGGCTGGAGGCTGATTATTTCGATGCTGGCGCAAAGCTGAAGCCGTTGCTCCATACTTGGTCGCTGAGTGTCGAGGAACAGTTCTATCTGATCTGGCCGCTGATGCTTGTGCTTGCAATGAGGGGGCGCAAGTGGTTGGCCCCCGCCATTCTGATCAGTGTCAGCGTCGCCAGCCTACTGGCAAACGATGCAGCCGCCGGCAATCAAGCTGTGGTCGCGAAAGACTTTGGCAACACCGGGCTCGGCCAGTTCCTTGCCTCCACCGACCTGCCGGGCGGGAAGGCGGCGATGTATTTCCTGCTGCCCTTCCGCGTCTTCGAATTCGGATTCGGCGGCATCTTGGTGTGGCTGGAGCGCTTCCTAGAGCCCAAGCGCAAGATGGTGCTGGATGTCGTGATGCTGATCGGTCTGGTGCTGGTCGGATACGGCATCTTTACGTTCAATGACCACACCCTTTTCCCGTGGCTCAACGCTATCCCGCCCTGCCTCGGCACCACGCTACTGATCTATGCAGGGCGCGACAGTCGCATTGGCCGCATCGTCGGCCTGGCTTCCGGCGTTGGCAAGATCAGCTACTCGGTCTACCTAGTGCACTGGCCGATCATTGTCTTCACGGAGTACTGGCTGATCGACCCGCCGAGCACTAACACAAAGATCGCCATGTGCGCCGCGTCCATCGCCGCTGGCTGGCTGATCTACCGCGTCATCGAGACTCCGTTCCGGCACGCCAAGGCTACGGTGAAGCCGATGCCGGGAATGGTCAGCGCGTCCGACGTCACCTTCGCACTGACAATGTTCGTGAGCGCCGCGGTGGTCTTCATTGCCGGCAGCAGCATCTGGAAGTTCGACGGCTGGAAGTGGCGCGTCGATCCGAAGTACGCTTACTCGGCATCGGAGTTTCACCTGAAATTTTGGGGCGGCGCAGGGTACCCGACGAATGAGTTTGTTCAGTTTGGCGCTGCGTCGAAGCAGCAGTTTCTGATGTTCGGCGACAGCTTCGCGATGCAGTACGCGAAGGCGATCGACGGGATGTCCGCCGCAGGAAATGTCGGGTTCAACGTCCTATTCCACCAGGGCTGCATGATCCTGCCGAACGCCGTCCGGCTGCGCGATGGGGTGGAAGACAAATCCTGTTCCGTGGAGTACCAGAAGATCAAGCAAGCCTTGGCGGCAAACCCCGCTAAGGATGTGCTGATCGCCTTCAACTGGGCCGGATACAAAGATCTACTGGCGCGGCGCGACGGCAAACCGCTGAAGTTTGAGAGAGACGTGGACTACTACGCATTCCTGGCCAAAGAGATCCGCGTCATAGCAGCGGACGGTGGCAGCCAGCGCCGGTACTTTATCATCGGTTCGCCCAACCCATCGTTCAACGCGATCACCTGCCTAGGATCGAGCGCGCTGATTCCGCGGCAGTGCAAGGAAAGCATCGATCGACATGACCAGGCCGTGAACAAGGCTCTGATGGCGATTGCGAAGTCCGGAAGCAATATCTACTTCATCGACCCCAACACGGCGCTATGCGACAAAGAGAAGTGTGTGGCCATCAAGAACGGTGAACCCGTCTATTCCGATGGCGCGCACCTATCGTTTGCTGGAACCGAGATTGTGGTTCCGTACATGGTGTACCAGGTGACGCACGTCAACGTCGAGGGGCCAGCGCTTCAAGCGCTGCCTGATGCCGGCCCCGGCACCTCCCCTGCAGCAGAAGGTCAAGCCCAAACTGGCGGAGATCAGCGAGCGTAGGGCCCGCCGGCGTCTTCAGCACCGGCGGGCATGCTTATGCCGCTGGCAACGACGGCATTCTCGCGGTAGATCCGCATCCAGTCGTCGCCAGTGCGCCAGTCAGGAGTATCAGCCAGGTAATTACCAGGTCCGAACTGGTGCGGCTGCGTCGATCTCACTTTTTGACGATCATCCAACGCGGTGAACGGAATCGAACGATCCTCCTATACAGCTGCACGTACGTGATCACAAACACGATTACGAACGAGAGCAACACTATTCTGTTGTTCCAAAACAAGGTCGCCGGCAGTACCGCAAGCAGGCTGAGCAGCCACAGGTAAGGGGAGGTCATCGAATTTCGCCGCAGACGATGTCGCGCGTCCTGGCTGCCGACCGCCCAGCGGATGAGGCGCCGGTAGATGAGCGTGTGCAGGTGCACGCCGTCCGGATAGCCGGCCGGCACGCCCTTCAACACCTTGCGGCGATAGATCGAGAACAGCGTCTCGAAGATCGGATAGATCACCATAAGAACCGGGTACCAGGCCGAAACCTGCGGATTTCGCAGCACCAGCAAAATGCTGCATTCGGCCAGCATGAACCCAATCAGGTACGCACCTCCATCCCCCAGGAAAATATGACCTGCGGGAAAATTCCAGATGAAGAAGCCAAGGATGGCGCCGATCATCGCAAAGGCGATCGAGAGGACAAGTGTATCTCCGACCTGAAAAGCGACGTAGCTCAACGATACAAACATCATGATAGCCACCATCGAGGCGAGGCCGTTGAAGCCGTCGATAATATTCACGGCATTGGCGAGCCCCGCCACGGCAAGCGTCGTGATGACGATGGAAATCCACGGGAAGGTCAGTACGATATCCAGCGGGGCCACATCGATACGCACCACGCGCGCGCCGAGCAGATAGACGGCAAGCAGCGCCGAAACCATCGTCGCCACCAGTCGCTCGCGCGGACTCACACGCTTGGTCAGGTCCTCGACAAACCCCGCCAGAAAAGCCGGGGTAGCACATACCAGCACCAGCAGGAAGGATTGCCCGGCAATCCGGTCCTTGAAGTGCACGACGACGCCGGCGGCCAGCAGCGCGAGGGCGATGCCAAATCCGCCGATGCGCGGTACCGGGCGGGCATGAAATTTCTGTACTCCATTCAGGTCCCAGTCCGCTGTCAGGTGGGCATGAAGACTTGAATACCTGATTACCAGCAGAGTAATCACGAACGACAGTACAAAGGCAATGGACAGTGTAAACATAGGGTCGTTGTTGCGCCGTTAGCGCCGCTGATTCAGGTCGCAAGACCTGGCACATCGCAGCTTCAGCTGGACTGTGATTAGATTCATCAATAGACTCTCAACGCTCAACTCGGGGCAGCGCTGTACCAGGCGCGAGCACAGCGCCGGCTTCCACCTTGACGCCATAACCCAGCGCGGCGCCCGCTTGCATCCACGCCGAGCGCTCCAGCACCGCGCCTCCTGCCATAGAGGCATTGGTGCCAAGGTGCCCGAAATCCTCGATCACGCAATGGTGATCGACAACCGCCCCGCTGTTGACGATCACGCCCGCACCAAGCCGCGCCTCGGTGCCCACGACGGCCGCTGCCATCAGCGCACAGCCTGGCCCGATAATCGCGCGCGGAGAAACGACGGCGCGCGGATGAATAACGGTGACGACTTCGAAGGCGAACGCGGTCAGCTGCTTCTGCAACTGTTCGCGCACCGTGTTATTCCCGATGGCAACGATCGCCGCCCCTGCATACTGGCGGCACCGCTCGAGCTCCGCAGTCGTCCCGAGGACCGGGTACTCCCATACCTGCTGCAATTCCAGTGCACCGTCGTCCACGAAGCCGGCCAACGTATAAGTACCAGCCACCAGAACGGCCTCGGCAACGGCTCTTCCGTGGCCACCCGCTCCCACAATCAACAAGTGTGTCATGTGCCCAGATCCTTAGTGCGAAATACCTTCACGTTGAATGGCTTTCGCGAGCGTCAGCCACAGGATGCGCATGTCGAAGCAAAAGGATCGACGCTTCAGGTACTCAAGGTCCATGCGAACCTTTTCGACAACGGGCAAAGTGTCCCGCCCGTTAACCTGCGCCCACCCGGTCAGCCCAGGCACCAGTTCATGTATCCCTTGCCGCGTGCGCAACTCGATCAGATCGAACTGGTTGAATAGCGCCGGACGCGGCCCGACGAAGCTCATGCTTCCCGACAAGATACTCCACAACTGCGGTAGTTCATCCAGACTGCTCTTCCGCAGGAACGATCCAATCGGAGTCAGATGAGACCCGGGATCGACAAGCAAGTCGGTCGCCACGACGGGAGTCCCTACGCGCATGCTCCTGAACTTGGGCATTCTGAATATCTTGTTGTCGCGCCCGACCCGGTCCGACCAATACAAGGCAGGGCCTCGCGAAGTAAGACGCACCAGCAGCGCAACGACCAGCGCCGGAACTAGAAATATCAGAGCGGCCGCCATTGCCAACAGAAGATCGAACAATCGCTTCACAACATCCGCCCTTCCATCGCTCTCACCAAGCCTTGAACTAACGTAAGCGGCGTCGCGTAGCTCGACCCTTGCGCGACATGACGCTTGCCCAGCATCGCAGTCACTCCCTACAGCCGAGGCTCGGGTACGAGTGCGCCGCTCGGCCAATGACTCTGGCAACGCGGCCCGGCACTGGGTGGCGACACGTCCTCACTGTGGGACGCAGACACGTGCGCAACTACCCCATTTCGAGCCAGCCCTTGCACGGGGACACGCTGGATCGCTCCAGTTACCCACTTACCCAGAATCATGGAGCCTCCCTTGATTTGCCTTCGCGTAGCCGCTCGAACCATGCCTCCAGGCGAGCAATGAGCGTATTTCGATCGAACTCGCGTGCGCTGACGGCAAGCCCTCGGGCACCCATAGCCTCTCGATCCTTCAACGGCATCCTCGACAACTGCAATACAGCCGCAGCCAGACCTTCATGGTCGCCGGCCGGGCACGCCAAGCCAGCACCGGAGTCCTGTACTACTGATGCGCCTTCGCCATTCAGCATCGCGACCACCGGAATCCCAGCGGCCAGATACGATTGCAGCTTGCTCGGAATCGTCATCGAGAAGATCGGCTCGTCCTTCAGACTGACCAGCAGCGCCTGCGCATGTTTGAAAAACGCCGGCATTCGTTCGAGAGGATGTCTCCCGAGCATCAGTACACAATCTTCGAGCTGGTGACTCTTGATCTCCTCGGCGACCCACTCACCCATTCTCCCATCGCCGACGATCAGCCATCGAATGTGAGAGTGATCCTTGAGCTCTTTCGCCGCAGCCAGAATTGCCGGAAAATCCTGCGCCACGCCAATATTCCCGGCGAACAAGATATTGAAGGTGTCTGGTTTCTCAGGCACCTCACTAGCAGCCACCGCGTGCTGCATATCGAACAGCGATTCGGCCCAGCCGGGGAAATACTCTACCCGCGCGTTCCTGGACGCATATTTCCGAATTTGTGGGATAAAGCTGTGCGATTGCGCAAGAATAAGATCGCAGCGACTGTAGATTGATGCTACCAGCATGCCAACAGCACGCAGTATCATCGGCGACCTGATCACTCCCACCGCCTCAAGGGTTTCCGGCCAAAGATCCTGCACCCAAAATGCCATCGGCGCACGCTTGGCTGCACGCACGACCGCAGCCGGAATACCGACCGTAACGGGAGACGGCGCATACGTGAAGATGGCATCAAACTTCTTGCCGCGCAGCTTCCACAAACCCACAGTTGACGCACTGATGGCGAATGTTAGGTAATTGATGACCAAGCGCAGGCTTCCCTTCTTGCGCGGCGTCATCGGTACGCGAACGATATCCACTCCCTCGTAGCGTGCAAAACTCTTGGGATCAGCACGAAATCGTGGAAACACGTCTCCCTCGGGATAGTTTGGCAACCCAGTGAGGACCGTGACCTGATGCCCGCGGCGAACCAGTTCAGCCGCCAGGTCATTGATCCGGAAGTTCTCTGGCCAGAAATACTGGGTAACGATCAGCAATCGCATGGATCAGTAACTTAATATTTCTTCCAAACCACACGGTTCACGTAGTCCGTATAGCTGTGGATGATGCGCAGCACCTTGTCAGAAACGTTGGGCACACTGTAGTCCGCCACAAGACAGAGCATTCGCTCTTCGCCACGAGGCTGGTCCGCCAAAATGGCCAGACCTTGCATCACGCGATCGACGTCCTGACCAACGAGCATTACCGCCCCCTCTTCCATGCCCTCATGCCGTTCCTGCGCCTCGCGCAGGTTGAGCGCCGGGAAGTTCAGGATTGACGACTCCTCACTGATCGTACCGCTGTCGGAAAGCACCGCTTTGGCCGAGATCTGCAACTTGTTGTAGTCAGTGAATCCAAGTGGCTTGAGCAACCGCACCTTGGGATGGAATGTAGCGCCGAGAGCGTCGACCCGCTTCTGCGTGCGCGGGTGTGTCGACACGACAACCGGCAACTCGTAGCGCTCCGCCACGGTGTTCAGCAAATTGACCAGCTTGCGGAAATTGGCCTCAGAGTCGACATTCTCCTCCCGGTGGGCACTGACCACAAAGAACTGGCCAGCGGAGAGACCGAGCCGGTCGAGTACATCGGAAGAGGCTATGCGCGACGTGTAGTACGCAAGCACTTCCGTCATCGGACTGCCAGTCTTTATCACTAAATCGGGAGGCAGTCCTTCACGCAGCAGGCATTCGCGAGCGATCGTGCTATAGGTCAAGTTGACGTCCGAGGTGTGATCGACAATGCGACGGTTGATCTCCTCGGGTACGCGCATGTCGAAGCAGCGGTTACCAGCCTCCATGTGGAAGATTGGCACTTTGCGCCGTTTTGCTGGGAGAACCGAAATGCAGCTGTTGGTATCCCCCAGCACCAGCAATGCGTCCGGGCGCTCAGATTCCAGCACGCCATCCACTGCAATGATGACCTTGCCGATCGTTTCGGCCGCGCTACCGCCCGCAGCATTCAGGAAATGGTCTGGTTTTCGAATGCCTAGGTCTTCAAAGAAAATCTGGTTCAATTCATAGTCATAGTTCTGGCCGGTGTGCACCATGACGTGGTCACAATACACATCCAGTTTTGCCATCACGCGTGAGAGACGAATGATCTCTGGACGCGTGCCAACCACGGTCATCACCTTGAGCTTCTTCATGGCGTCAATCCTCTGCGACGGCGTGTTCACCGCGCGCAATGCGCTGCATGAAATCCAGCTTGAGCAGTAAGGCCTTCATTCCCTCCACATCAAGCCGCGTCGTGTTATGCGAGTTGTAGTCCTCACCGTGCGCGCTCTGGGTCAGGCGCACCTCACCCTCATCGAAATACTTGCCGTAGTTCAGGTCTCGGCCATCTGGCGGCACACGGAAGTAATTGTCCATGTCTTCCGCGCAGGCTATCTCCTCGCGGCTGAGCAGCGCCTCATAGAGCTTTTCGCCATGCCGCGTACCAATTACACGCACAGGATGTTTGGGTTTGCCCATCAGCTGAACAATTGCCTGGGTCAGCACGTCCACCGTAGCCGCAGGCGCCTTCTGCACGAAGATATCGCCGTTGTTGCCATGCTCGAACGCGTACATCACCAGGTCCACAGCGTCTGCCAGCGTCATCATGAAACGCGTCATGGACGGATCGGTGATGGTAATTTCCTTGCCCGCCATGACCTGGTCCACGAACAGCGGAATCACCGAGCCGCGCGACGCCATGACATTTCCATAGCGCGTGCCGCAGATCACCGTGTTCGTGCCTTCGAGATTCCGGCTGGCCGCCACCATGACCTTTTCCATCAGCGCCTTGCTGATACCCATGGCGTTGATCGGATACACGGCCTTGTCTGTGCTCAGGCACACCACCCGGTCGACACCAGCACGCACGGCCGCATCGAGCACGTTCTCGGTGCCGAGTACGTTCGTGCGCACCGCTTCCATTGGATAGAACTCACAGGATGGCACTTGCTTCAGTGCGGCGGCATGGAACACGAAATTCACGCCGCGCATGGCCGAAGACACTCCATGCGCATCGCGCACATCCCCGATGTAGAACTTCAGCTTCGGGTGGTTGTAGCGCTTGCGCATGTCGTCCTGCTTCTTCTCATCCCGGCTGAAGATGCGAATCTCGCGCAAATCGGAGTCCAGGAATCGGCGCAATACCGCGTTGCCGAAGGAACCGGTACCACCGGTGATCAACAAGATTTTGTCTTTGAACATTTTCGGGTTTCCCGACAGCTAATCTTCAACGAAATTCATGCATAGCCAGAACCAGGTCCGGCCATGACTTGGGCCGGAAGCCAGTGATCTGCCGGAAGCGCGTGGAGTCAAGCGAACGATCGATCACGAGCTGATCGTCAGGTTGGATCTCGATGACCTTCCCATATGCCTGCGCCACCAGCATCAACAGATCGAACTTGTTGATAGGGTCCGCCGACACATGATAGATACCATGCAGTTCAGGATGGGGAATCACATGATCACGAATGAGACGTGCGATCTCCACGGTGGGCAAACCGGAAAAGATAGCACGCCGAAAGCCCTTGACCGGCCCCTTCTGCGCCAGAAACCAGCCAACGAGGCTGCGTGCGCCTTCGAGTTCGTGACCGATGATCGAGGTCCGCAACGTAACAGCGTGCGGATAATCCACCTCGCCCAGATATTTGCTGCGACCGTATAGGTCCTTCGCATCGGAAACATCTTCTTCGCGATACATGCCCTGGGCTCCAGAGAACACGCAGTCGGTGCTCATATGGACCAGCCGCGCACCGGCCACCTGGCACAACAGTGCCAGCCGGTGCGGCAACAGGCTGTTGATCGGGATAGCCGCCAGGGCGTCGTCGGCCTCGGCCAACTGCTTGACCAGCCCTACGCAGTTGATCACCACCTCCGGCCGCGTTTCCGCGAACAGCCTTGCCAGACTATCGAAGTTCTCTACATCGACGCCTGTCAGCAAGTTCGCTTGCAGTTCACCAGGAAGCAGGCGCAGCGCGCCAGCTGAGCGAACGGAACCGAACGCCTGATAGCCGGGGCTTTGGGCAAATTCGCGCAATACTGCGCTACCCAGCATGCCCGAGGCGCCAATCACCAAAACGCGCATGGGTTTGTTCGTCATGAACTCAAACTCCTCATTTCAAAATCGTGGAGCAGGATCGCGTTACGCGCGCATGCCCCAGCCAGATTTCCCTGGAAGCCTATTCGCATCTCTTCCATATCGCGACACGAAAGAGGCGCGCGGTCAAACCAGCTCGCCGATGCTTTTCCAGGTACGTCGTGACGTCAGTTCCCAGCTGAAATCGTCGCTACGACGGGCCGAAGCCTCAGCGAGATTGCCGCGATAAGCCTCATCGTCCAGCGCCTTCTCCATGGCCTCCCTGATACTTTCCGGATTCGTTGGCAGAAAGTACCCAGCCGCCTCAGCGCCAAACTCTGGCATCGGCGGAATATTCGATGACAGGACCGGCCGCCCGGCACCCAGCGCTTCCAGCAGAATGTTCGGGCAGTTCTCGCAAGACGATGCAAACAGGTTCACCGTCGCATTCCGATACGCGCGCGGCAGATCGTCATATGCCCGTGGTCCAGCGACGATGACATCGCGCTCGAGTTGCCGGTCCTTGACCAGCTTCCTCACCTCGGTGGCCAAGACTTCGTCCGTTTCACCCACGAGAATCAGCTTGTACCGCGCACGCAATTCGTCGGGCAGGCCCGCATAGGCAAGTGCCACCTCGCGATGATGCTTGTAGACGTCGAACTTTGATACGTACAGCATGTACTCACCTTCCGGCAGCCATGCCGGGCGTTCGAGCGTCTTTCCGTGTGTACGGAACGCTTCATTGATGCCATGCGGAATCGTCACGGCGTGCGGTACCCTGACCAGATTCTCGATGACGTCTCGTGCGTAGTCCGATATAAATATCGTCAGGTCTGCCTCCGCCATGCTGCGCAGCATCACGCGACTGAGAATCAGCACTCGCAGCTTTTGCAGCCCGAACGACATTCGCGCCAGCGCATCCTTGTCGAAGGGGATCATGTTGCGGAACATTGTCACCACCTTGCAGCCTCGCGGCGCACGTGTCGCAACCACGCCTCCCGGACAGAACAGGATGTCTGCCTTCTCCGCACGCAGGACCCCGGGCAGCGCGAGCTTTTCCCAGACGGTGCGCAAGAGTGGGTTTTCTGTAGGCCACGACGTCACGCCCCGGCGAATCCGCGCATCCGTCGGCAGCTTCAGCGACGCCGGTGCAAACACCAGAATCTCGAGATCGGCATCAGCCGGAAGGTTGGCGAGCAGGTTCTTCAGATAGGTCTGTCCGCCTCCCTGCCGCGCCGAAAGTGCATTGATGACAATCTTCATTTCATTTTCCTTGTGCCGCCAGCCAGGCCTGGAACATCAATACGTTCCACAGAAAAAGGCTACGGTCGTATAGCCCGTCTATATGCTGTCGCCACATTTCCCGTACCTTTCCGGCATCGAGCAACCCCTGCTCTTCCAGAAGTTTCGAATCCAGCAGCGCTTCCGCCCAGTTGCGCAACGGTCCACGCAGCCATTGCGCGAGCGGAATGGAGAAACCGGCCTTCGGACGGTCGATCAGTTCGCGCGGAACATATCGATCGAGTACCTTGCGCAGCACCCATTTCCCGACACCATCGCGCACCAATACCCGCCGCGGAAGCGCCACGGCCAGTTCCACCAGCCGATGATCGAGCATTGGTGCTCGGGCCTCGAGACTGGCGCTCATGGTTGCCCTGTCGACCTTGACCAGCAAATCGTCCGGCAGGTACTGGTTCATGTCCCAGCGGCGCATTGCCAGAACACCATCCTGCTCATCCACCCACTGCGGCGCGAAAACCGCGGGTCTCCCAGCACCCAAGACCAAGTCGTCCTCCGGCTGCCACTGGGACATCAGCCGCACGTACATTTCCGCGAGGCTCGACACCGTCATCAATTGTGCGGCACGATGGACGCGGCGCCCATTCACCCGATTCCGGACACTCGCAGGCATTACGCCAAGAACGCGATCCCAGTCGCGTGCGGACAGCGTTGACAGGACTCCCGCGACAGACCTGCGCATCGCCTTGGGGTAGCCACTTACGCGCTGCCAGAGTGCTTCGGTGATCGGGTAGCGCGGATAACCGGCGAAGAGCTCATCGCCGCCGTCCCCTGACAGCGACACGGTCACGTGTTCGCGCGTCAGCCTCGACACCAGTGTGGTGGGAATTTGCGAAGAATCGGCAAACGGCTCGTCATAGATATGCGGGAGGTCCGGAATCACCGATTCCGCCATATGCGCGCTGACGTAAAGCTCCGTGTGGTCGGTCCCCAGATGATTGGCTACCGCCTTTGCAAACGGCGCTTCATTGAATCCTTCTTCATCAAATCCGATAGTGAACGTCCGGACCCGCTGCGAACTCTGTGCTTGCATCATCGCAACCACGGTACTGGAATCGACGCCGCCGGAAAGGAACGCGCCGAGCGGCACGTCCGCAACCATCTCGAGACGGACCGATTCGCGTAGCGTTTGATCGACACGATCAATCAGTTGATCGTCGTGGCAGTTGATCAATTCCGCGCGCAGATCCTGCTGTGCAGCATTGTCAACGACCCAATACGGGCGCGTATCCAGCTCTCGCCCTTTGTGCGGGGCAACGCGCAGCCAATGCCCTGGCTGCAATTTGAAAATACCGGTGTAGATCGACTTTGGCGCTGGAATATAGCCGAACCGCATGAACTCGGCCAACGCATCCCGGTCGATTTGCAGCCGCTCACCAAACGCTGCCCGGATTGCCTTCTGCTCGGACGCGAAAACAAAACTGTCCCCGATGAAGCCGTAATAGAGTGGCTTCTCGCCCATCCTGTCCCTGGCCAGCGTCAGACTGCGCTCGGTCCTATCCCACAAGGCAAGGGAGAACATGCCCACCAGCCGCTGCAGCGTGGGCTCGATTCCCCAAGCCTCAATGGCAGCCAGCAGCACCTCGGTGTCGGAATGCCCACGCCACTGCGGCGCCAGTGCGGCAGACTCCAATTCGCTGCGAAGGCCCTCGAAGTTGTAGATCTCGCCGTTGTACGCAACCTGGTAGCGCCCGCTTGCCGAAGGCATTGGCTGGTGCCCCGCGGGAGACAGGTCGAGAATGGCCAGGCGCCGGTGCCCGAGCACGACGCGACTGCCATCCCCCGACCAGATCCCCGTATCATCGGGGCCGCGGTGAACCAACGCCGCAAGCATGGAGCTGACATGCGCCGCACTGCGATCGAGCGCCGCCGATGCCAATAACCCGGCAATTCCACACATCAACGATCTCCGCTAAATTGAACAGTTTGCGCACCCAGCACACAATGCGGCAACGGCCATGAATCTGTCCTCAATAAACGCAACTGCAAATTGCTAGACGTCATGGTGCGCTGCTCCGGGCAGATTGCATCGAACAGAACGAATCCCGGATGGCATTGGCCACGACTTCGGTCGAAAACCTCGACACAATGATGCCGCGGCCGTTCTGCCCCTGACGTATCCGCAGCTCCCTGTCCCGCTGGCAACGATGCAAGGCATCGATCCAGTCAGCATTGGTATTTGCGGCATATCCGATGTCTCCCGCAGCAAATACTTCGCCGTTCATGCCGAATGGCGAAGCCACTACCGGCACCCCCGCGGCCATGTACTGAAGCATCTTGAAGCTGCACTTTCCCCGAGAAAGATCGGTGTCATCGATCGGCATCAGGCCGACATCCATGTCCTGCACCAGCAGATGCTCGGCGGACGCACTCCAAGGCACGAAGTCGATCCGGTCCTGCGGCAACGCCGGCAGATGCGGCCGCTTGTCGGCGACGACCAGGAATCGTGCTGTCGGCACGTCGCGAAAGAACGCCGACAATGCCGGCTCGATCATCTCCAGGAACCGGAAATTTCCAGATGTACCAGTCCAACCCACCACGAAGGGCGCCCCATCGCGCTTGACCTGTTCACGTGGGCGAAATCGCTCCGTATCGATCGCGGTCGGGATGATTCTGATGTTCTCGCAGAACTGCGAGCACCAGTCCGCCAGATACTGGTTGCCGGCGAGTACCATCTCCGCCCGACTCACCAGCCGGCCCACAGTTTTCGCGCCCAAAGGGTTATAGAGCCAAATGGCATCGTCGATATCGAGCACCAGAGGCGTATGAACTATCCGGCTCAAATCATCGAGGCCCGGGACAAAATTTCGCTCAAGCCAAGTGACATCCGCCCTGAAGCTCCCAACGATGCCGGGAATCCGGCACACAAAATTGGTGACGGCCTGCCCGACAAGCAGCGGAGGAAAATAGCGCACACGCACCTGCCCAAGCTTGCCTGGCAGCCGTGCGGCCTGACTGATACGCGGGCAATACTCGGTCACATCGAGGCCGCCCCTGCGCAGGGCGGGCAAGTATTGCCTGACTCGAAACCTTGCAGAAGGAACATTCAAGCCACTGGTCAGCGCGGCGATTTTCATTGCTGCCCCTCATGTGACAGATTCGCCGGCGCATCCAGCCGCCGAAACAGCAGGATATAAGACACGACGGAATTGAAAACCATATAGATGCCTGAGCCGATGGCCACGCCGATTACACCACCGAGCATCAGACCAACGATCTTCAGCCCGATGCCAAGCGTGAACCCGATTACCCCGATCTTCGTCGGCGTGCGCGTATCCGACATCGCATAGAAGCTGGTGGACAGGACCTGCCCGGTAAGCCCCGACAACCACACCATGCCTAGCGCCAGCATGATTTCCCAGAGCCGATCGACCGCTTCGATCTTGAAGTTTCCGTGCGCGAACACCAGCTCCAAGACATAGCGGCCAGGAAAAACAATCAGCGCGAAAACCAGCAGCCCCAGCCCACCCAGGATTAGGAGCGTTCGCAACACTTCGCGCCGGAAGCTGCCCCAATCACGATGGTCCGCGTGTTTCGCCAACCGCGGTGTCAATGGCATGGCAATGGCGTTGGTAAGCACGAGGTTGCCTGCAGCGTAGACCTGCTGGGCCAGATGCAGCAACGACAGCGAACCGCTCGGCGTCATCGACGCCAGGAACCGGTCCAGCAATTGGTCGGTTTTGTAGTAGACGGTGCCTGCAATCAAAGGCTTGAGTTTGCGCAGAGCCTCACGGAAATTCTTGTCCCGGAAGTTAGGCGCCGCAAATGGGAAACCCACCGGGACCTGGAAAACGAACTGAAAAACTGCGCGCAGCATGAGACCCCACGCAGCGATTTCCACTCCGGCATGCCCCAGGAAAAGCACCACGAAACACAGGGCCAGCACGCTTGCCAGGAACGCCATGAAGGACGGATAGATGAAACGGTGCTCGGCCTGATAGGCAGCGTTGAATGGAGCGCCCAGTCCGGCGAATATCATTCCCATCAACTGGATGCGCGTGAGTGTCACGGTTTGCTGGACTGCCACTGCATCGAAGCCCGGCACGGACAGCGGCACCCACCAGGGCGCAAGCACCCAGAGCACCACGGCAAGCCCGCCGAAGATAAGCGCCAGCGCAACTGCGAACGACCAGATCGCCGATGACCGCACCTCCTTGTCGACCACGGCCAGCATGGGTATCAGTACGTATCCCAGCGATCCGCTCACGACGTTCAGGACAAGCTGGGGCATGACCATGCCCGCAAAGAGCGCATCCGTTCCGTTTCCGGCGCCCAGTTGAGTGACGACAAACCACTGGTACACGAAGAGCGCACCAGTGTTCAACGCGGTAATGACCATGAGCCACAGAGCACGCCTCAAGACTTGCCTCCGCCGTTGCTCAAACCAATGCCACGTACCAGGGCATGGCTTCGACGATGCCATCACGCAGAGGGTGTGTCGGTGCATACCCCAGCAACTGGCGAGCCTTGGTGATATCAGCCTGACTGTGACGAACATCACCGGCGCGGAAGTCCCGATAGACCGGCTTGGCACTCTCGCCCACGCCGTGCGCCTGCAGGTTCTCCTTCAACAAGCCGTACAGCGTATTAAGCGTTGTGCGATCGCCAACCGCGACGTTGTAGACCTGGTTCAGGCTTTCGCTGTTCTCCGTCATTGCGGCCAGCAGATTAATCTGCACGACATTCCTCACATAGCAGAAATCGCGACTGGTTTCGCCATCGCCATTGATGAAAACCTCTTCCCCCTTGATCAAGGCCGCAGTCCATTTCGGGATCACCGCTGCATAGGCGCCTTCCGGGTCCTGGCGCTTCCCGAAGACGTTGAAATAGCGCAAGCCAATGGTGTTGAATTCATAGGAACGAGCAAAAACGTCCGCATAAAGCTCGTTGACATACTTCGTGACGGCATAAGGACTCAGCGGCTTGCCGATCCGGTCCTCAACCTTCGGCAACCCGGGGTGATCACCGTAAGTGCTGCTACTCGCGGCGTAGACGAAGTTCTTCACTTGCGCATCGCGCGATGCGACAAGCATGTTCAGGAATCCATCGATGTTAACGCCATTCGTGGTAATGGGATCCAGCAGGCTGCGAGGGACGGAACCAAGCGCGGCCTCGTGCAACACATATTCGACCGGATACGTCGCTCCGGACTCCGGCGACACGAAACTCATGGCCCGCCGGCAGTCATCCAGCTCGCGGATATCCCCACGGATGAACTGGAAATTTTCCCATTGCACAGGCAGTACGGCCTCCCGCACTTCATCGAGATTGCGTTGATGGCCAGTCGCGAAATTATCCAGGCCCACCACACGCTGATTTAGTTCTAGCAGCGCCTCCAGCAGGTTGCTGCCGATAAAGCCGGCGACACCAGTCACCAGCCAGGTATGCGATTCGCCGGTCAGGCGGAGCTTCAATTGTTCGAAGGGGGTCGTCATTGCATTGCCATCTCGAATGTCACGGATTGAACTGATCGAGGACGTCTTACAGACGCCCATCCGCCGCGCCGTAGGGAAGGATGCCCTTGACATCGAAAAGCACCGCACCCGGCACGCCGAGCGACATGATTCCCTGTTCGCCCATGGCAACGAACTCGCGGTGGCCCACCGCGAGCACAATCGCCGCGTAAGTCCCAGCCGATGGCAGCGCCTCCAGGCACTTCAGGCCGTACTCGTGCTCCGCATCGGCCAGATTGATCCATGGGTCATAGACATCCACCTCAGCGTTATAACCGCGCAAGGCGGTCACGATGTCCACAACCTTGGTATTGCGTACGTCTGGGCAGTTCTCCTTGAACGTAATGCCCAAGACCAGGATTCTGCTGCCTAGCACTGGCTGGTTCTTGCGCAGCATGAGTTTGACGGTCTCGTCCGCGACATGGGATGCCATGTTGTCGTTGATTCGACGCCCCGCAAGAATGACTTCAGGGTGATAGCCTACTTCCTGCGCCTTGTGTGTCAGGTAGTAAGGATCCACGCCAATGCAGTGCCCCCCCACCAAGCCGGGACGGAACGGCAGGAAATTCCATTTGGTACCGGCCGCTTCGAGTACTTCGAGCGTGTCGATGCCAAGTCTGTGAAAAATCAAACTGAGTTCGTTCATCAGTGCGATGTTCACATCGCGCTGTGTGTTCTCGATGACCTTGGCGGCTTCCGCCACCTTGATGCTGCTGGCCTTGTGCGTACCGGCCGTAATGATCTGCGCGTACAGTTGATCCACGGCTTCCGCCACTTCCGGCGTGCTGCCACTGGTCACTTTCCTGATCGTCGGAAGGCGGTGCTGTTTATCACCCGGATTGATACGCTCCGGGCTGTACCCGCAGAAGAAATCCTTATTGAACGACTTCCCGCTGAACCTCTCGAGTACGGGAACGCATACTTCTTCCGTGGCACCGGGATATACCGTCGATTCGTAAATGACTACCGCGCCTTGTTGCATGACACGACCAACGGTCTCGCTGGCCTTCACCAGCGGCGTCATGTCGGGGCGATTGGCCTTGTCAACGGGCGTCGGCACGGTGACGATGAAGACTTGGCAATCCCGCAAGGCTTCGAGGTCGTGGCTGTAGTCCAGCTGAGACGCCTCGGCAAGCTCCTCGGGACTGACCTCCAGCGTGCCGTCCTGACCGGATTTCAGCTCGGCGATGCGGGCCGCATTGATGTCAAAGCCAATTACCGGACGCTTCTTGCCAAACTCCACCGCCAGGGGCAAGCCGACATAGCCCAGACCGATGACTGCAATTTTTGCTTGATTCAGGTTCATGCGTGACAAAGAGGAGCAACAACGTTAGCGAGCCGGACAATCATCCAGCTCGACCGGTTTATTCGAACAGTTCGGCTGTGGAAATACTGACACCGAGTTGGTCCTTGGCGGACAACAAAGGGGCCACGTCCATTTGCGGCCATTCGATCCCAATCTCCGGATCATTCCAGGCGATAGTCCGCTCGAACTGAGGTGCGTAGTAATCAGTAGTCTTGTAGAGGAAATCCGCCGTCTCGGACAAGACCACGAACCCATGGGCAAAACCTGGCGGCACCCAGAACTGTCGGTGATTATCTTCACTGAGCTCCACGCCAACCCATTTGCCAAAGGTCACCGATTGCTTGCGTACGTCCACGGCCACGTCGAACACCCGGCCGCGAACCACCCGCACCAGCTTGCCCTGTGGCTGTTGGATCTGATAATGCAGGCCCCGCAGCACGCCTTTGCCGCTGCGGCTGTGATTGTCCTGCACGAACTCCAGATCCAGACCCGTGGCTTCGGCAAATGCTTTCTGGTTAAAACTCTCCAGGAAGAACCCCCGCGCATCACCGAAAACCCTCGGTTCGATAATCATCACATCGGGGATCGCCGTGCGAATAATACTCAGGCTCATTTGATGAATTCCGAGATGATCTGCTGCAGATACTTGCCGTAGGCGTTCTTGACCAGCGGCCTTGCAAGTCGCTCCACCTGTTCGGCGCTGATCCATTGGCTGCGATAGGCAATCTCCTCCGGACACGCCACCATGAGACCCTGGCGATTCTGCAGCGTGGCGATGAAGCTGGCCGCTTCGAGCAAGGAGTCATGCGTGCCGGTATCCAACCAGGCATAGCCGCGCCCCATGATCTCGACCTCGAGCTGGTTCATCTCCAGATACCGCTTGTTCACGTCGGTGATCTCGAGTTCGCCGCGCGCCGACGGTTTAATGTCAGCAGCAATATCGCAGACCTGATTATCGTAGAAATAGAGGCCCGTTACAGCATAGTTCGATCGCGGCGCCAGCGGCTTTTCCTCGAGCGACAGCGCACGAAAATTCTCGTCGAACTCCACTACTCCATAGCGTTCCGGATCATGCACGTGATAGGCAAAGACCGTAGCGCCTTTGTCTTGCCCCGACGATCGCACAAGCTGACGCACCAGATCATGCCCGAAGAAAATGTTGTCGCCGAGGATCAGCGTTGACGGATCATTCCCGACAAAATCACGGCCAATGATGAATGCCTGGGCCAGCCCGTCTGGCGAAGGCTGAACCGCATATTGGAGGTTGATGCCCCAGTTGCTGCCGTCACCGAGCATATCGGAAAAACGGGGCGTATCCTCCGGCGTGGAGATAATAAGGATGTCACGAATCCCCGCCAGCATGAGCGTTGACAGCGGATAGTAGATCATCGGCTTGTCATAAACAGGCAGAAGCTGTTTCGACACGGATCGGGTGATCGGATAAAGCCGGGTGCCGGAGCCACCGGCAAGGATGATGCCTTTACGCATGGTGAGGTGTCAGGAGAGGATCTGGTCGAGGAGATGCCGGATGCCCTGCTTCCAGTCCGGAAGATGAACGCCAAAGGTCTCGCGCAACTTGCGCGTATCCAGTCGGGAATTCAACGGCCGCGGCGCCGGCAAAGGATAGGCAGTGGCCGGAATCGGCTCGATATCGGCGGGGTTCACCTTGAGCGCGACGCCTTTGTGAGCCGCATAGCCGAGCACTTCCGTCGCATAACCGTGCCACGTCGTCTCGCCTGCGGCGGCCAGATGATAGATCCCGCCAGGAAAGGCGCTGCGCTCGCCAAACAGCCAGAATCGCGCAACGATCTGCGCTGTCACATCTGCAATCAAGGCGGCCGTGGTGGGTGCGCCGAACTGGTCTGCAATGACACGCAGACAGTCACGCTCACGTCCGAGCTTCAGCATCGTCTTGGCGAAGTTGCCGCCGTGGGCACCCGCGACCCAGCAAGTGCGCAACACAATCGCCGGCGCGCCTGAAGCCATGACAGTCTGCTCACCTGCCAGCTTGCTCTTGCCATACACGGACTGTGGCCCCACTGCGTCTGTCTCTGCGTAGGGAACATCGCCGCTTCCGTCGAAAACGTAGTCGGTGGAGTAATGCACCAACAGGCTCCCAAGCAACCTGGCTTCCTCGGCAAGCACGCCAGGCGCGCTACCGTTGACGTTGAAGGCTGTCTCGACATCGGATTCCGCCTTGTCCACGGCCGTATAGGCCGCCGCATTGACGATCACGTCGGGCCTGAGCTCGCGCACGATCCGGCGAAGCTCGTCAGGACTTGTCAAGTCGCAAGTCGCTCGATCCAAGGCAACGACGCATCCGAGCGGGGCCAGACTGCGCTGAAGCTCAAATCCAAGCTGTCCGTTACAGCCCGTCACGAGCAGGATGGGAGTCTTGGTCGCCTCAGTCCGCATAGTGCTTGGCTACCCAGTTGCGGTATTCACCTGACATCACATCCTGCACCCAAGGCTGATTGTCGAGGTACCACTGGACCGTCTTGCGCAAACCGCTCTCGAAGGTCTCGGCCGGCTTCCAGCCCAGTTCGCGCTCCAGCTTGCGGGCATCGATCGCGTAGCGGCGATCATGGCCTGGGCGATCCTTCACAAAGCTGATCTGGTCGCGGTAGGATCCGTTGGTCTTGGGCTTGAGCTGATCGAGCAGATCGCAGATCGTGTGCACGACGTCCAGATTGGTCATTTCGTTCCAGCCCCCGACGTTGTAGGTTTCGCCCAGACGGCCGCGCGCCAGCACCTCGCGAATGGCACTGCAATGATCGCCGACATATAGCCAGTCACGCACGTTCTGGCCATCGCCATAAACCGGCAGCGCCTTGCCCGTGAGCGCATTGGTGATCATCAGGGGAATCAGCTTCTCGGGGAAGTGATACGGGCCGTAGTTGTTGGAGCAGTTGGTCGTCAGGACCGGCAGACCGTACGTATGGTGATACGCTCGGACCAGATGATCGGAAGCGGCCTTCGAAGCCGAATACGGGCTGTTCGGCGCGTATGCGGTGGTTTCGGAGAATTGCGGGTCGGCTGGACCCAGCGAACCGAACACCTCGTCAGTGGAAACGTGCAGGAAGCGGAATTCCGCCTTGGCGGGACCTTCCACGCCGCCCCAATAGGCGCGCACGGCTTCGAGCAGCGTAAAGGTGCCAATGATATTGGTCTGAATGAATTCGGCCGGACCGAGGATAGATCGATCCACATGGCTTTCCGCGGCAAAGTGCACAACCGCGCGCGGCTTGTACTCGGCCAGCAACCGGTCGAGGGTGTCTCGATCGCAGATATCAGTCTGCGAGAACACGTGGCGGGCATCGCCGTCCAGCGACGACAACGTCTTGCGATTGCCCGCGTATGTCAGCTTGTCGACATTGACGACGCTGTCCGATCCCGGCTGGGCCAGCCAGTTGAGCACGAAATTGGCGCCGATGAACCCCGCTCCGCCAGTGACAAGAATGTGCGACAAACTCTTACTCCCTTTACCTATCTACGTGTCCGCGTTCCCAACAAAAACCACCGCGCCGCTTGTACCCTCAGGACAAGCGGTTCATTTTTAAGTCTTTCTTGAAGTGGCGGTATTCTATCTGACCCGCAGTCAGCTCCCGAGACCTTCACTCAACTTTTTGTAGCGCCGTGTAACTATTTACACAATCTAACCGGAAATCCATCGCAAATGTCTGGAAAACCATGCAATTTTCCGTAGCCGACAGACACCACTCATGCATCACATCCATCGCCATCGGTGACCTTCAAGGCTGCGCGCCCTCGCTTCATGAGCTACTGGAGCACCTGCCACAAGATGCGCCGCTCCGTTTGGTAGGCGACTTGGTCAATCGCGGACCCGCCTCGCTCGAGACGCTTCGCACGATCATGGCCATGGGCGACCGGGTGCGCACGGTGCTGGGCAATCACGACATCCACCTGCTTGCCGTCGCCGCTGGCGTTCGCAAGAAGGGCAAATCAGATACGTTCGACGACATCCTGCGTGCGCCGGATTGCGAAACACTGCTCACCTGGCTGCGCCATCAGCCCCTGGCTATCCGCGAAGACGATTTCCTGATCGTGCATGCCGGCGTGTTGCCGCAGTGGAGCCCGGATCAGGTCATCAGCCTTGCACGGGAAGTTGAAGCCGAATTGCAGGGGCCCAACTGGCAGGCGTTCCTCGCAGGCGTGTTCGGCAATGCCGCCGATCGCTGGCGCGACGATCTGGTTGGCATCGAGCGACATCGGGTCATCGTCAACGCGCTCACCCGGTTGCGCTTCTGCTCCGCGGATGGGGTCATGGACCTAAAGACTAAGGAAGGCCTGGACGACGCGCCGTCCGGCGTCACGCCGTGGTTTGACGCCCCCGAGCGGCGTACCGGCGATGTGACCATGGTGTGCGGACATTGGTCGACGCTTGGATTGGTGATTCGCCCGAATCTGGTTGCGCTCGATACGGGCTGTGTCTGGGGAGGCAAGCTGACCGCTGTGAAGTTGGCCGCCCGGCCCGACGAACGCACGGTCGTTCAGGTCGACTGCCCGCAGTACCAGGACCCCCGTACTTGAAAATTACCCCCGGGAAACCGGGGGGGTATCGATGCGACAGCGACCTTTTAGAGTTGCACGCCCGGCTCGGCAAGCCCCGGGACCGAACGCTTGCCCTTTCGCGCCTGCATCCAGCCCGGTGCCGCGACCGCCATGCATCGAATTGGTCAGCGACCCGCAGGCGACACGGCATCACCCATTCCGATCGGCGCCGCGACCGCGGCAGACAGTATATGAAGCGAATCGGCTGTGCCTCGAGCCGCGTCATGCGCACCGTCTAAAAGATGCACCACCACCCCCCTCGCCGCCTCCGCCAACTCCCGTCTTCCGGCCGCTCCGGCCACCAACTGCGGCCCAATCACCAGCCTCGCCTTGATCGGCGGCGACTTCAGAATCGCGTTCAGGCACTGCACCAGCGAGATATCGTCGATATAGGCCGGCGCCAGCGTCGGCTTGCCTGTTGCGGCGTCCAAATATGTCAGGCCCACCGGCTGCACGGGAAGGTGGCCCGCTACCGGGGCCTGCATCAGGTTGGCGTGGAACGGCAGCACCTTGCTGCCATCGGTGGTCGTGCCCTCGGGAAACACGCACACCAGGTCGCCCTGCTGCATCACCTCGGTAATGTGATGCAGCACGCGGTGAGCGTCGCGCTTGCGGCCGCGTTCGATAAAGATCGTTCCCGTTTTGTCGCAGAGCCAGCCGACTATGGGCCAGCTTCGGATCTCCGACTTGGCGACGAAACGAACGGGTTGCCAGCTGTGGATGACGTAGATATCGAGCCACGAGATATGGTTCGACACGAGCATGGCGCCCTTAGGGGCAGCCTGTCCCGGCGTCTGGCCCTGGACTTCCACTTCGATGCCGCAAATGGCCAGCAGTTTGCGGGACCACTCGCGGATCAGGCGCTCGCGCAGGTGAGCGCTCGCCCACGGGAATACAGTGGCGCAGACCAGCAGGCCGCGTACGAAATGGAATACCAGCCGCGCCTTGCGTAACCAGATCATCGTGGGGCCCCGAATGTTCTGAAGGTGGAATTGCCGGAGCTTTTCAGCGCTGCTCGTACACAACCTGGCCACAGACCAGCGTCGTGCGCACGCGCCCTTCCATTTCGTAGCCCAGCCATGGCGAGTTCTTGCCCTGGCTCTTCAGCGCGCTGCGTTCCACCTTCCAGACCTGTTTCGGATCGAAGATGCAGACATCGGCAACGCTGCCGGTGGTCAGCGATCCGGCGTTCAGGCCGATCACGCGTGCTGGCTCGCTGGTGATGCGGGCCAGCGCCTTCGCTAAAGGCACCTTATGTTCGCTGGCCCAGCGCAGCGTCAGCGGCAGCAGCAGTTCCAGGCCAGTGGCGCCCGGAGATGCTTCCGCGAACGGCAGCAGTTTCTCGTCGTCGTCCACCGGGGTGTGGTCCGAGCACAGCGCGTCGATGGTGCCGTCCGCCAGGGCGGCGACGATTGCGTCACGGTCGCGGGCGCCGCGCAGCGGCGGCGTGAAACGCATCTGGCTGTTGAAAAAGCCGATGTCCATGTCGGTCAGCGAAACATGGTGGATGTTCACATCGCAGGTCACCGGCAGGCCTTCCTTGCGAGCCTGACGCACCAGTTGCAGGCCAGCCGCGGACGACAGGCGGCACAGGTGCACGCGTGCGCCCGTGGTGCGCATCAGTTCGAAGATCGTATGCAGGCGTACGGTTTCGGCGATCACGGACACGCCGGACAGCCCCAGGCGCGATGCCATCGGGCCGCTGGCGGCCACGCCGCCACCGAGGAACGGGTCCTCGGGGCGCAGCCAGAGCGTGAAACCGAACGTCTGCGCGTACTGCATCGCCCGTTGCAACACCTTGGTGTCGTGAATCGGTGCCTCGGCCTGGCTGAAGCCGACGCAACCGGCCTCGGTGAGCTGGCCCATTTCGGTCAGCGCCTCGCCTTTCAGGCCCACTGTCAGTGCACCCAGCGGGTACACATGCGTCTGGTTCAGCTTGTGGGCGCGGAACTTGAGCATTTCCACCAGGCCCGGTTCGTCCAGCACCGGATCGGTATCGGGCGGGCAGACCAGGCTGGTCACGCCACCGGCCGTAGCGGCGGCCACCTCGGATTCCAGCGTTGCCTTGTACTCGTAGCCCGGCTCGCGCAGGCGCGCGGACAGGTCGACCAGGCCCGGGCACACGATCATGCCGCGTGCGTCGATGGTCTTGTTGGCGTTGAAATCGGCTGGCGCCCGGCCTACGCCGACGACCTTGCCCGCGGCAATGTACAGGTCCTGTTCGGCGTCGACGTTTGCGGCCGGATCGATCAGGCGGCCACCCTGGATATGGATCTTCATGTTCTGTCGGTGTGTGCTGTTCGTTGTATCCGGGTCCGGCTCAATCATTATTTCCTGCAACAATGCCCATCACGGCCATGCGCACGGCAATGCCGAACGTGACCTGGTTCAGGATCACCGATTGCGGGCCGTCGGCCACTGCGGAGTCGATTTCCACGCCACGGTTCATCGGGCCCGGGTGCATCACGATGGCATCGGGCTTGGCCAGCGCCAGGCGCTCCGGCGTCAGGCCGTACGCCTTGAAGTATTCCTGCGCCGACGGCAGCAGCGCGCCGCTCATCCGCTCGTTCTGCAGGCGCAGCATGATCACCACGTCCACGCCCTTCAGGCCCTCTTCCATGTTGTGGAAGACCCGTACACCCATCTGCTCCAGGCCGGTCGGCAACAGCGTGCGCGGGCCGATTGCGCGCACTTCGGGCACGCCCAGCGTGGTCAGTGCGTGGATATCCGACCGGGCCACGCGCGAGTGCAGGATGTCGCCGACGATTGCCACCGTCAGGTTGGTGAAATCCTTCTTGAAATGCCGGATCGTGTACATGTCCAGCAGGCCCTGCGTCGGATGCGCGTGGCGGCCGTCGCCGGCGTTGATCACGTGCACGTGCGGGGCCACGTGTTCGGCGATCAGGTACGGCGCACCGGAACTGGCGTGGCGCACCACGAACATGTCTGCCGACATGGCCGACAAGTTGTTGATCGTGTCGAGCAGCGATTCGCCCTTGCTCGTGGACGATGCATTGATGTTCAGGTTCAGCACATCTGCCGACAGTCGCTTGGCGGCGATCTCGAACGTGGTGCGCGTGCGCGTGGAGTTCTCGAAGAACAGGTTGAACACGCTCTTGCCGCGTAGCAATGGCACCTTCTTGACATCGCGGTCGGAGTCGGAGAGCGAGACGAACTGGCTGGCGGTATCGAGGATGTGCGTGACCATGTCACGCGACAGCCCCTCGATGGACAGCAGGTGTTTCAGCTCGCCGTTCTTGGTGAGCTGTGGGTTGCGGAACGTCTTGGTCATGGCAGGTCGGGCGCGGGTTCTATCTGGGTGTTGCGTGCGGGCGGGCTGGCGGTGCGAATCGAATCAGGTGCGGGCTTCGGTGGCAAAGGCAAAGCGGGTGGCTGCGCCCTCGCCCTGGCGCGACAGCACCAGCGTTTTGTCCCGCGGCAGGTCCACGGTGACGGCGGCGAAGTCGGCGGCAATCGGCAGTTCGCGGCCACCGCGGTCTGCCAGCACGGCCAGCGCCACGCGGGCCGGGCGGCCGTAGTCGAACAGTTCGTTGACGGCGGCGCGGATCGTGCGGCCCGTGGCCAGCACGTCGTCGATCAGCAGGATGTTGCGATCCTGCACTTCGAACGGCAGCGTGGTCGACTGCGCCTGGCTGTGCAGGCCCTTCTTGGCGTAGTCGTCGCGGTGAAATGCCACGTTGATCACGCCATGGCCATCGAGCTTCAGGTCGGCCGCCAGCCGCTCGGCAATCCAGGCGCCTCCGGAATAAATGCCGGCGACAGACCAGCGCGAACGTTCGCTGGAGGGCATCAGGGCCTGGGCCTGGTCGCGCAGCGCGTGATACAGCGCCTCGGCGTCGGGAGTGGAGGTCTGGGTCATAGCGGAAGTTCGTCGAAGTACTGTTGCAGGATGATCCGGGCGGCCTCTGCATCGAGCGCGCCACGCTTGGCGCCCGCCATGGCGGCGGCACGCGACGTGTAGCGCTCGTCCACCCATTCCACGGGCAGGTTGAATCGTCCGTTCAACTGGTTGCCAAAGCGGCGCGCAAGCCGCATCGAGGCCTGTTCTTCGTCATCGGGGCCAGCTTCGGGGTTGACCGGCATGCCAACCACCAGGCGCACGGGCGACCACTCGTGGATCAGCGCGCCAACGGCCTCGAAGCGGGCTTCGACCGTGACATTCGGAAGAATGGTGAGGGCAGTGGCTTGCCGGGTGATGAAATTTCCGAGTGCCACGCCGATTTTTTTCTCGCCATAGTCGAACGCGAGCACCGTGCCGTCGCGGGGCGTCTCGCGCCCCGTCTGATCAGGCATGCCCCGCGTCGCCCGATAGCATCGATATGTCGATGCCGAGCAGGCGAATGGCCGCTGCAAAGCGCTCCTCGGGAGGCACGCTGAAGATGATTTCGGGATCGGCCTGGACAGTCAGCCAGCCGTTGCGGCTCAGCTCTTCCTCAAGCTGGCCGGCACCCCAGCCCGCGTAGCCGAGCGTGAGCAGGAAGCGATGCGGGCCGCTGCCGTTGGCCACGGCCTCGAGCACGTCCTTGGAAGTGGTCATTTCCAGCCCGCCGGGCACCGCCAGCGACGACACATAGATGCCGACCGGGTCATGCAGCACAAAGCCGCGTTCGGTCTGCACCGGGCCGCCGAAGTAGACCGGCTGGTGGGCAACAGGCTGGATTTCGAGCTTGAGATCGATCTTGTCGAAGAGCGTGGCCATGTCGATGTCGATCGGCCGGTTGATCACCAGGCCGAGCGCGCCGCGCTCGTTATGCTCGCAAAGGTAGACAACGGAACCCGAAAAGGTCGGATCAGCCATGCCAGGCATGGCAATCAGGAACTGATTGGTGAGATTGATTGGAGCTTCGGGTGTCGCCATGGCTTGCATTCTACCAAATCGCCGTACCGACTTCCCGTAAAACTTCTGTGTCCGACGGCATGCGGCGGCGCAACATTCCGCCCCAATCCAAAGCCCTCAGCCCTTCAGCGCGACCAGGTCTTCCGCCGTCAGCCAGCGCCACTCTCCCGGTCCCAGTGCGGGGTCCAGCACCAGACCGCCGATGGCGCTGCGGTGCAGCGCAGTCACATGATTGCCCGCCGCGGCCACCATGCGCTTGACCTGGTGATACTTGCCCTGCAGCAGGGTCAAGCGCAGGCTGCGCTCGCCGGTGGCTTCGCAGGCATCGGCGGCAAGCGGAGCCGGCTCGTCATCGAGCTGGACGCCAGTGCAAAGCGCCTGCACCTGCTCTGGCGTTACGGGGTCGAAAGTCGTCACTTCGTAGATCTTCGGCACCTGCTTCTTGGGCGACGTCTGGGCGTGAATGAACTGGCCGTCGTCGGTCAGCAGCAACAGGCCGGTGGTGTCGTGATCGAGCCGGCCCACAGCCTGTACCTCGCGCTGGCGCAGCGGCACCGGCAGCAGGTTGTAGACGCTCGGATGGTGACGCGGGCGTTGCGAGCATTCGTAGCCGGTCGGCTTGTTCAGCATTACGTAGGCCTTGGTGCAGGCCAGCCACTCCTCGCCATCGACGGTCAGCCGCAGGCCATCCACTTCGAAGCGCGCGCCCGGATCTTCGCAGAGCTCGCCGTTGACCTCCACGAGCCCCGCCGCTACGAGGTCGCCACAATAGCGGCGCGTGCCGAAGCCTTGGGATTGCAGGATGCGGTCGAGTGTCGTGGCCATGGGGATGTCTGTCTGCTGCGTGAAGAAACCGTGAAAACTGCGGGAATACTGGTAGCTATGTTAGGTTATGGCGATGCTTGGATCACCTTTGCCTGCCCTGGAGACAACCGCCGCTACCACGCGACTGCCCTACCGGATCGCCCCGAATTTCGCGCGTGGCCTGGTCTGGTTCCGGCGCGACCTGCGCGCGGAAGACCACGCGGCGCTGCATTATGCCCTCAAGCACTGCCGGCAGGTATGGTGCGTGTTCGTGTTCGACCGGGAAATTCTCGATCCCCTGCTTGCACGCGGACTCCGGGCGGACCGTCGCGTCGAGTTCATCCTGCACTCTCTGGAGCCGCTGCGGCAGGCGCTGGGCGATGCGGGAGGCGGTCTGATCGTGATTGATGGCATCGCGCGTGACGCCATCCCCAAGCTGGCCGCTGACCTCGAAGTCGAAGCCGTTTTTGCGAACCATGACTATGAGCCGGCGGCCAACCAGCGCGACGCGGCGGTGCGACAGGCACTGGCCGCCGACGCCCGCGTGCTGTTCACGTTCAAGGATCAGGTCATCTTCGAGGCTGACGAAATCCTGACTGGCCAGCGCCGACCGTTCAGTGTCTTCACACCCTACGAGAATGCGTGGCTGCGCACGGTGCAGCCATTCGACCTGCGGCCGTACCCGATCGACAGTTACCTTGGCGCACTGGCGCCGATGCCCGGCCGGTACAAAAAACCGCTGCCAACACTGCCCGATCTGGGCTTCGCGGCCAGCAACCTGCATGAAATTGCGATGCCCACGGGAAGCGACGGCGCACGGGTGCTGTTCGATGAATTCATGCAACGCATCGGCGACTACGCCCGCCGGCGCGACATACCTGCGCTGCGGGGTCCGAGCTACCTGTCAGTGCACCTGCGCTTCGGCACGATCTCGATCCGCACGCTGGCCCGGGCCGCACATGACGCGATGCTGCGCGGCGGGGCCGACAGCGAAGGCGCGGCCGTGTGGCTATCCGAGCTAATCTGGCGCGACTTCTACTTCATGATCCTGCACCATCATCCGCGCGTGGCCGACGGCAAGTCGTTCCATCCCGAGTACGATGCGCTGCGCTGGATCACACCGGCGACTGGCGACAAATACTTCAAGGCCTGGTGCAACGCGCAGACCGGCTATCCGCTGATCGATGCCGCGATGCTGCAGATCCGCCAGAGCGGCTACATGCACAACCGCCTGCGCATGGTAACGGCAAGCTTCCTCGTGAAAGACCTGGGCGTGGACTGGCGCCGCGGCGAGCAGTACTTCGCCGATCAGCTCAACGATTTCGACTTCGCCGCCAATAACGGTGGCTGGCAATGGGCCGCATCGACAGGCTGCGATGCGCAATCCTACTTCCGCATCTTCAACCCGGTCACGCAGTCAGAGAAATTCGATCCGCAAGGACGGTTCATCCGGAAGTACCTGCCGACGTTGGCGGCGCTACCGGACAAATACATCCACGCACCGTGGACGGCGCCCGAGGACGTGCTGGCTGCGGCGGGGGTAAGGCTTGGGGAGAACTATCCGCGCCCGATCGTTCAACACAACGTGGCACGGAAGGAGACGCTGGAGAGGTATGCGACGGTGAAGGGCGGAATTGCCAAGGCATAGCCGCCCGAGGCAGCCGCCTACTCGCGCTGGAGGAGGCGCCGTAAATGCATCGGGGAGGTCGTGCGGGCAGAAACCTCCCGCACTCTCCGTGCTAGTCCTTCTTATTCGCCTGGTCCTTGCCACGGCCGTACTTCAGGACTTTCGAAACGGTATTGCGCAGCGCGTTGTCCACTACACCAATAGCTCGCTTGCCCGCCTCCTCTGGACGGCCGGTAAACGACGTCACATGGAAATACTCGCTATCGTCCGGGGAGACCGTCGAAAAGAAGTAGTTCGATACACAGCAACGCGGCGCATCAATTTGCACCGGGCTGACGGAGTGCCAGGAATCCTTGTTAGTTTCCATCACCACCAGACGATTGAACTTGCAGGTCAGCGTCTTCGGTACCTTGCAGTCGTCATCCCACAATTCAAAGTTGCCACCATTTTCGAGCTTCCAGTCCGGCGAGACGTAGTAGAGCAGATTCAAACGTCGGTAGCGGTCACGTTTGGCGTCGTGACTGTTGTCGATATGAGGATTCAGGAAATCCCCCTTGAACATCATCGACAGGCCGCCGGCGTACAGGCTGGGATCAGGTTCAATTTGAGCAAATTCCACGATATCCGAAACCTTCTGCACGGTTTCAGGATCCTGGAATGCATAGGTGATATCGCCGAGAATCGGGGCGTACTGATCCAGATGCGCCGAGGTGCGCTTTTTCTCGCGAAACGATTCGCGATTAAAGAAACCATTCGCATCCTTCGGAAAGGCATCGAAAATGGCCTTGGCAACTTCGACCGGCAAGAAGTCGTCCACAATGAAGTGACGCGTACGCGTGCCAGTCGGATTATTCCATTGCTCCTTGATGCTCGCTTCCTGTTCGCTCAGCTTATTGATAATGAGCTTTATCAGCGTCGTCTTATCCATTGCGGCCTACCTCCAATCGAATGTATGGGCGGAAGTATGCCAGACCTCATCGGACGGACTGAAGTAAATGCTTCGGACATGATGCATAAGACGCCGAACGATCACGGTTAATGCCTCACGCCGCCAGCATCGCACTCTCGCGGTAATGCCGCTGCGCGTCCTCGGCCCGGTCGGTCTCTTCAAAGAGCCGGGCCAGCGCAAGATGCGCGCGAATGCAGATGCGGCGCTGGCTGTCGCGGTCCGCGTACTTCAGGGTTCGTTCGAAATTCGACTGCGCCTTGCCCCATAGCTGCTCGCCCAGGCACAGCACGCCGAGCGTGTAGTACAGGTCGGCGTCGGTCGGATGGTCGACCAGCCATTTCTCGGCCTGCTGGATTTGAGGCACGGCCTTGCCCGGTTCCGCGCAGTCGGCGTAGCGCTGGACCAGGCGGCTGTCCCAGTTTTCCTTCAGCGCTTCCTCGACGATGCGGCGTGCTTCGTTCTGCTTGCCGAGCGCAGAGAAATACCGCGCACCCAGTTCAGCAATGCGCACGGCATGGCGTTCGTCGGCCGACAGCGAGCGCCAGAAGTGGTACAGGCCCTCGGCGTCGTGGCGGCGCTCCTCGAGCATTGCTTCCACGGCCATCTGCTTCAGGCGCAGCGCCAGTACCGGATGCAGTGCGTTGCGCTTTTCGAGCGAGCGCGCCAGGCGCAAGACTTCGCCCCAGTTCTTCAGATGCTGGTGCGCACGCAGCGCAATCCGCTGCACATGGATCTGGCGCCCGCCCTTTTCCTGCAACTGGGCAATCGTCGCCAGCGCACCTTCGGCGTCGCGCGCATCCACTAGAAGTTCAGCCATCGAAACCAGCCGCGCCTGTTCGCGCTCGGGGTCGGTGACCTGGGACATCCACGCATCGCGCCGTTCGGATTCCTGCATCCGGTGCGCGGCGCGCGCGCCCACCAGGGCCGCGGTCTGCGCCTGTTCGGGCCAGGCCTGGGCTTCGCGTGCGGCGCGCTCGGCGCGGGCGAAACGTCCGGCGAACAAGTTCTCGATCGACTCGCGCAGCGCAGCCTGCGCCTTGCTCATGCGGCTGCGCTCGCGATACGCGGCGGCACGGCGCGGCATTTCCGACAGGTGCCGAACTGTCGACAGGACTGTCCAGACGGCAAAGAAGGCCAGCAGCAGCAATGCCAGCGTCAGGTTCAGCGACATTTCCACCCGATACGGTGGATAGAACAGCACCACGTTGCTCTGGTTGAACTGCGTGAACAGTGCCAGGCCGACGGCGCCGCCGAACAGTACGGCTACCCAGAAAAGCAGTCGCATGGCGGCTACTCCTTCTTCAGGTCGCGCAACGCGCCGAGGCTCTCGGCCATCGTCGGCAGCGACACCGACACGGCGCTGGCCTGAGCCTGCTTGAGCAGCGTCAGCACGCCCTGCACGCGGCGCGAACGGGTGTCGCAATAGCGCGCGATCATCCCCTGCGCGGCGGCCAGGTCGTTGCGAAATACCGGCTCGTTGCGGGACAGCAGCGCCAGGCGTGCATTGAGCAGGCGCAGCTTGACGTTCTCGCGCAGGAACCAGCCCTGGTCGCCCGAGAGCAGCAGCGCGTTGGTGTCGTCGACCTTGCGCACGCGGATTACCTGACCGAGTTCATCGAGCACGTAAGTCCACAGGCGCGAAACGACATTGCCGCCCGCTGCTGCCGCGGACGCGGCCGCCGGTGCCGAAGCGCCCTTCGCGGCGCCTTGCGCGGGCTTGCCGCCCTCGCCCGGCGTGCGATCAAGCATGCGTTCGCCGGACAGCAGCGGCAGCGCGTCGACCTGGTTGATCGCTTCATCGAGCTTGATCGCGGCACCGGTCAGGTCGGTATCGGGCACGGCCTTCATGCGGCCGATATCGCGTGCAATGGCACGGCGAAGCTGGTTGTACTGCGGCTTGTCCGCGCGCGCCAGACGCGCATCGGCGCTTTGCAACGCAGCCAGCGCCACCTGCACGCTGCCGGTCAGTTGCAATTGTTGTCCGGCGTTGGTCAGCAGTTGCTGGATCTCGGCGATCTCCCAGTCGTCACGGTTGCGCATCAAGTCCTGGTAAACCTGTTCGAGCGTCCCCTGCTTTTCGCGCGTCTCGGTCACCTGGCCGTCGAGCGCGCCGACCTTGCCCTGCAGTTCCTTGACCGTCTCCTGCGCATTGCGCGACAGGACGCGCGTTTCCTGCACCAGCGCGTCGTTGCTCTGCTGCCGGCGTGCGAGTTCCTGGGTCAGATGCTCGACCCGCAACTGCAGCCACCAGAAGCCGCCTGCAATGGCCAGCACCAGCACGGCCACCAGCAACCACCAGGGATTCATGCGGCGCGCAGGCGTTGCAAAGGCGCCAGGCATGGTTGACGTACCGGCGCTACCGGACGGATTCGACGAGGGGGACGTGGTGTCTGTCGTCACGCGTTCGACTTTCGTTGACGTTGGTTCTGTGGCTTCCGCCGGGGCCGCCATTGGCACCGGTTCGGCCCGCACTGGTGCTGGCGCCGGCACCGGTACTGGCGATGCGGATGCCGGCGCCGGTGTGGCCGGCCCGGCATAAGCATCGCCCCATTGCGCGCATGCCGCCAGCAGTCCGGCATCGCCGGGCGCGGCGGGCAACACATTGGCAAATCCAAGTGCCTGAGCCTGCGCGGCAATTCTCGCATGCGGCGCGATGCACTGCATCTGCTTCAGGCGTTCGTGTTCGCGAGGCGACAGGTGCAGGCGAGCCAGTGCATCGAGGTTGCGCACTGCCTCCGAACTGGTTAGCAACCATGCGTACGGTGGCGCTTCGGCCTTGAGGCTGTCGCGCACGGCTTGCCATTGCATGGTAGTGGGCTCAGGCAGCGTGCGGCTATAGGCTTCCACGGCATCGACGGTTGCGCCCGCTTCGCGCAGGCGATCGGCCAGCCATTCGCGCCCGCCGCTGCCGCGGACGATCAGTACCTTGCGGCCAGCGAACGCTCCGGGAGACGTGTCGAGCTCCGACCAGAGCGCCTCGGAATCGAATCGCGCGGCTTCGCCGCCAGACTCGCCGCCCTGCGCACCTGCGGGAGCAATCACGCGATACGCGGGCGGTGCGATGCCGCGATCGGCCAGCGCCGTCACGCTCGACGGCCCGACCACCGCGACGGCAATACCTGCCGGCCATTGGGCGCCGCCGTGAGCGTTCTGCACCTGGGCTAGAGCATCCAGCCCGTGGCACACCGCGTTCGGGCTCACGAAAACAGCCAGGGCGTAGTCGTCGAGCCGGGCGAGCGCGGCGCGCAGCGGCGTGTCATCCGCGGCCGGCCCGATCGCCAGCAGCGGGAAGCCGAGCACGTCGAGACCGGCGGCCTGCAACGCCTCGGTCAATTGCCGGGACTGCCCGGCGGGTCGCGTTACTACGACGGTCGGGCGAGGCATCGCAGGTTCCTCAGGCAGGTCCGGCGGTGGAATCCGTGGAAAGCGCGGCAAGAACGCTGTCGGCGCCCTGGGCCAGCAGGTCGCCGGCAACCGCGGCGCCAAGCGCTTCGGCGTCCGCTACCGTGGCAGCAAGTGCGGTGGCATGGGCGCGGATACTGCGCGAGCCGTCTGGCAGCGCCACGAAGGCATCAAGTTGGAGGTCGCTGCCGCGCCAAAGCGCATGTGCAGCAAGAGGAACCTGACAGGAACCACCCAGGCGGCGCGACACGGCGCGCTCGGCGGATACCGCCAGCAGCGTCGGCTGATCATTCAGTGGCGCCAGCCATTCGGCCAGTTCGGGTCGATCCGAACGGATCTCAATGCCCAGCGCGCCCTGCCCGGCTGCGGGCAGCGAGCTTTCAGGTTCAATCAGTGCGCGGATGCGGTCGCCGAGGCCAAGCCGCTTGAGTCCGGCGGCGGCCAGGATGATCGCACCGTATTCACCGCGATCCAGCTTGCCCAGGCGAGTATCGAGGTTGCCGCGCAGCGGCCGGATTACCAGATGCGGATAGCGGCTGCGCAGTGCGGCTTCGCGGCGCAGGCTCGACGTACCCACCACGGTGCCGGCCGGCATCTCGTCAAGCGACGCAAACTGTGCAGAAACCAGTGCGTCGCGCGGATCTTCGCGCTCCATCACGGCCGTCAGCGCGAAGCCTTCGGGCAGTTCCATCGGCACGTCCTTGAGCGAGTGCACGGCCAGATCGGCACGACCCTCGGCCATGGCCACCTCAAGCTCCTTCACGAACAGGCCCTTGCCGCCTACCTTTGACAAGGTCTTATCGAGAATTTGATCACCCCTTGTCGTCATTCCGAGAATGGACACGTCGCACGAGGGATAGTATTGTTGCAACGCAGCACGAACATGTTCAGCCTGCCACATCGCCAGCCGACTTTCGCGCGACGCGATGACCAGCTTTTGTGGCAGGCTGCGTGATACTGCAGCGGACGAAGAAGACGGATTGGCGGGTGCTTGCATGCGCGCATGTTAGCACGCAGCCCGGTGGCCTCAGGCCCCTGATTGGCCGCAAAAGTACGAACCGGCAAGGCCTTGCCGCCGGTCAACATATAAAAGCTACGAAGAGATAGAGAGGAGATTGTTGATGACGCAGCCTGCTGCGCGCCCCACCGGCCGTTCACGTTCCACCGCCCGCAAGTCCACCACCCAGGCCTCGGGCCCGCAGGACCCGAACGGCGCCTCCCCGAAGAAACCCAATACCGCCAGGACCGTAAAACCACGCGCAAAAGCGGCGCCAAAGCCACAGCTTGCCGTTGTGACCGCAGATGGCGCTACCGTCGCGACCCCGGCCCGCCGCACCGCGGAGAAGGACCTGCCGCTGCGTGAGGACATCCGCTTCCTTGGTCGCCTGCTAGGCGATTGCGTGCGCGAGCAGGAAGGCGATGCCGCATTCGACCTGGTCGAGACGATCCGTCAGACCGCCGTGCGATTCCGTCGCGAGAACGACCGCGCCGCCGGCACAGAGCTTGACCGCCTGCTGAAACGCCTGTCGCGCGACCAGACCAACTCGGTGGTGCGCGCGTTCAGCTATTTTTCGCACCTGGCCAATATCGCCGAGGACCAGCACCACAATCGCCGCCGCCGCGTGCACGCGCTGGCCGGCTCGCCGCCGCAACCGGGCAGTCTGGCCCGCGCGCTGCAGGCCATCGACGCCGCCGGCGTGACCGGCAAGCAGCTGCGCGATTTCCTTGACGATGCGCTGATCATGCCGGTGCTGACCGCGCACCCCACCGAAGTCCAGCGCAAGAGCATTCTGGATGCCGAGCGCGAGATCGCCCGCCTGCTGGCCGAGCGCGACCTGCCGATGACCACGCGCGAACGCGACCACAACACGGCACAGATCAAGGCCCGCGTGGCCACGCTCTGGCAGACCCGCATGCTGCGCAACACGCGGCTGATGGTGGTGGACGAGATCGAGAACGCGCTGTCCTACTATCGCACCACGTTCCTGCAGGGCATTCCGCGCCTGATGGCCGAACTGGAAGAGGACATCGCCGCGATCTTCCCGCGCCGGACCAAGGGCGCCACCACGTCTGCCCCGCTGGCGCCGTTCCTGCAAATGGGCTCGTGGATCGGCGGCGACCGCGACGGCAATCCCAACGTCACGGCCGAGACTCTCGAGCACGCCGCGAGCCAGCAGGCTACGCTGCTGTTCGACTGGTATCTCGACGAACTGCACGCGCTCGGCGCCGAACTGCCGCTGTCGTCGCTGATGGTCGATGCCAGCCCTGAACTGCTGGCACTGGCCGAAGCCTCGCCCGACCACTCCGAACACCGCGCCGACGAACCGTACCGCCGCGCGCTAATCGGCATGTACGCACGCCTGGCGGCCACCTCGCAGCGTTTGACCGGCCATGTCGCGCAACGCCATCCGGTGGCCGATGTGGCCCCGTACGACAACGCCGAGGCATTCGCGGCCGACGTCCAGATCGTGATCGACTCACTGCGCAGCCATCACGGTGAAGCGCTGGCTCGCGGCCGCGTCGATGCGCTGGCCCGCGCGATTGCGGTGTTCGGCTTCCATCTGGCCTCGGTCGACATGCGCCAGGTGTCAGACGTGCACGAGGCGGTGATTGCCGAACTGTTCGCTGCAGCCGGTATCGAGGCCAACTACGCCGCGCTGCCGGAGGCACGCAAGCTCGAGCTGCTGCTGGCCGAACTGCGCCAGCCGCGCCTGCTGACGCTGCCGTGGCACGACTATTCGACGCAGACGCGCAATGAACTGGCGATCCTCGCGATGGCCCGCGACCTGCGCGCCCGCTACGGCGCACGCGTGGCCCGGAACTACATCATTTCGCACACCGAGACGCTGTCCGACCTGATCGAAGTGATGCTGCTGCAGAAGGAGTCGGGCATGTTGCGCGGCACGCTCGGCAGCAAGACCGATCCGGCGCGGATGGAATTGATGGTCATCCCGCTGTTCGAAACCATCGAGGACTTGCGCAACGCGGCAGGCATCATGCAGTCGCTGCTGGACCTGCCCGGCTTCGAATCGGTAATCGCCCACCATGGCGTCGAGCAGGAAGTGATGCTCGGCTATTCGGATTCGAACAAGGACGGCGGCTTCCTGACGTCGACCTGGGAACTGTACAAGGCCGAACTGGCGCTCGTGAAGCTGTTCGAGGAACGCCGCGTGAAGCTGCGCCTGTTCCATGGCCGCGGCGGCACGGTGGGCCGTGGCGGCGGCCCGACCTACGACGCTATCCTGTCGCAGCCGCCGGGCACGGTGAACGGCCAGATCCGGCTTACGGAGCAGGGCGAGATCATCAACAGCAAGTTCGCGAACGCCGAGATTGGTCGACGCAACCTGGAAACGGTGGTTGCCGCCACGCTGGAAGCCTCGCTGCTGCCGACGCAGAATGCGCCGAAAGACCTGGCGACGTTCGAAGGCATCATGCAGCGCCTTTCCGACCACGCGTTCCGCGCGTACCGGAACCTGGTGTACGAAACCCCCGGCTTCAAGGACTACTTCTTCGCCACCACGCCGATCACCGAGATCGCGGACCTGAACCTCGGTTCGCGGCCCGCATCGCGCAAGCTGATGGACAAGAAGAATCGCCGCATTGAAGACCTGCGAGCGATTCCGTGGGGCTTCTCCTGGGGTCAGTGCCGTCTGCTGCTGCCGGGCTGGTTCGGCTTTGGCAGCGCCGTGCAGGCCCTGCTGGACGAAGCGCCGGACGAGAAATCGCGCAAGGCCGTCGTTGCCACGCTGAAGCGGATGGTGAAGTCGTGGCCGTTCTTCAGCACGCTGTTGTCGAACATGGACATGGTGCTGGCCAAGACCGACCTGGCCGTGGCGTCGCGCTACGCTGCGCTGTGCGAGGACACGGCACTGCGCAAGACCGTGTTCTCGCGCATCAGTGCGGAATGGCACCTGACCTGCGACGTACTGAGCCTGATCACCGGCCGGCAGGAGCGGCTGGCGGAGAACCCGCTGCTGGCGCGATCGATCAAGAACCGCTTTGCCTATCTGGACCCGCTGAACCACCTGCAGGTGGAACTGCTCAAGCGGTACCGGGCCGGCAAGGACGCCGACGACGTGCGCGTGCGGCGCGGGATTCACTTGACGATCAACGGGGTGGCTGCCGGGCTGCGGAATACCGGCTGATTTATTGCGTTAGCGGCACTTTACTCCCCTCTCCCGCCTGCGG
>NZ_ALOU01000070.1 GCF_000292345.1 Cupriavidus sp. BIS7
AGGAAATTAGACCACCACAGTCGCGTCTTGATGCGCCTGCCCTCTCCCCCTGCCCCTCTCCCGCATGGCGGGAGAGGGGAGCCAACCAACCCTCCCTGCGTCCCTGCGCCTCAGGTCGAAACCTTCTTCATGATCCGGACGAGCTTCTCGCCGTAGGCCGGATCGGTGGCGTACCCGGCGCGTTGCAAGCCGTGGGCGGCCTCGTCGGCGTTGTTCGCGGCCACCACGCCCGCGTAGCGCGGGTTGGTGGTTAGCAGGCGTGCGTAGTCGTTGCACGCCTCCTCGTAGGAACCGTAGGCGCGGAAGCGGGCGCGCACCTTCTGCGGTTGGCCATCGACATATTCGGTGGTCAGCACCTCCGTCGTCGGCCCCTTCCAGTTCGCGCCGGCCTTGATGCCGAATACGTTGAACGTGGTGGAGCCGTCGGCATTCAGGATCTCGCGGCGGCCCCAGCCCGATTCGAGCGCGGCCTGGCCGACGATCAGCTTGGCCGGCACGCCGGAAGCGCGCGACGCGGCCATTGCCGGCCCGGCCATGCGGTTCACGAAGTTGCTGATGTGTTCGGGCGTGTCGTCCGGAAGCTGACCCAGTTGGGACTGGCCATTGCCCTGCCAGTCCACCTGGTTCTGGTACTGGCGCACGCCTGCCGTCGGATTCCATGCCGCACCGGGCAATGTCGTGCCGATCGGCAGCGCAGGGCCGTCGGCGTCGGTGGCGCCGCGCCCGTCGAGCAGGCCGGCCATCTCCGCATCATGGATGCTCGCGGCCGTCACGCCGCCCGCTGCCGCCATGTTGGCCGGCACCGGCTGGCCCGTGGCGCGCGCAAGCTGGCGAACCATGACATCGGCCAGGCCGATGCCGCGCGACGAAAGCTGCTGTGAAAGCTGCTGGTCCATCATCGACATGTAGAGCTTGGTCTGCTCGTTGTCGAAGATGCCGTCCGAAGGCGTCGCGTCGCGCATGCTCTTGAGCACCATCTGCGTGAACACGGCTTCGAACTGCTTGGCCGCCGCCTGCAGCGAACCAGACCCACCGGCGCGCGCCTGGTTCTTGAGCGCCTCGAACCCCTGGGTGTCGAGCGCAAAGCGCTGCGAGATATCGCCTTGCCCGGAGAGCGTGGACGTCGTCATCAGATGATCTCCAGCTCGGCGCGCAGCGCGCCTGCGGCACGCATGGCTTCGAGGATCGTCTGCAGGTCTGCCGGCGTGGCGCCCAGGGCGTTCAGGCCCTTCACCACTGCCGCCAGCGACGCACCCGCCTTCACGATCTGCAGCGAACCGCCGCTCTGCTTCAGGTCGATCTGCGACACCGGCGCCACCACGGTCTGGCCCTGGCTGAACGGTGCCGGCTGGCTGATGACCGGCTGCGTGTTGATGACGACCGAAAGGTTGCCGTGCGCGATGGCACAGTCTTCCACGGTGACCGCCTGGTTCATCACGATCGAGCCGGTGCGTGCATTCAGGATGACCTTGGCCGCTGCCTTGGCCGGCGTCACGTCGAGGTTCTCGATGCGAGCCATGAAACCCACACGTGCGGACGGCGCCTGCGGCGTGCGTACCTGCACCACGCGGCCATCCATCGCCGCGGCGGTGCCCGGGCCCATATGGCGGTTGATCGCCTCCACCACGCGCTCGACGGTGCCGAAGTCGGTGTCCTTCAGTTCGAGGTTCGTGAAACCGCCTTCGGGCTGGAAGGACGGCACGGCACGCTCGACGATGGCGCCATTGGCAATACGGCCCACGGCGAGCTGGTTGATCTGCACCTTGCTGCCGTTGGCCGACGCACCCGCGCCGCCCACCAGCATGTTGCCCTGCGCGACCGCGTAGACCTGACCGTCGATACCCTTGAGCGGCGTCATCAGCAGCGTGCCGCCGCGCAGGCTCTTGGCATTACCCATCGACGAAACCACCACGTCGAGCTGGCTGCCCGGCTGTGCGAAGGCGGGCAGCGCGGCGGTAACCATCACGGCGGCCACGTTCTTGAGCTGCATGTTCTTGCCGGCGGGCAGCGTGATGCCCAGCTGCGACAGCATGTTCTGCAAGCTCTGCGTCGTGAACGGCGTCTGCATCGTCTGGTCGCCGGTGTTGTCCAGGCCCACGACCAGGCCGTAACCGACCAGCGGGTTGTCACGGACGCCCTGGAACGTCGCCAGGTTCTTCAGGCGTTCCGCATGCGCGCTACCAAACGCCAGGCTCAGGCTCACAAAGAGCCCGAACAGCAGGCAGGCAAAAGAAGCCGCGCGACCTGAGCGGGAAGTAAGGCCGGGCGGGGTGCCCAAATGCGAGCCTGGCTTGTGGAAAGGCATCGAAGGCAAAAACATGGCGGAATCAGAACGGTAAGACATTGAGGAAGAAGCGCTGCAGCCAGCCCATGTTCTGTGCTTCGTCGATATACCCCTTGGCGGTGTATTCGATACGCGCATCCGCCACCTGGGTAGACAGCACGCCGTTGTCGCCAGTAATCGTGCGCGGATTGACCACGCCCGAGAAGCGGATGAATTCCGCGCCCTGGTTGATGGCCATCTGCTTCTCGCCGGACACCACGAGGTTGCCGTTTGGCAGCACCTCAAGCACCGTCACGGTGATGGTGCCGTTGAACGTATTGGCCGCCGACGAACCGCCACCGGCTTTCAGCGTGTTGGTTCCGCCGATATCCGCATTCGAGGCGGAGCTGAACAGCCCGCTCAGCGCACGCGGCACCGCATTGAACGTCAGCGTGCTGTTGCCGGTGCGGTTGGCGTTGGAGGCCGAATTCTTGCTCGCGTTGACGTTTTCCGTGATCACGATGGTCAGGATGTCGCCAACGTTGCGCGGCCGCCGATCCTCGAACAGCGGATTGCCCGCTGCGTATGAGGACGCAAAGATCGAACCCGTCGGTGCGCTCATCGGGCGCGCTTCGGCGCGCGCCGTGGTGGGCAACTGCACGAGCGGCTCCTTGGGCATCATCGCGCAGCCGCCGCTCGCCAGCGCGGCCAGGCCGACGATGGCGTAGAGGACGATTGCACCGATGCGATACTGCGTGGCGGCCATCATCATTACCGTTTAGCTCATCTGGGTCAGGCGCTGCAACATCTGGTCGGACGTCTGCACCGCCTTGCTGTTGATCTCGTAGGCGCGCTGGGTCTGGATCATGCTGACCAGTTCCTCCACCACGTTCACGTTCGACGATTCGACGTAGTTGTTCTGCAGCGTGCCCGCACCGTTCAGGCCCGGCACGGTGGTGTTCGGCGCGCCCGAGGCGTCCGTCTGCACGTACAGGTTCTCGCCCATGCTTTCCAGGCCGGCCGGGTTCGGGAACGTGGCGAGCTGGAGCTGGCCGACCGTTGCGGCGTTGGTCGAGCCCGGCTGCATCACGGTCACGGTACCGTCGCGCGCGATGTTCACCGAGGTGTAGTTGGCCGGCAGCGTGATGGCCGGGTTGATCACGAAGCCGCTCGACGTCACTAGCTGGCCGTTCTGATCCACCTGGAACGAGCCGTCACGCGTGTAGGAGGTGGTGCCGTCCGGCATCGTCACCTGGAAGAAGCCGTTGCCGATGATGGCCACATCACGAGCGTTGCCGGTCTGCGTCGGGTTGCCTTGCGTGTGGATGCGTTCGGTGGCCACGGGGCGCACGCCGGTACCGATCTGCATGCCCGACGGCAGCACGGTCTGGTCCGACGACAAGGCGCCCGGCTGGCGGACCGTCTGGTACATCAGTTCCTCGAACACCGCGCGGCTGCGCTTGAAGCCCGTGGTGGACACGTTGGCCAGGTTGTTCGAGATCACGTCCATCTGCGTCTGCTGCGCATCGAGGCCGGTCTTTGCAATCCAGAGAGAGCGGATCATGGTGTTCCTAGTTTTTTTTCTGCGAGCGTTTCAGGGCCGCGCGCTTCAGTTGTTGGAAAGCAGCGCGTTGGCTCGCTGGTCGTTGCTGTCGGCGCCGGTGATCATCTTCATCTGCATCTCGAAGCGGCGCGCATTGGCGATCATGTCCACCATGGACTCGACCGGGTTGACGTTGCTGCCTTCGAGCGCGCCGGCAATCACGCGCACATTGGGGTCCTGCTGCAGCGGGGCCACGCCGGGACGCAGGCGGAAGTAGCCATCGTCACCGCGCGCGAGTCCTTCTGGCGGCGGCGTGACGACGCGCAGCTTGCCAACCTGGGCCAGGCCGTTCGCGGCTTCGCCGGGACCACGGGCCACGACGGTGCCGTCCGTGCCGATCGTGACGGTGGAACCGGGCGGCACCGCGATCGGGCCGCCATCGCCGAGCACCGGCAGGCCCAGCGATGTCTGGAGCTGGCCATCGGCCGACACCTGCATCGAACCCGCGCGGGTATAGGCCTCCGAGCCATCCGGCATCTGCACCGCCAGCCAGCCGTTGCCCTGCAGCGCCACATCGAGATTGCGGCCCGTGTAGGTCAGCGGCCCGGCCTTCATGTCGGCGCCCGGCGTCGAGGCCAGCGTGAAGGCGCGTGTCTGCGTCTCCTGCCCCACCACCGGCACTGCACGGTACAGGTTGACCTGTGCCTTGAAGGCCGGCGTGGAGGCGTTGGCCAGGTTGTTCGATACCGCGGCCTGCTGGTCGAGTATCTGCTTGGCGCCCGACAGGGCGGTGTAGATCATGCGGTCCATGGCTCTGCTTCAGTCCGTGCTGACGATCAGAGGTTGACCAGCGTCTGCATGATGGTGTCCTGCGCCTTGATGGTCTGCGCGTTGGCCTGGTAGTTGCGCTGCGCAACGATCAGGTTCACGAGCTGACCGGACAGGTCCACGTTCGAGTCTTCCACCGCGCCCGATTGCAGCGTGCCCATCGAGCCGCCGGCCGTGCCCAGCAGTTCCTGGCCCGAGGCGCCGGTGGCCGACCACACGTTGTTGCCTTCCGGCTTCAGGCCCTGGACGTTGCCGAACGTGGCCATGGCGATCTGGCCCAGCGACTTCGTCTGCTCGTTCGAGAACGAACCGAGGATCGTGCCGTCGCTCTGCACCGCGAAGCCCAGCAGCGAACCGGACGTGTAGCCGTTCTGCACGATGCTCTTCGGGTCGTTGTCGGCACCGAACTGCGTCGAGCCGGTCATGTCCAGCTTGGCCGACAGTGCGGCGGCGCCGTTGGCGGCCGGCAGGTTGATCATAGGTACGGCCGGCGTGGTCGACTGCATCATGCCGTTGCTGTCGAACGACATCGTGACCGGCATGCCAGCCAGCGTGTTCCCGCCGGCATCGGTCACGTACATGTTCCAGTCGGTGCCGCCTGCCACGGTCGGGGCAGCGCTCGACTTGGCGAAATACGCGGTGACCTGCTGCTTGTTGCCCAGCGAGTCATAGATGGTCATCGACGTGCTGTAGTTGAACATCGCCGAAGTCGGCAGCGTCGGCGGGTTCGTCGGCGGCGTGTTGCTGACAAAAGCCGTGGTCGGCGCGGTGCTGCGCGAATCGAGCTGGAACTGGGCCTTGATGTTGTTGGTGGCCTGCGGCGGCATCTGCGCGTTGCTGATGACGATCGGCTGCGGGGCCACGCCGCCGGCGGTGGTGCCAGCCGGATAGCCGGTCACCTGCAGGCCCGAGGCGTTGACCAGGCGGCCGTCGTCCATGCGCTGGAACTGGCCGTTGCGCGAGTAGTACACCGAACCGTCGGTGTTGGTCATGCGGAAGAAGCCGTTGCCGTTACTGATCGCCACATCCAGGTTATTGCCGGTCGTGGAGATATTGCCGTTGGTGAACGACTGCGCCACGGCGTTCACGCGCGTTCCCAGGCCCACCATCGAACCGGCGTACACGTCCGCGAACTGCGCGGTCGATTGCTTGAAGCCAACCGTGTTCGCGTTGGCGATGTTGTTGCCGATCACGTCCAGGTTGGACGCCGCAGCGTTCAAGCCGCTTACACCTTGACCAAAACCCATGATTTACCCCTATGTAGGCTATCGTTCGTGAAATGCCCGCGCGTATGCCGGACCGGGTGATACGTGAATATGAGGCTGTTTCAAAATGAAGCGAAGCGGTTCTGGCTAGGCGCGGGGCCGCAGACAGTACAACTAGTACGACAAGGCCCCGCAACGACGCCAGAATCTTTTTGAAACGGCCTCCAGGTTCAGGAGATGCGGCGGACGTCGTCGACGTTCGCGCTCTGGCCGTTGGTCAGGTTGACCAGCACGCCGGAGCTGTCGCCGCTGATCGATTGCACCTGGCCGTAGACCAGCGACACCGGGCTCACATCCTTGCCGTTGGCCGTGGCCGAGACCTTGAAGCTGTAGTTGCCATCCGGCACGGCGTTGCCGAGATTGTCGGTGCCGTCCCAGGCGATGTCCTTCACGCCGGCGGTCTGGCCCTGCATGTCGATGTTGCGCACCACGTTGCCGCTGGCGTCCAGCACCTGCACGGTCACGCTGTCGGCGGTCGACGGGATATCCACGCCGATCTTGCCCGCCACGCCGCCCGATACGCTCACGCCGGCGCCCGGCACCATCACGGTCTTGCCGATCAGGTTGGACGAATCCATCGCACGGCTGGCAGCCGTTTGCTGCAGCAGCTGGGTCAGCGTGGTGTTCATCGTCTGCAGGCCGCTCACGGTGCTGATCTGCGCCAGTTGCGAGGTCAGCTGCGAGTTGTCCATCGGGTTGAGCGGGTCCTGGTTGTTCATCTGCGTCACCAGCATCGTCAGGAACTGGTTCTGCAGATCGGACGCGCTGGCGGAACCGCCTTGCAGGGCCTGGTTCACCGCCGAGGTGGAGGAGGTGCCAACGGAGGAAGTGGTGGTCATGGTGTATGCCGGCTGGTTCTGTAGATTCGGAAAATCGGGCGTTACTGACCGATGGTCAGCGTCTTTAACATCATGTTCTTGGCGGTGTTGAGCACCTCCACGTTTGCCTGGTACGAACGCGATGCGGAGATCATGTTGACCATCTCTTCCACCGGGTTCACGTTGGGCATCGTCACGTAGCCGTTGGCATCGGCCAGCGGGTGCGTCGGGTTATGCACCATGCGCGGCGCCGATGTGTCTTCCATCACGCCGGCCACCTGCACGCCGCCCACATCGCTCTGGCCGGGCGTGGGCGCCATCTCGAAGATCACCTGCTTGGCGCGATACGGCTGGCCGTTCGGCGCCACCGCGCTGTCCGCGTTGGCCAGGTTCGAGGCCGTCACGTTCATGCGCTGGGACTGCGCGGCCATGGCGGAGCCGGCCACGTCGAAAATGTTCATCGTTCCCACGGCAATCCTCCGTCAGCTCTGGATCGCGGCCAGCATCGTCTTGATCTTGGCGCTCATCACCGTGAGGCCGGCTTCGTAGTGGACCGTGTTGTCGGCAAAGGCCACACGCTCGGTATCCATTTCCACGGTGTTGCCGTCGATGCTCGACTGCAGCGGAATGCGGTACTCCAGGTCAGAGACGCTGGACGTGGGCGCCTGCCCCTGCAGGTGGCGTGCGGACGTGGTGGACAGCATCGTGCCTGCGCTGCGCTGGCCGCGTTCCACGGACTTGGCCAGCGTGCTGGCGAAGTCGATGTCGCGGGCCTTGTAGCCCGGGGTATCGGCATGCGCGATGTTCGAGGCAATCACCGATTGCCGTTCGGTCCGCAGGCTCAGGGCTTCCTGCTGGAAGCGGAACGCTGCATCGAGTCTGTCCATGTTCTCTGCCTTTCCTGCTATGGGCTTCAATGGGCCTCAACGGGCTTCAATTCGGGGAGAGCGCTGCCGTAGACCCGGGTATACGTACCCCGAGCCCCCGGCCAGGCTTCTTCAGGGTTGCCATCTTAGGGGCCGGGTTGTCACGCCAATCGTCTGAATAAGGACGAGAAACCCGCGCATTTCCGCTTCGGTCCCGCGCGCGAGGCTGCCTACAATTGGCTCCACTGAATGACAGTGGCGCACCGCACACGGGCCGTGCGCCCTCCCCTTACATCCTTGCTGGGATGACGCTATGACTTTCTATCGCCAGGCCGTCGCGCTTGTGGCGCTGGCCGGCTTCGCCATGAGCCAGCCCGCACTGGCCGCGCCCGCCGTTGCCAGGCCGGTTGCGGCACCGGGCGCGGCGCAGGCACCGCAAACCCCGTCGCAATCGCCGTTTACAGACGACCCGGCACGCGTGGCCGTGGAGCAGTTCCTGCTGCGCCAGGCCAGCGGCCTGCCCGGCAAGGTCAGCGTCCAGGTGGCGCCGCCTTCGGGCGGCCGGGCGCCGGAATGCGTGGACCCCGAGCCGTTCCTGCCGCCCGGCGCCGCGCTCTATGGCCGCGTCAACGTTGGACTGCGCTGCGGCGGCGATCGCCCGTGGACGCGCTACATGCAGGCGCGCGTGTCGGTGCTGACTGATTACTATGTGGCCGCACGCGCGCTGGGGCCGGGCGAGATCATCACGGCCGCCGATCTGGAGGTGCGCCAGGGCGACCTGGCCGCGCTGCCGCGCGCGGTGGTCACCGATCCGTCGCAGGTAGACGGCTCCGTGTCCGCCAATCGCATTGCCGCCGGATCGCCGATGCGCACGGACCTGATCAAGAAGCCAATCGCCGTGAAATCGGGCCAGACCATCAACGTGACCGTGGAGGGCGATTCGTTCCAGCTCTCCAGCGAAGGCAAGGTCCTGACCGATGCGGCAATCGGCAACATGGTGCAGGTACGGCTGCGTAACGGGCAGGTTGTCAGCGGCCTGGTGCGCAGCGGCGATACGGTGGTGCTGCAGCAGTAGATGGCACCTCGAAGTGCCTGAAACATTACAGATAACACGCAACAGAAGTTAGTGGCCACACGGGCTGGGCTCCCCGAAATTCAGGGAAGCAGCAGGCGTCACAACCGGCGAACGCCGGGCGTGCGAGAATGCCGCCGAACTGTCGGCGAATCGGGCTGCGGGACACCGGATTTCACTAAAGTTTCTGGTGCCGCATCCGATAAGCCAGAGGAACCCAGCAAGGATTTCACCGTGAAGATCAACAATTCCACTTCGTCCCGGCCCGCCGAGCCGTCGGCATCCGAAGGCGGCGCCCGTGCGGCCGCCAGCGGTGCCGCCGCGTCGTCGGATCCCTCCGCCCTGACCGGCGTGCGCGTCAGCCCGCTGGCCGCGCAGGTTCGCGAGATCGGTGCGCGCCTGCTGCAGGACAGCGACAGCGACATCGACGCCGCCAAGGTTGCAGAGGTGCGCAAGGCAATTGCGGAGGGCCGGATCCAGATTGATCCCAGCAAGATTGCCGACGGCCTGCTCGCATCGCTGCATGAGCTGAGCCAGGGCGGCAGCCAATCCTGAACCTGAAATGACGCAAGCAGCCCTGATCCAGACCCTTTCGGTTGAAACCAACGCCATTGCGGCCTTCGGCCGCGCCCTTGCGGATGAGCGCGAGGCCATCAAGCGACAGGACTACCAGGCTTTGGCCGAATTGATCGGCAAGAAGATGGAACTGGCTCAGGCGCTGACACGCGCCACCGCCGCGCGCGAGGCGCAGATGATTGCGCTGAACCTGCGCCTGGGACCGGGCGGACTGCTGATCGGCAGCCCGCTGGAACCGGGCGTGGCCGAGGCGTGGCGCAAGGTGGTGTTCTTCGCCCACAAGGCGCGCGACGCGAACGAGCTCAACGGCGCAATCGTCAACGCGCACCTGGAATTCACGCAGGAAGCCATTCAGGTACTGCGCCAGGGTGGCGCGGCACCCAACGAGATGTACGGCCGCAACGGCAAGGCACACGCCGCCACCGGCAGCGTCAGCCTGGCGGCGGGCTGATACGCGCTTGCCGAATGCGGGCGCGGCACGCGCCCGGGCAAACGTTCCGCGGAATGTAAACATTGCGGAACATGGGGCCCGCTCTATACACTCGAAGCGTTCACTTTTCGGTGATCGCCATGTTCGAGGCCCTGCGAAAGACAACCAGCGCGCTGTTCGACCCCGACCGACGATTCCGGCAGGCCCGCATCTTTCACGCCACACGTGTGGCACTGGCCCTGCTGGTTTCGATTGCGCTCACCACCGGCATCCATGTCCCGCACGGGGAATGGGCCTCCATCACCGTTCTGGTCGTTATCGGCGGCCTGCAGCATCACGGCAATATCCGCCGGCGCGCCGCGGAGCGCGGCGCTGGCACGCTGATTGGCGCGCTGATCGGACTCATCCTGATCCTCCAGGAAGCCTACTTCGGCTTTCCCGTACTGACCTGGCTGCTGCTGGCCGTGATCTGCGGCTACTGCGCCTATCACGCCGTGGGCAAGGGCGGCTACATCGCACTGCTGGCGGCCATTACCGTTGTGATCACCGCCGGGCATGGCAACCAGCATGTTGAAGACGCGCTATGGCGAACCGTTGACGTACTGATCGGCACCGTGATTGCGCTGGTGTTCTCGTTCGCGCTGCCAACCTATGCCTCGTACTCGTGGCGCTTCAGGCTGGCCAACATGCTGCGGGCCTGCGCAGCCGTGCATGCGAAGATCGCGCGGGGTGTGCGGGACGTGAAGGAACGGCAGCAGGACATGGCGAAGCTTTCCGCATCGCTGGTGCAGTTGCGCAGCCTGATCCCATCAGTCGCCAAGGAAACCGGCGTACCGGTGGCGGACCTTGAAGAGGTGCAGCACAGCGCGCGGGTCTGCATCAGTGCGCTGGAAATGCTGGCGGCCATCGACCCCGAGGCCGCCGAGCCATCGGACGAAGAACCTCATCTGCGCGATCTGCTGCTGGAAATGGCCAGTGCGCTCGAAGCCGGTGACGAGACGATGGTGCAGGAGAACCTGTCCCTGCCCGAACCGCATCCCGATGATCCATCGATCGGCCACAGTTCCTACGCCTTCCTGACCCAGCATCTGTCGGCAGAGGTGGGCCACCTGCGCGACCACCTTGTGCAGATGACCGAGCGATTCCGTTTTCCCTACGCCACCGCCGGGCGCTGAACCTGCCGGCGCCGCGAAATCGCAATGCACAGCGCCAGTGCACCGGGGCAGCCACAAATATGGCTTTAAAAGCACTTTAATTGCGCATATACCTGACTTCGCTACTGGGACTCTTCTATAAGATATAAGAATCGCTGATTTCAGCCAGCTGGCAATCTTGGCTAAATCGATGATTTTGAAAGCAAATGCCGGCATGAAGAGGGTGTGATAGCCGGATCGCGCATGAATGCCACTGCATACATTGCACAAATTTCACATGAAGGATCACACCTTCGCAATGCAAAATCAGGCAAAATTCGAGTCTTGCCTCGAACCGCAACCCGGAAGAGGCATTTCCCAACCCGAATCTGATGCGAGAAAAGCGATGAGCAACCAGCAGCCAACCATCATTTACACCCTAACCGACGAAGCTCCGCTGCTGGCAACCAGTGCCTTCCTGCCCATCATCCGCACGTTCACCGGCCCGGCCGGCGTTAACGTCGAAACCAGCGACATCTCGGTGGCTGGCCGTATCCTGGGCGAATTCCCCGAATTCCTGACCGAGGCACAACGGGTGCCGGACAACCTGGCCGAACTGGGCCGCCTGACCCAGGACCCTGATACCAACATCATCAAGCTGCCGAACATCAGCGCATCGGTGTTCCAGCTCATCAGCGCGATCAAGGAACTGCAGTCGAAGGGCTACAACATCCCCGACTTCCCGGAAGATCCGAAGAACGACGAAGAGAAGGCCATCCAGAAGCGCTATTCGAAGTGCCTGGGCAGCGCCGTGAACCCGGTACTGCGCGAAGGCAACTCGGACCGCCGCGCACCGGCCGCCGTCAAGAACTACGCGCGCAAGCACCCGCACAGCATGGGCGAGTGGAGCATGGCCTCCCGCACGCACGTGGCCCACATGAAGCACGGCGACTTCTACCACGGCGAAAAGTCGATCACGCTGGACCGCGCACGTGAAGTCCGCATGGAACTGGTGACCAAGAGCGGCAAGACCATCGTGCTGAAGCCGAAGGTTGCGCTGCTGGACGGCGAGGTCATCGACAGCATGTTCATGAGCAAGAAGGCCCTGCTGGCCTTCTACGAAAACGAGATGGAAGACGCGCGCAAGACCGGCGTCATGCTGAGCCTGCACGTGAAGGCGACGATGATGAAGGTGTCGCACCCGATCGTGTTCGGCCACGCCGTCAAGGTCTTCTACAAGGACGCATTCGCCAAGCACCAGAAGCTGTTCGACGAACTCGGCGTGAACGTCAACAACGGCCTGGTGGACCTGTACACCAAGATCGAAGCGCTGCCCGAGTCGAAGAAGGAAGAAGTCATCCGCGACATGCACGCCTGCCACGAGCATCGCCCGGAACTGGCGATGGTGGATTCGGCCAAGGGCATCTCGAACCTGCACGCGCCGAACGACGTGATCGTCGATGCGTCGATGCCGGCCATGATCCGTATCGGCGGCAAGATGTGGGGCGCCGACGGCCGCACGAAGGACACCAAGTGCCTGATCCCCGAATCGACGTTCGCCCGCATCTATCAGGAAATCATCAACTTCTGCAAGACCAACGGCGCCTTTGACCCGGTGACGATGGGCACGGTGCCGAACGTTGGCCTGATGGCCCAGAAGGCCGAAGAGTACGGTTCGCACGACAAGACGTTCGAGATCGCCGAAGACGGCGAAGCCCGCATCGTCGACAACGCCACCGGCGAAGTGCTGGCCGCGCTGACGCAGCAGGTTGAACAGGGCGACATCTGGCGCATGTGCCAGGTGAAGGACGCCCCGATCCGCGACTGGGTGAAGCTGGCCGTCACGCGCGCGCGCAACTCGGGCATGCCGGCCGTGTTCTGGCTGGACCCGTACCGTCCGCACGAAGGCGAACTGATCAAGAAGGTGGAAACGTACCTGAAGGATTACGACACCAACGGCCTGGACATCCAGATCATGTCGCAGGTTCGCGCCATGCGTTACACGCTGGAGCGCGTGATCCGCGGCCTGGACACCATCTCGGTGACCGGCAACATCCTGCGCGACTACCTGACCGACCTGTTCCCGATCATGGAACTGGGCACCAGCGCCAAGATGCTGTCGATCGTGCCGCTGATGGCCGGTGGCGGCATGTACGAAACGGGCGCCGGCGGCTCGGCACCGAAGCACGTGCAGCAGCTCGTGGAAGAAAACCACCTGCGCTGGGACTCGCTTGGTGAATTCCTGGCACTGGCCGTGTCGCTGGAAGAACTGGGCATCAAGTCCGGCAACGAGCGCGCCAAGATCCTGGCCAAGACGCTGGATGCCGCAACCGGCAAGCTGCTGGACAACGCCAAGAGCCCGTCGCCGAAGACCGGCCAGCTCGACAACCGCGGCAGCCAGTTCTACCTGTCCATGTACTGGGCCCAGGAACTGGCCGCGCAGACCGCCGACGCCGAACTGGCGAAGGTGTTCGCGCCGCTGGCCAAGACGCTGACGGAAAACGAGAAGACCATCATCGGCGAACTCGGTGACGTGCAAGGCAAGCCGGTGGACATCGGCGGCTACTACATGCCGGACGCCGAGAAGCTGTCCGCCGTGATGCGCCCGAGCAAGACGCTGAACGCAGCGCTGGCGGCAGTGAAGTAACAGTCGCCCCTGCCCCTCTGCGCCGTCATCCGCACGGGTGGCGGCCACTGGAAAGAGAAACGCCCCGGAGCAGCAGTGCTCCGGGGCGTTTTTTTGTTGGGTCAGCTGGATTTCGTGCGCTTGTGCGGCTTCACCAGCCTTTCCACTGCACCCTCCGTGACATCCTTGAAGAGCGCGACGTTGCCATAAGCCCGCGCGGCAAGCATGGCACCGTAGACCAGCGACACGAGCGTCGCTGCCTCGGTTCGAACCGATGAATCGAGCTTGATCAGGTCGCTCTTCACGCCCGATTCGAGCACCTGCTCGATCCACGAAGTCAGGTTGTCGAAGAAGGTCTTCACCACTTGCGCCACCTCCTCGGGCAGCGAAGGCAGTTCGGCGCCAAGCATGCCGGCCACGCAGAACGGAGCCGTATCGTCCGCAATGCAGCGTTCCCAATGGCCAATGTAGGCACGCAACTGTGCAACGGCATTCGCGCCGCTCGCGTCGAGTGAGGCCACATCGGCATCAAACGCGTTCCGCCACTCGTTCAACACGGCAATCACGAGATCGGTCTTTGCCGGGAAGTGGTGATGAATGCTCGCCTTTTTAATGTCGATGGCCTCGGCGATGTCGGCATAGCTAAACCCGCTATAGCCACGACGCATGATGAGTTGCCGTCCCGCAGCAATGATCCTGCTCGCCGTTTGTTCGCCGGTTGCCGTCACTTTTTACCTACCATCTAGTCGGATGAATATCGGCAAGTCTACGCGGTGCGAGGATCAATTGCCAGCCTTCGAAAAATTTCTTGCGCATCTACCATCCAACTAGTAGGATGGTTTTCATCGAGCAGGCAATGACCTTTCGATTTCTCAGTCACCTGACCCTCTGGAGCATGAAAATGAAGCGTTCCGCATACGCAACCCGCATCGCCGCCGCCGTCGCCCTTTCCGCCGCCGCCATGGGCGCGCAGGCCGCCACGGCCGCGCCAGTCAAGAACATCGTCCTGGTCCACGGCTATTTCGCCGACGGCTCGGGCTGGCGAGCGGTGTCGAAGATCCTCACGCGTGACGGCTACAAGGTCTCCGTGGTGCAGGAGCCGGAAACTTCATTCGATGACGACGTGAAGGCCACCACCCGCGTGATCGATGCGCAGGACGGCCCGAGCATTCTCGTCGGCCACAGCTACGGCGGCGCCGTGGTGACCGAAGCTGGCAACCACGACAAGGTTGCGGGACTCGTCTACGTGGCCGCGTTCCAGCCGGACACGGGAGAATCCCCGCTCGAACTGACCAAGAAGACGCCGCCCGCTACCAAGGCCATCAAGGCAACGACCGACGGCCATCTGTACATCGATCCAGCCGACTTCCATGCAGATTTCGCCGCCGACCTGCCCGCCGCCGAAACCAGCTTCATGGCCATCTCGCAGGTGACGCCCGCCGCGCAATCGTTCGGCGTTCCCATCACGCACGCCGCGTGGAGAACGAAACCGAGCTGGGCCGTCGTGGCAACCGCCGACCGCGCGATCAATCCCAACCTCGAACGCTTCATGACCCAGCGCGCAGGCAGCAAGACTGTCGAGATCAATTCAAGCCACGTGGCCTACATGTCGCACCCGGCGGAGATCGCGAAGCAGATCGAGCAAGCTGCAACGCAGTCCGGCAAGGAGTGACCAAACGTGAGTCGCCGCCTTCGGCCCGGGAATTGGTCAAGGCGGCTCATATCGCTGGCACGGGCAGGCGGAGATATCCAGGGCTAGCCGTGAGACTCCTGCATACGCCGGCCCGATCCGGGGCAATCAGCCCCCCTTGAGAATGCTGAGCTTGCCGCCCTTGGCCATCGACTTGATTTTCTCGGCCACCTTGGTATTCGGCGTTTTCTTGCATTCTTCGGTGACTTCCATTGCCACCGGGTGGGCCGTGTCGATAGTCAGTTGGTCGGTTTCCCTGACCCCCAGTTTGTCTACCCCGGTCGCCCAGTAGATGACCGCCGGCTTGTAGACATCCTCCAGCGCAACAAACTCTGCGCAAGTCATTTTCGCCGGCGCGACGGTCTTGCTTGTCGACTGGGCGTAGGCGTGGTTCGCAATTCCAAATGCAATCACTGCAACACCGCAAAGTGTTCTGCTGTACATAATCGGCTCCGATTCGGGTTATTCGTGACAAGGTCGCCGCAGGGCTACCGCCTTGCATTCCATGCAGGCTATGGCTGCATCTGCAAATACTAGTCACTGCACCGGCATCATTCAGGGTCTTTCAAGTCGCCAGCCGTTGGCCTGGCCAGCCCGCCTCATTGAATAGCCGTGGCGCCTGGGACAGGATGTGCCTTCCCGGCGTGGTTCGAATGGTGACGGAACGATTCACGACCTATCCTATTGTCCGGCAGACACCTGAACCTGCTGAACCAGCCGCTGCAGCACCATTCCGGCGCATAGATCAAGGAGGTTCGCCATGAAGATCGATACGAACGCATTCCGGGTGCATGCAGGTCACAGCGTGCACCTCGCGCACAAGCCCACGCTTGTGGAGCCTGTCTATAAATCGAAGGAGCAGTATCACAAGATACTCGCGGAACACGTCGAGCAACTAAGCGAACAGCAGAACCGCCTGTACGCCGACAACCGATTTGCCGTGCTTTTCATCTTTCAGGCGATGGACGCTGCCGGCAAGGATGGCGCGATCAAGCATGTGATGTCTGGCGTCAACCCTCAGGGGTGCCAGGTCTACAGCTTCAAGCATCCGAGCGCGGCGGAGCTTCAGCATGATTTCCTGTGGCGCACCACACGCGACCTGCCGGAGCGGGGGAAAATCGGAATATTCAATCGCTCCTATTACGAGGAGGTGCTGATCCTGCGCGTGCATCCGGAACTGCTGGCGGCAGAGGGTCTATCCGGCGCGGCAGGTTCCGGGGACGCGCTCTGGGATGGCCGATACCGATCAATCGTGGAAATCGAGAACCATCTCAGTCGCAATGACACGCGCATCGTCAAATTCTTTCTTCATCTTTCGAAGGAAGAGCAGCGCAAGCGATTTCTCGATCGCATCGACGATCCGGCAAAGAACTGGAAGCTCAGTGCTGCGGACATCGGAGAACGGGGTTTCTGGCCCCAGTACATGGACGCTTATGAGAAATGCCTTGGTGCCACCAGCACCGAGCTTGCGCCGTGGTACGTCGTGCCCGCCGATGACAAGGACAACGCCCGCCTGATCGTCTCGCAGATCGTCCTCGACACGCTTGAAGCCCTGAAGCTTCGCTACCCGGAATCAGACGCCGGGAAGCGCAATGAGCTGCAGGCCCTACGCGCACGACTTGAAAGTGAGGCTGGATCCGCTTGAGGCATGCCCGCAAGGTAGTGGCATGCATGGTCGTGTGCTGGAACCCCGCTTCGAATGATTGCAGGGGCGATCAGGGATCGGTCACAGTGACTGTCTGGAGCAGGATTCGAGGTCAGATGGCGTGCTAGCATGAGCGCCTTCACCCGCCGCCCCACCCCGCACCCATGACCACGCTCTACGCAACGCTTGGCGTACAGTCAGATGCCACCCTTGACGAGATCAAGCTCGCTTATCGCCGCGCGGCCATGAAGTGGCATCCCGATCGCAATCCCGGCCGTGAAGCCGAGGCCCACTCGGCCTTCCAGCAGATTCGCGATGCCTATTCGATCCTGTCCGATGCGGAGCAGCGTCAGGTCTATGACGAGGTCTTCGAAAGCGAAATGCGCCGCTGGGAAGCCGAGCATGCGGCCGAGCAAGCTCAGGAACGCCAGGCGCAGGAAGAGGCCCGGCGTGTAGCGCAGGAGCACTACGAGAAGATGGTTGCCATCGCCATGCGCTTTGCCGACGACGGGCATGGCCGTGACGTGCTGTTCGGCGTCCTGCTGGGCCGGGACTGCGAGACGGACCTGGCTGGACGAATTGCCGACAGCGTCTGGGCGCTTCATGAGTCGCGCAAGGCGGCCCAACACGCCGAGGCCGCCCCGCCGCCCGATGCCGGCACACCGCATACCGAAAAGCCCGCCAGCGCGTTCGACACGTTCTGGCATGGGCTTTTCGGTTTTCGCTAGCCACCTGCCCCGGCGCCAATCAATCAGGCGTAATTCAGCGCGTCAGTGACACATCAGTGAACCTGCATGCCACGCAGGGCGTGGATGCGCTCATGGTGCTTCTGCATGCCCTCGTACTGGCGCAGAACCACCGAGCGGATTTCCTCCGGCATCTCTTTCGTCAGCGCCGAGCGGTATTCGCGCCGGGCGGCCTCTTCCTCTCGTTCGCACAACTGCAGCACCGCGTCGTCGTTGTGTGGCGCGATGATGTGCATCACTTCCATCCAGCCGCGATGCAGCGTGCCGGTCATGGTGCCACGGTCACGCGGCACGGCACCCAGCGAGCCGACCAGCGCCTGCAATTCGGTCACCGAGTTGCGGCAGGTCTCGGCTGTGCGGGACAGGATGCTGCGCATCTCTGCGTCGTCCACTTCACGGGCGCCGGCCATGCAACTGAGTTCACCGTCCTTGCCGACTCCGATCAGGTGGTTAAGGGTGAAGACGAGTTCTCCTTGAGCGTTGGCCATGAATTTCTCCTTGCTCGCATCCAGGCGATATGTGAACCCGCGGGGACATCCACGCGGGGACGAGTGGCGTCACCCACTCTCATAGGCTCAGTATAGAAACAGGAAACCGCTCCGCCCGTGGCGACGGGTGCCCGGCCAATGCGAAGTATGCGAGGCTGGCCGTACTGCCCCCGGACGCTTCGACGGCCCGGGGCAATCGCAACACGCACAGCGTCAGGCTGGCTCCTGCACCAGCGGATCGGCCTCGCACTCATCTTCTTCCAGCGCGTCCACTTCGCGGCCCGGCAGGAACAGGTTCAGTACAACGGCCACGAGCGCGCCAACGGTAATACCCGAGCCAAACACTTCCTTCACGAATGCAGGCAGCTTGCCGAGCAGTTCAGGACGAACGGTCACGGCAAGGCCGCAACCGATCGACACCGCAATGATCAGGCTGTTGCGCTTGGTCGGCGCGGACTTGCCCAGCATGTGAATGCCCGCCGATACGATCATCGCGAACATCATCAGGCCCGCACCGCCAAGCACCGGCTGCGGGATGGTCACGATCAGTGCGCCAAGCACCGGGAACAGACCGGCAAGCACCAGCATTCCGCCGGTCAATGCCACCACGTGACGGCTGGCGACACCGGTCAGCGTTACCACGCCAACATTCTGTGCAAACGTCGAGACGGGCGGGCTAGACAGCATCGCCGCGAACGCCGAACCGACACCATCGCAAAGAATGCCGCGCGCCAGCGTTTTGCCTGGCATCGAAGTCTGCGTGGCCGCGCCCAGGGCCATGAACGTACCCGTGGTCTCGACGATGGTCACAAGGAACGCCAGCGACATCGCGGCAATACCCGATACCGGGAAGCTCATCCCGAAATGCGCGGGCTGCGGCAAAGCAAACACCGGGGCACTGCGGAGCTGGGTGAAATCGACCATCCCCAGCGCCAGGCACACGAGATAGCCGATCATGATGCCGAGCACCACTGCCGAAGCCGAGACGATACCCTTGCCCCACTGCACGAAGCCGATGACCAGCAGCAGCACGAGACCGGCAATCGCCAGCGAGCCTGGTGCCGCGTAGTTGGCACTGCCAACGCCGCCCGCCGCCCAGTCAATCGCCACGGGGGTCAGCGAAAGGCCGATCATCGTCACGACCACGCCCGTCACCGTATGCGGAAAGAGCTTGCGGATCGTCGGCATGAAGAAGCTGCCCACGATCATCACCAGCGAACCTGCCAGCGATGCGCCGAGAATGCCGGGCACACCGTGCTCCAGACCCACGCTGATGCCAGCGCCAACGAACGTGAAGCTCGTTCCCATGACGCAGGGCAGGCGAATGCCGACTGGCCCCACACCCTTGCATTGAATGATCGTGACGATGCCTGAGCCCAGCAACGCAGCGTTGACGAGCGCAATGATCTGATCGGGGGGAAGTCTCAGCGCACCGCCCAGAACAAGAGGTACGGCGATGATGCCGCCGAGCGCGGCAAGCAGATGCTGTGCGGCAAGCAGTACGGTAGTCAGGATCGGGGGACGATCCTCTACCTGGTAGAGCAGTTTCTCCATGCTCCGGTCTCCTCTCTCATTTTTGATTTCGGTCGACGCCGAATATGAGTCTCGGTTTGTATCACCGATGAAGAGAACGCTACATTTGGCAGGCGTGATAGGCCCTATCAGCTTGCAGGCGCGCGACGAACTCGCGCATCGGCATGGCCTTGCCGAACAGCCAGCCCTGCGCATACTGAACGCCCCTGGCTGCCAGATACTCCGCCTGAGCCTGCGTCTCCACGCCTTCAGCAATCACCGCCAGGCCCACATCCCTCGCCATGTCGATGATGTGGGACACAACGTGCCCTCTCACCGACTGCGTGCCGATGGCCGACACGAACGACTTGTCGATCTTGATGCAGTCCACGTCAAGCGAGCCAAGGTACGACAGCGACGAATAGCCAGTGCCAAAGTCATCGATGGCCACGCGCATGCCGAGTTCGCGCAGCCGGTCGATATTGTGCACAACGCGGTCCGCCTGCAGCAGCACACCTTCCGTCGCCTCCACCAGGATCCCGTCGACACCGCAAGCTTCCCTGGCCGCATGCACACGCTGGGCAATCGCCGCATCTGCAAGGTCCTCCGCGGAAAGGTTGATCGAGAGATAAAGCGCAGCGGCAACCTCCGGGGGCAGCGCTTGCGCATCCGCAACCAGCAGGTCGAGCATCCTCCCGGTCAGCTTCCTGATCCGCCGATGACGCTCCGCCAGCGGAATGAACCTGTCGGGCGGAATCCACTCGCCGTCGCGCTGCCAGCGCATCAGGGCCTCGGCGCCCACCCACTTCCCGCTGCGCAGTTCGACAATCGGCATATACGCGAGCGATAGCTCATGGGCACGCAACGCCCGGTCAAGCTGCCACAGCAGGCCATTGCGCTGCCGGATGCGCAGCATGGCCAGCATCACCAGCGTGGCACCGAGCAGCGTTCCGAACGGCACCAGCCAAATCGCAGCCTTGCGCCACGCCGCGTTGAATGCGCTGACTGAAGACACCACAACGGCAGCGTAGTCGTGCGTCGCGGAGAACTTGACTGCCCCCATTGCGCCGTCGTGGCGCCACGTCACGTCACCGTGCTCCCTGATCAACGGCGGCATGCCGGCGAGATCGATGCCGTCACGCTGCATGATGACCTGCCGGGTCGATACGGCGACCAGCGCGATGGCTGCGTCGCGGCTTGCTTCACTGATGTCGAGAATCAACTCCGGCATGACCAGGCTCGAGTAGCCGATGTCGCCCTCCGTGATGACGAAGAACTTCCGGGATTCGCTGAAAGGCAGCTTGACGGCCTTGTGGATCCACGCGCCACGGCTGCTCTGATAGTCCGCGGGGCCAAGTTCGTAGCCGTCGCCAAGATTGCCGTAAGACGAGCAGCGCAGCTTGCCGCCCTCGACATAACCAACGTCCTGCAGATAGCTTGCGCCGATCGCCAGACTCCGCATCAGGCCGATGTTCCCGGCGGAGCATGGATCTCTGTCCGCGCGGCGCAACAGCGCCCGCCTGGCGCCAGCAATCTGGTCACTGAGCGTGTGAGCGCGATGCAGAAGCTGGGAAGCGAGGATGCCCGTGCGCAGTCGCTGTTCTGCCAGCGCGACGCGGTAGCTCATCCAGATGGAAACGCCGACCGGAAGCATGAAAGCCAGTGCCAGCGTTGCACAGATCACAATCCTTGCGGTCAGTCCCCTCATCCGCTCCCCGATTTATTTTTTTGGCGCAAACCGATCAATCTATGCGCTGCGGCGCTCAGGAGTTTAGCCAGCGGGGACAAAAACTTGACGACTCGGGACAGAAACGCGCGTGCATTTGTGAAATGACTTCAATGTACTCAATAAAGCGTGCGATGCGTCCGTTAGCGCTTCCGAATGCGTGCATGGAAGGTTCTTGCTTGAATCTCCACCTGCGGCACGACAACACAGAACAACAATTTCTGACGACATCGGAGGAGAACAACTCATGCGCCTGCTTCGCGGCTTCACAATTCAACGCAAGCTGATCCTGAGCACGGGCACCTGTCTGCTGCTTGTGGTGGCGATGACTTCGATGCTGATCCTCTGGCAGATCAGCAAGCGCCTGCAGGAACGCGTGGTCGATCTTGAGTTGCCCGCCATCGTCGGCGAGATTCGCAACGACATGCAGTACCAGATTGCCAAGCCGCTGGCGGCGGCACAGGCCATGGCGGACAACACGATGCTGCGGGACTGGGAAGCCCGTGGACTCGATGACGACTTCCTGCCGGCGTGGCGCCGCTACGCGGCGGAAATCAAGTCGCGCAATCAGGCAGACATCATCGCCTGGGTCTCCGCGTCTCGCGGGAAATACCTCACCGAGCAAGGCGTGGACCGCACGGTGCGGCCCGATGCGCCGTCCGACAAATGGTTCTACGACTTTCTGTCGCGCGGCAAACCCTACGAACTGTCCCTGGACAAGGATCGCGATTCAAACCGCTACATGCTGTTCATCAATACCCGTGCCGATGCCGGGAATGGCAAGCTTGCCGTTGCAAGCCTCGGGCTATCTGTCGACAGTCTGGCCGCCAGGATCAATGGCTACCATCTCGGCACGACCGGAAGCGTCTTCCTGGTGCGTGCCGATGGCAGGGTGCTGATGCATCGCGATACGAAGCTGGCGGAAAGCGGCGCGCCGCTGGAAAAGCTGCCCGGCTTCTCCGCCGACTCGGCGCGGACGCTGCTGGCACGCCAGCCGTTTGCGCATGCCGAACTCGATGCCCCGGACGGCATGCACATCGTCGCGTCTTCGTACGTGCCGGAACTCGAGATGTACGTGATCGCGCAGGTGCCGAAATCGGAGGTGCTTGAGAAGGTGCGTGAGTCGTCGATCCTGGCAGCCGTCACAGCGGGCCTGTCCGGCAGCCTGCTTGGACTGATTTCGCTCTACTTCGTCATTCGTGCGCTGGTTGCGCCGATCGGCCGCGTTGCCGCAGCACTGGGTGCCATCGCTTCGGGCAATGGCGACCTGACCCAGCGCCTGCCTGTGAACTCCGGGGACGAAGTCGGCAAGCTCGCCGACGCATTCAATCGCTTCGTCGCGTCGCTCAATCGCACGATCAGCGAGGTCAGGCACGGCGCTATCGCGATCGCGGAAGCCACGCGCGAGATCGCCCAGGGCAATCAGGATCTTTCGAGCCGCACGGAAAACCAGGCTGCCGGCATCGAGGAGACCGCCTCCGCCACCGAGCAACTGACATCCACCGTGGCCACGAATGCGGAAACGGCACGTCGTGCAAGCACGCTGGCATCCACCGTGTCCACCGACGTGCGCCGTAGTGGCGAGATGATGACCAACGCCGTATCGACGATGGAAACCATCACAACCAGCGCGGACAAGATGTCGCACATCATCGATGCGATCGAGGGCATCGCGTTCCAGACGAATATCCTCGCGCTCAACGCCGCCGTGGAGGCCGCGCGCGCGGGCGAGCACGGTCGCGGCTTTGCCGTGGTGGCCGGCGAGGTGCGCGGCCTGGCACAGCGGTCGGCAAATGCGGCCAAGGACATCAAGGTGCTGATCGCCAGCACCGAAGACGCCGTCCGCAGCGGCCAATCGCTCGTGAACGCGGCCGGTGACGCCATCCAGAAGATCGTGCCGGCGATACAGCAGGTCAGCACACTGGTGGAAGAAATCGCCGAAGCAAGCAGCGAGCAGAGCCGCGGCCTGGGCGAAATCAACCTTGCGATCACCGAGATGGACAGCACCACCCAGCAGAATGCGTCGCTGGTCGAGCAGGCGGCAGCCGCGGCTGCATCGCTCGATGATCAGGCGGCGCGGCTCAATCGCACGGTCAGTCTGTTCAAGCTGGACGAGCAATTGCTGATGGCGTAGTCACCCTGCGGCGCCACGTGCGGCTATCGCACACACTCTTGGCCGGCACCGCGAATTGCCGGCTCATGCCCGGTACGCGGCATTTCCTCGTCATCGATAATGATGGCGCCGATCTCATCGGCTGCACGTGCCGGCGTCATGCAGGCACAATAAAGACAATCAGAAGGAGATGACAGTCTTGCGTATCAAGCATCAAGCAACGCGCATTGCGCGCGTGGTGGCCGCAGCTCTTGCCGGCCTTGCCGTTCAGCACACCGCCATTGCCGCCGAAGCCTGGCCGACCAAGCCGATCAAGGTGATCGTGCCCTATACCCCGGGCGGCTCCACCGATACCGTGTCGCGCGTCGTGTTCGAAAAGGTTTCGCAAAGCCTTGGCCAGCCGATCGTGATCGAGAACAAGCCGGGCGCAAACAGCACGCTGGGCGTTGGCGTGGTGGCGCGTTCGGCGCCGGACGGCTATACGTTCGTTTCGGTACTGGCCGCGTATAGCGCGAACATGTCGCTGTATTCGAAGCTCAGCTACAAGCCTTCGGATCTCGCGCCGGTCGCGGAAATGGCGGAGCTGCCGCTGTTCCTGTTCGCCAGCAAGAAGCTGCCGGTCAAGACTGTGGCCGAACTCGTCGACTATGGCCGGAAGCACCCGGACACGCTGACCTTCGGCTCCAGCGGCATTGGCAGTTCCGCACACCTGACCGGCGAACGCCTGGCGATGGAATCGAAGGTCAAGATGACCCACATTCCGTACAACGGCAGCGCGCCCATCCTGCCCGCACTGATTTCGGGCGAAGTCTCGATGGCCTTCGATCCGCTGCTGGTGCCGATGCCCCACGTGAAGTCGGGCAAGATCAACGCGCTGGCCGTCGCATCGGCAAAGCGCTGGCCCGGTGAGCCGAATATCCCGACGATGGAAGAGGCCGGCTTCCCGGGCTTCGTCATGAGTTCGTGGACCGGCCTGCTGGCGCCCGCCGGCACGCCGCAGCCGATCATTGATCGCATGGCCAAGGAGATTGCGGCCGCCACGCGCAGCGCGGATGTCGCGAAGAAGCTCACGGACCTCGGCTTCATTCCGGTGGGCAGCACGCCCGAGGAGTTCCGCAAGCTGATCGAACACGACACTGGGCGCTATGCGCAGATCGTGAAGGCCGGCAAGATCACGCTCGATTGATTGAGCTGGTCTGCAGTCCTGCGGGGCAGGCGAAGCTATTCGTTCGAATGCCCCGCGTCCCCGGCGATGTCCGATTTGCTGACGTAGTCATCCACCGCGCTGCCCACGGTGGGATGAAACTTGTCGTCGCCAAGGACGTCCATCAGCTCGAAGCGCCTGAGCTTGTCGCGGACCGGGTCCTTCATCTCCGCAAGGTGCAACGCGATGCCACGATCGCCCAGCATCCGGCTAAGCTCGCGCAACATGTCGGCAGACGTGACGTCAACGCTGGTCACGGGCTCGGCAGCCACAACCACCCTGCGTACCGGCGTCGGCGATTCGTCCACTGCTTCGAGCAGCCGCTCCTGAAACAACTCGGCATTGGCGAAGAACAACGGGGCATCCCAGCGGAACAGCACCAGCCCCGGAACGCGCGTGGCATGCGGGTAGCGCGTGATGTCGTGGTAGCCGCGTAGCCCCTCCACGTGGCCGAGTATGGCGAAATGCGGCCGCCAGCCGTCCCACAGGAATTCAATCACCGCAAGGACCACGGCCAGGCAGATGCCGGGAATCGCGCCGAACACGGCCACTGCGGCAAAGCAAACCATCGAGAGCCAGAATTCCCATTGCTGGATGCGATAGATACGCGCCAGGTCCGCGAACTCGAACAGCCCGATAGCCGCCGCAATCACCACCGCTGCGAGCGCGCTGTTTGGCAGGTTGTGCATCAGGTCCGGCGCCACCAGCAGCAGCGCCGCAACCGCCAGCGCGCCAACCACGCCGGTCAACTGCGTCTTGGCGCCTGCGGCTTCGGCAACCGGCGTCCGTGACGAACTGCTGCTGATCGGGAAGCCCTGGAAGAACCCTGCCGCGAGGTTGGCCGCGCCAAGGCCAACCATCTCCTGATTCGGGTCCACGCGATGGTTGTGCCGCGCGGCAAACGTGCGCGACAGCACGCTGGTATCCGCGAAAGCGATCAGCGCCACCGCGCAGCCGCCAAGCACGATCCTGACGAAATCGGCATCGGTCACCCATGGCACCGAAAAGGCCGGCAGGCCCTGCGGGATCGAGCCCAGCACCTTCACGCCCACGCTGTCGAGGTGGAACACAGTAACGCACAGCGTTGCCACGATCACCGCGATCAGGATGCCAGGTACGCGCTCGAATCGCTTGAGCAGCAAAATCAGCACCAGACTGCCCACCCCCACGGCGAAGCTGTACCAGTTGGTCTGCCCGGCTGCCACCGCACGGCCAAGCTGCAGCAGTTCCCTTAGCGGCCCGGCGTCCTCGATCCGGATGGCGAACAGTTTCGGAAGCTGGCTCACCAGAACCGTCAGCGCAATGCCGTTCATGTAGCCGTACCGAATCGGCTTGGACAAAAGCTCGGTAACGAAGCCCAGGCGCAGCAGCCCCAGGATGATGCAGAACAGGCCGGAGACAACCGCCATCATGCTGGCCACGCCGATAGCGCGCGCCGGATCGCCGCCGGAGACCTGCACCACGACAGCCAGCACCGGCGCTGCCAATGCGGAATCCGGGCCAAGCACAAGGATTCGGCTGGGGCCGAACACCGCGTATGCGAGCAGCGGGATGATCGTCGCATAGAGGCCGTAGACGCCAGGCACGCCGGACGCCTCCGCATAGGCAATGCCCACCGGCACCAGCATCGTGGTCAGGACCAGCCCCGCCGCCAGGTCTTTCGGCAGCCAGCCCGCCTGATACGTCCGGAGCATCGCGGCGCCCGGCAGCCAGCGTAGCCAGCCGGCAGGCGTGGACGTTCTACGTTCGCCGTGTGGGACGGGCCCGTTGGATTGCATGGTCGAATCCTCGCAAGAGACCGCCTTGCCGGGGATTGGCAAGCTGCGGCGGGATACACCCCCAAGCATAGATGCCGATTAGTGATCTTGCGCGCCGCGCGGCTGCTGCAACGCAGCAAGCGCGGGCGTGCCAGCGTGGCCGCGTTGCATCGCGCTTGATGTGAATCAATCGATGAAAAATCGCATTACCTAGACTCCAGTCACATCGAAGTGACCCTTGACTCGAGAGGCAACCATGCAACGCATTTCATCCCTCATGGCCATCACCGCCGCGGCCGTTCTGTCGCTGTCCGCCTTGCCTGCCAGCGCCCAGAAGAACTACACCGACGGCGGCGACCTGTATGGCGGCGCCCATGCCCCGGTGCCCAAGGACGCACAGGCGCCTGCGGCCAAGAAGACTGCGCACAAGGGCACTGCTTCCCATAGCGGGAAGTTCGACCCCTATACCGAGGGCGCGAACACGAAATCGAACCTGGCGCCGCAGAAGAAGGCGACTGACGACGCGGCCCGTTCCGGCAAGTTCGACCCGTACTCCGAGGGCGCCTCGAAGTAAGCCTGCCAACAGGCGGAAGCACGCCCATCCAGTCACCCCATCCAACCTGATTGAAGCTCTTATGCAAAAGAACGCTGGAAGCCTGGACCGCCTCGCGCGGATCGTTATCGGTATCGTCCTGATCGCGCTGGCTGCGACGCACCAGGTGGGTATCTGGGGATGGATAGGCGTCATCCCGCTCGTGACGGGCCTGATCGGGTATTGCCCGCTCTATCGCGTGTTCGGCTTCAGCACCTGCCCGATCACGCGGCAGGGCAGGTAACCGGAACCGACCAGGGGACCTACCATGTACCAGCACATCCTAGTCGCCATCGACGATAGTCCCTGCGCGCGCAAGGCCCTCAACGAGGCGATCGGTCTGGCCAGCGTCTGCCAGGCCGATCTCGAGATCCTGCACGTGATCGACTACAGCTTCCTGCAGTATGACTTCGGCTATGGCGACTTCACCGAGTTGCGTCCGCAGTTTGTCGCCGCCGGCGAGGATCTGCTTCGCCGCGCGGGCGAAGCAGCGGGGGCCGCCGGGTTGCAGCATCGCCAGCAGTTGATCGACGATCTCGCGACGATGGGCAACGTGGCGGACCGCGTCAACGAGTACGCGCGCACTTGCGGCGCCGATGTGGTCGTGATCGGCACGCATGGTCGCCATGGCCTGAAACGCATGCTGCTGGGCAGCGTGGCCGAGAGCCTGGCGCGCGATTGCCCGGTGCCGGTAGTGCTGGTGCGTGACACCACGCCAGCAGCGGCGCCTTGATAGCGTCTCTAAACCGAAAATTCGTCGAAGATCAGCTGCCGCAGCCACTGATTGCCGGGCTCGCGATGGTGCGTGGCGTGCCAAAGCACGTTGATGACGATATCGGGGATCTTCACCGGGCACGGTACCGACGTCAGGTCGAACGGCGTCAGCGTGCGTATGGCATAGGCCTCCGGCACCACGGCGATCAGGTCGGTCGTCTGGAGAATATGGCCAACGGCCACGAAGTGCGGCACGCACAGGCGCGAGCGCTGCGTCACGCCTGCCCGCTGGATGGCCATGTCGACCATGCCGTGGCCGGTGCCTTCCGCCACGATCGATACACGATCCGCCGCCGCAAACGCCTCCAGCGTCATGCCCTTCCTGCCCAACGGATGCCCCTTGCGGAAGATGCAGACATAGCGCTGCTGGAACAGCCGCCGCTGAAAGAAGCCCGTCTTCAGGTCGGGCAGGAATCCCAGTGCCAGATCCACGCGCCCGCTTTCCATTTCTCCCTGCAATGAATCACCGTGGTTGCGGACGGTGCTGATGGTCACGCCCGGCGCAATCTTCGCCAGCCGCTTCATCAGGCTCGGCAGGAAGTAGATCTCGCCGATGTCCGTCATCGCCACGGTGAACGCCCGCGTGCTGGTTGCCGGATCGAACGTCGTCCGCGCATTGAGCGTGTGGTGGATCGCATCGAGCGCCTCGGCGATTGGCCCCGCCAGCGTCCCGGCAAGTGGCGTAGGAATCATCCCCTTGGAAGTCCGCAGGAACAGTTCGTCCCCCATCAGCTTGCGCAGCCGGTTCAGCGCATTGCTGACGGCCGGCTGCGTGATGCCAAGCGTCTCCGCCACCGCGGACACGCGGCGCTGACGCAGCAGCTCGTTGAATACGACAAGCAGATTCAGGTCGATATCGCGCAGTTCCATCGGTGTTCGCTCCATCCACGGTTCAATTCCCGGCGCACCGAGCATTATCACTCTCCGTGATATATCAAATCAACGAAGTTCTATTTATCAATAGCGCAAGCCCCGGCAAGATGGCGTCCAGACAAAAGACCAGCAAGGAGACACTGGCGCCATGGACATCTCGATCCAGCCCCTGCAACGCACGCTTGACATCGCCCCTGGGCAGAACCTGCTCGAAGCACTGCGCGCGCATCAAATCCCGATTTCCTATAGCTGCATGGCTGGCCGGTGTGGCACGTGCCGCTGCCGCCTGAACGGCGAGACGGTGCTCGCGTGCCAGACCACCGTGGTGGACGCATGCACCGTGGAGATTCCCGAGATCGACGAGGTGGTGGTCCACCCCGCGCGCATTCTCAAGACCACGGTCACGTCGATCGAGGACATGACGCACGACATCAAGCGGCTGCGCCTGAAACTGTCGAAGCCGTTCGCTTTCTCGCCGGGCCAGTACGCACACCTGCAATTCACGCCCGAGCACATCCGCCCGTATTCGATGGCCGTCACCGAGAACCCGGACGAGATCGAATTCCATATCCGGCTGGTGCCCGAGGGACGCGTGACGACCTACGTCGGCAACACGCTCAAGGTTGGTGACGCGGTGCGCGTGAGCGGCCCGCTGGGCACCGCCTACCTGCGGCGCAAGACCGCCGGGCCGATTGTCTGCATCGCCGGTGGCACGGGCCTGGCACCCGTGCTGTCGATCCTGCGTGGCATGGCCGAGGCACGCATGGACAACGACGTCCACGTCTACTTCGGCGTGCGGTCCCGCGCCGACATCTATGGCGAGCCCTGGCTGGCGGCATTGCGGCAGGCGATGCCCAACATGACCTTCCACGTCGTGGTGGCATCGAACGACGCACAGGACCACCGCGGCGGCATGGTGACGCAAGCCGTGGACGACGACTGGTCTGCCATGGATGGATGGACCGCGTACCTGGCCGGCGCGCCGGCAATGGTCGATGCGGCCACCAGCCTGCTGCAAGGCAAGGGCGTGGCCCCGGAGCACATTCACGCAGACGCATTTCACACAACCGGAGACAAAGCATGAACGAGGCGCCCATCGCATTCAGGCGGCCCACCTGGAAGGACGACGGCTCAAGCCGCATCCCGTTCTGGGCCTACACCGACGAAGACACCTATCGGCGCGAGCTGGAGCGCTTCTTCTACGCGGGGCACTGGTGCTACGTTGGCCTGGAGGCGGAGATCCCCAATCCCGGCGATTTCAAGCGCACCGTGGTTGGCGAACGGTCCGTCATCGTCACGCGCGCGGCCGACGGTGGCATCCACGTGGTCGAGAACGTCTGCGCGCATCGCGGCGTGCGCTTCTGCCGCGAGCGCTTCGGCAACCGCAAGGATTTCACGTGCCCGTATCACCAGTGGAACTATGACCTCAAGGGCAACCTCGTCGGCGTGCCATTCCGGCGCGGCGTCAAGCTGGACGGCAAGGTCAACGGCGGCATGCCGGCCGATTTCGATCCGAAGCAGCACGGGCTGACGCAATTGAAGGTCGCTGTGCGCAACGGCGTGATCTTCGCTTCGTTCGATCATGACGTGCCGTCGCTGGAGGCCTACCTTGGCCCGACGATCCTGCGTTACTTCGACCGCGTGTTCGACGGCCGCCAACTGACGATCCTCGGCTACAGCCGCCAGCGCATTCCCGGCAACTGGAAGCTGATGCAGGAGAACATCAAGGACCCCTACCACCCGGGCCTGCTGCATACGTGGTTCGTCACGTTCGGCCTGTGGCGCGCCGACAATCGGTCGGAGCTGAAAATGGACGAGCACTTCCGCCATGCCGCGATGATCTCCACGCGCGGGACAGGCGGCAAGGGCGAAGTCACCAGCGGCGTATCGAGCTTCAAGGACCAGATGCATCTGCACGACGACCGCTTCCTCGACGTGGTTCACGAGGACTGGTGGGGCACGCCAACCGCCGTGATGATGACGCTGTTCCCGAGCGTGATCATCCAGCAGCAGGTGAACTCGGTGTCCACGCGCCATATCCAGCCCAACGGCCACGGATCGTTCGACTTCGTCTGGACCCACTTCGGCTTTGCCAACGACAGCGAAGACATGACGAGGCGCCGCCTGCGCCAGGCCAACCTGTTCGGCCCGGCCGGCTTTGTCTCCGCCGATGACGGCGAAGTGATCGAGTTCTCGCAGGAAGGCTTCGAACAGAAGCCGTTCCACCGCACCGTTGCCGAACTTGGCGGCCGCGAGGTTGGCGACACCGACCACATGGTGACCGAAACACTGATTCGCGGCATGTACCAGTACTGGCGCCGCGTAATGGAGGCCTGAGATGGCAGACTTCGAAACCTGGCAGCAACTGCTGGCCCTCTACGCCGACTACGCGGCCGCACTCGACAACAACGAGTGGGACAAGTGGCCCGACTTCTTCACGGAAACCTGCGTCTACAAGGTGCAGCCGCGCGAAAACTACGAACGCGGCTTTCCGCTGGCCACGCTGTCATTCGAAAGCCGCGGCATGCTGCGCGACCGCATCTACGGCGCGACCGAAACGATCTTCCACGACCCGTACTACCAGCGGCACGTGGTGGGCATTCCGCGCATCCTGGAAACCGGCGGCAACCGCATTCGCGCGGAGGCCAACTACGCGGTATTCCGCACCAAGCCCGACGAGGTCTCCACCGTCTTCAACGTCGGCCGCTATCTGGACATCATCGAACGCACCGACGCGGGCCTGAAGTTCGCGCAGCGTCTGTGCATCTTCGACAGCGAGATGATTCCGAACTCGCTGATCTACCCTATCTGAGGATCTGTCATGGCACAGGAATGGACCAAGGTCATCGAACTGGTGGCCGTACCGAACGACGACGTCATCGCCGTGCAGGCCGCCGGACGCGAACTGGCCGTCTACGGCGTGGATGGCGAGGTATTCGTCACCCACAACATCTGCACGCACGGCCACGCGCGGCTGTGCGACGGCTTCCTGGAGGGGCATGAAATCGAATGCCCGCTGCATCAGGGCCGCTTCGACATCCGCAACGGCCGCGCGATGTGCGAGCCGCTGACCGAGGATATCGAGACGTTTCAGGTGCGGATCGAGGGCGGCGAAGTGTTTGTGAAGATCTAGCGCTTGGCGAGGGCTGATGTCCACGGTTTGCTCCCCTCTCTCGCCGTGCGGGAGAGGGGTT
>NZ_ALOU01000071.1 GCF_000292345.1 Cupriavidus sp. BIS7
GGGGCCGCTCGCCTATACTGAATCGGGCCGCGCCTGCCCCGGCGCTGTCCTGGCCGGCGCGACAACGGCTGGCCAAAGGGCAAGGCCCGAGAAGCTGGAGAACGCCATGGCAGTGATCGTCATCAAGGACTTGCCGGAGAACATGGACCTCGACCGCGAGGCCATGACCGCCATCATCGGCGGCGCCCGCGTGACAGGCACCTATCGCTGGCAGTCCTCGCACCGGCGCCCGTCGCTTACAAGACTGATCCAGTATCCGGAGGGATTCCCCGGCGCGTCACAGGCTGCAGGGCAGGAACGGGAGGCCGGGACCAAGCGCAAGTAGGCATCCGCGCTTCCGGCCACACAAAAGAAAAAGCCCGCCAAGTAATTGGCGGGCTTTTGGCTGCGGACGGGCCCGGACCACCTGGGTCTGCGTCGCCGGCGAACTCCGGTCATTCCCATACCAAGCATGTTTCCTATGATTCCGCCCATGACGCGGACGTCCATCCGGACCACCCGGACAGTCGAAGAAAACCTGGCAGTGGCATCAATGACCGCAATGCCGGAGGCGAGCGGCAAGCCAACCTTGCCGAAGGCAGGATCAGCGGGACTTGTCGTCGTCCGCCCCATACGAGCACGTATGCTCGCGCACTGGAGTATAGGCAGCCGGGAGACACAATCAAGCAATGTGCCCGACACATCTCGTTACGATTAGGAATTTTCGCGGTGCAACAAAAAATTCGGCGATCTGCTATACTCCGCGCCGTGAGTTTCGCACTGTGAGTTCCGCACCTCGCCCCGGCCTTCGCGCCAAAGCGTATCCGCTGCCCTCCCAAGATCTGCTCCCTGCCTCTGTCATTCTTCAGAAGTTTCTCTGACAGGCGCCTGGCCAGAACGCACCGCTCACCTGACGCCGCCTCGTCTCCGATCCTGAAGAACAGCCTGTTTGTTTAGCTGTTTGCCTGCCAGGGTTCCGGTTGGTTCCTGATGACCAGTCGCCCCTGCCTGCCGCCGTATTGCCAGCTGAGTCTGTCGAACGGCCCACCGATTGGCGCCGAAGCCTTTTTAAAGACTTTGCACTGCGCCCACCCCTTCGCGCATAGGCCAGGGGTGCCATGCATTCATACAAGTAAGACATGACCCAGCACGACTTCCGTGCGGAGCAGCCTTTTGCCTCCGCCACTGACGCTTCCATTTCGTCCGCCGCTGAAGTGAGCCCGCTCGACAAGCTCGACGCGATGCTCAATGCCGATACCGCCTCGGCCGCCCCGGCTGCCGCTGCTGAAGCCTCGGAAAACGGCTTTACGAAGCTCGGCCTCGACCCCGCCATCCTGCGCGCGCTGGCCGAAGCCAACTACAACAACCCCACCCCGGTTCAGGCCCAGGCGATTCCTGCGTTCCTGGCTGGCCGCGACCTGCTGGTCTCGAGCCAGACCGGCTCGGGCAAGACCGCCGCGTTCATGCTGCCCGCGATCCAGCGCATCAGCGAAAAGCCGTCGCCGAATCGCCCGACCGAACCGGCCAAGCGCATGAAGGGCAAGCGCCCCCGCCCGTCTCCGGCCCAGCCGTCGCTGCTGGTGCTGACGCCGACGCGCGAACTGGCCCTGCAGGTGACCGATGCTGCAGCCAAGTACGGCCGCCATCTGCGCCGCATCGTTTGCGCCAGCATCCTGGGCGGCATGCCCTATCCGAAGCAACTGGCCATGCTGGCTCGCATGCCGGACATCCTCGTGGCCACGCCGGGCCGCCTGCTCGACCATATCGAAGCCGGCCGCATCGACCTGTCCGCGCTGGACATGCTGGTGTTCGACGAAGCCGACCGCATGCTCGACATGGGCTTTGCCGATGACATCGACGCAATCGTCGCTGCCACGCCGGCCTCGCGCCAGACGCTGATGTTCTCGGCCACGCTGGACGCGCGCATTGCCCAACTGGCCTCGCGCCAACTGAAGGACCCGCAGCGCATCGAGATCGCCGCCGCCCGCGCCGATCACAGCAACATCGAACAGCGCCTGCACTTCACCGACGACATGTCGCACAAGGAGCGCCTGCTGGACCACCTGCTGCGCGACGCATCGCTGAAGCAGGCCATCGTGTTCACGGCCACCAAGCGCGACGCCGACTCGCTGGCAGAACGCCTGTCGGACACCGGCTTTGCTGCTGGCGCGCTGCACGGCGACATGACGCAGGGTGCGCGTAACCGCACGCTGACGGCCCTGCGCCGTGGCAACCTGCGCGTGCTGGTGGCCACGGACGTGGCCGCTCGCGGTATCGACGTGCCCGACATCACGCACGTGGTGAACTTCGACCTGCCCAAGCAGGCGGAAGACTACGTGCACCGCATCGGCCGTACCGGCCGTGCGGGCCGCTCGGGCGTTGCAATCAACCTCGTGAACCACGGTGACATGTTCCAGTGGCGCCGTATCGAGCGCTTCACGAACAACCGCATCGACGCATCGGTGATCGAAGGTTTCGAGCCGCGTCGCTCGCCGAAGCCGCGCTCGAACTTCGGCGGCAAGCCGGGCGGCCGTGACGGCTTCCGCGGCAACGGTGGCGGCTACCGCGGCAACAACGGCGGCGGCTACCGTGGCAACAACGGCGGCAACCGCGAAGGCGGCGAGCGCAGCTTTGGCGATCGCAACTTCGGCGAGCGCAAGTTCGGCGGCGAAAACCGCGGCTTCGGCGATCGTGGCGCACGCCCGTTCGGCGACGACAACCGTGGCTTTGGCGACCGCGGCGAGCGCGGCTTTGGCGATCGTGGCAACGGTGGATACCGCGGCCAGGGCCAGGGCCAGGGTCAAGGCCAGCAGCGCAGCTTCGGCGGCGATCGCAACGCCGGTGGCGAACGCAGCTTTGGCAACCGCGACTTTGCGCAACGTGACGGCGGCCGTGACTTTGGCGGCAACCGCGACGGCCAGCGCGATGGCAACCGCAACTTTGGCGACCGCAGCTTCGGTGACCGCAGCTTCGGCGACCGCAAGTTCGGCGATCGTGGCGATCGCGGCGGCTTCGGCGGCCAGCGCAACGGCAACAGCCGCTCGCGCTACGAGCGCTAAAGCGAAAAGCTGGCCTGTTGGGCTAGCCACTAGCGAAATGCGTTGAAGGATCGGGGGCTGTCCTGGAAAGGACAGCCCCCGATTTGCATTCCGGCTGCCATCCGGCGCAGTCGGCAGGGTGCCGCTTCCTGCACTGGCGCGAGCTTGCCGAGGCGACCGAATTCGGTCTATATTCAGTCCTATCCTTTGCAAGCGGAGAGCATAGCCGTGAAGTTCTCAACCCAGGTCAAACCGATCAGTTACCTCAAGAGCCACGCGGCCGAGATCGTCAAGGACATTTCCGAGTCCCGCGAGCCGATGCTGATTACCCAGAACGGCGAGGCAAAGCTTGTGGTGATGGATGTCCGCTCGTACGAGCAGCAGGAAGAAACGCTTGCGCTGCTGAAGCTGCTTGCCATCGGCAGCCGTGACATCGAGCACGGGCGCTTCCGCGATGTCGAGGACGTATTTGCAGATCTGGACAGGGAAGACCGCGAATGAAAGTGGTATTCCTTGCGGGGGCTGAAGAAGACCTGAAGGAGCTTCGCCACTACGTTGTCAGAAGCTTTGGCAAGCAAGCCTGGCTGGAGACTTTCCAGCGGATCAAGGACTCGGTGCGCGCGCTCCAGGATTACCCTCTGAGCGGCCCCATTCCAGACGAACTGGTGGATCTGGGCCTGCGGCAATACCGCCAGGTCGTCTCAAGCATGAACCGCATCATCTACGAGATCACCGAGGAAGTTATCTATATCCACATCGTGTGCGACACGCGCCGCGACATGAGGACACTTCTCTCGCGCAGGCTCCTGCGCATGGTTCCGTAGAGATTCCCTTGGAGTTCCCTTAGAGGTTCGTCAGGGAAAGCGGTCTACACCGCGCACGTCCTGAACCCCACGAACGACACATCATCCTCGGGCAGCAATGCCATCCGTGCGCGCGTATGGCGCAGCCGCGCGGGGCTTGCAAACGACACGCCGCGGACGGCCTGGTGGGTGCCGAAATGGCTCACGATCTCGCCATCGGTCGGCTCCGCGCTGAAGCCCAGATACGGCTCATATGGCGTGGCGGTCCACTCGCGCAGCGCGCCCCATTGCAGCCCACGGTTCTGCGTGGCCGCCAGTTCCCATTCCACTTCCTGCGGCAGGCGGCGGTCGGCCCACACGCACCATGCCTGCGCCTCGAACAGCGTGACATGTCGCACCGGTTCGTCGGGATTGAGCGTGCGCTCGGCGCCAAAGCGCGACACCACCCAGCTTCGCGTCACCGCGTGGCGTGCCCAGTAACGTGGCGCGGAGCGTTCCTGCGTCATCAGCCACTGGCGCCCCGCCATCGACCAGTAAGCCGGATGCTCATAGCCGTGGTCCTCGACGAATTCGAGGAACTGCGCGTTGGTAACCAGCGCGGCGTCCATCTCGAATGCCGGCACATAGACCTTCTGCGGCGGCAGTTCGTCCGGCCAGGCAAACCCGTGGGGTTCGCTCCAGCCCTGTGTGAAAGTGCCGCCCGGAAAATGGAGCGAGTCGTTGTGCGAAACAGAAGCCGACGGTCCCACCGAGGCGGGTTCCGCCGGCGCGATCTCCAGCGCCTGCAGCAACGCGGCAATCGTCTCGCCCTGCATGTCCTCGTGATACAGCGCACGGCGGAACGGGTACAGCGTGGCGTCTTCGTCGTCAGCGAGCGGCGCGATACGGCGCAGCAACCCATCGAGCACCTGCGTCGCGTATTGCTTCACGCGCGACACATCGGGCAGCGCAATCTCCCAGCGCTCGTCCGGTCCAATGCGGTCGGGGTCGAACCACTCGTCGGCACCATCCAGCAGCGACGGCTCGCTGGCCACTGGCAGGCGAATGCCGCCCTGCTCCAGGTGGCGCACGCCGCGCAGGCACCACCATTCGGCATGCCAGGCGATATGGCCAAGTGTCCACAACGGCGGATTGCAGTCGTACTGGCGCTCCACGGTCCAGCCGCGCCGCGTCTGGCCGAATGCGCCGAGCCACGCGAGCGTGCGGTTGCGCGACTCCACGAGCGCCTGCGCGAGCCCCTCGCGCGGCAAACGGCGCGCATTGGGCCACGCCGCATTGCCGCCGGTGAAGTGGAGATCGGGAAGCATGGAAAAGCCGCTCATCGAAAGATCCGTGACTGTGGGTAAATAGGGGGCCGGACACGCCAGTTGCGCGCATTATGACACCGGCGCAGCGGCGGCCATTTCGCGCGCGCCCTATCCCCTGCTGACGCCGCGGCTTCTCCGCGCAGGATCACCCGCGCGCGTGGAACACCGCGAACCAGCCACGCGGATCGGTCCAGCTTACGGGGTCGGTAAAACCGGCGGCCTCGAGCAGGATCGCAAAATCCTCGGGGCGATACTTGTGCGAATCCTCGGTATGAATCCGTTCGCCGGAGGCGAAGCGGCGCTCGCCCTCGGGCCAGCGCACGGTCACGTCGCGCACGGCTTCAAGATGCATCTGGATGCGCGATGCCTGCCGGTCGAACGTCGCCGCATGGCGCCAGTCCTCCAGCGCGAAATCGCTGCCCACGATGCGGTTCACATTGCGCAGCACGTTGCGATTGAACGCAGCCGTCACGCCAAGCGCATCGTCATAGGCAGCGACCAGCGTATCGGCATCCTTGTAGAGATCGACGCCGATCAGCACGCCATCGCCGTGCCCGGCCGCCGCACGCAGACGTTGCAGCAGCGCCAGCGCATCGATCGGCGAGAAATTGCCGATGCTGGAGCCCGGGTAGAAGAACAACCTGCGGCCACGCATGACGTTGGTGGGAAGGTCTAGCGGCCGGCACAGGTCGGCCCCCAGCCCCAGCATGGGGATCTGCGGATGCTGCTGCTGCAGGCCTGAGAGCGTGCCGCGCAGGAAGTCCACAGAGATATCGAGTGCGACGTACTGGGCCGGCTGCAGGCTCGGGAAGAGCCGCGCGGCCTTTTCGCAATTGCCGGCGCCCAGGTCGATCAGCACGCAGCCACTACCCGCGCGTGCGGCGATCGCCGGAGCGGCGCCGGCGAAGATCGAAGCCTCGGTGCGGGTCGGGTAGTACTCGGGCAGATCGGTGATGGCCTCGAACAGGCGCGAGCCGAGCACATCGTAGAAAAACTTGGGGCTGATGCTGGCCTGCGGCCGGGCAAGCCCCGCCACGATCTCGGCGCGCAGCGCGCCGCTGTCTTCGTGGAACTGCTGGATGAACTCGGGCCGCAGACCGGCATGGACGCCATTGGCGACGACCAGGCGCGGAGCCGGATCCGGAGCGCGATTGGACGCGGAATGGTGATTGGCGTGGTTCAGCGATTGGGGCGATTGGGAGCGTGACGGGTTCAGTGGTGTCGTAACGGCCGGCATGACGTTTCCTTGTTGTCGATGGGCACTACGTGAATCCCTCAAAAACCGCGCGGCACGGCGACGGCGCGCGGCTGGCGCGGGATGCCCACCTGTCCTGTCCGGTGCCCATCGGCCGCCTGCCAATCCAACAAGCATAGGCGCATATGAATATGCGTGCGCCACAAGTTGCATCATCCGGCACTTTGGAAGTTGTTCCATACATTCAGGCGCATCGTCGGCGGTGCAACATATTTGCCTCGGCTTCGGTATAATCGCGCCCAACGCGTCCGCCGGAGTCTCTGGCGCCGCGTCCCTTCCAAAGGGAAGTTAAAGGGGAGTAGCTTGGGGGCCCATGCCCTTAGCACAATCGTCATTCCGAGACGCTGACCCGTCTCCGGTTGTGCTGACCCTGGTGCGCATACCGCACCAGCTGTGTCGAGCAAGACCTTTGCAACCTGGTTTTACGGTTTGCAAAGGCAGTCCCGCCGATCCGGCAACTTCCGCGCTCCGTAATCCCAGGTGTCACAAAAGACCTTGCTGGCCTGACCGGCCGGCAGCTTGTTCGCACTTGAGGAGCCTATATGGAGTGGTTTACCGATTTGTTCACGATGCAGTTCCTGACGGCGCTGCTGTCCATCGTCGTCATCGACCTGGTACTGGCTGGCGATAACGCCATCGTGATTGCACTGGCGGCGCGCAACCTGCCGCCTCACCTGCAGAAGAAGGCGATCGTCTGGGGTACCGTCGGCGCCGTGGTCGTGCGTTCGGCGATGACCATCGGTGTGGTCTGGCTGCTCAAGATCCCCGGCCTGCTGCTGGTTGGCGGCCTGGCGCTGGTCTGGATCGCCTACAAGCTGCTGGCCGCCGAGGAAGGCGGCGACGAACACGGCGCTGGCGCCGCCACGCTGATGGGCGCGATGAAGACGATCATCATCGCCGACGCGGTGATGGGCGTGGACAACGTGCTGGCCGTGGCCGGCGCCGCCCACGGCAGCTTCCTGCTGGTGGTGCTGGGCCTGCTGATCAGCATCCCGATCGTGGTGTGGGGCTCAAGCCTGGTGCTCAAGCTGATGGGGCGCTTCCCGGCCATCATCTACGTGGGCGCCGGCGTGCTGGCCTTCACGGCAGTCAAGATGATCCTGGGCGAGCCGATCATCAAGGATTTCTTCGCAAGCCAGCCCGTGCTGTACTGGGGCCTGTACGTGGTGGTCGTCGGCGGCGTACTTGGCGCCGGCTACCTGACGCAGAAGCGCCGGGAACCTGCCACGCAACCCAACTGACAACCCAACTGACGCCGCGCGTCTGACGCAGAAAGCCGCCTCCGGGCGGCTTTCTGCTTTCAGGCTAAAATCCGTGCTTGCGGCCAGCGCGCCAACATCACATCCCACTTCCTGTTCCGATGAAACAGTACCTCGACTTCATGCGCCATGTGTACGAGCATGGCACCGAAAAGTCCGACCGCACCGGCACCGGCACGCGCTCGGTCTTCGGCTACCAGATGCGCTTCGACCTGAACGAAGGCTTCCCCGTCGTTACCACGAAGAAGCTGCACCTGAAGTCGATCATCCACGAACTGCTGTGGTTCCTGCAGGGCTCGACCAACATCAAGTACCTGAAGGACAACGGCGTCACCATCTGGGACGAATGGGCCGACGCCAATGGCGAACTGGGTCCGGTCTACGGGTATCAGTGGCGAGCCTGGCCGACGCCGGACGGCCGCCACATCGACCAGATCAGCGAAGTGGTTCAGCAGATCCGCAACAACCCCGACTCGCGCCGGCTGATCGTGTCAGCCTGGAACGTCGGCGAGATCCCGCAGATGAAGCTGCCGCCCTGCCACGCGTTCTTCCAGTTCTACGTGGCCGATGGCAAGCTCTCCTGCCAGCTCTACCAGCGCAGCGCCGACATCTTCCTTGGCGTGCCGTTCAACATCGCCAGCTATGCGCTGCTGACGCACATGATCGCGCAGCAATGCGGCCTGGGCGTCGGTGATTTCGTCTGGACCGGCGGCGACTGCCATATCTACAGCAATCACTTCGAGCAGGTGCAGACCCAGCTTGCCCGCACGCCGATGAAGCTGCCGACGCTGAACATCCTGCGCAAGCCCGACAGCATCTTCGACTACAAGTACGAGGACTTCGAGCTGGTCGGCTACGAATCGCACGCCGCAATCAAGGCGCCGGTGGCCGTATGACGCTATTGACGCTGATCGTCGCGCGCGCCCGCAACGGCGTGATCGGCCGCGACAACACATTGCCGTGGCGCCTGCCGGAAGACCTGCAGCACTTCAAGCGCACGACCATGGGTGCGCCGGTCATCATGGGCCGCAAGACCTGGGATTCGATTGGCCGCCCGCTGCCGGGCCGACGCAATATCGTGGTGAGCCGCAACCGGGATCTCACGATCGAAGGCGCCGAAGTGGTCGGCTCGCTCGAGGATGCGCAGCGGCTGTGTGTCGGTGTGGAGCAGGTATTCCTGATCGGCGGCGCGCAGCTCTATGCCGAGGCCCTGCCGTCTGCCGACCGCCTGGTCGTCACCGAAATCGATGCCGACGTGGAAGGCGATGCGTTCTTCCCCGCCGTGGACCGCACGAAATGGATCGAGGCGGCGCGGGAGGTGCACCATTCGGAGGCGAATGGTTTTGATTATGCGTTCGTGACTTACGAACGGCCGCCCTCGGGCGAAGAGTGACGCAAAAAAAGCGCCCTGCGGGGCGCTTTTGTCATCTTGGGGAACTCTGAGGCTCAGTTACCCGCGATCGTCATCTGCTCGATCAGGATCGAGCCGGTTTCCTTGGTACCGCGCACCAGCGCATCTGCGCCGACTGCGACGATCTGCTTGAGCATCTCGACCATATTGCCGGCGATTGTGATTTCTTCCACCGGGTACTGGATCACACCGTTCTCGACCCAGTAGCCCGACGCGCCGCGCGAATAATCGCCCGTCACGTAGTTCACGCCCTGCCCCATCAGCTCGGTCACCAGCAGGCCGGTGCCCATCTTCTTCAGCATGCCGGCGAAGTCATCGCCCGGCTGCGTCAGCGAGCTGGTCAGCGTCAGGTTGTGCGATCCGCCTGCGTTGCCGGTGGTCTTCATGCCGAGCTTGCGGGCCGAATACGTCGACAGGAAATAGCCCTCCACAACACCATCGCGCACCACGTCGCGCTCGTGCGTGCGCACGCCTTCCTCGTCGAACGGTGCGCTGCCCATGGCGCCGGGCACGTGCGGCTGTTCGTGGATCTGGATATGCGGTGCGAAGACGGCCTTGCCCAGCGTGTCGTACAGGAATGTCGATTTGCGATAGAGCGCACCGCCCGATACCGCCTGCACGAACGCACCAAGCAGGCCGGCCGCCAGCGGCGCCTCGAACAGCACCGGGCACTTGCGCGTGGACAGCTTGCGGGCGTTCAGGCGGGCCAGGGCGCGCTCCGCCGCATAGCGGCCGATTGCCTCCGGCTCGGCCAGCGTGTTCGGCGAGCGCTTCGACGAATACCAGTCGTCACGCTGCATGCCGCTGCCCGATCCGGCAATCGGCGCGCACGAGATGAAATGGCGCGAGTAAGGGTAACCGCCCGTGAAGCCGCGTGACGTGGCCAGCACGAACTGCGAATGCTGGGCAGACACGCTCGCGCCGTCGCTATTGCGGATCTTCGGCGAAACCGCAAAGGCAGCCGCCTCGGCACGGCGGGCGATATCGATGGCCCCTTCGGCATCGATGGTCCACGGGTGGAACAGGTCCAGGTCCTGCGGATTGCGCTCCAGCAGTTCTTCTTCGGCCAGGCCGGCGCAGTCGTCCTCGGCCGTGAAGCGGGCGATGTTGTATGCCGCCTCGGCCGTGGCACGCAGCGCGGCCGGCGAGAAATCCGACGTGCTGGCGTTGCCGCGGCGCTTCCCGATCATCACCGTCACGCCCACCACCTTGTCGCGATTCTGCTCGATGGTCTCCACCTGGCCCTTTCGCACCGAAACCGACAGGCCGCCGCCCTCGGAAATCTCGGTGGCGGCGTCCGTTGCGCCGAGCTCGCGTGCCACGCGCAGCACATCGGCCGCCATGGACTTGAGCTGGTCCTGGGTGTACGTGAAATGCGCGGTCTGTTCGGCAATCTGGCTCATATGGGCGGGCGTGATCAAAAGTCCAAACGGGAATCATAGCAAGATAAAATGCCGCCCATGACGCGAAATACCCGTAACAACTCCAACGGCCGTTTTCCGGGCGCCTTCGGCCCCGAAGAGGACGACGACCTGCCCAAGAGCAAGTCGCAGCGCAAGCGCGACATGACCGCCCTGCAGGATCTTGGCTCCGAACTCGAGGCCCTGCCCAAGGACCGGCTGGCCCGCGTGCCGATGCCGGAGCCACTGGCTGACGCCATCCACGCAGCCCGCAAGATCACGAGCCACGAAGGCAAGCGCCGCCAGATGCAGTTTGTCGGCAAGGTCATGCGGAACCTGGACGACGACGAAGTCGAGGCAATCCGCGCCGCGCTGGAAGGCTTCAAGGGCACCAGCAAGGCCGAGACGGCCCGGCTGCACCTGATCGAGCGCTGGCGCGACCTGCTGCTGGCCGACGACGCCATGCTGACGAAATTCCTGGGAGAACACCCGGGCAGCGACGTACAGGCGCTGCGCAACATCATCCGCAATGCCCGCAAGGAAAAGGAGCTGTCCAAGCCGCCGAAGTACTACCGGGAACTGTTCCAGGCCATCAAGACCGCGCTGGAAGACGGTGACACCGACGCAGCCCCCGACAACGTACCGGAGCCCGACGCATGAACCCGCCACTGACCTCACCCGTGCAACGCAGCAGCCCAGACGAACTGGTTGTCGGCTTCGTGTCGATTTCCGACCGGGCATCGTCCGGCACCTATCAGGACGAAGGCATCCCCGCACTGCGCGACTGGTTCGGCAAGACGCTGACCACGCCGTGGCAGGCTGTGGAACGGCTGATTCCCGACGAGCAGGCGCTGATTTCGCGCACGCTGATCGAACTGGTCGACGTGGCTGGCTGCGACCTGGTACTGACGACCGGCGGCACCGGCCCTGCGCGTCGCGATGTGACGCCGGAGGCCACGCTGGCCGTCGGTACCAAGGAGATGCCGGGTTTTGGCGAGCAGATGCGCCAGGTAAGCCTGCATTTCGTGCCGACCGCGATCCTGTCGCGCCAGGTGGCGGTCATCCGCGAAACACCGAGCCGCGCCGCTCTGATCGTGAACCTGCCCGGCCAGCCACGCGCAATCCGCGAGACGCTGGAAGGCCTGCGCGATGCCGACGGCAAGCCGGTTATCCAGGGCGTATTTGCCGCGGTGCCGTACTGCATCGACCTGATCGGCGGGCCTTACATCGAAACCGATGAGGCGGTGGTCAAGGCCTGGCGGCCGAAGAACGCGGTAAGGCAGAAGCCCGCAACAGCCTGACGGTTGCCTTCCCTCTCCCATGAAATGGGAGAGGGGTCGGGGAGAGGGCGCTGATGTTCAAATCACGACTGGTCGCCGGTTGAGCCGCCAGCCCTCTCCCCCTGCCCCTCTCCCGCCTGTTCAGACCGGAGAGGGGAGCAAACCCATCGCTACTTCAACCCCAGGTAAAGCCCAATCGGCACGAACACCACCGCGGCGATGTTGCCTAGCAGCATATGGAGCGGGGTTGAGGCGCTACTGGGCGGGCGATTAAGCAGCCGGCGCCTCGGGTGCCGCAGCAGGCGCCTCAGGTGCCACGGCCGGCGTCGACGTCTTGATGAAGTGCTGGCGGTAGTACTTCAGTTCTTCCACCGATTCCAGGATGTCGGCCAACGCCGTATGCAGCTGGCGCTTGGTGAAACCCTTGTGGATCGCCGGCTCCCAGCGCTTGCAGAGTTCCTTGAGCGTCGACACGTCAAGGTTGCGGTAGTGGAAGAACGCCTCGAGCTTGGGCATGTAGCGCGCCATGAACCGGCGGTCCTGGCAGATCGAGTTGCCGCACATCGGCGACTTGCTCGCTGGCACCCAGCGCTTCAGGAACGCCAGCAGTTCGGCCTCGGCCTGCGCCTCGGTCAGTGTGGAGGCCTTGACCTTGTCGATCAGGCCCGAGCGGCCGTGGGTGCCCTTGTTCCAGTTGTCCATGGCGTCGAGCACAGCGTCCGGCTGATGGATCACCAGCACCGGGCCTTCGGCCAGGATGTTGAGTTCGGAGTCGGTAACCACCACCGCCACTTCGATGATCCGGTCGGTGTCTGGCTGCAGGCCGGTCATTTCCATGTCCAGCCAGACGAGGTTATTTTCACTTTTGACGGAGGATGCGGAGGGGCTTGTCATCTGGCGGTACGGCTCGATATGGAAAACGGAAGGAATACGGATGAAATCGCCCGGCGGCCATATTGCGAAGGTACCCCCGGCGAACAATTTATAATTCTCGCATATCCGCCCCGGATGGCATGGTGCGCACACCTCCTGCCATGCCATCGTCAACAAGGCCCGCCGATGTTCACGCTGATCTTCCTTGCCGCTCTGGTCGTCATGGTACTGACCAAACTCTGGCTCGCCAGTCGCCAGATTCACCATGTGGGCCGCCATCGCGGCGCCGTGCCCGCGCGCTTTGCCGACACCATCACGCTTGCCGCCCACCAGAAGGCCGCTGACTACACGATCGCCCGCACGCGGCTGTCGATGCTGGAGGTGCTGGCCGGCGCAGCCGTGCTGATTGGCTTCACGATGCTGGGCGGCCTGCACGCGCTGAATCAGCTCTGGATCCATGTCTTCGGCGCAGGCGGCTATTTCTACGGCGTGGCGCTGATCGCCAGCGTGCTGCTGATTGGCGGACTTGTGGATCTGCCATTCTCGCTCTACGGCCAGTTCGTGATCGAGGAGCGCTTCGGCTTCAACAAGATGACCTTCGGCCTGTGGCTGGCGGACCTTGCCAAGATGGCGGTGGTGGCCTGCGTGCTGGGCCTGCCGCTGTTGCTGGCCGTACTGTGGCTGATGGACCAGGCCGGCACCTACTGGTGGGTGTGGACCTGGCTGCTCTGGATGGCCTTCAGCCTGCTGCTGCAGGTGATCTTCCCGACATTCATCGCGCCGCTCTTCAACAAGTTCGAACCGCTCAGCGACGAAAGCCTGCGCGATCGCATCGAGGCGCTGCTGCGCAAGTGCGGCTTCGCCAGCAAGGGCCTGTTCGTGATGGATGGCAGCAAGCGCAGCGCCCACGGCAACGCGTACTTCACCGGCTTTGGCGCCTCCAAGCGCATTGTGTTCTTCGACACGCTGCTGTCTCGCCTTGACGGCGAAGAAGTGGAAGCGGTGCTGGCGCACGAACTGGGGCACTTCAAGCGCCGCCACGTGGCCAAGATGATGATCGTGACGTTTGCGCTGTCGCTGGTATTCCTGGCCCTGCTCGGCTGGCTTGCCACGCGCGAATGGTTCTTCACCGGACTGGGTGTGCTGCCTAACTTCGGCGGCAGCAACCACGCGCTGGCGCTGGTGCTGTTCTTCCTGACACTGCCGGTTTTCACGTTCTTCCTCGGGCCGCTGGCCAGCCTGTCATCGCGCAAGCATGAGTTCGAAGCCGACGAGTTCGCCGCGCACCAGACCAACGCCGGCCACCTGGTCTCCGCGCTGGTCAAGCTGTACAAGGACAACGCCTCGACGCTGACGCCCGACCCGATCTACAGCGCGTTCTACTACTCGCATCCGCCCGCGGCACAGCGGATCGACCGGCTGCTGGCGCACGCATGACGCGCAGCGCACGCCATCACAACGCCGGCAAGGGCACCGGCAAGGGTAACGAGAGCGAAGCCGCGCTGATCGTCGCGGCACACGGCCGGCATTACGTGGTGGAGCGCGCGGATGGTTCGCGTCTGCACGCGTTCCCGCGCGGCAAGAAGAGCGACGCCGCCGTGGGCGACCATGTCCGCGTGGAAATGGCCGCGCTCGACCAGGGCGTGATCACGGCCATCGATCCGCGCAAGAACCTGCTGCATCGCTCCGACCAGTTCAAGTCGAAACTGCTGGCGGCCAATATCGACCAGGTGATCATCGTGCTGGCCACGGAACCGAGCTTCTCGGAGGACCTGCTCGGCCGGGCGCTGGTATCGGCCGAGGCATTGGAGATCCGTCCGCTGGTGATCCTGAACAAGATCGACCTGACCGGGCGGCTCGACGACGCGCGTCGTCGGCTCAAGCTCTACCAGGACTTGGGCTACGACACCCTCGAACTGTCTGTGCACGGGCAGCCCGAAGAGACGCTGGCCGCGCTCAGGCCGCGTACGGCGGGCGTATCGAGCATCCTGATCGGCCAGTCCGGCATGGGCAAGTCGTCGCTGCTGAACCTGCTGATCCCGGGCGTGGAAGCGCAGACGCGCGAGATTTCGTCAAAGCTCGATTCGGGCAAGCACACCACCACGTTCACGCGGCTTTACCACCTGCCCGAGGACTGGGCTGTTGTCGATGGCCGGCCCGGCTACCTGATCGACTCGCCCGGCTTCCAGGAATTCGGTCTGCACCACCTGAGCGAAGGCATGCTCGAGCGCGCATTCCCGGAATTCCGGCCGCGCCTGACCGAATGCAGGTTCTACAACTGCCACCACATCAACGAACCGGGCTGTGGCGTGCTGACGGCAATCGACGACGGCGCGATCTCCGAGCGTCGCCATCAGCTCTACACGCAGTTGCTGCACGAATCACGCCAACAAAAGCCGTGGTAAGGTAAGAGCACCTGTTTGCCTTGTCGGGCGACGCTATGAAGCTTCTGTTGAGGACGCCCTCGCTGGTCCATGCCGCGCACTGCGAGAACGTGTTGCGCGCGGCAGGCATCCGGGCTGAGGTTCGGAACACATGGCTGGCTGGCGCGGCGGGGGACATCCCGCTGCAGGAGAGCGCACCACAGGTGTGGATTGCGGACGAAGCGACGGAGGCAGACGCCTGGGCCGTATTGAATGCCGCGGCCAACCCGACGCCGGGGCCGCGCTGGCAATGCCGGCATTGCGGGGAATGGCACGAAGCCCAGTTCGCCGCGTGCTGGCACTGCGGGCATCAGCACGAATAAAAAAGCGCCACCGACCGTGGCGCTTTTTTTGTTGTGCACTGGCTGATCAGCCCACCCACAACGCCAGCGAGATCATCGCCAGCAGCAGCATCCAGAGAATCACTGCGCGCCAGACCAGCCCGACTGCCGATTGCAGCGTACGTACGCCCGGATCGGCGCCAAACTCGGGCGGCACGGGCTCCGCGCTGTCGTCCATGCCAGGCGCGTAGTCGACGCCGGCCAGGCTTGTGCGAAGCATCACGCTGGAATCTTCCTCGGCAAGCGGCGCACCAAGCCGCACTCCAAGCGCGCCGCCGCCACTGGCAAGCAGAATGCCGTTGACGGCGTCGTTCCACTTGCGCGCGTGGTTGCGCCACGCGTAGATCGCATCCTCGAAATTGCCGACGATCGCAAACCCGATCGAGGTCAGGCGCGACGGCACCCAGTCAAGCACGTAGAACGCCTGCGCCGCAAAGCAGCCCAGCGCCGGACTGCGCTCGTTCGACGAACTGTTCCACTGGCGGCTCAGGTACTCGGCCGTGCGATAGAGAATCACGCCGCCTGGGCCAATCGGCACCAGGAACCAGAAGAACACGCCAAACACATGACGGTGCACGGCGACGATCGCCGCTTCCAGCGTATGGCGCACGATTTCGCTGACCGGCATTTCGATGGTCTCGAGCCCGGTCCATTCATTCAGCAACGCGCGCGCGGTGTGCAGGTCATCGCGATTGAGCGCCTCGTGGATATCGGTGAAGTAGTGGCTGAACTGGCGGAAACCGAGCGTCAGGTAGAGCAGCAGTACGTTCCAGACCAGTGTCAGCGCCACGCTGATCGAGGCCAGCAGGTAGTGAACCACCACGACAGCCAGCGTCAGCGGCAGCACCACGGTCAGCCATGCCAGCGCGGCGTCGCGCGGGCGGCCGGTATCGAACGCATGCTCGGCTCGGTCACCCAGCACGCGCACGATGTCGAAAATAGGATTATTCCGCCCCAGGGCACGGAACTGTTCGGCAATCAGTGCCAGAAGAATGGAAACAAAAGTCATCGCGTGACGATAAATCGGCGCGCGGCGATGTGCCGCGCCGGTCGCATGGCGGTATAGCCAGACGATAGCATAGCGGCAACGTGGCCAAGGAAAAGTCGTGTAAGAACTAGTAAATGGCGACGCACTTTCGTGGCACGATCACTATTCGCCCCTCCTCCCATACGGCGGAAGAAGGGCTCCGAGTGACGATGAATTACGCAGGGTGACGCAATCGACAGTTACGGCAGGTCGAATACCAGTACCTCGGCCGCGCCGCCTTGCGACAGGTTCACGGCATCCACGCCTTCCAGCTTTGCGGCATCCCCGGCTTCAAGAACCTGCCCATTGACGCTCACCCGCCCGCGCGCCACGTGCACATAGGCGCGGCGGCCCGGGGCCACCGCCAGCGTGGCTGCTTCATCACCATCGAACAGGCCGGCATAGAGCCGCACATCCTGGTGGATGACCACGGAGCCATCGGCGCCATCGGGGCTGCCCACCAGGCGCAGACGGCCGCGCTTGTCCGCCGCGTCGAAGTGCTGTTCCTCATAGCCGGGCTCGATGCCAATCTGGTTCGGCATGATCCAGATCTGCAGGAAGTGCGTTGTGGCGTGCGCCGCGTGGTTGTACTCGGAGTGACGTACGCCGGTGCCGGCGCTCATGCGCTGCACGTCGCCCGGACGGATCACGCTGCCATTGCCCATGCTGTCCTTGTGGGCGAGTTCGCCTTCCAGCACGTAGCTGATGATCTCCATGTCGCGGTGCCCATGGGTACCGAAACCCATGCCCGGCGCCACGCGGTCTTCGTTGATCACGCGCAGCGGACCAAACTGGATATGGCGCGGGTCATGGTAGTCCGCGAACGAAAAGCTGTGGTACGACTTCAGCCAGCCATGGTCCGCATACCCGCGCTCTTCAGACTTACGGATTTCAATCATTTTGATGGCCCTCCTTGTGGCCTGGCTATCGACTCAGACGGCATGTCTTGACTGGGTCGGTGGCGTTTCGATGCTAGGCAGTTTAGGGGCACGGGAGTATATTGGCGGGCACAACGTTAGAAGTAGTCGTTCAGAAAATCTGAATATGCCACTATCCCTCGAATCCCTCGAAGTCCTTGACGCCATCGAGCGCAAGGGCAGCTTCGCCGCCGCTGCTCACGAGATGGGCAAAGTGCCTTCGGCACTGACCTATGTCGTCCGCAAGCTTGAGGAAGACCTCGACGTACTGCTGTTCGACCGCCGCCGTCATCGTGCCGAACTGACGCCCGCCGGCCGGACGCTGCTCGACGAAGGCCGCCATCTGCTGCACGCCGCCGACGACCTGGCGCGGCGCGTCAAACGGCTGGCCACGGGGTGGGAAGCAAGTCTGAGCATCGCGATCGACGACCTCATCAACTTCCGCGCATTGCTGCCCGTGATCCAGGATTTCTACACCGAGAACACGGCGACGCGGCTGCGCTTTTCCAAGGAAGTGCTGGGTGGCTCATGGGATGCGCTGGTCAGCAACCGGGCCGACCTGATCATTGGCGGCGCATTCGAGGCGCCGAGCACGCAGGGCTTTCAGGTGAGGCCGCTCGGGGCGATGCCGTTCGTGTTCGTGGTGGCGGCGCATCATCCGCTGGCAGCTGCTGAAGGCCCGCTTTCGATGACCGAGATTGCCAAGCACCGCATCGTGGCGGTGGGCGATACGTCGCGCAACCTGCCCGCGCGCACGTTTGGCGTGCTCGCGGGTCAGGACGTGCTGGTGGTGCCCACCATGCGCGACAAGCTTGAAGCGCAGATCCGCGGCCTGGGCTGCGGCTGGCTGCCTGCGCCGATGGCGCAGCCGCACATCGAGACCGGTGTGCTGCAGGCCCGGGAAACGGTGGAAGTACGCGCACCCGGCACTTTCAAGGTGGCCTGGCGGACCACCACGCGCGGCAAGGCACTGCAATGGTGGGCCAACAAGCTCGAAGACCCGCGCCTGGCGCAGGCGCTGCTGCTGCAGGCGCCACCAGCGTCGATGGAGCAACCTGACTGAATCGCGCAGTCCAATGCCGCAACGTTATCGGGGCCGTTTCGCGCCCTCACCCACTGGCCCGCTCCACCTTGGCTCGCTGGTCACCGCACTCGCAAGCTGGCTCGATGCCCGCGCGCATGGTGGCGACTGGCTGGTGCGCATCGAGGACATCGACTACCCGCGTTGCGTCAAGGGCGCCGATACCGACATCCTGCAGACGCTCGATGCGCTGGGACTGCATCCGGACGAGCCGCCGGTATGGCAGAGCCGCCGCGAAGCGCTTTATGCCGAAGCATTGCGCAAGCTCGATGCCGAAGGCCACCTCTACCCGTGCGGCTGCTCGCGCAAGGAAATCGCCGATTCGCTCGTGCACGTACGTGAGCGGCACCAGACGCTTGGCTATCCGGGCACCTGTCGCAACGGCCTGCACGGCAAGCTGCCGCGCGCGTGGCGCGTGCGCGTGCCGGACGGCCCGGCGGCCACGATCTGCTTTGAGGATCGCTGGCAGGGGCGTCAATGCCAGAACCTGGAAACGGAACTCGGGGATTTCGTGCTGCGGAGGGCTGATGGGCTATGGGCCTACCAGCTTGCAGTCGTGGTCGACGATGCCGCTCAGGGCATCACCGATATCGTGCGCGGCGCTGACCTGCTGGACTCAACGCCGCGGCAGATCCACCTGCAGCACCTGCTTGGCCTGCCGACACCAGCCTACCTGCATGTGCCGGTCGTGGTGAACGCCATCGGGGAAAAGCTCAGCAAGCAGAGCGGCGCGCAGGCGCTGGATACATCGGCGCCACTCGATACGCTCCGGGTGGCCGGCGCGCATCTGGGCATCATGAACGGAGAGACGACGGTTGCAGCCTGGCTGGCGACCGCAACCGCTCAATGGCTGGAGCGGCTCCGAATCATTCAGGACTTGCGCGGGGCGCCGCCGAGCAGCGCGGCCACCGGACGCTTGGGCGCCTGACGGCCTCGCGTCAGCGCGGCAGCCAGTTGCTCCTCGGCCTTCGGGGCCGGAATGTGGCTGTTCGACGGCTCGTAAGGACGCGAGAAGAACGGGTCGTCCGACGGACGGAAAGCCTGGCGCCCGCTCGGTTCGGTACGGCGGCGGCGTTGTTGTTGTTGTTCCTCGCCATCACCACCATTGTCACGGGCCCGGCGCACTTCCGTACGTGCGCGGCGGCGGTCCGAGTCTTCCTGACGCGCGCGCTCACCCGTCGGGTCGAAGCCATCGAGCGTCCCGCGCGGGATGCTGCGCTTGATCAGCTTTTCGATATCGCCCAGCAGACGGTCGTCATTGCCCGGCACGAAGATCGACAGCGCGTCGCCGCTGGCACCTGCGCGGCCCGTACGGCCGATGCGGTGCACATAGTCTTCCGCGCTGAACGGCAGGTCGAAGTTGATCACGCACGGCATGGCCGGGATGTCGAGACCGCGCGCGGCCACGTCAGTAGCCACCAGCGCGTCGATCGTGCCGTTCTTGAAGCCGTCGAGCGTCTGCATGCGCTCGGTCTGGGTCTTGTCGCCGTGAATCGCGGCGGCGTTGATGCCTTCGCGCTCCAGATGGCGCGCCAGGCGCGAGCAGCCGATCTTGCTGTTGACGAAGACGATGCACTGGCGCGACTGGTCCTGGGCGCGCTGCTTGAGCAGGTGCACAACGGCGGCCTGCTTGTGGCCGTCTTCCACCTGGAACACCAGCTGGCGCACGTTTTCGTTGGTCGAGTTGCTGCGCGCCACCTCGATCGTCACCGGCTGCTGCAGGTAGCTGGAGGCCAGCTTCTTGATTTCGGGCGAGAACGTGGCCGAAAACAGCAGCGTCTGGCGCTGCGCGGGCAACAGGTTGATGATGCGCTGCAGATCGGGCAGGAAGCCCATGTCGAGCATGCGGTCGGCCTCGTCGAGCACGAGCATCTGCACCTGCGACAGGTTCACCGACTTCTGCTGCACGTGATCGAGCAGACGGCCCGGCGTGGCCACGAGGATTTCCACACCACGGCGCAGTGCGTCGGTCTGCGGGTTCATGTCGACGCCGCCAAACACCACGGTGCTGCGCAGGTCTGTGTGCTGCGCGTACCGGGCGACGTTGTCGTAGACCTGGTCGGCCAGTTCGCGCGTGGGCGTCAGCATCAGCGCGCGCACCGGGTGGCGTGCTGGCGAAGCGCTTGCGTTGGCCATCGGCAGCAGACGCTGGATGATCGGCAGTGCGAAACCAGCGGTCTTGCCGGTGCCGGTCTGCGCGGCGCCCATCACATCCTTGCCCAGCAGCACCACGGGAATTGCCTGCGCCTGGATCGGCGTCGGCTTGGTGTAGCCCTGGTCGGACAAGGCGCGCAGAATGCGCGGATCCAGCCCGAAGCTTTCGAACGTTTGCTCTGCGGCTGGGGTCTGGTCTTGTGTGGTCGTCATCGTCATGGTTGGAGTGTCGGTGCAGGGCGCGAAGCCGTCGCAATCGGACACGCGTCTGGTACTGAGACCGGGCAAAGGATGAATTACCCGGAAAATCAAAGACTTGGATTCTACCATCAGTGCCCGGGCAAGGTCACCCGCCAGGGCAACCAGTATGGACGCCCCCGATGTCAACAACATGTCACATCCAGCGGTCACCATATTGGCCCAACCAAGTGCCGATCACGACCCATTCAGGCATCGCCCATGACCGATACCATCCTGCCCGCCGAGCCCAGTGACCTTACCCGCCGCAGCTTCCTGCGTACTTCGCGGCGCTTCCTGGGGCTTGGAGCCGGCCTGGCGCTGGTAGGCCCGGCAGCACTTGCCGCACCGGCCGTGGTGGCTTCCGGCCGCCCCGGTGCGGCAGACGGCATCCAGCTTGGCGATCCGTCGGATGACGGGCTGGTGATCTGGGCCCGCGCCGAGCAACAGTCGCGCATGGTGGTCGAGTACGCCACGGCGCCGGATTTCCGCAACGCGATGCGCATTTCGGGCCCGCTGGCCACCAGCGAAGCCGACTTCACGGCCCGCACGCTGCTGACCGGCCTGCTGCCGGGCCAGCAGTACCACGTGCGCGTGGCGTTCGAAAATGCCGACCAGCGCCGCGGGATGGGCGCGTGGATGCAGGGCCAGTTCCGCACGGCGGCGCAGCAGCCGGATAAGCCCATCCGTTTCGTGTGGTCGGGCGATACGGCCGGCCAGGGCTGGGGTATCAACCCCGACTTCGGCGGCATGCGCATCTATGAAGCCATGCGCCAGCGCAATCCTGATTTTTTCATCCATAGCGGCGACACGATCTACGCGGATAGCCCGATCTCCGCCGAGCAAAAAGCCGAGGATGGCCGCATCTGGCGCAACCTGGTCACCGAGGAAGTCAGCAAGGTGGCCGAGACGCTGAAGGAATTCCGCGGCCGTCATCGCTACAACATGATGGACGCGAACGTGCGCCGCTTCGCCAGCCAGGTGCCGCAGATCTGGCAATGGGACGACCACGAGATCACCAACAACTGGTCGGACTCGAAAGACCTGTCCGGCGACGCGCGCTACACGGAAAAGGACGTGCGCGTGCTGGTGGCGCGCGGCAGCCGCGCGTTCCTGGAAAATGCGCCGATGCGCTGGCACAGACAAGGGCTGGCAGAGCGCGTGCATCGCAAGATCGCCTACGGCCCGCTGCTCGACGTGTTCGTGCTCGACATGCGCAGCTTCCGCGGCCCGAACGGCGTCAACCGCGAGACGTCCGAGAGCGCTGCCACCGCGTTCCTCGGCAACGCGCAACTTGAATGGCTGGTGGCCGAACTGATGGCGTCACAGGCCACGTGGAAGATCATCGCCGCCGATATGCCGATCGGCCTTGGCGTGCCCGATGGCAAGGATGCGCAGGGGCGCCCGCGCTGGGAAGCGATCGCCAACGGCGATGGCCCGCCGCTGGGGCGCGAACTGGAAACCGCGCGGCTGCTGACACGCATCCGCCAGGCTGGCATCAAGAACGTGGTGTGGGTGACGGCGGACGTGCACTACTGCGCCGCCCACCACTACTCGCCTGAGCGCGCGGTGTACAAGGACTTCGACCCGTTCTGGGAATTCGTGGCCGGCCCTCTCAACGCGGGCAGCTTCGGGCCGAATCCGCTCGACAACACGTTCGGCCCGCGTGTCGTATTCCAGAAAGCGCCCACCGCGCAAAACATGTCGCCGTTTGCCGGCTACCAGTTCTTCGGCGAGGTCAACATCGACCCCACGTCGCGTGCGCTGACCGTCGACCTGCGCGACCTGAACGGTGTGTCGCAGTACTCGCAGACGCTGCAGGCGCAGGCCTGAGCGGCCTGATCGCACGCGCCGCCGGGCGCTCAATCGCTCCTGATCCCGTTGTGCCGGGCGGCCAGCTTCATGACGCCGGGCCGGAACAGCCGTGCGTCCATCAGGCGCAAATCGTCGGCCACGGCTACCGGCGTGGCGCATTGATCCAGCACGTCGCGCTGCAGGTCCACGCCCGGCGCAATCTCCACCAGCGTCAGGCGTGGCTCGCCCTTCGCATCGGCACGCATCTCGAACACCGCGCGTTCGGTGATGTAGAGCACCGGAACGCCGAGCGATGCCACGTATGGCCCGTTGAAGCTCAGGTGCGAGACCTCTGGCACGATCTTCTTCACGCGGCCTTCGCGAACGATCTGCAGTTGATCGTTCTCGGCACGAATGTCGAGTCCACCGGCCGTCAGCGTGCCCATGAACACCACGGCGCGCGCGCTCTGCGTGATGTTGATGAAACCGCCGACCCCGGCAATCAGCGCACCCGCTCCCTCACCAAACTTGCTCACGTTGACGTTGCCGTGGCCGTCGAGTTCGGCCAGCCCGAGGATGGCCAGATCGATGCCGCCGCCTTCATAGAAATCGAACTGCGCGGGCTGATCAACGACCGCCTCGGGATACGCCGACGCACCGAAGCTCAACCCATCGGCAGGCGTGCCGCCGATTGGGCCCGCTTCCACCGTCAGCGTGAATCCGCCTAGCCCGGCCTGATGGGCAAGCGCGCCCACGGCGGCCGGCATGCCCACGCCAAGATTCACCACGCGCGGCTGGCGCGCGGCCAGTTCCATGACGGCGCGGCGCTGCACGATCATGCGTGCATCGAGCGGCGCCGATGCATCGGGCAGCGCCTCGGCCTCCTTCGCCTTCTCGGCGGCATCGGCCGCCTCGCCACGCCACGGTCTGACGTAGGCCTCGTTGTAAGGCTCGGCGAATGTCATCTGATGATGCGCGAGCTCCTCGCTGACCACCACGTAGTCCACGAGAATGCCCGGCACGTGGATGGCCTGCAGGTTTTCGTGATAGTCGACGATCGACTCCACCTGTGCGACCACGATGCCGCCCGAGTTGTGCGCGGCCTGCGCCATCGCCAGCAACTCATGATGGAACGCCTCGCGATGCGTGCTGAGGTTGCCGCGCGTGTCGGACGCCGTGCAGCGGATCAGCGCGCAGTCGATGCGGAAGCTCGGATAGAACAGGTACTCGTCGCCACGGAAATCCACGGCCTCGACCCAGTTAGCGGTGCCGGCGGCGATGGCATCGCGGGCGCGCTGGTTGACTGCGCCACCGTGGTAGCGCGCGTCTTTCTCTGTGCGCGGATCGACAAACGTATGCAGGCCGATCTTCGTCAACACGCCGGGCTTGCCGCCCGCGATGGCGCGATAGAGATGCGTCAGCACGCCCTGCGGCAGGTTGAATCCCTCGCACTGCTCGTTCATCGCCAGCGTGGCCAGCCGCGTGGCGGAGCGCCAGTGCCCGCCGACGATTGCGTGCGTCATGCCGGCATTGCCAAAGTGATTCACGCCACGCGCGCCACGGTCGCCCTGCCCGGCCGAATACACGAGCGTCAGGTCACGCGGCAGCCCATCGCGCAAGAAACGCTGTTCGAGCGCCTCGGTCACGCCTTCGGCATGGCCTGCCCCAACAAACCCGGCGCTGGCGACGGTCCAGCCGCTCTGGACGAGTTCCGCCGCCTGCGCGGTGGTGATGACCTTCATTGCTGTCTCCTGGATTTTCTGCTCTTGTGGTTTCTACCAGCTCACGTTCTTGCGAACAAATGTCGGCCGTCCGAAAAGGAAAAAGCCCCGCTGGCCGGGGAGGTCAGCGGGGCTGAAGTGGTAGCGGGGCAAGGATCCTGTTCGCCCCGAAAGAGATCTTGCTGTAGAAGCCTTGCTGCTGCATCCCCCGAATGCGGGGAATTTGGTGGGGTACCGCACAAACCGCGCATCCGCTTCTACGCCAATTTCTACTTCAACGCCGCGCTGGCCAACACACGTTCCATCACGCGTGAGGCAAGTCCTTGAACGCTGCGAACTGCTCGACCGCGGACGTGAATGTCTCCAGCGCCGGATGCCGCGCAGGATTCACCTGCCCGGGCAGCATCGCCTGGGTAAAGGTCCAGACCACGGCCGCCGTCAAGCCGGCCTGATCGACCGCACGCGCATCGGCCGGCACCGGCATGCTGGCAACCTCCTGCTCGAGCAATTCGAATGCGCTGGCGCGCTGACCATCGATCCGGTCCACCCACGGCTGGTGCTGCTTGGCCTCGGGCCGCAGATTGTGCTCGTAGACGTTCTGAACGACCTTCTCGCAGGCAGCCAGCGCCAGGCCGATCGTGCGCAGCGCGCGCTGGCGCGCCTCCAGGCCGGACGGCATCAGGCTGCGTCCGGCCAGTGCCTCGGCATAGTCGATGATCAGCGTCGAATCCATCAGCACCACACCGTTGTCGCACACCAGCGACGGCGCCTTGACCACGGGATTGATCGCCCTGAACTGCTCGAAGGTGCGGAACACCGAGACCGATTCGTGTGTGAACGGCAATTCGAGCAAACGCAGCGTGATGGCGGTACGGCGCACGTAGGGGGAATCGAGCATGCCGATCAGTCTCATGTCCTTGGCTCCAGGAAGTACTTCAGGTGGGGATGCGTGCCGCGCCCAACGCGCAATGCAGGTCGTGCGTCATGATCGCCCGGAATGCGGCAGGCCCGAGGTGAGAGAGTGTATATCGGCTACGCGAGGCTAGTGCAAACAGCCCGAACCGCTCCACCCCTGAAGCGGGCGCGCGCGGCGATGGCCGGCTAACGTCCTCGTGCTGACTCGACCGAGATCACGGCCGATCTTGCCAATCCCCGGCGACGTCCGCAGTGTCATCGTGCAACCATGGCGCCGCGAAGCTGAGAGTGATCAGGTAGCGCTCATCTTCCGGACGGTTCTCATGGACGAATCGAGCGATAAAGAGTATGGCCTGATACTTCTCGCCTGCTGCCCAGTATGTCGTCGGACTGTCTCCAGTTCTGATCAGCGCACGCACCTCCGGGGTATCAACCAAAGGGGCATTGGGCTCGACATGGAAGGGCCTCCAGCCACCGCTTCGAAGCTGCCGCTGCAAGTCCATAAGGACGGCCATCGCTTCGTCTAGCGGCAGCGTTTTTACCTGCGGCGACATTCGTATCGCGTCCACATTGCCGTGATTGTCGTAGGCCACAGACAGGAACTTTGCCGGCGGCGTTGTGAAGCCATACTGGGGATCTGTAAAACGCAAATTGGCCGGGCGTTTGACAATACCCCCCCAGTCTCTTCCTGGCTCAACCGGCGGCAATGTCGATCGCGATCGCTCGCGCACCTGTTCGTACGGCTCACCAATTGTCAACTGAACCTCATCAACCGGACGAGTTGCTGCGTAGAGCAGCCACAGCGCCGCTGCCGCAAGCACCGCGCCGAGAAGTTTGGCACACCACCTTCGCTTTGCTTCTGCCACCTTTCACCTCCCGTGCGCGATGAGGTAGATCGAGTTTTCGACAAGGGCTCGCTCTATGGTGGCACGGAGCAATTCGTCGAACTGCATTCCCGATCCATTCTCAGTTTTAGCGCGCGTCATCGGAAATCCACGGCGTACTCAGACTAATGGAAATGAGATAGCGCTCGTCATCCGGATTCTCATCGGTGCGGAAACAACGGACGTCCAGCATGAGCTGAAATTTTGTGGCGACCTCCCAAAACTCCGTAGGTGCTTCGCAACGGCGGATTCTGGCTTTGACAGAGGGCGTGTTCTCAATAGGCGGGTCATCGACTACACGGAACCTGGTCCAGCCGCCACGGAGAAGTTGTTTCTGTAGATCCGTGACAATCTCCATCGTCTCGTTGAGCGGCAGCGTTTTGACCTGCGGTGACATTCGTATGACGTCCACGTTGCCATGATTGTCGTAGCCCACGGTCAAGAATTTTGCCGGTGGGGTGGTGAAGCCATACTGGGGGTCCGCGAAACACAATCTGGCCGGTCGCCTGACGACGCCCATCCAAACCTTTCCAGGCACAAGAGGCTGCAACACTGAGCCCGATCGCTCGCGCACCTGTTCGTACGGCTCGCCAATCGTCAAGTGAACCTCGTCAACCGGACGAATTGCCGCGTAGAGCAGCCACAGCGCCGCTGCCGCAAGCACCGCGCCGAGAAGTTTGGCACACCACCTCCGTTTGGCTTTTGCCACCATTCACCTCTCGCGCGCGATCAGGTAGATCGAGTTCTCTACAAGGGCTCGCTCTATGGGGTCACGGAGCAATCGGTCGAATTGCATTCCCGATCCATTCTCAGTTTTAGCGCGCGTCATCGGAAACCCACGGTGTACTCAGACTAATGGAAATGAGATAGCGCTCGTCATCCGGATTTTCGTCGATGCGGAAACAACGGACGTCCAGCATGAGCTGAAATTTTGTGGCGACCTCCCAAAACTCCGTAGGTGCTTCGCAACGGCGGATTCTGGCTTTGACAGAGGGCGTGTTCTCAATTGGCGGGTCATCGACTACACGGAACCTGGTCCAGCCGCCACGGAGAAGCTGATTCTGTAGATCCGTGACAATCTCCATCGTCTCGTTGAGCGGCAGCGTTTTGACCTGTGGTGACATTCGTATAGAAATCACATTGCCGTGCCCGTCATAGGCCACGGACAGAAATTTTGCCGGTGGTGTGGTGAAGCCATACTGCGGATCGATAAACCGTAGTTTCGCGGGGCGCGTAACAACACCCCCCCAGTGTCCACCAGGCTCAACCGGCGGCAATGTCGATCGCGATCGCTGGCGCACCTGTTCGTACGGCTCGCCAATCGTCAGCTGAACCTCATCAATCGGACGGGTTGCTGCGTAGAGCAGCCACAGCGCCGCTGCCGCAAGCACCGCGCCTAGAAGTTTGGCACACCACCTTCGCTTCGCTTTTGCCACGATTCACCTCCCGTGCGCGATCAGGTAGATCGAGTTCTCGACAAGGACTCGCTCTATGGGATTGCGCAGAAGTCGGTCGAATTGATCTGCGGCGCGCATCACGAAGGCCATGCGCTGACCGGCATCGGCCAGGTTGGCCAGCGGTTTGTCGCTGAACCGCTCCCGCCGCGCCAACGTGCCCGAGACCGTGCACTGGTTGGCCAGGACCAACTCCACCTCCCGCGCCGAGGATGTAGGAAAGTTCAGCGCCCACGCAAACTGATTGGCGCGCATCAACGTCGCGAAAGCCGGATCGTTGTACATGGCGGGCTGCAGTATGTTGATCTGCTCGTGCCGCGCCAGAGACTCCACGCCGAGTTGGATGTTGCCAGCGTCAATGGCTTCGAATCCCCGCTCTACGTCTGGCTGCAACCCACCAAAAGGGACGCGATCACCAATCGGCCACACAACTGATCCCCGCAGCAATTTGCGCTCTGGCAAACACCGCTTGAACCTCTCCAACCCATGCCTTTTGTAGAACACGTGCAACGGCCAGATATCTAGAAACAGCGCCGTGTTGCCCTTGGCCAGCATCTGGTAGATCTTGTGCGCGACTTCGCCAGTTGCCTGGTCCGCCATCGGCATGCGGGGCGATGCAAATGGCGAAAATCGATCCAGTACCGGGCGCTGCTGGTCCCACTGCTGGTAGGCGCGGCGCTGCTGATTCGATTTGCCAATCATCTCGGCGGCGTTCAGAAGTCCGCATCCGACCTGCTTCGATGCGAATGCGGCAAGACCCGCCCATTGAAAGCGGCGATCCTCCAGCCACAGCTTTGCGTAGGCGGCGTTGATGGCCCGGTTGCGCGCGATGGGATCGTCGACTGCGACGATGGCTTCGGCCTGCTTCTGGTAGTAGCGCCAGCAATCGATACAGTCTTGCTTGTCGTCCGCCGCCTGCTTTCTTGCGGCGGCCTCGTCTGCCTTCCAGTTGGGGTAGCAGCTGGGACAACGTTTGTTATCGCATTTCTGGGAGTCGCTCATGGGATCTCTGCGTGAGTTACCTGGACGACGCCCATTTGGGCGAAATGCGGTGCTGCGATCAATCGCAGATCTACGAATGTGCGTTGAGGTTTTCTGCTATCAGTGCTGCGAGATTTTTAGTTCACAACGGCAGGCCGCGATGGCATCTCGGAAATGTAAACCCCCGCTCATCGAGCGGGGGCTGAAGCGGTAACAGCGGGGGATCCAGCGACCTACGAAACGTCGCAAGCCAGCGCTCTGGTCCCGCTCTCCCAGAACGGCCCTCCGGCCGTCAGCCGCGATGGCGGCCGTTATGCTTGTCGTGGTAGATCTGGCCGCTGGCGCGGTTCTCGGCACGGTTGACAGCGCCCTCTTCCCTGCCGTTGATATGGCCATTGCGTCCGGCGCGCGCTTCCGTACGATCGACATGGGCCTGGCCGCGCTCCAGCTGCGCCGTTTCGCGATTGGTCAGCGAGCCGTTCTCCACACCATTGCGAATGCGCGTTTCCTGATTGATATTGCGCTGGACGTCGGCTTGCATCCGTTGCGACGAGACGCTATCCGGATTGCCCACCTTGCCATTGTGCGTATCGCGCGAAATGTCCTGGCTCACGCGATTCTGCGCATTCTGGATACGCGCCTGCTCCTGCGGCGACACCCTGCCATTCTGCAGCGAGTTGGCTTCCATGCGATCGACCTTCGCTTCCTGCTTTTCCAGGCTCGACGCTTCGCGCGTGGTCAGCGTGCCGGACTTCAGGCCGTTTTCGATGCGCTGCTGCTGGTTGACGTCGCGCTGCGTATCGTAAGTCACCGCGCCGGTCTGCGCGCTGGCGATACCCGAAATGGCAGCAGCGAAAAGGCCTGCAAGAAGAACGGAACTGCGCTTCATGATTGATTCCTCCACGTGAGATGTCAGATTGTTCGGGGCGTCGATTCTGCGGATGACGTCTCCCTTGCCTGCATTAATGCGGCAGCATCGCGGCCGGAGGACGCTCAGTCTGTAAGCCGTGTTACGGGACATTTCGCGCGGCAGGGTGCAAGACTGCATGTGCGGTCGTGCAGACAATCGGTCTCAATGACACAAATGCCATAATCGCCGTTCGCATTGGCCATCCGGCCAGGAGGTGAACAATGAAACTGGCTGTGGTGACATATGGCACCGAAGGCGATACGCGACCGCTCGCGGCGCTGGGTCGAGCGTTGATGGACGCAGGCCATCAGGTTCATCTGCTGGCCGACGCATCCACGCTGCATTCGGCGGCAGCGCTCGGCATTCCGGCATCGCCACTGTCCGGCGATATCCGAGCGGCCCTGGCGCCGGGCGAAGCGCTCTCGAACGCTGTCTCGCGCCATGGCGGTTTCCAGAACACGAGCCGCGCGCTGGCAGCCATCGCCAATACCAATACGCCTGCCTGGATGCGTGAGGTGGCTGATGCGTCGGAAGGCTGCGACGCGCTGATCGTCTCTGGGCTGGCCGCCTTCGTCGGATTGTCCGTTGCCGAATATCGAGGTATCCCGGCCATTGGGACGGGGCTGATTCCGATCACGCCAACCGCCGATTTCGCGTCGCCGTTCCTGCCGCCGGACAAGGTGCCACGATGGCTGAACCGGTCCAGCCACCGCCTGGTGAATGGACTGCTTTGGCAGGCATTCCGCAAGACCACGAACACGGCGCGTGCCGATGTCTGCGGCCTGCCGCCACGCAAGCGCGTCTGGACCGAACATCCGATGATCTATGGCGTGTCTCCGAGCCTGCTGCCACGCCCGGACGACTGGCCCGCCAATGCGTTCGTTTGCGGCCAGTGGAGCAGCGCTCCCGCCGCCTGGACACCACCCCCGGCGCTGGAGGATTTCCTTGCGGCGGGAGAACCGCCGATCTACGTCGGCTTCGGCAGCATGGCGGGGTTCGACCGCGCAAGGCTGGCCGACGCGCTGATCACCGCGATTGCGGGCCGGCGCGCACTGTTCTATCCGGGCTGGAGCGGTATCGATGCCGCATCGTTGCCGGAAAACTTCTTCGTGCTCGGCGAAACGCCGCACCACTGGCTCTTCCCGCGGACCTCGACGGTGATCCACCATGGCGGTTCCGGGACGACGCATTCGGCCGCAAGGGCCGGGATACCTTCCGTGGTGGTGCCGTTTGCAGGGGACCAGCCCTTCTGGGCGGAACGGCTACGGCAAGCCGGCGTGGCTGGCGAACCTGTCACGGGCCGGCGCCTGCAGGCCTCCGTGCTGGCGCAAGGCATTGCATTCGCACAACGGCCAGAGGTGCTGGACCGCGCGAGACAGCTTGGCGGGCGAATGGCGTTAGAGGATGGGCTGGGCAATGCGGTGAGGGCGTTCGAGCAGTTGGTGGATGCAGTCCGTCGTGGTTCCGCAGACAAAAAAAGGGGTTACGGCAAATACCGTAACCCCTTTTTACAGCAGTGGTGGGCCTCCCGTGAGTCGAACACGGCACCAACGGATTATGAGTCCGCTGCTCTAACCAGGCATGAGCTAGAGGCCCGTGAAAGGCCTTAGTTGCCTTCCAGGAAGCTCTTCAGCTTGTCAGAGCGGCTCGGGTGCCGCAGCTTGCGCAGCGCCTTTGCCTCGATCTGGCGGATCCGTTCTCGCGTCACGTCGAACTGCTTGCCGACTTCCTCGAGCGTGTGGTCCGTGCTCATTTCGATGCCGAAACGCATGCGCAGCACCTTGGCTTCGCGCGGCGTCAGGCTGTCGAGCACGTCCTTGACCACGTCGCGCATGGAGCCATGCAGCGCAGCCTCGGCCGGGGCCAGCGTGTTCGTGTCCTCGATGAAGTCGCCCAGATGGGAATCGTCGTCGTCACCGATCGGCGTTTCCATGGAGATCGGTTCCTTGGCGATCTTCATGATCTTGCGGATCTTGTCCTCGGGCATCTCCATCTTCTCGGCCAGCGTTGCCGGATCCGGCTCGTTGCCGGTTTCCTGCAGGATCTGGCGCGAGATCCGGTTCATCTTGTTGATCGTTTCGATCATGTGCACCGGAATACGAATCGTGCGAGCCTGGTCAGCAATCGAACGCGTAATGGCCTGGCGGATCCACCACGTGGCGTAAGTGGAGAACTTGTAGCCGCGACGGTATTCGAACTTGTCCACCGCCTTCATCAGGCCGATGTTGCCTTCCTGGATCAGGTCCAGGAACTGCAGGCCGCGGTTCGTGTACTTCTTCGCGATCGAGATCACCAGGCGCAGGTTGGCCTCGGTCATTTCACGCTTGGCTTCGCGCGCGCGCTTCTCGCCTTCGGACATCTTGCGGTTGACGTCCTTCAGCTCCTTCAGCGGCAGCACCACGCGGGCCTGCAGGTCGATCAGCTTCTGTTGCAGTTCGTGCACGGCCGGCACGTTACGCTCGACGATCGTGCTGTAACCCTTGTTGTCGGCCACGATGGTCTGGATCCAGTCCAGGTTCGTCTCGTTGCCCGGGAAGCGGGCCACGAAATCGGCACGCGGCATGCCGCACTTGTCGACCACGATGTTCAGGATGGCGCGTTCGAGCTTGCGAACTTCATCCACCTGGCCACGCAGCGTGTCGCACAGGCGCTCGACGTTACGCGCGGTGAAGCGAATGCCCATCAGCTCGGCCTGGATCGCTTCCTGGGCCTTCACGTACGGCTTCGACTTGTAGCCTTCCTTCTCGAATGCGCGGCGCATCTTGTCGAACTGCTCGGCGATCACGCGGAATTTCTCCAGCGCGGCAACCTTCAGTTCTTCAAGCTGGCGAGCCGACGCACCGGCGCCAGCGCCACCGTCGTCATCCTCGTCATCGCCTTCCTCGTCGCCCTCTTCGTCCGAATCCTCGTCTTCGTCATCGGAAGCGGCCGACTGGGCCTGCGAGTTGTCCTGGACTTCCTCGGCGTTCGGGTCGATCAGGCCGTCGACGAACTCGTCGATCTTGATCTCTTCGTTGGCCACGCGCTCGGCGCTGGCCAGGATTTCCGAGATGGTGACCGGGCAGGCCGAGATGGCCATGACCATGTCCTTGAGGCCCGCTTCGATGCGCTTGGCGATTTCGATTTCGCCTTCGCGCGTCAGCAGTTCCACCGTACCCATCTCGCGCATGTACATGCGGACCGGATCGGTGGTGCGGCCGAATTCGGAGTCAACCGTCGACAGCGCGGCTTCGGCTTCTTCCTCGGCCTCTTCCTCGCTCGTGGCGGACGGTGCGTTGTCGTTGAGCAGCAGCGTCTCGGCGTCCGGCGCCTGTTCGTAGACGGCGATGCCGATGTCGTTCAGCGTGGCGACCAGCGTGTCGATCGTTTCCGAATCGACCATGTCGTCCGGCAGGTGATCGTTGATTTCCGCATAGGTCAGGTAGCCGCGCGACTTGCCCAGCTTGATCAGCGCCTTGAGCTTCTGGCGGCGGACCTCGAGTTCTTCCTCGCTACCGGCCTGGTTGGACGAGGCGAACTCCTTGAGCAGAGCCTTTTCCTTGGCCTTGCGGTCCTTCGCCTTCTGCTTCTCGGTCTTGGGCGCAGCGGCGGGAGTGGCCGGCGCGTCGTTGTCGTAAAACTCTTCAGTCACGTCTTCGATTGTGCTGTCTGCTTGCTGCATCTCGGCCTTGGGCTTGCGGCCGCGCTTCTTGGGCTCCGGCTTGACGGCCGGAGCGGCGGGCTGCTCGGATGCAACGGGTGCGGGAGTCGCGGCACGGGCCTTGGGCGCGGCGGCAGCGGTTGCGCCTGCCTTGGCGCCCCCACTCCGTGTGCCGGCCGTCGTTGCCGCACGCTTGCTCTCGACTTCGGTATTCTGCTGTTTCGCCACGGTGATACTCTTGCCTTTCACTGGTGCAGCGGCGCTCTTGCCGCTTGTATTGGCGCTCTTGCCGCTCTCGCGTGCCGAAGTCGAGGGCTTTGTGTTTTCGGATGTGCGATTCCTGGCGGAAGCGGTTCCGTCGGGCGCAGTAGCGCTCCGCGCGGATTTTGCTGGCGCAGACCGGGCTGATGTCGTCCTGACTGACGCGGTCGATGTCTTCGCCGCCGTTGTTTTCACGGACGCCTTGCCGCTCCCTGATTGGGGAGCTTTGGAGGGTGCCTTCACGGCTACCCCTTCGGTTGCTTTGGCCTTTGCCATTGGCACGCTCACTTTCGCCAGTAATGGGAAGAAAGATTTCGCAATCCAAACCGGGCATTGTAGCACGTCGCCAACCCCCGGCTTCCTGTCAGGTGGTGTTTTCACCTGAAAAATCAAGGCTTAAGCAGTTTGGCCAACAAAATTCCAGTCAGTTCAGGCCACGTGCACAACGGCTCAAGCCAAAAGTTGGTTCAACTGTCCTCCGCCGTGGCCGGCCGCCAGCCCATTTGTCGGCGGCGCTGCACTTCCCGCGACAGCCACAGATAACGGGTCTTGGTCGCCTCGTCGGCCGTGCCCGCGCTCACCATGGCCTCCAGCGTCTTCTGCTCCCGCTCGAGCGGCTCGGCCAACAGCTTATGAACCGCGCCGTCGAACTCATGTGTCGCCGGCTCCTCTTCGATGTCCTCCCGAAGTACCGCCGTGCGTGCGCTTGCATAGACGTCCGCATAAGGCGTCTGCGCAAGCTGCTCGCTGAATGCCGCAAAGTTCACTTCGCCCTGGATACCATCGCAGGCTGTCACGAGGTGAGCCAGAACCTCGGTTTCGGGACGCTGGGGATCCAGCAGCAATGCCCGGGTATCTTCATCAAGCCGCGCCGCCAGCGACGGGTAGCACATCAAAAGCTGGATTACGCGCTGCTCAAGCCCGGTCGGCGCCTGCCGGCGCGCGCGCGGGCGGGGCTGTGCGAAACGCCCAACGCGCGACGAATCGCTGCCTAAACCACAAACGGCCTCGATCTCGGCTGGCGTCGTACCCGTAGCATCGGCAAGTTCACGCACAATCTGTAGCCGCAGCCCGCCTGCCGGCATCGCCTGAAGCATCGGCTTGGCCTCGTACTGGGCACGGGCGCGACCCTCGGGCTGGCGCAGATCCTGGTCTTCGGTGACGATTTGCAGCAGGAAGCGCGACAAAGGCATCGCGTTCTGGACCTGGCGCGCAAATGCGTCGGTGCCTTCCTCGCGGACGTAACTGTCGGGATCATGTTCAGCAGGCAGAAACAGGAAGCGAATCGTCTTGTTGTCTGCCACGTGAGGCAGACAGGCCTCCAGCGCCCGGCGCGCCGCGCGGCGGCCTGCGGCATCGCCATCGAACGAGAAAACCACGGCATCCGTCTGACGCATCAGCTTCTGCACGTGCACCGGGGTGCAAGCCGTACCCAGCGTGGCGACGGCGTTGGCAAATCCAAGCTGGGCCAGTGCCACCACGTCCATGTAGCCTTCCACCACCAACACGTAGCCATTTTCGCGGATTGCGTGGCGTGCCTCGAACAGGCCGTAGAGCTCCGTTCCCTTGCTGAAGAGCGGCGTTTCCGGAGAGTTCAGGTACTTTGGCTCGCCCTGCCCCATCACGCGGCCGCCGAAACCGATCACGTTGCCCTTGGTATTGCGGATCGGAAACATGATGCGATCACGGAAGCGGTCATAGCGGCGCGGCTTGCCGTCGGCGTCGCGCTTTTCCTGCGACTCGATCAGCAGCCCGGCCTCCACCAGCGGCGCGGCAATCGCGTCATCACGGTAACTGCCGAATACCGCTTCAAGCCCCTGCCAGTCATCCGGCGCGTAGCCAAGCCCGAAGTGGGCAGCAATCTCGCCTGTCAGGCCGCGGCCCTTGAGGTACTGGATTGCCTGCGGCGCCCCGCGCAACTGCTTCCTGTAGAAATCGGTGGCGCGGGTCATGGCGTCGGTAAGCGCTATCGACCTGGCCTGCTGCTCTGCCCGCTGCGCGGGCGGCAGGCTATTGCGTTCCTCGGGCACCGACAGCCCGACCGACTGGGCAAGTTCGCGTACCGCGTCAGGGTAGGACTGCCCCGAATACTCCATCAGGAAGCCGATGGCCGAACCATGCGCGCCGCACCCGAAGCAGTGGTAGAACTGCTTGGTCGGCGAAACCGTGAACGACGGCGATTTCTCGTTATGGAACGGGCACAGGCCCATGAAGTTGGCGCCGCCCTTCTTCAACTGCACGTACTTGCCCACCACATCGACAATGTCGACGCGGTTGAGCAGGTCCTGAATAAAGGATTGCGGAATCACCCGACTGACCGTCCTGATGGCGCGACCTGCCCGGAACGCCGGTGGCCGCTGTATTGTTCTCTGGGATGCGTGACCGGGACGTCGCCCGGCAGCTATCGACTCATTGTAGTGCAGATGCAACGCGGCGCCGGCGATTGCCCACATTGACCATCAACTCCGGCTAATGTGGTGGCAACTTCATGCATTGCAATCGCCGATCACGCACTGCGCACGCACTGCGCAAGTTTTGCGACTGATCTGCGAGAGAGTTACTTCGGTGCCAGCGCCGCCTTTACCAGAGCGGACACGGCGGTCATGTCGGCACGGCCTGCCAGGCGCGATTTCACCATGCCCATGACCTTGCCCATGTCCTGAGGACCGGCTGCACCGGTTTCAGCCACGGCCTTCTGCACTTCGGCGGCCACCTCGGCTTCGGACAACTGCGCCGGCATGTAGATCGTCAGCACGTCCACTTCGGCCTTTTCCTTCGCCACCAGGTCATCGCGGCCAGCCTGCTCGAACTGGCTGATCGAGTCCTTGCGCTGCTTGATCATCTTGTCGATCACGGCGGTGATAGCGGCATCGTCAAGCTCCACGCGGTCGTCGACTTCGCGCTGCTTGATGGCTGCCAGCAGCAGGCGGATCGTACCGAGGCGATCGGCTTCGCGGGCGCGCATCGCGGCCTTCATGTCGTCGTTGATGCGGATTTTGAGGGACATGGCAATCTTCCGAAAAATTGGGATACGCGCCGACCATGGACGCGTGCTGGACAACTCCGACCATAACGCAAAAACCCGCCGGAGCCATGCTCCTAGCGGGTTTCATGCTGACGCCAAGACGCGCTCAGTACAGCTTTTTCGGCAACATCTGGCTGCGAAGGCGCTTGTAGTTGCGTTTGACGGCGGCGTCGCGCTTGCGTTTGCGCTCGGCGGTCGGCTTCTCGTAAAACTCTCGAGCGCGCAGCTCCGGGATCAGGCCGTTCTTCTCGATGGTGCGCTTGAAGCGACGCATTGCGACTTCAAACGGCTCATTTTCTTTCAGGCGAATTGTTGTCATTTGGCCAAAAAGCAAAGAGAAAACCAGGAATCGTGCCGGCACCGCGCCAGCGGCTTTACGAGAGCAGCCGATTGTAGCGCAAGGTCTGCCACGCTGCACGTGGGCGCCCACCACAGCCGGAGGCGTGCCGCCTACACGACGGCGCCGGCAGCGCGTGCCGCTTCCGCCACGGCCTCGCCCGCCGCCACAGCCGACGCCCAGGCCCACTGGAAGTTGTAGCCGCCAAGCCAGCCGGTCACGTCGACCACTTCGCCGATGAAGTAGAGCCCATCGACCTCGCGCGCCATCATCGTCGCCGAAGACAGTCCGCGCGTGTCCACGCCGCCCATTGTCACCTCAGCCTTCTTGTAGCCCTCGGTCCCGGACGGCACCAGGCGCCAGCGATTGAGCGACTCACCGAGCTGACGCAGTGACTTGTCGGGCATATCGGCCACAGATTGCGCGCCCGACAGCCCGGCTGCCGCGCACCATGCGTCGGCCAGCCGCGAGGGCAGACGCTCGCCGAGCAGGTTATTCAGGTGCTTGCGGCTGCCCTTCTTGTGGCCGATCAGCCACGCCGCGGCGTCCTCGCCATCGAACAGATCGATCTCGATCGGCGCACCCGGGCGCCAAAAGCTTGAAATCTGCAGCACGGCGGGGCCGGACAGGCCACGGTGCGTCCACAGCAGATCTTCCTTGAACGCGCCGGCAGCCTTGCCGTTGCCGGTGGCAATGTCGACTTCCATCGACACCCCCGCAAGCGGCACAAACGGCTGCCAGGCCTGTCCGTCGAACGTCAGCGGCACCAGCGCCGGACGCGTATCGACAATCTTCAGGCCAAACTGGCGCGCAATGGCATAGCCGAAATCCGTGGCGCCAATCTTCGGGATCGACAACCCGCCCGTCGCCACCACCACCGCCCCAGCGCGCACCGTGCCCTGCGTGGTCAGCAACAGATAGTCGCTACCCTCGCGCCGGATCTCCTGAATACTGCAGCCGGTCTGCCATCGCACGCCGCCGCTCTCGCACTCGGCGCGCAGCAGGCTGATGACGTCCTCGGCGCTGTCGTTGCAGAACAGTTGGCCGCGGTGCTTCTCGTGCCAGCCGATGTCGTAGCGGCGCATCAGCGCCAGGAAATCCTGCGGCGTGTAGCGCACCAGCGCCGAGCGGCAGAAATGGGGGTTGGACGACAGGTAGTTGGCCGGGCCGGCCTGCAGATTGGTGAAATTGCAGCGTCCGCCGCCAGAGATACGGATCTTCTCGGCCAGACGCGTGGCGTGGTCGATCAGCACCACCCGCGCGCCGCGCTGCCCGGCCACCGCGGCACACATCATGCCGGCCGCCCCCGCGCCCAGCACCGCCACATCGAACCGTTCTTTTCTGCTTTGAGTCATGCTGCCCTTTCAACGAAGCGGGGATTGTAGCGAAATGCCGCCCGGCGAGCGCGCCCGGCCCCGGTGTGCTACCCTGCTGGCCTTCAGATTTTGCCGGCACGATCGCTGCAGATCACTGCATCAACGCGTTCCCGGCCGCACCAGAACCACCAGAAACCATGCTTGTCCTCGGCATCGAATCCTCCTGCGACGAAACCGGGCTGGCCCTCTATGACACCGAGGCCGGCCTGCTCGCGCATGCGCTGCACTCGCAGATCGCCATGCATCGCGAATACGGCGGCGTGGTGCCCGAACTGGCATCGCGAGACCACATCCGGCGCGTGCTGCCACTGCTGCAACAGGTACTTGATGAAGCTGGCCGCACGCGCGCAGACATCGACGCCATCGCCTATACCCAGGGCCCCGGGCTGGCCGGCGCCCTGCTGGTCGGCGCGTCTGTGGCCAATGCGCTGGGCTTTGCGCTGGGCGTGCCGATGATTGGCGTGCATCACCTTGAGGGCCATCTGCTGTCGCCGCTGCTGACCAGCGCCCCGCCACCGTTCCCGTTCGTGGCACTGCTGGTTTCGGGCGGGCACACCCAGCTGATGGAAGTCAAAGGCATCGGCGATTACCGGTTGCTTGGCGAAACGCTCGACGATGCCGCCGGCGAAGCGTTCGACAAGACCGCCAAGCTGCTGGGCCTGGGCTATCCGGGCGGCCCGGAAGTCTCGCGGCTGGCCGAGTTCGGCAACCCCGACGCATTCGAGCTGCCACGGCCGATGCTGCATTCGGGCAATCTCGATTTCTCGTTCGCCGGCCTGAAGACCGCCGTGCTGACGCAGACGCGCAAGCTCAGCAATACGTGCGAACAGGATCGAGCCAATCTGGCGCGCGCATTCGTCGACGCGATCGTCGACGTGCTGGCCGCGAAGTCGTTCGCCGCGCTCAAGCAGACCGGCGACAAGCGGCTGGTTGTAGCTGGCGGCGTGGGCGCGAATCGCCAGCTACGCGAGCGGCTCAATGAAATGGGCAAGCGCCGCAAGGTCGAAGTGTTCTACCCCGACCTGGCGTTCTGCACCGACAACGGGGCCATGATCGCCTTCGCCGGCGCGATGCGTCTGCAGGCGGCGCCGCAGCTTGCGCGGCACGACTACGACTATGGCGTGACGCCGCGCTGGGATCTGGCTGACATCAGGCTGCCGGCTTGAAGTTGCCTCTCTCCCGCATGCGGGAGAGAGGGAGCAATCCATCGGTACTTGATCAGGCCAACCGCTTGTCGTGCTCAATCACCGCGTAAGCGCTGTGATTGTGGATCGATTCGAAGTTCTCGGCTTCGAGCGTGTACGCCACGATGCGATCGTCGGCGTTCAGGCGCATCGCGATGTCGCGCACGAGGTCTTCCACGAACTTCGGATTCTCGTAGGCGCGCTCGGTGACGAACTTCTCGTCGGGACGCTTGAGCAGGCCCCACAGTTCGCACGATGCCTCTTCCTCGGCCATGCGCACGAGCGTCTCCACGCTCAGGTCGCCGGCCAGCTCCACCTGCATCGTGATATGCGAACGCTGGTTGTGCGCGCCGTATTGCGAAATCTTTTTCGAGCACGGGCACAGGCTCGTCACCGGCACCAGCGCGGTCATGAACAGGCGCGTCTGGCCGTCGCGGGCCTCGGCAACCAGCGTCACCTCGTAGTCCAGCAGCGACTGCACGCCCGATACCGGCGCCGTCTTCGAGATGAAATACGGGAACGAGACCTCGATGCGGCCTGCATCGGCTTCCAGGCGCACCAGCATGTCGTCGAGCAACGCGCGGAATGCGGCCAGGTCCAGCGCCGCGCGGTTGTCTTCGAGCAGGGCCATGAAGCGCGACATGTGCGTGCCCTTCTGGTCGGCCGGCAGGCGCACATCCAGGTTGAACGTACCGACGGTACCCACGTCTCCGGAAGGAGTCTTCAGCGTGAGCGGAAAGCGCACGCCCTTCACGCCCACGCGCTGGATCACGATCTGGCGGGTATCCACGCTCGACTGGACGTCGGGCATGACAAAGGCGGGATTGATGTCATTCATCTACGGTTTCCTCCAGGAGGCCATCAGAGGGGGGCAGGCCATCCTTACGGTCGCGGCGTTTTCGCAGAACCTCTCCACGCCGCGCAACGAGTGTGAAACGACGGGTCCAGGCTTGATCGAGGGCGCCGGCCCGTAGCTGCGAACACAAAAAATGGAAGTGCGATTCTACGGGATATTGGCGAGCCTTGTCGCAGCGCCGCATTAATCCGCATATTTCCTGCGGGTAATGTTCGGGCGATGCCGGGAAACGCCATTTCAACGCGCCCAAAAGCAAACCGGCGCGGGATTACCGCGCCGGTTTGTCTGACTGCGATGCCAAATGGCGTCAGGCCACGCGCGTCGCCACCTTCACCGGTTGCGCCGCCAGGCCGAAACGCTCGCGCACCGAGCGTTCGATTCCGGCCGCATCGAGGCCGCACAGCGACAACAGGTACGCCGGATCGCCGTGATCGATGAACTTGTCGGGAAGGCCCAGCACAAGCGTCGGAATCTCGATGCCCGCCTCGGACAGCGCTTCAAGCACGGCGCCACCGGCACCGCCCATCGTGGCACCCTCTTCCACCGTGACGAGGAAGTCGTGGCTGGCGGCCAGTTGCTTGACCAGTTCGACGTCGAGCGGCTTCACGAAACGCATGTTGGCCACCGTGGCGTCGATCTGCTCGGCAGCGGTCAGTGCCGGGTGCAGCATCGAACCGAAAGCCAGGATCGCCACGCGCTGACCTGCGCGCGCATGGCCTTCGCGACGGATCTCGCCCTTGCCCACCGGCAGCGCCGTCAGCTCGGCCTGCGTGGCCACGCCAACGCCCGCGCCGCGCGGATAGCGCACGGCGGTCGGGCAATCCTGCTGGTAAGCCGTGGTCAGCAGCTGGCGGCACTCGTTCTCGTCGGACGGCGTCATCACCATCATGTTGGGGATGCAGCGCAGGAACGGAATGTCGTAGGCACCGGCATGCGTGGCGCCATCAGCGCCCACCAGCCCCGCGCGGTCCAGTGCGAACACCACCGGCAGATTCTGCAGCGCCACGTCGTGGATAAGCTGGTCGTAACCGCGCTGCAGGAACGTCGAGTAGATCGCCACCACCGGCTTCAGGCCTTCACAGGCCAGGCCGCCAGCAAACGTGACCGCGTGCTGCTCGGCGATACCGACGTCGTAGTAGCGGTCCGGGAAGCGCTTCTCGAACTCGACCATGCCCGAGCCCTCGCGCATGGCCGGCGTTACGCCGATCAGCCGCTTGTCGGCAGCGGCCATGTCGCACAGCCACTCGCCGAACACTTGCGTATAGGTCTTGCGCGACGGCTTGGCCGACGGACGAATACCTTCGGCCGGGTTGAACTTGCCGGGGCCGTGGTAAAGGATCGGATCGGCCTCGGCCAGCTTGTAGCCCTGACCCTTCTTGGTCACCACGTGCAGGAACTGCGGGCCGTGCCCTTCCAGCGCGCGCTGGCGGATGTTCTGCAGCGTCGGCACCAGCGATTCGAGGTCGTGGCCGTCGATCGGGCCGATATAGTCAAAGCCGAATTCCTCGAACAGCGTGGCCGGCACGACCATGCCCTTGGCATGTTCTTCCAGGCGCTTTGCGAACTCGAGCACCGGCGGCGCGACCGACAACACCTTCTCGATGCCCTTCTTGGTCGCTGCGTAGAACTGGCCCGACAGCAGGCGCGCCAGGTGCTTGTTCAGCATGCCCACCGGCGGCGAGATCGACATGTCGTTGTCGTTCAGCACCACCAGCATCGGCAGGTCCTTGTAGACACCTGCGTTGTTCATGGCTTCGAAGGCCATGCCGGCGGTCATCGCACCATCGCCGATCACGGCGATGCCCACGCGCTTCTCGCCACGCGTACGCGCGCCAAGCGCCATGCCCAGTGCCGCGGAAATCGACGTCGACGAGTGCGCGGTGCCGAACGTGTCGTATTCGCTTTCGGCGCGACGCGGGAAGCCGGAGATACCACCGAACTGGCGCAGCGTCGACATGCGGTCGCGGCGGCCGGTCAGGATCTTGTGGGGGTAGCTCTGGTGACCCACGTCCCAGACCACGCGGTCGTTGGGCGTGTCGAAGACATAGTGCAGCGCAATGGTCAGTTCCACCGTGCCAAGGTTGGACGACAGGTGCCCGCCGGTCTGCGAGACCGATTCGAGCACGTAGGCGCGGAGTTCCTCGGCCAGCGTGTTGAGCTGGCGACGGTCCAGCTTGCGCAGGTCCGCGGGGTCGTCGATTTTGTTGAGCAGCGTGTAGGTCATGGTGTCCGTTCGGCCGCCGGATTCTTTGTGTCCGGCTTTCAGTTCAGTTTGAGCGCAGCACGATCAGGTCGGCCAGTTCCGCCAGACGTCCGGCGCGTGCGCCGAATCCAGCCAGCGCCTCGTGGGCGTCGGTGCGTAGCTGGGCGGCCAGCTCCCGTGCTGCATCCAGGCCAAGCAGCGACACGTAGGTCGGCTTGTCGTTAGCGGCGTCCTTGCCGGCGGTCTTGCCAAGCGTGGCCGTATCGGCAGTCACGTCGAGAATATCGTCTACGACCTGGAACGCCAATCCCACAGCCGCGGAATAGCGGTCAAGCGCGGCCAGACCGGCCGGATCGATGCTTCCGCACAACGCCCCCATGCGCACGCTGGCGCGCAGCAGCGCACCGGTCTTCATGCGATGCATGCCCTCCAGCGCCTCGCGGGTCATTGCCTTGCCGACGTTCTGCAGGTCGATCGCCTGGCCGCCGCACATGCCGACCGAACCCGACGCCACGGCCAGTTCGGACACCAGCTTCAGGCGCGCTTCCGCACCAAGTGCCGGAGCCTGGGCCAGCACGATGAACGCCTGCGTCTGCAGCGCGTCGCCCACCAGCAGTGCCGTGGCCTCGTCATAGGCCTTGTGGACCGTCGGACGGCCGCGGCGCAGGTCATCGTCGTCCATGCAAGGCATGTCGTCGTGAACCAGCGAATATGCGTGAATCATCTCCACAGCGCATGCCGCGGCGTCGCAGGCTTCAGGTGTCGCACCGACCACTTCGCCCGCAGCATGAACCAGCAGCGGGCGTACCCGCTTGCCACCGCCGAGCACAGCATAGCGCATGGCTTCATGCAAGGTGTGTGGAATTGTGTCCGTGGACGGTAGGGCCGCGTCGAGGGCGGCCTCGGTGCGGGCGCCTTGCGTCCGCATCCAGGTAGCGAAATCGCTCATTCGAAATCTGCGCTATTGCTGTTGCTATCTGCGTTGTTCTGGGTGCGCGTCTCGCCGGCCAGCGGCTTCAGCGCGTCACCTTCCAGTACCTTGACCTGTTGCGCGACCCGCTCCAGGCTCTGCTGGCAGAAGCGGACGAGTTCGGCTCCACGGCGGTAGGCGGCAAGCGACGCCTCCAGCGGCAACTCGCCGCTCTCCATGCTCGCCACCAACGTCTCCAGTTCGGCCATTGCGGCCTCGTAGGAAGCCGGCGGCGCACTGGCGGCCGGCGTATCTTCAGGCTGGACCGGGGTGGTCGTCGTTCTTGGCATGTCGGGCCTTGATCAGGGGAATTCGGGATTTTACGCCAATCCTGGGCTTGGTCGCAGAATCGCCTGACCAGCACAATAGCCACATAGGCCCCATGGGTACCCCCTAACATCGGCTTTTGACAAGGAAGTGACGTGTGCGCCCGGGTCGTCATTCGGAATGCGCTGCAAAGGGCACCTCCATGACGACCCGGGTCGACTTTTTCGCTAAAAAGGCAAAAAAATCAGTCCCTTAACTTTTTGGGTCGGGTACAATCCCGGGCTCGTCAGCGAGTTCCCCACCGTTGCGTCAACCACGCATTCCCAGGTCACCAGACACGCGGGAACTGGTCCGGGTCCGGCTCGTCTGACACTGTTTCCCAAATCGATTTCATATTTCGATGGTTGGGTTGTTCACTGCTTTCGCCTGTTATAGGGAGTGGGGATAATGTCCAATCTCAGCACCGCGCTCAAACTTGCGCCGGCTGATTCGCAGTTGCCCGTCAACGTCTACTTTGACGAGGCACTGTATCAACAAGAACTGGAACTGCTGTTCAAGAAGGGCCCGGGCTACGTCGGCCACGAACTGATGGTGCCGGAGACCGGCGACTTTCAGACGCTGGCCGCCGAAGACGAAGGCCGCATGCTGGTGCGCAACCCGGGCGGCATCGAACTGCTCTCCAACGTCTGCCGTCATCGCCAGGCCATCATGCTCAACGGCCGCGGCAACGCCAAGAACATCGTCTGTCCGCTACACCGCTGGACCTACGACCTCAAGGGTGACCTTCTCGGCGCTCCGCACTTCGAAAAACAGCCTTGCGTTCACCTGAACCGCTCGCCGCTCCAGAACTGGAACGGCCTGCTGTTCGAGGGCGAACGCGACGTGCGCGCCGACCTTGGCAAACTAGGCGTGGCGCAGGACCTGGACTTCGATGGCTACAAACTCGACCACGTAGAGGTTCACGACTGCGACTACAACTGGAAGACCTTTATCGAGGTCTATCTGGAGGACTACCACGTCGTGCCGTTCCACCCCGGCCTGGGCAGCTTTGTGTCCTGCGACGACCTCAATTGGGAGTTCGGCGAATGGCACAGCGTGCAGACCGTGGGCTTGCATGCTGGCCTGAAGCGCCCCGGCAGCCCCACGTACGAGAAGTGGCACGAGGCGGTGTTGCGCTTCAACAACGGCCAACTGCCGAAGTACGGTGCGATCTGGCTGACGTACTACCCCAACATCATGGTGGAGTGGTACCCGAACGTGCTGTGCATCTCCACGCTGCACCCATTGGGTCCGAACAAGACGCGCAATATCGTCGAGTTCTACTACCCCGAGGAAATCGTGCTGTTCGAGCGTGAGTTCGTCGAAGCCGAGCGCGCCGCCTATATGGAGACGTGCATCGAGGACGACGAGATTGCCGAGCGCATGGACGCCGGACGCCTGGCCCTGATGAAGCGCGGCATCAGCGAAACCGGCCCGTACCAGTCCCCGATGGAAGACGGCATGCAGCACTTCCACGAGTGGTACCGCCGCGCGATGGACTACAACAAGCGATAGCCGCCGTGCGCTGATCGCCCGTTATCTGTGGATGACATCAGGACGGACCGCGAGAGCGGTCCGTCCTGCATTGGAGCGGCCCTCCCGGCACTGCTAGAATCCATCCCTTATTCGTTGCCAGTACAACGGATTTTCATTGCGAGGCCGCTCCATCAAGAAGCCGGCCCGCGCCCCTGATCCAATCTCGCCATCTCCGACGCCATGCAATCGCTCTGGATGTTGTTTGCCGCCTTCTCGTTCTCGCTGATGGGGGTGGGCGTCAAGCTGGCGGCCGAGTTCTACACCACGGGCGAAATCGTCTTCTACCGCAGCCTGATCGGCGTGACGATCATGTGGATCATGCTGGCTTCGCGAGGTGTCCCGGTGCGTACGCCGCACATGGCCACGCATATCAAGCGCAGCGTGTTCGGCGTGACAGCCCTGCTTCTCTGGTTCACGTCGATCTCGATGCTGCCGCTGGCCACGGCGATGACGCTGAACTACATGTCGCCGGTCTGGATCGCCATGATCCTTGGTGCCAGTGCCGCGCTGGCCGGTACGGCTGGCGCTGCCGACCGCAAGCTGATTGGCGCGATCCTGCTCTCGTTTGCGGGCGTCATCTGCCTGCTGCAGCCTTCGGTGGGCCATGACCAGTTGACCGGCGGCCTGATCGGCCTGATCTCTGGCGTGTTCACGGCGCTGGCCTATGTGGAAGTGCGGCAGCTTGGCCAACTCGGAGAGCCCGAGGGGCGCATCGTGTTCTACTTCTCGGCCGTGGGTCTCGTCTGCGGACTGGTCTGGATGCTCTATTCGGGCGTAAGCCCCCATACCTGGTATGGCGCGGGCCTGCTGCTGGCGATCGGCATCCTGGCCACGCTCGGCCAGACCTCGATGACGCGTGCCTACAAGCGCGGCAACACGCTCCTGACTGCCAACCTGCAGTACGCGGGCATCGTGTTCTCGAGCCTGTGGGGCACCCTGGTGTGGGATGACAAGCTTAATTGGATCTCGTGGCTCGGGATGGCGCTGATCATTGCCAGCGGCATCGCCACCACGCTCACGCGCGCCCGCGCTACCGACGATCACCCGACACCGGCCACGCCGGTAAAGTCGCTCGAGGCCGAGGTGCATCCAGAGGTGTAGTGGTGGGTTGCGGGCGCCGGCAGGTGTAGCATTGGCGATCGATCTCATTCGCAGACACGACCCTCATGCCGACTCCGCTGATCACCGCCTCCGAACTCGACCAACTGCGCGCCGCGGGCAAGCAGCATGTGGTCGTCTTCGACTGTTCGTTCGACCTGACCAACCCCGCCGCCGGGCGCGATGGCTATCAGCAGGGCCATATTCCTGGCGCGCACTACCTGCACCTGGACAACGAACTGTCCGGCCCAAAGACCGGCACCAACGGCCGCCATCCGCTGCCCGATCCCGAATTGTTTGCCGCACGCCTGCGTGCATTGGGCGTCAACGACGATACGCTCGTAGTGGCGTATGACGCGCAAGGCAGCATGTACGCGGCACGGCTCTGGTGGATGATGCGCTGGACCGGCCATGCGGCGGTGGCCGTGATCGATGGCGGCCGGAATGCGTGGGTCGCCGCGGGCCTTCCGCTCGAACATGGCGCCACGCCGGACCCGGAAACGGCAGGCAACCTGACTCGCCGCCCGTCGCTCGTGAAGACCGTGGACGCCAACGCGCTGCTGGCCAATCTGAGCCAGCCTTCAATGCTTGTTGTCGATGCCCGCGCAGCCGACCGGTTCCGCGGCGAGAACGAAACGCTCGACCCCGTCGGCGGTCACATTCCCGGCGCCGCCAATCGCTTCTTCAAGGACAACCTCGCCGCGGACGGCTACTTCAAGCCGGCGGACCAGTTGCGCGCCGACTTCAGCCAGGTATTCGCCGGAAAGGCGCCGGGGCAGACGGTGATGCAATGCGGCTCGGGCGTTACGGCCTGCCACAATCTACTGGCGCTGGAAGTGGCCGGCCTGACCGGTGCCGCGCTGTACCCGGGATCGTGGAGCGAGTGGTGCGCGGACCCGAAGCGCCCTGTCGCCACGGGTGCTTGAACAGGTAGCTGACGACCGAGGTCGGCCGCACGCGGCGTCAGTTTGACGCCGCCTCTGCGGCAACGCGCGAATGGCTATGCGCGTGCTGCTCATGCACGCCGTTCGTGATGAATACGATGGCCGCAATGCCCGCCGCCACCAGCACCACCTGCATCGCCGACTCCTTGAGCCGCGGCTTGCGCTGCATCTGCGGCATCAGGTCGCTGACGGCGATATAGACGAAGCTGCTCGATGCAATCACCAGCACATACGGAATCCAGCTTGTGAGTTGGTCGAGCAGGAAGTACCCGACGAGCCCGCCAATGATGGCGGCCACACTCGACAGCAGGTTGAACGCAAACGCGCGCGCCTTCGAAAAACCGGCGTTCAGCAGCACGATGAAATCACCCACTTCCTGCGGGATTTCGTGTGCGGCGATGGCCAGCGCCGTGACGATGCCGATATGCGGATTGGCCAGGAACGCGGCGGCAATCACAATGCCATCGGCAAAATTGTGGAAGGTATCGCCAACCAGGATCGTCAGGCCGCTGCGGCCCGCTTCCTCGCGGTCATGGCCGTGATGGTGATGGTGCCCGTCGCCTTCGTGGTGATGCGAATGGCGCAGCAGCGAGATCTTCTCCAGCAGGAAGAAACCAAGCAGCCCGGCCAGCAGTGTGCCAAACAGCGCACGCGGGTCGGCGCCGGATTCGAACGCCTCCGGCAGAGAATGCAGCAACGCCGTGGCCAACAAGACACCTACCGAAAAGCTCACCATGCGCTCCACCACGCGCGACGCCACGGTCAGCGATAGCAGCGCCGCCCCCAGAATGCTGCCGACGCCAGAAATCGTCGCGGCCAGCAGGATGTACAGAAGCGTGGAATGGATAATGGGCTCCCCGGAACCGGCCCCTGCCCGACAACCGGGCAGTCGTAGCCGACTGCTTTGCAACCTTTAACGCAACAAGGTTGCAAAAACGCAAAAGCCGCATTGTACGTAGATCAATGCCTTCTTTGCAATCTCCTCACACGCTGTGTTCGCGGAACCAGTCCAGACAGCGCTGCCAGCCGTCCTTTGCAGCAGACTCCACATAGCTGGACCGATAGTCGGCGTTGAACGCATGCCCCGCTTCCGGGTAGACGACGAACTGCGACGCCTTGGCACTCGGGTCCGATGACGCCGCCAGCGCGGATTTCATCCGTGCCACCTGCTCCTGCGTGATGCCAGTGTCCTTGCCGCCGTACAGGCCCAGCACAGGTGCGTCGAGATCGTTGACGATATCGACCGGATTGCGCGGCTTGAGCGCCGAGGGCTCGCCCACAAGCTGGCCGTACCACGCGACACCGGCCTTCACGCGCTTGCTGTGCGCCGAGTAAAGCCAGGTGATGCGGCCGCCCCAGCAGAAACCGGTGACGGCCAGACGGTTCAGGTCGCCGCCGTGATTGCCGGCCCATGCCACGCAGGCGTCGAGATCGCCCATGACCTGCGCATCCGGCACCTTCTGGATGATGTTGGCCTGCAATTCCTGAATCGTCCCATAACTGCTCGGGTCTCCCTGGCGGGCAAACAACTCGGGAGCAATGGCCAGATAGCCGAGCTTGGCAAAGCGGCGGCAGATATCGGCGATGTGCTCATGCACGCCGAATATCTCACTGATTACGAGCACCACGGGCAGGTTTGTCTTGCCCTGGGGCTGGGCGCGATAGACAGGCATCTTGAAGCCGTTCGACTCGATCGTGACCTCACCGGCGGTCAGGCCGTTGAAATCGGTCTTGATGGTCGCGGCGGTCACCGGCAGCACGGCGGCGGCGAAGGCCGACCCGAGTGCGGTCTTGACGAAACTGCGGCGGTCAAACTTCTGACCGGGTACGAGGCTTTCGACTTCGGGCTTCAGCAAGGCGGTCTCCTTGATTTTGTAATGGAGGCTGTTTCAGGATGAAGCGAAGCGGTTCTGGCTAGGCGCGGGGCCGCAGACAGTACAAGTGGTACTGGCCGAGGCCCCGCAACGACGCCAGAATCATTCTGAAACGGCCTGCAAGTGACGCAGACATCGCCGCCAATTCTAGCAATCTCCAGAAAACCGGGCCGGCAGTGCCCTGCCGGCCCGCCACTGACAGGCTTAGTGCAGCTTCACGCGTGGGCTGGTCTTGCTGCGCAGCCAGTGCGTCACGGTGTCCAGGCCCATGCCAATCGCGCCATGCAGCGCCAGCACGTGCATCCGGTACAGCGACGTGTACATGAAGCGCGCAAACAGCCCTTCGATAAACATCGAGCCGCCGATCAGCCCGCCCATCAGGCTGCCCACGGCACTGAAGTGGCCCAGGGACACCAGCGAACCAAAGTCCTTGAAGCCGAACTTCGGCAGCGGCTTGCCAGCCAGGCGCGCGCGAATTGCATCGTAGAGGAACGTGGCCTGCTGATGCGCGGCCTGGGCACGCGGCGGCACCGTGGTCTGCTTCTCCGGCCAGGGAGCGGCCGCGCAGTCACCGAAAGCAAAAATATCGGAGTCGGTCTCGGTCTGGAGCGTGGGGCCCACCAAGATCTGGCCCATCTTGCTGACCGGCAGACCCAGCGTGCGCAACACCCCGGGCGCGGTGATACCGGCAGCCCACACCGTCAGATCGGCGTCGATGTGCCTGCCGCTGGCTGTAAGCACGGCATCACGGGTGACTTCCGTCACGCGCTCCGACGTGAACACGTCGACATCGAGCTTGCGCAGCAGCTTGGTGGTCTCTACCGATACCCGCTCGGACAGCGCCGGGAGGATTCGTGGGCCGGCTTCGACGATGTGGATGCGCACGTCTCGGCGCGGATCAAGCTGGTGCAGCCCGTAAGCATTCAGCACGTGGGCGGTGTTACGCAGTTCGGCCGACAGTTCGACGCCCGTGGCGCCAGCGCCGATGATCGCCACATCAACGCGCGGACGGCCATCCTCGCCCACACGCCCGCGGCCATTCTGCGCGCGCACGCATGCCGCGATCAGCTTGCGGCGGAAGCGTTCGGCCTGATCGACGGTATCGAGTGCGATGGCGTGCTCCGCCGCGCCCGGTACGTTGAAGAAGTGCGTGATGCAGCCGATGGCGAGCACGAGCGTGTCATACGGCAGTTCGCGCGCGGGCAACAGTTCCGCGCCGTCCTGGTCGAGGCACGCGGCCACCTGGATGACCTTGCGCTCCCGGTCGATGCCGGTCAGTTCGCCCTGCTGGAACTCGAAGTAGTGCCAGCGTGCCTGCGCCACATATTCGAGTTGGTGGGTGTTGGGGTCCATGCTGCCGGCTGCCACTTCGTGCAGCAGCGGCTTCCAGATGTGCGTGGGCGAGCGGTCGACCAGCGTTACCTGTGCCGTGCCGGGCTTGCCCAGCTTGTCGCCAAGGCGCGTGACCAGCTCAAGCCCGCCGGCCCCGCCACCGACAACGATGATGCGGTGGGCCTGATTGTCCGACCGCGGTGCCGTACCGGCCTGTGTAGTGCTGGTTGCCGCCTCCCTCTGCGCGCTTTCCTCTCTGTCGTATGCGTGACTCATGGTCTACCCGATGTTTTCAATTTGAAAACCGGCAGGCCTCGTCGGCGATCTTTGTGTTGTCGTCTTGCGCCGCGAAACCGATGTTCTTGCGATGTGTCTTGATGTGCCGCAAATGCAGGCGTTTCTGCCAGTGTGCTGCAGAGCAGCACAACTGGCAAGCCTTCCGCAGTTGCTTCAATCAGTACTCTTATGCATACATCGGCATCGCACGGAAGACAGCCACGGTGGGCTGTCAGTGAGCGGCCATCAGTGGGCCGTCAGTGGGCTGTCAGTGCGCTTCTTCCCAGTTAGCGCCACTGCCCACTTCGGCCACCAGCGGCACCTTGAGGCTGGCCACCGAGCACATCAGTTCGGGCAGTTTGGTCTTGACCAGTTCGAATTCGGCTTGCGGCACCTCGAGCACCAGTTCGTCATGCACCTGCATGATCTGGCGCGTACCGAGCTTCCCGGCCTCGATCCAGTCCTGCACGGCAATCATCGAGAGCTTGATCAGGTCGGCGGCCGTGCCCTGCATCGGTGCGTTGATGGCCGCACGCTCTGCGGCCTGCCGGCGCGGGCCGTTACCGCCGTTGATGTCCGGCAGCCACAGACGGCGACCAAACACGGTTTCGACATAGCCCTGCTCGCGCGCCGTCTGGCGCGTCTGCTCCATGTAGTGGGCCACGCCCGGGTAACGCATGAAGTAGCGGTCGATGTAGTGTTTGGCCGCCTCGCGCTCGATGCCAAGATTGCTGGCCAGACCGAATGCGCTCATGCCATAGATCAGGCCGAAGTTGATCACCTTGGCATAGCGGCGCTGCTCGCTGTTCACCGCCTCGCGCTCCACGCCGAAGATCTCCCCGGCCGTCGCTCGGTGGATGTCCTCGCCATTTGCAAACGCGCGCAGCAGGTTCTCGTCACCCGAGATATGCGCCATGATGCGCAGTTCGATCTGCGAATAGTCTGCCGAGACAATCACGTTGCCCGGCGCGGCAATGAACGCTTCACGAATGCGGCGCCCTTCCTCGGTACGCACCGGAATGTTCTGCAGGTTCGGATCGGTCGATGCCAGGCGGCCAGTCACAGCGGTGGCCTGGCCGTAGCTCGTGTGCACGCGTCCGGTGTTTGGGTTGACCATCTTCGGCAGCTTGTCCGTATAGGTCGACTTCAGCTTGGACAGGCCACGATAATCCAGCAGCAGCTTCGGCAGCGGATAGTCCTCCGCCAGCTTCTGCAGCACCTCCTCGTCGGTCGACGGCGCGCCGCTCGCGGTCTTCTTGACCACCGGCAGCTTCATCTGGCCGAACAGGATCTCGCCGATCTGCTTCGGCGAGCCCAGGTTGAACGGCTGGCCCGCTGCCTCGTGCGCGGCGCGCTCCGTTTCCATCATGCGCTGCCCAAGCTCGGCGCTCTGCGTCGCCAGGCGCTCCGCATCGATCAGCACGCCGTTGCGCTCGATCTTCTGCAGCACCACCGAGACCGGAATCTCGATCTGCTCGTAGACGTACTTCAGGCCCTCGGCTTCCTCAAGCCTGGGCAGCATCTTGCGGTGCAGGCGCAGCGTCACATCCGCATCTTCTGCCGCGTACTCGGTGGCACGCTGCAGGTCGATCTGGTCGAAGCCGATCTGGCTGGCACCCTTGCCGCAGACCTCTTCGTACGTGATCGTCTTCAGGCTCAGCAGGCGCTCGGCCAGGCTATCCATGCCGTGATTGCGGTGCGATGCCAGCACGTAGCTTTCGAGCATCGTGTCGTGCGTCACGCCACGCAGCGATACGCCGTGGTTGGCAAACACGTGCACGTCGTACTTCAGGTGCTGGCCGAGCTTCGGCCGCGATGGATCTTCGAGCCATGCACGCATCCGCTCCAGCACGGACTCGCGAGAGAGCTGGCCATGATTTTCCAGGCCTGCGACGTCGGGGCCGCGATGCGCCACCGGGATATAGGCCGCCTCGCCCGGTTCGACGGAAACCGAAATGCCGACCAGTTGCGCCTGCATCGGATCAAGCGAGGTCGTCTCCGTGTCGATGGCAACGAGCGGCGCGTCGACCAGCTTCTGCATCCACTCGTCCAGCGCCGCTTCGGTCGTCACGGTCTCGTACCGGATCTCGGCCGGCGGCAAGTCTTCGGCAGGCGCCTCCTCGTGCGCGGGGGCATCGAACAACCCGCCCTGCGCCGGCGCAGGCTTTGGCGCGGCGCGCGCGGCGGCGCGTGCATTCGGCAGCGATTCACCGGATGCCTCGCGCAGCCACGTCTTGAAGCCATAGCGCTGGAAGAACGCAATCAGCTTTTCCTTGTCCTCGCCAAGGCCGTGCAACGCGTGGAAATCGGCCACCGCCCCGCTCAGGTCGCAATCGGTCTTGACCGTGACCAGCTCGCGCGCACGCGGCAGCCACTCGAGCGTGTTACGCAGGTTCTCGCCGACCACGCCCTTGATCTTGTCGGCATTGGTCATGATGTCGTCGAGCGTGCCGTACTCCGTCAGCCATTTGACCGCGGTCTTCGGGCCAACCTTCGGTACGCCGGGCACGTTGTCCACCGCGTCACCGATCAACGACAGATAGTCGACAATGCGTTCGGGCGGCACGCCGAACTTCGTCTGCACGCCGGGCGGGTCAAGGACTTCGCCGCTCATCGTGTTGACCAGCGTGACGGTTCCATTGACAAGCTGCGCCAGATCCTTGTCGCCGGTGGAAACCACGGTGTTCACGCCCTGGCCCGTAGCCTGGAGCGCCAGCGTGCCGATCACGTCGTCCGCTTCCACGCCCTCCACGACCACGATCGGCCAGCCCAGCGCGCGCACGGCTTCGTGGATCGGCTCGATCTGCCTGGCAAGGTCCTCGGGCATCGACGGTCGATGCTCCTTGTATGCCGGATAGAGATCATCGCGGAACGTCTTGCCCTTGGCGTCGAACACGCAGGCGATATACTGTGCCGGGTAATCGTTGCGCAGCTTGCGCAACATGTTGATCATGCCGTAGATTGCCCCTGTGGGCAGACCTTCGCCATTCCTCAGGTCCGGCAGAGCGTGATACGCGCGATATAGATAGCTCGACCCATCGACGAGCAAGAGTGTTTTTGGACTATCCGACATTCCCATGGACTCTAAATTGACTGGTGCCCCCGCAGGCGGTGCTGACGCCGCCCCCCTTGCCGATACGGATGTTGCTGATATTTCCGGTGACACGGTGAATCCGCGGCCCGAGAAAGCCGCCGCTCATGCTGCCGCCATCGCCGCCAAGGCCGATGCCGCTGCGGCTGGCAAGAACCCCGAAGCGCAGGAAGCTGCCGCTCGTGCTGCGGCGGCGCGCGCAAATCCGCGCAAGATGATCCCGAGCCTGCGTGCGCTGGCCGATGAAGACCGCGCAACGGCCAAGAAGGCACGCGCCTCGTGGCAAATGTTCACGATTATGGCAGAGTTCATCGAGGCGACCGAGTACCTCTCGGAGATCCGCCCTGCCGTCTCGATCTATGGCAGCGCGCGCCTGCGGGAAGACTCCCCTTATTACCAGAAGACGATCGAGATCGCCCGGCTGTTCTCGGACGCCGGCTTCGCGGTCATCTCCGGCGGCGGCCCCGGCATCATGGAGGCCGCCAACAAAGGCGCGCACGCGGGCAAATCCGCCAGCGTCGGCCTGAACATCGAACTGCCGCACGAACAGCAGGGCAATCCGTATCAGGACATTGCCATGCGGTTCCGCCACTTCTTCACGCGCAAGGTCACCTTCGTCAAGAACTCGGACGCATTCATCGTCATGCCGGGCGGCTTCGGCACGCTCGACGAACTGGCCGAAGTGCTGACGCTGGTACAAACCGGCAAGTCGCGTGCGGTGCCTGTGGTGATGTACGGCAGCCGCTTCTGGAAGGGGCTGCTCGACTGGTTCCGCTTCACGCTGCTGCCGATGGGCCTGATCGCCGAGCACGATCTTGACCTGATGAAGATCGTCGACGAGCCGCAGGAAGTGCTCGAGGCCGTCTATGAGTACTACGAGAAGCGCGGCGGCGACCACCCGATTCCGCCCAAGGAAGAAATGTTTTATCTGTAAGGCATGGCTTGCCGGCGGCGACACCGGCGGGTGGACACAAGGCCACGAGAGCGGCCCGGAAACGACAGGAATTGCTAGAATGGAAGCGTTTTCCTGCCAGACCCGGCGCCGCCGGGCAGCGCAGGTCCAATTCGCGCCGCGCGGGGCCGCCTGCCCGCGCGCACAGGAGCCCCAGATGACTTCCCCTTCGCAACCGGGTGCCAGGCTTGCCGATCTCCAGATGGCCATTGGACGCCATGGGTACCTGCTCGCGCTTGCCGCAACCGTGCTGGCGCTGACAGTGACCACCCATGCCGCGGCTCAGGGCAACTCGGAGAGCAGCAACGCGCTGACTCAGCAGGAGCTGAATCAGATCAACAACCAGCCGATCACCAAGGCTTCCAAGAGCGAGCTGAACAAGCCCCGGGAGCCGAGCTTCGTGCTGCGCGAGCGTGATGGCACGCAGGTCACCGAGTACCGCAACAAGGGGCGGGCCACCGATATCCAGGTACAGTCCGGCTTCGGCACCAAGTATGAAATGAGCAAGCCCGAAGACAGTTCGCCCGCGATTCGTGACCACGACGTGAATCGTGTTCCGTCGGTCAACCTGAAGTTCTGACCGGCGCGTATTACCCAGATTTACCCAGTTAGTCTTTTCACCCACGATCCTCGCCGGGCATGGTGCCCGGTGAAGGTCGCGCCGGCCCTCCGGCAGTGATGCCGCGGCGGCAGACCGCCATTGCCATCCGCCTTCGGTCTGTCGCGTTCCGATTCGCACCAACAAAACAGTATGGCCGTTTTCACCACGGTCTCGCAGGACGAGATCGCCCGCTGGCTGCTTGACTACGACCTTGGCGAAGTGCGCGCGCTGCGCGGCATCGCCTCGGGCATCGAGAACAGCAATTTCTTTCTGACCATGGAGCAGGACGGCGTCACGCACGAGTACGTGCTGACGATCTTCGAGCGGTTGCGCTTCGAGCAATTGCCGTACTACCTGCACCTGATGGACCATCTGGCACGCCATGACATCAGCGTGCCCGCACCGATGCCCGCCCGCGACGGCGAGATCCTGCGCGAGCTGAAGGGCAAGCCGGCGACCATCGTCACGCGCCTGCCTGGTGCCTCGCAACTGGCGCCGCAGGCCGATCATTGCGCCGAAGTCGGCACGATGCTCGCTCGCATGCACCTTGCCGGCCAGGACTATCCACGCAAGCAGCCGAACCTGCGCAGCCTGGCCTGGTGGCAGCAGACCGCGCCCGAGATCGCCCCGTTCCTCGATACCGCCCAGCGCAAGCTGTTGACCGACGAGATTGCGCATCAGACCGCGTTCTTCGGCAGCGGTGACTACGCCGCCCTGCAAGGCGGCCCCTGCCACTGCGACCTGTTCCGCGATAACGCACTGTTCGATACCGACGCGGCGGGCAAGCACCGGTTGGGCGGCTTCTTCGATTTCTACTTTGCCGGCAACGACAAATGGCTGTTTGACCTTGCCGTCACCGTCAACGACTGGTGCATCGACCTGCCGACCGGCGTGCTGGACCCCGTGCGTGCGCAGGCCATGCTGCGGGCTTATCATGCGGTCAGGCCCCTGACGGCCGTGGAGGCCGCGCACTGGCAGGACATGCTGCGCGCCGGCGCGCTGCGTTTCTGGGTTTCACGCCTGTGGGACTTCTACCTGCCGCGTGAGGCCGACATGCTCCAGCCGCACGATCCGACCCATTTCGAACGCATCCTGCGCCACCGCATCGACGACGCTGCAGCGCTCCCCTGGATCTGATTCCCCATGCAACTACTGGAAGTTTCCGCCAAGGAAGGCTACGTCTGGTTCCGCCAGGGCATCTGGCTGTTCCGCAAGAATCCGCTTGCGTTCCTGATGCTGCTGTTCATCTATCTGCTGGCCGCGCAGCTGGCCGTCTTCGTGCCACTGTTCGGCATCATCGCGCTGCTGGTCTTCACGCCGGGGCTGTCCGTTGGCGTGATGACCGCGTGCCGCGATGTCATTCAGAGCAAGCGCGTCCTGCCCACGGTGCTGGTGGCAGGCTTCCGCTCGAACGGCAAGCAGGCCACCCGCAACCTGCTGGTGCTGGGCGCCATCTATGCGGTGCTGGTATTCGCGCTGAGCTTCATTGCCACGGCCGCGGTTGATATCAGCGCGCTGGCGCCGATGGTACTCAAGGGCGAGGAGCCCTCCGGCGAGGCGATCCGTCAGCTGTATTACGCGCTGCTGATTGGCGCACTGCTGTACACGCCTGTGGCAATGATGTTCTGGTTCGCGCCGATGCTCTCGGCCTGGCACGGCGTGCCGCCCGTCAAGGCGCTCTTCTTCAGCTGGACCGCCTGCTGGCGCAATCGCGGCGCGTTCTTCACGTACGCAATGTTGTTCGCTCTGCTGCTGGTGGCTGTGCCGCTGTTCCTGGAGGCGGTGTTTGCGTCGTTTGGCGGGGAGACCGTGCTGTCGTTCCTGATCACGCCGTACTCGCTGCTGATGCTGGCGATCCTCTACTGCTCGTTCTACGCCACGTACCGCGGCTGCTTCAATATCGTGCCGCCGGGGGAGACGGCGGATGACAGCGTAGCGCAGTCCTGATTTGTTGCTCCGCTCTCCTGCGTGCGGGAGAGCGGAGCAACAACCAATCCTCACTCGATCACATCCAGCTTTGCCACCGAGAGCGCCAGCCACTTGGCGCCATGGCGCTTGAAATCGATGTTGGCGCGCGCATCGGCACCCTCGCCTTCCAGCGCCTTGATCTTGCCTTCCCCGAACTTGTTGTGGAACACGCTCTGGCCCACGCGGAATCCGGTGGCTGCCGCGCGCTTTTCCTCCGCGTAGGTCTTGCCGGTATCCATGCCGCCGGTCGGCTTGCCGCCCGTGTACGGCACGTCCTCCGCGCGTTTGAACCAGTCGCGGCCCCACGCGCTTTCCCGCTCCGATGACTGGCGCCCGCCGCCGGTACCGTAGGCGCCATAGGCCTGGCCCTGCGGCGTGATCCATTTCAACGACGACTCGGGCAGTTCCTCGAAAAAGCGCGAGCGCACGTGATAGCGCATCTGGCCATGCAGCACCCGGCTCTGCGCGAACGACATATAGAGCCGCTCGCGGGCCCGCGTGATGGCCACATACATCAGGCGGCGTTCTTCCTCCAGGCCATCGGCCTCCATCGCGCTGTTCTCATGGGGGAACAGCCCTTCTTCCAGCCCGGTGATGAACACCACGTTGAACTCGAGCCCCTTGGCCGCGTGCACGGTCATCATCTGCACGGCGTCCTGTCCGGCCTGGGCCTGGTTGTCGCCGGCTTCCAGCGACGCATGGGTCAGGAACGCCACCAGCGGCGTCATCACCACCGGGAGCTGCTCGGGATCGAGAACCTGCTGATCCTGGTCGCCCTGCGCCAGCGCCGGTGCGGCATCGCGATTCACGGGCAGCATGCGCGCGAGCGCTTCCAGCCCGTAGCCTTCTTCCACCACGAATGCCTGGGCCGCAGTCACCAGTTCCTGCAAGTTCTCGATGCGGTCCTGGCCTTCCTTTTCGGTCTGGTAGTGCGTGATCAGGCCGCTCGTGTTGGTCACGTACTCGACCGTCTGCGCCAGCGTCATCCGGTTGGTCTCGGCGCGCATCTGTTCGATCAGGCGAATGAACGCCCCCAGCGAACTGCCCGCCTTGCCCGGAACGTAGGCCACGGCCTCGGCCAGCGAGCAGTTGTACTGGCGCGCCGCGTCCTGCAGCACTTCAAGTGATTTCGCGCCAATGCCGCGTGTCGGGAAGTTGACCACGCGGCCAAACGCGGCATCGTTGCGCGGGTTCTCGATCAATTGCAGGTACGCGAGCGCGTGCTTCACCTCGGCACGCTCGAAGAATCGCAGGCCGCCGTACACGCGATACGGAATGCCCGACGAGAACAGCGCATGCTCGATCACGCGCGATTGCGCGTTGCTGCGGTACAGGATCGCGATCTCCGCACGCGACATGCCCTGCGCGATCTGGTCGCGGATTTCCTCGACGATCCACGATGCCTCCTGGCCGTCCGAGCCGGCCTGGAACACGCGCACCTGCTCGCCGTGCCCGGCATCCGTACGCAGGTTCTTGCCAAGCCGCCGTGCGTTGTGCGAGATCAGGTGGTTGGCCGAATCCAGGATGTGCCCGTGCGAGCGGTAGTTCTGCTCAAGCTTGATCAGGTGGCGCACGCGGAATTCCTGCTCGAAGTCGCGCATGTTGCCGACGTTCGCGCCACGGAACGCGTAGATGCTCTGGTCGTCGTCACCCACCGCGAACACCGCCGCCGCATTGCCCGAGCCATATCCGGCCAGCAGCTTGAGCCACTGGTACTGCAGCACGTTGGTGTCCTGGAATTCGTCGACGAGGACATGACGGAAGCGATGCTGGTAATGCTGGCGGATCGGGTCGTTGTACCGCAGCAGTTCGTAGCAGCGCAGCAGCAGTTCGGCGAAGTCCACCACGCCCTCGCGCTGGCACTGCTCGTCGTAGGCGGCGTACAGGTCGACAAAGCGGCGATTGAAGTCGTCGTTGGCCTCCACGTCGGCCGGACGCAGGCCCTGCTCCTTGGCGTTGTTGATGAAATACTGCAGGTTCTTGGCCGGATACTTCTCGTCGTCGACGTTGAGCGCCTTGAGCAGCCGCTTGATCGCGGAAAGCTGGTCCTGGGAATCCAGGATCGCAAATGTCTGGGGCAGCCCGGCGTCGCGGAAGTGCGCGCGCAGCATCCGGTTGCACAGGCCGTGGAACGTGCCGATCCACATGCCTCGCGTATTGATCGGCAGCATCGACGACAGCCGTGTCTGCATCTCCTTGGCGGCCTTGTTCGTAAAGGTCACCGCCAGGATGCCGGCCGGCGACACGCGGCCGTTCTGGATCAGCCACGCGATCCGCGTGGTCAGCACACGGGTCTTGCCGCTGCCAGCACCGGCCAGGATCAGGGCCGGCTCGTCAGGTAATGTGACGGCGGCGAGTTGTTCGGCGTTGAGATTGGCGAGCAGGCTGGACATCGGAGCGGGGCCGGAGGGACAGGCCGCAATTATACCGGCGGCCTTCGCCGTTCCCCGCGCCTCGCTTGCCGATACCCGCACCCCGGGCGCCGCTTCCATGGCCCGAAATGCGCACCGGGACCCCGCCTCCCCTATAATTTGACGTTTTCCCGGCCCAACTGCCGCGGCGCGCCGATCCGCCTGCCGGCCAGAGCCCTGACCCGCATACTCGACATCCCAGCATGACCGCAGAAGACCAGTCCCTTGCCAAGAGCTTCGAACCCGCCGCCATCGAGGCGAAATGGGGCCCCGAATGGGAGCGCCGCGGCATTGCCCAGCCCACGTTCGACGCAAATCGCCCCAACTTCGCCATCCAGCTCCCGCCGCCGAATGTGACCGGCACGCTGCACATGGGGCATGCGTTCAACCAGACGATCATGGATGGCCTGACCCGCCATGCCCGTATGCGCGGCGCCAACACGCTGTGGGTGCCGGGCACCGATCACGCCGGTATTGCCACGCAGATCGTGGTGGAGCGCCAGCTGGAGGCGCAGGGTGTATCGCGCCACGATCTGGGCCGCGAGAAGTTCACCGAGAAGGTCTGGGAGTGGAAGGAAGAGTCGGGCTCGACCATCACGCGCCAGGTGCGCCGCATGGGTGCTTCGATCGACTGGACGCGCGAGTACTTCACGATGTCGCCCGACATGTCGAAGGCCGTGACCGAGGTGTTCGTGCGCCTGTTCGAGCAGGGCCTGATCTATCGTGGCAAGCGGCTGGTCAACTGGGACCCGGTGCTCGGCACGGCCGTGTCCGACCTGGAAGTCGACAGCGCCGAGGAAGACGGCTCGCTGTGGCACATCCACTACCCGCTGGCCGAGCCGGACACCGTGCGCGGCCTGACGCACCTGACGGTGGCCACCACCCGCCCCGAAACGATGCTCGGCGACACGGCCGTGATGGTGCACCCCGAGGACGAGCGCTACGCACACCTGATCGGCAAGTTCGTGCACCTGCCGCTGACCGACCGCAAGATCCCGGTGATCGCCGACGAGTACGTCGACCGAGAATTCGGCACCGGCGTGGTCAAGGTAACGCCGGGCCACGACTTCAACGACTATGCGGTGGGCCAGCGCCACAACCTGCCGCAACTGTCGATTCTCACGCTCGACGCGAAAATCGTCGCCGACGCTCCGGCCGCATACGCTGGCATGGACCGCTTCGACGCCCGCAAGAAGATGGTCGAGGACCTTGAAACACAGGGCCTGCTGGGCGAAGTCAAGAAGCACAAGCTGATGGTGCCGCGCAGCGAGCGCACCAGCAGCGTGATCGAGCCGATGCTGACCGACCAGTGGTTCGTGGCCATGAGCAAGCCCGCGCCGGAAGGCACGTACTTCCCGGGCCGCTCGATCGCCGAAGTCGCGCTCGAAGCCGTGCAGAGCGGCGAGATCAAGCTCGTCCCCGAGAACTGGATCAACACGTACAACCAGTGGCTGGGCAACATCCAGGACTGGTGTATCAGCCGCCAGCTCTGGTGGGGTCATCAGATTCCGGCCTGGTACGACGATGCCGGCAACTGTTTCGTGGCGCGCACCGAAGAGGAAGCACGCGCCAAGGCACAAGCCGCCGGCAGCACCGGCGCGCTGCGCCGCGAGGAAGACGTGCTCGACACGTGGTTCTCGTCCGCGCTGGTTCCGTTCTCGTCGCTGGGCTGGCCCGCGGAAACGCCCGAACTGAAGCACTTCCTGCCGTCGTCGGTCCTGGTCACCGGCTACGACATCATCTTCTTCTGGGTGGCGCGCATGGTCATGATGACCAAGCACTTCACCGGCAAGGTGCCGTTCCATACCGTGTACGTGCACGGCCTGGTGCGCGACTCCGAAGGCAAGAAGATGAGCAAGTCCGAAGGCAACACGCTTGACCCGGTGGACCTGATCGACGGCATCGACCTCGATCCGCTGCTCAAGAAGCGCACCACCGGGCTGCGTCGTCCGAAGGATGCGCCGAAGGTCGAGTCCAGGACGAAAAAGGAATTCCCGGACGGCATTCCCGCGTTCGGCGCCGATGCGCTGCGCTTCACGTTTGCGTCGCTGGCCACGCTGGGCCGCAACATCAATTTCGATACGGGCCGCTGCGAGGGCTACCGCAACTTCTGCAACAAGCTCTGGAACGCCACGCGCTTCGTGCTGATGAACACCGAGGGCCAGGACTGCGGCATGGGCCCGTGCAGCAACGACTGCGGCCCGGATGGCTACCTGCACTTCTCGCAGGCTGACCGCTGGATCGTATCGCTGCTGCAGCGCGTGGAAGCGGAAGTCGAAAAGGGCTTTGACGAGTATCGCTTCGACAACATCGCCAGCGCAATCTACAAGTTCGTCTGGGACGAGTATTGCGACTGGTACCTGGAACTGGCCAAGGTGCAGATCCAGACTGGCACGGAAGCCCAGCAGCGCGCCACGCGCCGCACGCTGCTGCGCGTGCTGGAGACGGTGCTGCGCCTGGCACACCCGATCATTCCGTTCATTACCGAAGAACTGTGGCAGAAGGTGGCCCCGCTGGCCGGCCGCGCCAAGGGCGACGGCAGCGAAACGATCGCGACGCAGGAATATCCGCTGCCGGCCATGGCCAAGATCGACGAATCGGCCGAGGCCTGGGTGGCCCAGCTCAAGGCCGTGGTCGATGCCTGCCGCAACCTGCGCGGCGAGATGAATATCTCTCCGGCCCAGCGCATTCCGCTCTATGCTCACGGAGACAGCACGTTCCTGAAGGAAGCGGCAGCGCAGGTGCAGGCGCTGGCCAAGCTTTCCGAGGTCAAGGTATTCGAAGACGACGCCACGCTGCAGAAGGAAGGCGCCGGCGCACCGGTGGCAATCGTTGGCGGCAACCACCTGCTGCTCAAGATCGAGATCGACGTGGCCGCCGAGCGCGCACGTCTGGGCAAGGAAATCGAGCGGATCTCTGGTGAGATCGGCAAGTGCCGCGGCAAGCTGTCCAACGAGAGCTTCGTGGCCAAGGCTCCGCCGGCCGTGGTGGCACAGGAGACCCAGCGTTTGTCCGATTTCGAACAGACACTGACCAAGCTCCAGGATCAACTACAGCGTCTGCCGGCCTGATGTGACGCCACGGTTCCGCTCCGACTGCAACGTCGGACGGAACCGGACAGACGGCATCCCTCCCGTACGGCACGGTAATACACCGGATAAACAAGGAAAGCAGAAATGGAAAATCGCGTCACCAAGGCCGTCTTTCCCGTTGCAGGGCTAGGCACACGATTCCTGCCCGCCACCAAGGCCAGCCCGAAGGAAATGCTGCCGGTGGTCGACAAGCCCCTGATCCAGTACGCCGTGGAAGAAGCCATGGCCGCAGGCATCACCGAGATGATCTTCGTTACCGGGCGCTCCAAGCGGGCCATCGAGGATCATTTCGACAAGGCCTACGAACTGGAAGCGGAGCTTGAGGCCAAGAACAAGCAGGCACTGCTGGACGTGGTGCGTTCGATCAAGCCGGCGAACGTCGAGTGCTACTACGTTCGCCAGCCCGAGGCACTGGGCCTGGGCCACGCGGTGCTGTGCGCCGCCAAGCTCGTTGGCGATACGCCGTTTGCCGTGATGCTCGCCGATGACCTGCTTGACGGCGGCGATGACCTGCCCGTCATGAAGCAGATGGTGGATGTCTACAACCACTACAACTGCTCGGTGCTGGGCGTCGAGGAAATCGCGCCGGAGCAGAGCCGTTCGTACGGCGTGATCGATGGCCGCGAATGGGACGAGCGCGTGATCAAGATGTCGGGCATCGTCGAGAAGCCCGCGCCCGAGAATGCCCCGTCGAACCTTGGCGTGGTGGGCCGCTATATCCTCACGCCGCGCATTTTCGACCATATCCGCGAACTGAAGCCGGGTGCCGGCGGTGAAATCCAGCTCACCGACGCAATCCAGTCGATGCTCGACCAGGAACAGGTGCTGGCTTACCGCTACAAGGGCGTGCGCTTTGACTGCGGCAGCAAGCTTGGCTACCTCAAGGCCACCGTCGAGTTCGCACTCAGGCACCCGGAGGTCCGCGACGAGTTCAGCGCCTATCTGGCACAGCGCGGCGCCAAGTAACGACCCGTTCCGCCCGTTCCCGGCGGAAAGCAAAACCGCCTCGAAAGAGGCGGTTCGTGCACAACGAGAAACCCCACACCACGAGTCGGTGTGGGGTTTTGTTTTTGGGGTCAGAAACTGATTGCCGCGTTGCTGACATCCACGCGCACCTTGTCGCGATCGAGCAACTTGCCAGCGTGGCGGGCGAAGTCCTGCGCCCAGTCCGGATTGCCGGCGAAGCGGCCCTCGCCTGAAAACTTCGCCACGTTCAGGATCTTGTCGATCACAAGCACCTTGCCGACCGGGCTCGACGCCTGGCAGTCCAGCTCCGCGTACTCGCGATCGAACCAGCGCCACGCGGCGTCTTCGGTCACTGCGGCGAGTTCACTGTCGCCCAGCGTGAATTCAAATTCCTTGTCGCCGCCGAACACTACCGTCAGGGTACGCGCCATTACCGGTTCTCCGAAGTTCTCCGAGGATGAGGCCCCCATTGTAGTGACTTGGCATCGGATCCGGACAGCCGGGACGGGGCGCGAACTATTACAGACCGTTGCCTTGTGCACACACCCCACCACGATCTGTGGCTTCCTTGCGACGCATCAATGCGGATTGGATTATGCTTCCACGCATGGCCATCACACGACAGGACCTCGAATCGGACAGGCTGCGCACCTCGCTGTGCAGCACGCCGGTCGCGTCCTCGTTGCTGCCCGAAGCCGATGTGGAGCGCTCGCTCTGCGCAGCGCTTGGGAGCCGGCCCGACACACCCGGCCTGAACGGTGATGTCTGGCTGTTCGGCTACGGATCGCTGATCTGGAACCCGATGGTGGTCCACACGGACCGCAAGGTGGCCACCGTGCATGGCTACCACCGCGGCTTCTACCTCTATTCCCGCATCAACCGTGGCACCTGGGACAACCCGGGGCTCGTGCTCGGCCTCGATCGTGGCGGCTGCTGCACCGGCATGGTGTTTCGCATCCCGAGCCATGTGATCGAACAGGAATTCCGTGTGCTATGGCGCCGGGAAATGCTGACTGGCGCCTATCATCCGCGCTGGCTGCGCGTGAAGCTTGAGGACACGCCGGAAGCGCCCGAGCAGCGCGCACTGGCATTCGTCATGAACCGCGAGCATTCGGCCTATGCGGGCCGCCTGCCCGACGACCGCGTGGTGGCTTGCCTGCGCCATGCCTGCGGCCTCTACGGCCCGGCACGCGAATATCTGCAGCAAACCCTGCTCGGGCTTGCCACCAACGGCGTGGACGACCCCTACCTTGGCCGCCTCTGGCATCAGCTTCAGGCAAGCGACGCGGCCGAAGCGGCCCCGGACGCGGCTGGTGCGGCTACCCGGATTGCAGCCGCCGGCCCGGATGCGGTAGAGGCCACATCCCAACCACACGAAACCGTCTGATCGATCTGTCACCTGCCACCATGACGCGATCCCAGCCCCGTCACCGCCGACAGGCACTCGCCGAGATACTCGGATTGATGGGATTGCTGATGGGCGGAGGACTGCTGGCCGGCCAGGGCGGCCAGACGCTGGCCCGCTCGATGGGCGGCCTGGGTGGCGGCGGCGCTTCTGCCCCAGCGCCTTCGCACGGAGGGCACGCTGGCAACCATTCCCCGCCTTCGCGCGGTGACGGCATTGCCGCGCTCGACCACAACCTGATTACGGCAGCCAGCGTCGGCGACCTTGATCTGGTCAACCGGCTGCTCAAGGCCGGCGCCTCGGCCCAGGCCACCGACGACCGAGGCCGCACCGCGCTGCTCGCCGCGATCTACAACCGCCGCGGGGACATTGCACGCGTACTGATCCAGGCTGGGGCCGATGTCAATCGCAAGGACAGCGAGGCCAACAGCCCGTTCCTGCTGGCGGCTGCTACCAACCAGATCGACGTGGTACGGCTGACGCTGGCGCACGGTGCGGACCTCAACAGCACCGACCGCTACGACGGAACGGCGCTGATTGCCGCAAGCCAGCATGGCAACGTGGAAGTCGTGAAACTGCTGCTCTCCGCCGGAGTGCCCGTCGACCGCGTGAACCAGCTCGGCTGGACCGCGCTGCTCGAGGCCATCATCCTTGGCGATGGAAGCTCACGGTATGAAGATATCGTCCAGGCGCTGCTGGACGCCGGCGCGGACGCCAACCTGGCAGACCGCGACGGCGTCTCGCCCACGCGCCATGCGCGCGAGCGAGGGTACAAGACGATGGTGAAGATGCTGATGCGGTCGCGAGGGCACTGACGCTGCGTCACGCGCAATCGTGAATTGAATCGCCTGCCCTCTCCCCCGCCCCTCTCCCGCACGCGGGAGAGGGGAG
>NZ_ALOU01000072.1 GCF_000292345.1 Cupriavidus sp. BIS7
ACTTTTGGGGGTCAGTTCAAAGTGGGAGAGGGGAGCCACCCCGTCCACCGTACTGATCAACGCATGATCGGCTTGTAGCGAATACGCTTCGGCTTCGCCGCCTCTTCGCCAAGGCGCTTCTTCTTGTCGGCTTCGTATTCCTGGTAGTTGCCCGGGAAGAACTCCACATGCGAATCGCCTTCGAAGGCCAGGATGTGGGTAGCGATACGGTCCAGGAACCAGCGATCGTGCGAGATCACCATCACGCAGCCGGCAAATTCCAGCAGCGCGTCTTCCAGCGCGCGCAGCGTTTCAACGTCCAGGTCGTTCGACGGTTCGTCCAGCAGCAGCACGTTGCCACCGGCGATCAGCGTCTTGGCCATGTGCAGACGGCCGCGTTCGCCGCCTGACAGCGTACCCACCTGCTTCTGCTGGTCGCCGCCCTTGAAGTTGAAACGGCCGATATATGCGCGCGACGGCGTTTCGTACCTGCCCACGGTCAGGATGTCCGAGCCGCCCGAGATTTCCTCGAACACGGTCTTGGTGCCGTCCAGCGCATCGCGGCTCTGGTCGACGAAGGCCATCTTCACCGTCGGCCCGATCTTGATCTCGCCGCTGTCCGGCTGTTCCTTGCCCGTCAGCATCTTGAAGAACGTCGACTTACCGGCGCCGTTCGGGCCGATGATGCCGACGATGGCGCCCGGCGGCACCTTGAAGCTCAGGTTTTCGATCAGCATGCGATCGCCAAAACCCTTGCTGACGTTGTCGAACTCGATGACCTCGTTACCCAGGCGCTCACCCACGGGGATGAAGATTTCCTGGGTTTCATTGCGCTTCTGGTATTCCTGGCTGTTCAGTTCGTCGAAACGGGCCAGACGCGCCTTCGACTTGGCCTGACGGCCCTTCGGGTTCTGGCGCACCCACTCCAGTTCCTTGTGCAGCGCCTTCTGGCGGGCCGATTCGCTGGCCTCTTCCTGCTTCAGGCGCTGCTCCTTCTGGTCCAGCCACGAGCTGTAGTTGCCCTTCCAGGGAATGCCATGGCCGCGGTCCAGTTCCAGAATCCACTCGGCGGCGTTATCGAGGAAGTAGCGGTCGTGGGTCACGGCCACCACGGTGCCCGGGAAGCGCGTGAGGAACTGTTCGAGCCAGTCCACCGATTCGGCGTCGAGGTGGTTGGTCGGTTCGTCGAGCAGCAGCATGTCAGGACGCGACAGCAGCAGGCGGCACAGCGCCACACGGCGCTTCTCGCCACCGGACAGATTGCCGATCCTGGCATCCCACGGCGGCAGGCGCAGCGCGTCAGCGGCGATTTCCAGCTGCAGCTCGGCGTTATTGCCATCGCTGGCGGCCAGGATTGCCTCGTACTTTGCCTGCTCGGCGGCCAGCGCGTCGAAGTCGGCATCGGGCTCGGCATAGGCGGCATAGATTTCGTCGAGCTTCTTGCGCGCTTCGAACACGCCACCAAGCGCTTCTTCCACGGATTCCCGCACGGTCTGCTCGGGATCGAGTTGCGGTTCCTGCGGCAGGTAGCCGATGTTCAGGTTCGGCATCGGCGTGGCTTCGCCTTCGATCTCCTTGTCGAGACCGGCCATGATCTTCAGCAGCGTGGACTTGCCGGAGCCGTTCAGGCCCAGCACGCCGATCTTGGCGCCGGGGAAGAAGGACAGCGAGATGTCCTTGAGGATGTGACGCTTGGGCGGAACGATCTTGCCCACGCGGTTCATGGTGAATACGTACTGTGCCATGGGGTGCGTGTTCGGTTGGATTGCTGGGAATGGCGGGAGTGTAGCAAACGGGCGGGCGGCACCGGGGCCACACCGGCTGAAATCGGGCATGGCCGGTACAATGGCCGGTTTCGCAGCCGAACCAGATTCGTTTTGAACCCATGAGCAAAGCCGCCCTGACCCTCCGATTCAAGTGCAAGAAGTGCACAAAACCCGTCACGCTGTACCTGCAAAAGACCTCGGCGTGCTCGCACATCCTGCCGTACCAGGGCTTCTGCAAATGCGGCGAAATGATGCGCCACGCGATTGGCGACAAGGATGCCGTCGAGTCGTTCGTGAATTCGGTCGATAACAGCTGGATGCACCACCATCACCATCATCACTGACCAACGTGAATGAAGCGTGGCGCCCGGGCGCGAAAGACCCGATGCGTTTCCTGGGCGGCTATCCGCCCAACGTGCTCGACCAGGTGCGGGCACTGATGGCTGCCGGGCGTCTGGGCGACCATATCGCCCGACGCTACCCTGAGCGCCATACGATCCAGACCGACCGCGCGCTCTACGATTACACCTCGGAAATCAAGCAGGAATACCTGCGCAGCGCGCCGCCACTGCACAAGGTGGGCTATGACGCGCGGCTGGACACGGCACAGCACGCGCTGGGATTGCACACGGCGATCTCGCGCGTGCAGGGCGGAAAGCTCAAGGCCAAGAAGGAAATCCGTGTGGCTTCCCTGTTCAAGGAAGCGCCACCCGAATTCCTGCGCATGATCGTCGTACACGAACTCGCGCATTTGAAAGAGAGCGACCATAACAAGGCGTTCTATCGGCTCTGCGAGTATATGGAGCCGCAATATCACCAGCTTGAGTTCGATACGCGGTTGTTCCTGGCGTGGCGCGAAATGGAGAAAAGCGGCGGCGCGTGATTTGCCGTCCGGTTTCCCCCTGCCCCCGCAAAGCGCCCAAAGCGCCCCCGCATCTCATGCCCGCGTATGACGATGGGTAAAAAGCGACACCCGGGCACAGGATCCGCATCGCAAATCATCAAGAAACTTGCCTCCTTAGCCGATATCGGATTGGATTGGGGCTCTGAAGAGAGAGATCACTTCCAATTCCGCATGGCAGACCGAGAGTTTCTGCTTCCCCGTTGCCAGGTCCCAGGCGTTACAGGTTCGGTTTTCAAGGCTTATGTGTGCAATGACCGGGCGATCAGACAAGCTCGACGCAGCAAATCCGCAAGATTCTGTCAGCCAGCGCTTCCTGAAAGTCTCCGCCGGGGCTTGCCTTGTCATGCTGTTGCTGTCGGCCTGGCTGATTTCCCACCAGTGGCAAGAATTTTCCAGTAGCGACCAGGCCGTCGCAGACTTCCGGATCTTCCGCGCGGCACTGTTGGCCATGGAAAAGGTCTCGGCAGAGCGCGGCCCGATGAACGCGGCACTGGGTGAGGACCTGCCGACGCCAGCGCCGCGCATCGCGGCGCTGCGCCGGGCACGAGTGGAAAGCGATGCCAGCCTGCGCAACCTCGGCGCCGCAATCAAGGCAAGCCACTGCCGGCATTGCGCTGCGCTAGCCGACACGACCACGCGTGCGGGCACCGTGCTTGCCGAAGCACGCAAGCATGCCGACAAGGTCATGCTGCTGCCCCGACCTGCCCGTGCGGCGGAAGCACTCGACAACGTCGTCAACCACATGGCGGACGACATCCCGATCATTGCCGGCATCGCCGATGCCACCATCGAAGATATTGTCAGCGGCGATGCTGCCGTCCTGAACTACCTGCAAATGGCCCGCCTCAGCGCCACCCTGCGCGAACAGGCAGGCCTGCTCGGCTCACGCTTCACGGGTGCGCTCGCTTCGAACCGGCGCCTGACGGAAGCAGAGCAACAGCAGGTTTTCATCAGCAAGGGGCGCGTCGAGCAACTGCGCAGGCTGCTGGCAACGCACGCCAACAACCACCCCACCCTGGCACCCGAGGCAGTACGCCGCGTGGACAACGCCTATGGCGAAGGTGGGCTGGGTTACGTAGCCAGGGTTTACGGCCTGGCAAATCTCCCCGCAGGCGCGCAGGTATCGACCGGCGAATTCGCCGAAAAGTATGTGCCGACCATGAAGCCAATCGTCGAGTTGCGCGACGAGATCCTGGACCAAACCCACACGCGATTACACCGGAACCGCGACATCACGCTAATGCTGCTGATCGGTGCATCGGCTTTTGCATTTGCGCTGCTGGGGATCATGGTCTGGCTGTATTCGCTGTTTCGCCGACGAATCCTGGAACCGTTCTCCGCTGCCACAAAATCGATCCTTGCTATCGCAAACGGCAATCTCTCGGTCGGCGTCCCGCCACCGCGCCACTACCACGGCGAGATTCGCGCGCTGCTCGAGGCCGTTCACACGCTCAAACGCTACAGCGTCGACAGGCAACAGCTGGAACAGGATCGCCAGCGGCTGATCGCCCAGCTGACAACCATGGCGGAGACGGATTCCCTTACACAGCTATTGAACCGCCGTGCGCTGGAAGCGCGGGCTGTTGCGATGTGTGCCGCAGCGGACGCCACCAGGCCGTACCTGGCACTGGTGATGTTCGATATCGACCATTTCAAGCGCATTAACGACACGTATGGGCATATTGCCGGGGATCGGGCATTGGAGATTGTCGGCCGGGTATGCCAGGACGCGTTGCAGGCGCAGGACCTCGCGGCCCGATTTGGCGGAGAGGAGTTTGCCGTGGTTTCTCTGGTGAAGACGGCCGCAGACGCGCTATCGCTGGCGGAGCGGCTGAAGGAGCGACTTGGGGAGATCCGCGTTGAACTGGAAAATGCCCGATCATTTGGCATGACCATCAGCGTAGGGATCGCCGTCGGCCCGCGCGAGGACGTAGGCGACGATCTTTCCGGACTGATCAGGCAGGCCGATGTCATGCTTTATCGGGCAAAGAGAAATGGGCGGGATCGGATCGAGGGGGAGTTAGGGCTGGAGATCGACTAGATGTAGCCCCCCCCGGATTGCAATCCTGATGCAATCCAGAGCCCAAAAGCAAAAAGGCCACGCTTTCGCGTGGCCTTTTCACATGAAACTGGTGCCGGCTGCAGGACTCGAACCCGCCACCTGATGATTACAAATCAACTGCTCTACCTGATGAGCTAAGCCGGCATGTTTGGTGCAGACCGCGATTCTACTGCATGCGGTGCGCTTTGACGATGGCTTATTTGACTACCTTCAGCGAGGGCTTCTTGCCGCCGATGCGCGGTACAGGCGGAGTGGGATCGTCGTCCGAGGGGCCGCCCTCTTCGGTGGTGACAGGAACAGGCGTATCGGCGTCGACCGGGGCCAGCTTCGGCGGGGGATTGTTTTCCCGCTCCGTTGCGGCCTGGGTTTCAGGGATGCTGCGCTCCACCGGGAACGCCATGCCCTGGCCATTCTCTCGCGCATAGATCGCCAGCACATTGTCCACGGGCACGTCGATCTTGCGCGAGACGCCACCGAAGCGCGCGCTGAACGCAATCCACTCGTTCCCCATATCGAGCCCGCTGGTCGCGTCGAAGCTAACGTTGAGCACGATTTCGTTGTTCTTCACGAACTCGCGCGGCACGTTGGTGTTGCCGTCGACGAAGACTGCGATATACGGCGTGAAGCCGTTGTCCGTGCACCATTCGTAAATGGCGCGGATCAGGTAGGGCTTGGTGGATGTTTCAGACATTACGCTTTGCGGTGGCGGCGTCGGATGTGTCTTAGCGACGCATCACCTTTTCAGACGGGGTCAGTGCTTCGATGTAGGCCGGGCGGCTGAAGATGCGTTCGGCGTACTTCAGCAGCGGTGCCGCGTTCTTCGACAGCTCGATGCCATAGTGATCCAGACGCCACAGCAGCGGAGCGATCGCGACGTCGAGCATCGAGAACTCTTCGCCCAGCATGTACTTGTTCTTGACGAAGATCGGGGCCAGTTGCGTCAGGCGGTCGCGGATAGCGGCGCGGGCGCGTTCGTGGTTCTTCTCGGCAGCCTTGCCCTTTTCGTTCTCCAGCACGTAGACGTGCGTGAACAGTTCCTTTTCGAAGTTGAACAGGAACAGGCGGGCGCGGGCGCGCTGCACCGGGTCAGCCGGCATCAGCTGCGGGTGCGGGAAGCGCTCGTCGATGTACTCGTTGATGATGTTCGATTCGTACAGGATCAGGTCACGTTCGACGAGGATCGGTACCTGACCGTACGGGTTCATCACCGAAATATCTTCCGGCTTGTTGAACAGGTCAACGTCACGAATCTCGAAGTCCATGCCCTTTTCAAACAGGACAAGGCGGCAACGTTGGGAAAACGGGCAAGTGGTACCCGAATACAACACCATCATGGTTGGATTCCTTGGGTGTGAAGTACGCCAAATTGATAGAAATTCAGCGAACTTGGCAGCGCTAGTTCAGACAGGGCAAACATTCTGTCAGAACGGCCCATCGAAAAGCAAATTAGTTACAAATACAGGTGTGGCGCCTGATCGACATTCGCGTAAAACGGAAGGGCCGGCGCGGTGCTGCACTGCTGCAACTACCGCGCCGGCCCTTCGGCGTACCGCGTCGGGCTGTTACAAATCGCCCGTCAACGACTCAGGCTTACTTCACATCCTTCCAGAAGGCAGCATTCAGACGCCAGGCAAATACCGTGAAGATGCCGAGGAACAACAGCACCCAGACGCCCAGGCGCTTGCGGTGGCTTTGTTCCGGTTCGGCCATCCAGTTCAGGTAATTCACCAGATCGGCCACGGCCTGGTCATATTCCTGCGTGCTCAGCTTGCCCGGGGTGATCTGCTCGAAGCCCGCGAACTTGTGCACCTTTTCGCCGTGCTCTTCCACTTCGGTGAACTTGGCACTGCGCTGGCCCTGCAGTTCCCACAGCACGTGCGGCATGCCCACGCTTGGGAAGACCAGGTTGTTCCAGCCCGTGGCACGGCCTTCGTCACGGTAGAACGTGCGCAGGTACGTGTAGAGCCAGTCGTTGCCGCGGGCGCGGGCGATGACAGACAGGTCCGGCGGGATTGCACCGAAGAACGTCTTGGCATCCTTCGGCGGCATGGCGATGGTCATCGTGTCGCCCACCTTGTCCGCCGAGAACAGCAGGTTCTGCCGAATCTGATCGTCGGTCAGGTCCAGGCCCTTGAGCCGGTTGTAGCGCATCATCGATGCGCCGTGGCAGTTCAGGCAGTAGTTGACGAACAGCTTGGCGCCTCGCTGCAGCGACGATACGTCGCTCGTGTCCAGCGGTGCCGGCTCCAGCGGATAGCCTCCTTCTGAAGCCATCGCGGGCAGCGCTGCAAAGCATGCGCCGACCAGTGCGAAGATCGAAAGCAACTTTTTCATCTTTTGTCCTTGTCCTCTTGTAGGGTCGCGCGGCGTCTTAGTGCGGATGGAACGTGACGCGCTCCGGCACCGGCTTGAATGTGCCGGCACGGCTCCACAACGGCATGGTCAGGAAGAAGGCGAAGTACAGCAGCGTACCGAGCTGCGACACCTTTTCACCCACCGGCGACGGCGGTTGCACGCCGAGGTAGCCGAGGACCAGGAACACCACCACGAAGACGATCAGGATCGTCTTGTGGAAAGCGGGACGATAACGAATGGACTTGACCGGCGAGCAATCGAGCCACGGCATGAAGAACAGCACGATCACCGAGCCGCCCATCACCAGCACGCCCCAGAACTTGGCGTCGATCTGCCAGAAGCCGAGGGCGAGGATGGCCAGGATCACCACCGAGCCGATCTTGATGCGGTTGTCCTTGCTACGCAGGAACACGATGCCCAGCACGAAGGCGAAGAACAGCCACAGGATCGGCAGGAAGTTCGACGTCGTGGCGCGCAGCATCGAGTAGAACGGCGTGAAGTACCACACCGGCGCGATGTGCGGCGGCGTCTTCAGCGGATCAGCCGGGAAGAAGTTGTTGGCTTCCAGGAAATAGCCGCCCAAATCGGGGAAGAAGAAGATGACGGCCGAGAAGATGATCAGGAAGCCGGCCACGCCCATCAGGTCGTGCACCGAGTAGTACGGATGGAACGGGATGCCGTCGAGCGGTATGCCGTTCTCGTCCTTCTTCGCCTTGATCTCCACGCCGTCCGGGTTGTTGGAGCCCACTTCGTGCAGCGCGATGATGTGCGCCACCACCAAGCCCAGCAGCACCAGCGGTACGGCAATGACGTGGAACGAGAAGAAGCGGTTCAGCGTGGCATCGCTCACCACATAGTCACCGCGGATGAACAGCGACAGGTCCTGGCCGATCACGGGAATCGCCGAGAACAGGTTCACGATCACCTGCGCGCCCCAGTACGACATCTGGCCCCAGGGCAGCAAATAGCCCATGAACGCCTCGGCCATCAGGCACAGGAAGATCAGGCAGCCGAAGATCCAGACCAGTTCGCGCGGCTTGCGGTACGAACCGTACAGCAGCCCGCGGAACATGTGCAGGTAGACGACGACGAAGAACGCCGAGGCGCCCGTGGAATGCATGTAGCGGATCAGCCAGCCCCACGGCACTTCGCGCATGATGAATTCCACGCTGGCGAAGGCCACCGGAATACCAGCGGCGTTCAGCGTGCCGTCCGGCTTGTAGTTCATCACGAGGAAAATGCCGGTGACGATCTGGATCACCAGCACCAGCAGCGCCAGCGAACCGAAGAAATACCAGAAGTTGAAGTTCTTCGGTGCGTAATACTTGGAGAGGTGATCTTCCCAGAGTTGGGTGGCGGGGAAGCGGGCGTCGATCCAACCCAGCAGCCCGGTAGTCTTGACTTCTTTTTCGGCCGCCATGATCAGGCTTCTCCTTTCTCGTCCTTGCCGATCACGATCTTGGTGTCGGTCAGGAACTGGTACGGGGGTACGTCAAGGTTCTGCGGGGCCGGCTTGTTCTTGAAGACGCGGCCCGCCAGGTCGAAGGTCGAGCCATGGCACGGGCAAAGGAAGCCGGGATCGGCGCCAAGCTGGGGATTCGCACCAGCGGGGAACGGGCCGGATGGCGAGCAGCCAAGATGGGAGCAGATGCCGACCACGACCAGCAGGTCCTTGTGGTCGGCGCGGGAACGGGTTTCGTTCTTGCAGTAATCCGGCGTCTTCATCGTGAAGGGGACGTCGGAATTGGGATCGGCGACTTCATGGTCCGTCTGTTTCAGAGATGCCAGCATCTCCGGAGTACGGCGCAGAATCCAGACCGGCTTGCCACGCCATTCCACTGTCATCATTTCACCGGACTTCAACGCGCTGATATCTGCCTCGACTGGCGCACCAGCGGCTTTGGCTTTCTCAGATGGTGCAAATGCACTAACAAACGGTACTGCTACTGCTACGCCTCCTACGCCGCCCGCGACTGATGTCGCGATCAACCAATTGCGGCGACCTTTGTCGACGTTCTTCACGTTCTGCTGGTCACTCATTCCAAACCCCAGGGGATGTCATCAATTGAATCCTGCGTCAACAAAAAATTATACCTGAGGCACATCTGGCGACGATAGGCGAACTACTTATAGCCGACCGCGCTTTTATCGGTCATGGGCGCGCGTTTCCCGCATCCAGACTTGCACTCGAGGGTGCGATGATGCAGTCTTTGTCAAACTCAGACGTTAATCTGGAACAACAAAACGGAGAATAGTCCTATGGGAATGTTGAGCGAGTTCCGAACATTTGCCATGCGCGGCAATGTCATCGACCTGGCAGTCGGTGTCATCATCGGTGCGGCATTTGGCAAGATTGTCGATTCGGTCGTCAATGACCTGATCATGCCGGTGATTGGCCGCATAGTTGGGAAGCTGGACTTTTCCAACATGTTCGTCATGCTGGCCGATCCGCCCGCAGGTGTCCCGCATACGCTCGATGCGCTGAAGAAAGCGGGCGTTCCTGTATTTGCCTACGGCAATTTTCTGACCATCGTGGTCAATTTCGTCATTCTCGCGTTCATCATCTTCCTGATGGTCCGCGGCTTCAACAAGATGCAGATGCGCGAGAAGGAAGCGGAGGCTCCGAAGCCTGTCGAGCCGCCCGAGGACATCGTTCTGCTGCGCGAAATTCGCGACAGCCTGAAGTCCCCGCGCGCCTGAGGCTAAAGATTCCGTCCCGGCTCAGACCGGGTTCGGAATATCGATGAAGGTGTGGCGCAGCCCGAACTGTTGCGCCAGATGATCACCCAACGCACGGATGCCGAAGCGCTCCGTGGCATGGTGGCCAGCGGCCAGATAGGCCACGCCGCTTTCACGCGCCATGTGCGTGGTGGGCTCGGACACCTCCCCACTAATATATAGATCCACGCCCGCGGCCACTGCTGCCGCGAAGTAGCCTTGTGCTCCGCCGGTGCACCAGCCCACCGTGCGGACCATCTGCTCAGGATCACCGATTGCAAGCGGCTCGCGCTCGAGTACCCCGCCCACGTGCGCTGCAAACGCACTGAGCGGCATCGGCTGCGGCAGCGTGCCAGTCCATCCGAGTTGATCGTCGCTGAACCGGCCAGTCGGCGTAATGCCAAGCTGCAACCCCAGTTGCGCATTGTTGCCAAGCTCCGCGTGATTATCGAGCGGCAGGTGATAGGCGAACAGATTGACGTCGGCCACCAGCAGCCGCTTCAGACGTGCATGCTTCTGGCCGATGACGCGGGCATCCTCGTTTTTCCAGAAATAACCGTGGTGCACGAGGATGGCATCGGCGCCAGCTTCGATCGCGGCGTCGAGCAGCGCCAGACTCGCCGTCACGCCAGTGACAATGTGGGTGACCTCGGGGCGACCTTGCACTTGGAGCCCGTTCGGGCAATAGTCCTTGAAACGGGGAACTTCCAGCAGGTCGTTCAAGTACAATTCAAGCTCTTTTGTTTTCATTTCCTGCTCAAAACTCCAATATGTTGCGCCGCTTCTGGCTTTTCTTCGCTCAGGCTGTCACGGTTGTACTGGCCGTGTGGTTCGTCGTGGCCACGCTCAAACCCGAGTGGCTGCAGCGCGGGCGGGTGGCCGTGCAATCGGGATCGCCAATTGTGGCACTGAAGGAAGTCGTGCCCAGCATAGAGGGTTCGGCGGCACCAGGGTCTTACAGCGAGGCGGCCCGACTGGCCATGCCCGCAGTGGTCAATATATTCACCAGCAAGAACGGCTCCAAGCGGTCACCCAACAATCCGCAGGCCGAGGATCCGTGGTTCCGGTTCTTCTTTGGCGATCGGCTGCCGGAGCGCCAGGAGCCGGTATCGAGCCTGGGCTCGGGCGTGATCGTCAGCGCCGAGGGTTACATTCTAACCAACCACCACGTGGTGGATGGCGCTGACGAAATCGAAGTCGCGCTGACCGATGGCCGCAAGGCCAACGCCAAGGTCGTGGGTTCCGATCCGGAGACCGACCTGGCCGTGCTGAAAGTCACACTCAAGGAACTGCCGGCGATTACGCTGGGCCGGATCGAGAACGTGAAGGTCGGTGATGTGGTACTGGCCATCGGCAACCCGTTCGGCGTCGGCCAGACCGTGACAATGGGTATCGTGTCGGCGCTTGGCCGCAGCCACCTGGGTATCAACACGTTCGAGAATTTCATTCAGACCGATGCGGCGATCAACCCCGGCAACTCGGGTGGTGCGCTGGTCGATGCACAAGGAAATCTGCTGGGTATCAACACAGCGATCTATTCGCGCTCAGGTGGTTCGCTGGGCATAGGCTTTGCGATCCCGGTATCGACCGCGAAGCAGGTGATGGAGTCGATCATTTCCACTGGCAGCGTGACACGAGGCTGGATCGGCGTGGAGCCGCAGGATCTGACCCCCGAGATTGCCGAGTCTTTCGGACTCGAGGCCAAGGAGGGCGCGCTGATCGCCGCGGTGGTACAAGGTGGGCCGGCGGACAAGGCTGGCGTAAAGCCAGGCGATGTATTGGTATCCGTCGACAATCAATCGATATCGGATACGACCGCGCTGCTCAATGCGATTGCGCAGTTGAAGCCCGGGGCCGAAGCGAAGATGAAGGTAATCCGGCGTGGCAAGCCGGCGGAAATTACGGTCACGATCGGCAAGCGACCGCCACCGCCGCGCAGGGCAATGCCGCTGGATGAGGAAGAGTAAGCTCGCTGGATAAGTCCAGCTAGTGCACAGTTGATTCGGATGCCGAGATGAAGAGCCCCGTCAGTGATGGCGGGGCTTTTTGTTTGTGTCGTCGTTGTCGATGGGTTGTCGGCGGGTTGACCGAGGAAATCGGTGACATGTCTGGACAAACATGCCCTTGCAACAGCCATTGAGGTGAGCCTCTGCATTGAGGCACCAAACACCCGGCCCTGCAGGACGGCAAGCCAGGCGCCTAGGCAGGTAGGCCAAGTGCAGATTCAAAAAGCCACACCCAAGCCAGGAAAGGAGTGAGGAAACCCGAGCTTGCAGCAGTGATGCCGGAAAACGGCCTCTGGTTCTCCGTGTCCAAGACTCTGCGCCGCACACCAGTTCTACGACGCAAAGCATCGTGCAGCGGCCGAAAAAAACAAAACGCCGACATCCTTTCGGATGCCGGCGTTTTGCAGCCAATCTGAAGCGGGCTTACACCCGCGTCAAATTAGAACTTGTGGCGCAGGCCAACCATGGCGCCGAACTGGTTGTACGAACCCAGCGTCGTGCCGAAGCCCGAACCACCCAGGCTACCCGGGCTAGCCGAAGACGTGCCCAGGGTCGAGCCGTCCTTGTTCTTCGTGTAGGCCAGGTTGAAGTAGGCGTCCGTACGCTTCGAGAAAGCGTAGTCCGTCGACACAACGAAGCTCCACGGATCGGCACCGGTATTGCGGAAGTCTTGGAAGTACGCAGCACCCGTCAGCGACAGAGCCGGGGTCAGCTGGTAACCCATACCCAGCCAGTACAGGTTCGAAACGTTGGCAATCTTGTTCGCACCGTCGACGGTGTTGATACCGCCGGGCAGAACTGCGCCGTCGAAGGCGTGGGCGTAACGGTAACCAGCGAACACCTTGGCCGGGCCGAAGGCGTACGTACCAGCAACCGAAGCGCGGCGGATCTTGGCGCCGTCAGCAGCTGCGATACCAGCGTTGGTTTCGTCATAGATCGCGCCGACCGAGAACGGGCCACCGGTGTACGACAGGCTCGCGCTCATTTCGCGGCCCAGGTGGTAGTTGCCCGGAACTTCGCCGTTGATACCTTGGTAGACCGAAGCCGACGTAGCACCCGTGTTCGTGCCGGTGCTATACAGCAGCGAGCCGGTCAGGCCGCCGAACGTACCGATGTACTTGATCGAGTTGTCGGCACGCGACTGGAATTCCGGAGCCTGAGCCGTGATCGAGTAGTTCGACGAAATGGCCATCGGGTCGTAGGCCAGACCGAAGTCATAGAACGGGGTCTGGTGACGGCCCAGGGTCAGTTGGCCGTATTGGCTACCCATACCCACGAAGGCTTGGCGACCGAACAGACGGTTACCTTGGCCCGACGTACCGGTATCGATGTTGAAACCGCTTTCCAGCACGAAGATACCCTTCAGGCCACCGCCCAGGTCTTCAACGCCACGCAGGCCCCAACGGCTGCCCGACATGCCGCCCGAGTTCAGGCGCACGACGTCGTGGCTGGACGAGCTCGTCTGGGCGTGGTTGGAGTATTCGACGCCAGCGTCAACCACACCGTACAGGGTCACGCTCGACTGGGCATAGGCGCCACCGGCGGCCAGGGCGGCCACGGCAGCAGCAAACAGTTTCATCTTCATATCGACACTTTCCTTGTCAACTGATTGGGAAATCTTGGTTGCCCAAGTGTTTGGGCGACGCATTCACATTCACGTCTGGATCGTATTATGTGTCACCCCCCTTGCTCGCCAGAAGTGTTTTTCGCCGTAAACGCGGTTTACCGACACATCTTGTTGTGATGAAGCAACAGCAATTGGGGAGATTTTCACCAAAATGGTGCAGGAGTCGGCATTCAGATTGATGCCTGCAGGCCGTTAACTAACGGCCTGGAGACTCAGTCCGCCTGGGTTTCACCCTCGGCAGGTGCGCCAAGCGACTGTTTCGAGACGAAGCGGGCCATCAGCAGCCCAAGTTCGTACAGCGCTATCAGGGGTACGGCCAGCAACAGCTGCGACATCACATCCGGTGGCGTAACCACGGCGGCGATGATGAATGCTCCGACGATCACGTATGGGCGGATCTGCTTGAGTTTGTCGAGTTCGACCACGCCGAACTTGACCAGCACAATCACCACCACCGGCACTTCGAACGTGATGCCGAAAGCCAGGAACATCGTCATGGCGAAACTCAGGTACTTGTCGATGTCCGTCGACATGTCCGCGCCAAGCGGCGCGTTGTAGTGCGCCATGAAGTGGAACACGGTCGGGAACACCAGGAAGTACGCGAAGGCCACGCCGCAAAGGAACAGCACGTAGCTGCTCGATACCAGCGGCAGGATCAGTTTCTTCTCGTGCTGGTAGAGACCCGGCGCCACGAATTGCCAGATCTGGTAAAGCACCCAGGGCAATGCCAGCAGGAACGCCACCAGCATCGTCACCTTCATCGGCACGAAGAACGACCCCGTGACGTCCGTGACGATCATGCGTCCGCCCTTCGGCAACGACTGCATCAGCGGCGCCGCGAACAGGTTGAAGATCTGCGGCGCCCAGTAGACCATGGCCACGAAGACAATGATCACCCCCGCCACCGCCTTGACCAGCCGCTCGCGCAGCTCGATCAGGTGGGAGATAAAGGTTTCCTGTTGGGATTCGTCGTTGGGATCTGTGGAGCCCGCCATGCTTACTCGAAGAAGGAACGGTTGCGGCCACTGGCGGGCCGGTGGCGCTTCACGCGGGCAGCGCCGGACTGCACCCACACGCGCGTGTTCTGCTGGCGCTTGAACCAGAGCGGTCGGGCACCCTGCTTGACGCGCCAGCTCTTGCGGCCATTGTGCGTCTTGTGCGCGGCACTCCAGCTCGGCACATAGCCGGCGTCGGAAGACGCCGACGCAGTTGTGCCGCTCAGCGCTTCGTTGAGCGCCTGGGTATGCTCGCTGACTTCCTTGTGGATGGACTGTTCGACGTCGCGCGCGGCGTTTTCGAATTCGGTGCGCATCTTGCGCAGCTCATCGAGTTCCACCTCGCGGCTGACTTCGGCCTTGACGTCGTTGATATAGCGCTGCGCGCGGCCAACCAGCGCGCCAACAGTCCGCGCCACTTTCGGCAAGCGCTCGGGGCCGATCACGATCAGCGCCACGGCGCCGATCAGTGCCAGCTTGGAAATGCCGAGATCGATCATGCGAACATCAGAACAGGGACACGGGAATGGCGAGCCGTCGCAACGCACGTGGCGACGGCAGCCGCAAGAGTGACAGGCAAGGAGGTTACTGTCAGCCGATTACTGCTGACGCGACTTTTCCTTGGCTTCAACGTCGATGGTGGTGGAATCGCGCAGTTCCTTGGCCGGAGCTGCCGGCTCGTCGGTGTTGCCTTCCTTCATGCCGTCCTTGAAGCCCTTCACCGCACCGCCCAGATCCTGGCCGATATTGCGCAGCTTCTTGGTACCGAATACGAGCATGACGATCACCAGCACGATCAGCCAATGCCAAATGCTAAACGAACCCATTTCTTGCTCCTGATAAAGCCGCGGGCGTCAGTGGTCAATGCGCCCGGCCCCGAAATTTCCGTCCATCAAAGGCCACGCCGGGCGACGGTTCCCGACGCGACATCGGGCCACGACACCAGTCGCGGTGTCCCGGCCCGTTCATGCCATGACTACCCCGATCGGATCAGGGTGCCGGCGCCTTCCACTGGTTGCGCGGGCCGCCCATCACGTGGATGTGGAGGTGGAATACCTCCTGTCCACCGTCCGTGCCGGTGTTGATCACCGTCCGGAATCCATTGTGGCAGCCGGCCTGACGCGCCAGTTCAGGCACCTTGAGCATCATTCTAGCAAGCACATCCGATTCGCCGGGCCCGCAATCGGCCAGTGAATCGACATGTGACTTTGGAATCAGCAGGAAGTGTACCGGCGCTTTGGGATGGATATCGTGAAACGCCAGCAGTTCTTCATCCTCATACACCTTGTTCGCAGGAATCTGGCCGGCCACGATCTTGCAGAAAATGCAATTGTCCTGGGATTTCATTGAGTTCTTGTTGCAGTATGTCCTGACAATCCCGGGGAATGCTCGAACGTACTGGCCCCCTTCTTCATTAGACGACTCAGAACTGCTCGTCCGGATACATTGGCTTGCGGTCGTTCAGGTACAGCCAGCCCTTGACGATACGATACAGCATCCACAATGACAGGACACTCCACAGGCCGATCGCGAACGGAAACAGCAATACCGTGAGGAACATGCAGCCGCCCACCAAAAACCAGACGATGGACCACCAGAATGTGCGGATCTGCCATGCGAAGTGCGAAGCGTAGAGCGTGCCACGCGTGTCATCGCGCTTGACATAGTTGACGATGATTGCGATCAGCGCGGTGATACCACCGGTAAACCAGTGGACGGCGTAAAGCGCATAAAGAATATGCGTGAGCTTGCGCAATCCATCGAGCTTGTCCGCGTCTGCGGTCGTCGTGACTTGCGAGGTGTAGTCCGTCGCCATCGTGGCCTCCAACATTAAGCCGTGCCCGGACCGTTCCGGGCGGCGTGACTCTTATCCTACTCTTTGCGGCTTGCCTTCTCGACCAGGCCGGACATCCCTTCGCGGCGCGCCAGTTCATTGACGACGTCTTCGGGCGTCTTGCCGAAGTGCGCCAGCAGCACCATCGAGTGGAACCACAGGTCGGCCACCTCGTAGACCACCTTGTTCACGGCGTCATCGGTCAGATTGGCGGCGCGCGCGTCCTTGGCGGCCATCACGGTCTCGGTGGCTTCCTCGCCGATCTTCTTGAGGATCGCGTCGTCACCCTTCTTGAACAGCTTGGCGACGTAGGATTTCTCCGGGTCGCCGCCGTTCTCGGGCTTGCGAGATTCCAGCGTGGCCGCCACGCGCGCCAGCACGTCGGCCTGGGAGAGATTGCCGCTCATGGCTTGGCCGCGTAGATCGTGGAGGGATCCTTGAGCACCGGCTCGACGGTCTGCCAGTCGCCGGACTCCACATCGCCATCGAACTTCTGGAAGAAACACGAGTGACGGCCAGTATGGCAGGCGATGCTGTCGATCTGCGTGACCTTGAGCAGCACCACATCCTCGTCGCAATCGAGACGAATCTCATGCACCTTCTGCACGTGGCCGGATTCCTCGCCCTTGTGCCACAGGCGCTTGCGCGAGCGCGACCAGAACACGGCCTCGCCCAGTTCCACGGTGCGCTGCAGTGCATCGCGATTCATATACGCGAACATCAGCACATCATTGGAACCTGTTTCCTGGACGATCACCGGCACCAGGCCGTTGTCGTCCCACTTCACCTTGTTCAGCCACTTCTTCGCCATGATCACATCCGGACGGGAATGCCCTCTCGGGCCATGAATGCCTTTGCTTCGCCAACGGTGTGCTGGCCGTAGTGGAAAATGCTGGCCGCCAGCACGGCATCGGCGTGTCCCAGGCGGATGCCGTCGGCCAGATCCTGCAGGCCGCCGACCCCTCCCGAAGCAATAACGGGCACCGGCACCGCGTCGCTGACAGCGCGCGTCAATTCGAGGTCGAAGCCGCTCTTCGTGCCGTCACGGTCCATGCTGGTCAGCAGGATCTCGCCTGCGCCGCGGCGCGCCATCTCGCGTGCCCATTCCACCGCATCAAGGCCGGTGGCCTTGCGCCCGCCGTGCGTGAACACTTCCCAGCGCGGCGGCTCGCCCGGCGCCGAACTGCGCTTGGCGTCGATAGCCACCACGATGCATTGCGAACCGTACTTGCCCGTGGCGTCGGAAACCAGCTGCGGATTGGCGATCGCGGACGAATTCACGCTGATCTTGTCCGCGCCGGCGTTGAGCAGCCGCCGCACATCTTCCACGGTGCGCACGCCGCCACCGACCGTCAGCGGGATGAACACCTGCGAAGCCACCGCTTCGATGATGTGCAGCATGAGGTCGCGGCCGTCGCTGGTGGCCGTGATGTCGAGAAATGTGATTTCATCAGCACCCTGCTCATCGTAGCGACGCGCGATTTCGACGGGATCGCCAGCGTCGCGCAGTTCGACGAAATTGACACCCTTGACCACCCGCCCGTTGGTCACGTCCAGGCAGGGGATGATACGTTTGGCTAGCATGAGATTCCTTGCCTGCCGCCGCCCGCGAGGGCAGCGGCTGGTTGTGGCACGCGAAGGTAGATTACTCCGCGCCCAGCTTGTCCGCGTGCGCCTGGGCGGCCGCGAAATTCAGGTCGCCCGAATAGATCGCACGGCCGCAGATCACGCCTTCCACGCCCTCGCCTTCCACGGCGCAGAGCTGGTCGATATCGGCCATGTTCGACAGGCCGCCGCTGGCGATCACCGGAATCGACATCGACTGGGCCAGCTTGACGGTGGCGTCGATGTTGATGCCCTGCAACATGCCATCACGGCCGATGTCGGTGTAGATGATCGATTCCACGCCGTAGTCTTCGTACTTGCGCGCCAGGTCCACCACTTCGTGGCCGGTCAGCTTGCTCCACCCGTCAGTGGCCACCTTGCCGTCCTTGGCATCGAGACCGACGATGATGTGGCCGCCGAATGCCGAGCAGGCGTCCTTGAGGAAGCCCGGGTTCTTCACGGCTGCCGTGCCGATGATCACGTACGACAGCCCATCATCGAGCCAGCGTTCAATCGTGTTCAGGTCGCGGATGCCGCCGCCCAGTTGCACGGGGATCTCATCGCCAACCTCGGCAATGATGGCCTTGATGGCAGCTTCGTTGCGGGGCTTGCCGACAAACGCGCCGTTCAGGTCGACCAGATGCAGGCGACGCGCGCCCTGGTTGACCCAGTGGCGTGCCATGGCGGCGGGATCTTCGGAAAAGACGGTGGCCTGGTCCATGTCGCCTTGTTTGAGGCGTACACACTGACCGTCCTTCAGGTCGATGGCCGGAATGAGCAACATATGCGTGACGAGCGTGGTGGTTGTGTAAAAAGGAAAATGGCAGCGATGCCGGCGCCGGGCGCCGGCTTTCAGGTCATGTCAGGTTGGCAGTGGATATGCGCAGTCTGGTCGGTGGCTCTGAACGATGTGACGATCGCTGGATAGTATCTGTGGCGCTTCTGGTAACAGGTGCTTCTGACGCTTTACGGATTCCAGTGCACGAAATTCCGGTATAGCTGCAAACCCATCGCGGCGCTCTTCTCCGGGTGAAACTGTGTGGCGAAAATATTATCGCGTGCCACCGCACTGGTAAACACGACGCCGTACTCAGTTTCACCGGCGATGTGGGCCGGGTCCTGCGCGTGCACATAGTAACTGTGCACGAAATAGAACCAGCTGCTGTCGGGAATGCCATTCCACAGCGGATGCGGCTTCACCTGGCGCACGCGGTTCCATCCCATCTGCGGCACCTTGTAGCGCGAGCCGTCCGGCTGCGTCATGCCTTCCAGTTCAAATCGAATCACTTCACCGGGCATCAGTCCCAGCGCCGGCGTGCTGTCCGCGCCTGCACGAGCTTCGCGGCTCAGGTCGAACAGCATCTGTTCTCCAACGCACACACCGAGCATCGGCTTGTTTGCTGCGGCTTCCAGCACGGCGTCCTGCAGGCCGGAACCGCCGAGCGCGCCCATGCAGTCTGGCATCGCTCCCTGCCCCGGCAACACCACGCGGTCAGCCGCGCGGATTGCTTCGGGCCGGTCCACCACCTGGACATCCGCTTCCGGTGCCGCGGCGCGCAGCGCCTGCGCTACCGAGCGCAGGTTGCCCATGCCGTAATCCACAATTGCTATGGTAGTCATGATTTCAAAACAGGCAACAATGTCTTCAGCCCGTCCACAATGAATTCAACGGCCAGCGCCGACAGGATCAAACCCATCAGGCGCGTACCGATATTGATTCCCGTCTGGCCGATCACCCGTGCGATAGGGTCCGCCGCGCGGAACGTCACGTACACCACTGCGCCGAGCAGCACGCCGATGCCAACCAGGATCAGCAACTGGTACCAGTGCTGTGTCTTGCCTGCATAGACGATCACCGTACTGATCGAGCCCGGTCCGGTCAGCAGCGGCAGCGCCAGCGGCACCACGGCGATGCTGGCCTTGGCCTCGGCTTCGTCCTCTTCCTCGGGCGTGGCCTTGGTGCGGCTGGTCTGCGCGTTCAGCATGTTCATGGCCATCATGACCATGAGCAGTCCGCCCCCCACTTCCAGCGACGCCACCGAGATATTGAAGAACTCGATGATCTGCTGCCCGAGCAACGCCGACACCGCCACGACGATCGCCACCGAGATCGACGCGGTCTTGATCGTCCGCAGCTTCTCGGCCTCGGTCTGCTGGCTGGTCAGGCTGATGAAGAACGGGATCGCCCCGATCGGATTGATCAGCGCCAGCAGCGAGATGAAGGACTTCAGCGTATCCATCGGTTGCGGGAGTGTCGGTGGTATTCAACGGGCGCCGCAACCAGCCGGCACGCCTACAGAGTGGTGCGTGAAAGCGTCTCGCTCAGAGGGTGCCCTTGGTCGATGGAATCGTGTTTGCCGCGCGCGGGTCCAGTTCCACCGCCATGCGCAGCGCACGCCCGAAGGCCTTGAACACCGTTTCGCATTGATGGTGGGCGTTGATGCCGCGCAGGTTGTCGATATGGAGCGTCACGCCGGCGTGATTGACGAAGCCGCGGAAGAACTCGATCGTCAGGTCGACGTCGAAGCTGCCCACGCGCGCCCGCGTGAACGGCACGTGGAACTCCAGGCCCGGACGGCCCGAGAAATCGATCACCACGCGCGACAGGCATTCGTCCAGCGGCACATAGCTGTGCCCATAGCGCGTGATGCCCTTCTTGTCGCCGATGGCGCGTGCCACGGCCTGGCCCAGCGTGATGCCGACGTCCTCGACCGTGTGGTGATCGTCGATGTGGGTGTCGCCCGTGGCCTCGACCTCGAGGTCGAACATGCCATGGCGGGCGATCTGATCGAGCATGTGGTCAAGGAACGGCACGCCGGACGCCAGCTTCTGGCGACCGGTGCCGTCAAGATTCAGCGAAACGCGGATTTGCGTTTCCGAGGTATTGCGGGTGACCTCTGCAACACGCATGGTGGGGTTAATCCTGCAACGAAGCGTTGAACGCCTCAAGAAACTGCGCGTTTTCTTCCGGGGTGCTGACCGTCACGCGCAGACAGTTGGCCAGCAATGCGTGCATTTTACTCACGTTCTTGATCAATACCTTCCGCGCCAGCAGGCGATCGAACGTCTGTGCAGCATCCGGCACGCGGACCAGCAGGAAGTTGGCGGCGCTCGGGAACACCGTCACGCCCGGCATTGCGGCCATTGCATCCGCAAGTTTCGACCGTTCGGCGCGCAACTGGGCGGCCTGATCGTCCAGCACGGCTACGTGTTCGAGCGCGAACAGCGCGGTGGCCTCGGTCAGCACGTTGACGTTGTACGGCGGACGCACCTTGTCCAGCTGCGACAACCATTCCGGCGCGCCGGCCACGTAGCCGAGGCGGATGCCGGCCAGACCAAGCTTTGACACCGTGCGCATGACCAGCAGGTTGCCAAATTCCGTCAGGCGCGGCATCCAGCTTTCCTGTGCGAACGGCTGGTAGGCCTCGTCCACCACCACCAGGCTCTGGCACACCTCGCCCTGCGCGGCGCGCACGATCGCTTCCATGTCGGCCGCGTCGAACAGGTTGCCGGTGGGGTTGTTCGGGTAGGCCAGGTAGATGATCGCCGGCTTGTGCTCCGCCATGGCCGCCAGCATCGCCGCGCGGTCCAGCGTGAAATCCGCGCGCAGCGGCACGCCCACGAACTCGAGGCCCGCGAACTGCGCCGACATCGCATACATGACGAAGCCCGGCACGGGTGCCATTACCTTGGCGCCCGGCTTCGCGGCGGCCAGCGCCAGCATGCTGATGATCTCGTCGGAGCCATTGCCAAGCAGGACGTCCATGCCGGCCGGCACGTGCATCACTGCGCGCAGCTTGGCGCGCAGCGCTTCACTGCTCGGCACCGGGTAGCGGTTCAGCGCAACCTCGCCGAGGCGGGCAGCAAGCTGTGCACGCAGATCGGGCGGCAACCGGTACGGATTCTCCATCGCGTCGAGCTTCACCAGTCCGTGAGACTCGGGCACGTGGTAGGCGCCCATGGCGCGCACGTCGTCACGGATGATGCGTTCGATCAGGGATGGGTCTACGGCTGACATGATGGTCCTCTAGTTCACAGCAATCCAAAAATACCTACCTGGAAACCGTTTCAGAGTGAAGCGAAGCGGTTCTGGCTAGGCGCGCGGCCGCAGACAGTACACCAGGTACGGCCAGGCCGCGCAACGACGCCAGAATCAGACTGAAACGGTTTCTAGCGTTTGAAGCGATATTCCGCACTACGTGCATGCGCCTGCAGGCCTTCGCCGTAGGCGAGTTCGGCGGCGATCTGCCCCAGCATCTGCGCGCCGTTCTCGCTGACCTCGATCAGGCTCGAACGCTTCTGGAAGTCATAGACGCCCAGCGGCGACGAGAAGCGCGCGGTGCGCGAGGTGGGCAGCACGTGGTTCGGGCCGGCGCAGTAGTCGCCAAGCGATTCGCTCGTATAACGGCCCATGAAGATGGCGCCCGCATGGCGGATCTTCTCGCTCCACTGGCGCGGATTCTCGGCGGAGATCTCGAGGTGCTCGGGCGCGATTGCGTTGGCGATCTCGCAGGCCTCGTCCATGTCGCGTACCTTGATCAGCGCGCCACGGCCCGACAGCGAAGCCGCAATGACCTCGCGACGCGGCATGGCCGGCAGTTGGCGCTGGATGCTTTCTTCCACGCGGCTCAGGTACGCCGCATCCGGGCACAGCAGGATCGACTGCGCAAGCTCGTCATGCTCGGCCTGCGAGAACAGGTCCATCGCCACCCAGTCCGGATCGGTGGTGCCGTCGCAGATCACAAGGATTTCCGACGGGCCGGCGATCATGTCGATGCCGACCGTGCCGAACACGCGACGCTTGGCTGCCGCCACGTAGGCGTTGCCCGGGCCGACGATCTTGTCGACCTGCGGCAGCGTGGCGGTGCCATATGCAAGCGCGGCCACGGCCTGTGCGCCGCCGATCGTGTACACACGATCGACACCGGCGATCTGCGCGGCTGCCAGCACCAGTTCGTTGCGAACGCCACCCGGCGTCGGCACGACCATGATCACTTCCTTGACGCCGGCCACGCGCGCCGGAATCGCGTTCATCAGCACCGACGACGGGTAGGCAGCCTTGCCGCCGGGCACGTACAGGCCCACGCGGTCAAGCGGCGTCACCTTCTGGCCCAGCATCGTGCCGTCGGCCTCGGTGTATTCCCAGCTATGGCTGCCGCATTCGATCTTCTGCTTCTCGTGGTACGCCCGCACACGTGCCGCTGCGGCTTCCAGCGCGGCGCGACGCTTCGGCTCCAGATCTTCGAGCGCGGCTTCGAGTTCGGCCGGCGACAGTGCCAGCGCCGCCATCGACGACGCTTCCACGCGATCGAAGCGGCGCGTGTATTCGAGCACGGCATCGTCGCCGCGGCGACGCACGTCGGCCAGGATGTCGGCGGCGGCACGGTCGATCGCTTCGTCTTCGGAAGCCTCGAACGCCAGCACCTGGCGCAGCGACGCGGCGAAGCCGGTCTCGCTAGAGTCCAGCCGGCGGATCGACAGGTTTTCCATATCGGTATCGTTCATGACATCTTTCCTCACGGGATTCTGCTTGCTGCCGCCTCAGGCGAGCGCCGCGGAGGCCCGTTCAAATGCGTCGAGAATCGGCGCCAGCCGTTCCCGCTTGAGCTTGAGTGCCGCCTGGTTGACCACCAGCCGCGACGAGATCTGCACGATCTCCTCCACCTCGACGAGGTTGTTGGCGCGCAGCGTGCTGCCGGTGCTGACCAGGTCGACGATCGCGTCGGACAGGCCCACCAGCGGGCCAAGCTCCATCGAACCGTAGAGCTTGATCAGGTCCACGTGCACGCCCTTCTTGGCGAAATGCTCGCGCGCGGTCTGCACATACTTGGTGGCCACGGCCAGGCGCGCGCCCTGGCGCACGGCATTGGCGTAATCGAAGCCGGCCGGCACAGCCACCGACATACGGCAGCGCGCGATGTTCAGGTCGATCGGCGCATAGAGGCCGGCCATGCCATGCTCCATCAGCACGTCCTTGCCGGCCACGCCGAAGTCCGCCGCGCCGTACTGCACGTAGGTCGGCACGTCCGATGCGCGCACGATGATCACGCGCACGGCCGGATCGGACGTAGGCAGGATCAGCTTGCGCGAAGTCTCCGGGTCTTCGGTCACCTCGATGCCGGCGGCAGCCAGCAGCGGCAGGGTTTCCTTGAAGATGCGGCCCTTGGACAGTGCCAGCGTGAGCTGGTTGGGCGATGCATTGAAAGCGGGGCTCATCGTAGATTCTTCTGCAGTGTTCTGGGGGCGGCTTGGCGTCTTGTCGTTCGTATCCGGCGTCGCGCTCAACTGATGCGCTGGATCTTCGCACCAACGGCAGACAGCTTGTCTTCCATGCGGTCGTAGCCACGGTCCAGGTGATAGATCCGGTCAATCACGGTCTCGCCTTCTGCTACCAGGCCCGCGATCACGAGGCTGGCCGATGCACGCAGGTCGGTGGCCATCACGCTGGCGCCGGACAGGCGCGGCACGCCGGTCACTACGGCCGTATTGCCTTCCGCGGTGATGTTGGCGCCCAGACGGTTCAGCTCCTGCACGTGCATGAAGCGGTTCTCGAAGATCGTCTCCGTGATGCGCGCCGTGCCATCGGCCACGGCATTCAGCGCCATGAACTGCGCCTGCATGTCGGTCGGGAAAGCCGGGTATTCGGACGTGCGGAAGTTCACGGCCTGCGCGCGCTGCGGCATGGCCAGGCGAATCCAGTCGTCGCCGGTTTCCACGTTGGCGCCGGCCTCACGCAGCTTGATCAGCACGGCATCGAGAATCAGCGGCGGAATGTCGCGCAGCACGAGGTCGCCGAGCGTAGCCGCGGCCGCGCACAGGAACGTGCCCGCTTCGATGCGGTCGGCCACGACCTTGTGCTGGGCGCCGTGCAGGCGCTCAACGCCATGAACGACGAGGCGGTCAGTGCCGATGCCTTCGATCTGCGCGCCCATCTTGACGAGCAGTTCGGCCAGGTCGGTCACCTCGGGCTCGCGCGCGGCGTTCTCAAGCACGGTCTCGCCTTCGGCCAGTGTGGCGGCCATCAGCAGGTTCTCGGTGCCCGTCACGGTGATCATGTCCGTGACCACGCGTGCGCCCTTCAGGCGGCTGGCGCGGGCATGGATGAAGCCGTGCTCGATATTGATCTCGGCGCCCATCGCCTGCAGGCCCTTGATGTGCTGGTCCACCGGGCGTGCGCCGATGCCGCAGCCGCCGGGCAGCGACACGCGTGCCTCGCCGAAGCGCGCCACCAGCGGCCCCAGCACGAGGATCGACGCGCGCATCGTCTTCACGAGTTCGTACGAAGCCTCGGGCGAGCTGATGTCGGCGGCCTGCAGCGTGGCAACGCCGTTGGTCATCTCGGCCTTCATGCCCATCTCGCGCAGCAGCTTGAGCATCGTGCGCGTGTCCTGCAGGTCCGGCACGTTGCCGATGGTGACGGTGTCGGCGGTCAGCAGGCCCGCGCACAGGATCGGCAGCGCGGCGTTCTTGGCGCCCGAGACGCGGATTTCTCCCTTGAGCGGCCCGTTACCCTGTATTTGGAATTTGTCCATGTTCTGTCAGTTGATCCGGCCGGGCACACGCCCGTCCGGCAAGGTTGTTCTGTTGTGCAGCGCGCCAGTTACTGGCTGCCTGCCTGCCATTCGGCCGGGGTCAGCGTTTTCATCGACAGCGCGTGGATCTCCGCGCGCATGCGATCGCCCAGCGCCGCGTACACACGCTGGTGCCGCTGGATCAGGCGTTTGCCATCGAATTCAGCGCTCACGATCGTGGCGAAGAAGTGCTGGCCGTCGCCTTCCACTTCCAGATGTTCGCAGGGCAATCCTTGGGCAATGTAATCCCTGACTTGTTCCGGTGTAGGCAGCATGTCTGTCTCTTGTTGAATCCGTTGGGGCGGCAATCTCAGTGCCGCAGCTTGTATCCGTTGCGCAGCATCCGCAGCGCCAGCGCCGCCATCACCGCGAAGGCCACGACCACCACGGCCAGGCTCTGCAGAGGCGGCACGTCGGACACGCCGAAGAAGCCATAGCGGAAGCCGTCGATCATGTAGAAGAACGGGTTCGCGTGCGACACGGCCTGCCAGAATGGCGGCAGCGAATGAATCGAATAGAACACGCCGGACAGGAACGTAGCCGGCATGATCAGAAAGTTCTGGAACGCGGCGAGCTGGTCGAACTTCTCGGCCCAGATGCCCGCGATCAGCCCCAGCGTACCGAGGATGCCCGCGCCCATCATGCCGAACACGAGAATCCAGAGTGGATGCGCGAAGTGCAGGTTGGCAAACCATGCCGTGACCAGCAGTACGCCAAGACCCACGCTGAGCCCGCGGATGATCGACGCCACCACGTAGGCGCCAAACATTTCCCAGTGCGACAGCGGCGGCAGCAGGATGAAGACGAGATTGCCCGTGATCTTCGACTGGATCAGCGATGACGAACTGTTGGCGAACGCGTTCTGCAGCACGCTCATCATCACCAGACCCGGCACCAGGAACGCGGTGTAGCTGATCTGGTCATAGACGCGCACCCGGTCTTCGAGCACGTGGCCGAAGATCAGCAGGTACAGCACGGCGGTCAGCACCGGCGCAGCCACGGTCTGGAAGGCCACCTTCCAGAAACGCAGCACTTCCTTGTAAAGCAGCGTGCGAAAGCCGACCAGGCCGCCAACGGCCATCGACTCCAGGCGCTGCTGGTCGGTGATATCGATTCCAGCCGGGTTCTTCATGCCGCAGCCTCCATCGCGGTATTGGGCAAGGCACCCGGCATCTGGCCTTCGCGGCGCATGATCTGCACGAATACGTCCTCGAGGTCGGCCTTGCTGATTTCCATGTCTTCGATCTCGCATCCCGCTTCACGCAGTGCAGCAAGAATCGGCTCCACGGCTTCGTAACCGGACAGGCGCAGCCGGCATGCGCGTTCGCCGGGGTTGGATGGCGTCCGAAGGGCCTCCAGCGCAGGCGGCAGCGTGCCGCGCGACAGCGTCAGCACCAGTTGCAGCCCGGCGAACTGCGTCAGCAGGTTGCTGGTGCGATCCAGCGCCACCACTTCGCCGAACTTGAGCATGGCGATGCGATCGCACAGCGCCTCGGCCTCTTCCAGGTAGTGAGTGGTCAGGATGATCGTGTGGCCCTCGCGGTTCAGGCGCGAGATGAACTTCCAGAGCGTCTGGCGCAGTTCCACGTCCACACCGGCGGTCGGTTCGTCCAGCACGATCACGGGCGGGCGGTGCACCAGCGCCTGCGCCACCAGCACGCGGCGCTTCATGCCGCCCGAGAGCTGGCGCATGTTGCTGTCTGCCTTGTTGGTGAGATCGAGATTGGCCATGATCTCGTCGATCCAGTCGTCGTTGCGCGTCAGGCCGAAATAGCCCGACTGCAGGCGCAAAGTCTCGCGCACCGTGAAGAACGGATCGAACACCAGTTCCTGCGGCACCACACCCAGCATGCGGCGCGCCATGCGGTAGTCGTCCACGACGTCATGGCCAAGCACGCTGACGCGTCCCGAATTGGCGCGGTTCAGTCCCGCGAGGATCGAGATCAGCGTGGTCTTCCCAGCACCGTTGGGGCCGAGCAGGCCGAAAAATTCGCCGCGCTCGACGCTGAAACTGACACCCTTGAGCGCCTGCAGATTGCGGTAGCGCTTGCGGACATCGGTAATTTCGATGGCTTTCATGGCCGAATGTCTTGTGACTGGGCCGCTTATGCGGCCGGCCTCTCTTGGAGTTGGGGACGCCCTTGAGGTTAGCCGCGCAGCACCTGGGGGAATCGTGTCAGGACACTTGGGGGCGACTTGGGGACGAACAACCCGGAATTATAGGGGATGCGGGGGAAAGCCCGCTTTGCTCGACGCGACGCCGGCCGCTGGGCCGGACGCCGTGGCATCGCATGGCTACGCGCACAAGCAGCAGGCGCGCGGCAACGGATGCCGGTTCAATGTCGGTGGTGGTGGTGTTCCGGGCCGCTGGCTGCCGGGGCGAGGCCCAGCAGGCCGTCCACGCCATAGAGGCTGGCCAGCGACTGCAGTTGCGTGGGTACGCCGTTCAGCGTCAGCGCCTGTCCGCGCTGTGCGGCGGCGCGTTGCCAGGCGAGCAGCACGGCCACGGCGGCCGAGTCTACCTGCTGCAGCGCGCTGCAATCGACCGTCAATTCGCCCTGCGCCACGCGCGACAGCCCGTCACGCAGCACGGCGGCGGCGTTGCGGTTGGTCAGCGAGTTGCCAAGGGCAGGCATGGACGGTCTTGGGATAGGGGATTGGAAACAGAAAGCTCCCGCTCGGCGGATGCGCGGCGGGAGCGAGTGGCCATTGTAGACCAGATCGGCGCGGCGTGCTGCACCGCAACCGGGGTGGCAACTGGCCTGGCGGGCTTAGCTCTTGGCGTTGGCCAGTTGGCGGTTGCGGTCCTGCAGCGTCTTGATGATGCCGTCCACGCCCTGCTGGTTGGCGATCGTGTTGAAGCTGCCCTTGTAGGCTTCGGTCAGCCAGGCGCCCAGCACGTTGATGTCGTAGACCTTCCAGCCCTCCGCCGTCTTTTCAAGGCGGTAGTCGAGCTGGATCGGCTCGCCCTTGTTGATCACCTGCGTACGGATCGTGGCATCGGTGTCATCCGGCGTGCCGCGGTACGGGCGGAACTGGACCTGCTGGTCGCGGATCTGGGCGATTGCGCCAGCATACGTGCGGATCAGCAGCGTCTTGAACTCATCGGTGATGACCTTCTGCTGTTCGGGCGTGGCCTTCGACCAGTTGCGGCCCATTGCGATCTGGGTGGTCTTGGTGAAGTTCGCGTTCGGGATGATCTTTTGCTCGACCAGTGCCGAGATCTTGGAAACGTTGCCGGCCTGCATTTCCTTGTCGGACCGCACGGAGGCCATCACGTCGTTGACCACGGACTTGACCAGCGCATCCGGCGAGGACGTGTCTGCTGGCTGTTGGGCCTGGGCTGCGCCGGCAAAGGCAAAGACGGTAAGGAAGGGAAGCAGCAGTCGCTTGATCATTTGTGGTTTTCCTTTCATTTCTGGCCCGGCCGGGGTAGCACCGGCATCGGGACCATTGAAACACAGGCGCTGGCGTTGCGTTGAACGCAGTATGTGCCACACGCCACTTTCATACACTTTGTTGCAGGGCTCACAGCGCGCTCACAGCCGCCGCAAACACTGCCAGTCCAGGGCTGGCGGGGTGATCAACCGGCCTTGGAATCTGTCGGGGCCGCTGTCGGGGCCGCGGGCGTTGCCGGCGCGGGCGGAGCGGGCGTCGGCGACGGCGAGGGCTGCGCGGGTGACGAAGGCTGCGCTGGCGCACCCTTGTCGTCCTGCTCATCCTCTTCGTCCTTCTTCGGCGGATTGCCTTCGTGGATCAGGTATTCCCGCCGCTGCAGGTAAGAATCGCGCAGGAACGAATAACGATCCAGCGCCGCTGCCTCGATCAGGCTGGTCGCACCGAGCAACTGCGCCCGCCCGTCGATCACCCGGACACCTTGCACGCCCAGGCCGGCGTACCACGGTGAAATATAGCTGGTCGGGTCCATGAAGCGGTCCACCACCATGCCGGTTGTGTCACGCACGCTGCTAGGCCCGAACAGCGGCAGCACGAGGTACGGTCCGGCCGGCACACCCCACACACCCATGGTCTGGCCGAAATCTTCCTTGTACTTGGGCAGACCGGCCGGCGTGGCGATGTCGATCAGGCCGCCAATGCCAAGCACGCTGTTGATCGCCACGCGCATCGTGTCCTCGGCCGCGCGCGACGGCTTGCCCTGCAGCAGGTTGTTGGCGGCAGAGTAGACATCGCTCACGTTCGAGAAGAAGTTGCCGACTGCCAGTTGCACCGGCGTCGGCATGTAATCCGAATAGACCGTGGCAACCGGCTTCAGCGCGTACGTGTCGAGCTTGTCGTTGAACGTGCTGACACCACGGTTGAACGGCTCGAGCGGATCTGCCGGATTGGCATTGGGGCCCGTGGCGCAACCGGCCAGGGCAAGCGCCGCCAGCGATATCGCCGCCAGGCGATTGATAGCGCTCATTTAGTGCCGCCCGTGCCCGGCGCTGCTGGCAGCGCCGAAGCGCTGGAGCCCGACGATGCGGACGATGCCGACGAGCCCGATCCACTTCCACCACCAGCACCCGCGTCGGCGGCCTTGTTGTAGAGGAACTGGCCGATCAGGTTTTCCAGCACGACAGCCGACTGGGTCATCTTGATCTTGCCGCCCTGCGCCAGCATCGCATCGTCGCCGCCGGCCTCCAGGCCGATGTACTGTTCGCCGAGCAGGCCCGAGGTCAGAATCTTGGCCGAAGTGTCCTTCGGGAACTGGTAACGCTTGTCCAGGTTCAGCTCTACCGTGGCCAGGTAGTTCTTGTCGTCGAAGCGGATCGCGGCCACGCGGCCGACCACCACACCCGCGCTCTTGACCGGCGCACGCGGTTTCAGGCCGCCGATGTTGTCAAATTGCGCGGTGACCGTGTAAGTCTCCTGGAACGAGAAGCTGCTCATGTTGCCGGCCTTGAGCGCCAGGAACAGCAGCGCGGCAAAGCCCAGTACCACGAACACCCCTACCCAGTAGTCCAGCGAAGTTTTCTTCATGCGATTCTCTTTCTCATGCGATCGATGCGGCCGGCCTAGCTGAACATCAGCGCGGTCAGCAGGAAGTCCAGCCCCAGCACGGCCAGCGAAGCCATCACGACGGTGCGCGTGGTGGCACGCGACACACCTTCCGGCGTCGGGTTGGCTTCGAAACCCTGATACAACGCGATAAACGTCACCGCGATGCCAAAAATAAAGCTCTTGAGCACGCCGTTGAGTACGTCTGCGCGCACGTCGACGCCGCCCTGCATCTGCGACCAGAACGCGCCGGCATCCACACCGATCAGTTGCACGCCCACCAGGTAGCCGCCGAGGATGCCAACGGCGCTGAAGATCGCGGCCAGCACCGGCATGGCGATCACGCCCGCCCAGAAGCGCGGCGCGATCACGCGCTGCAGTGGGTTAACGGCCATCATTTCCATTGCCGTGAGTTGCTCGCCGGCCTTCATCAGTCCGATCTCCGCGGTCAGGGAGGTCCCGGCACGGCCCGCGAACAGCAGCGCCGAGATCACCGGACCCAGTTCACGCACCAGCGAGAGCGCGACCAGAAGCCCCAGGGCCTGTTCCGATCCGTAGCGGTTCAGCGTGTAATAGCCCTGCAGCCCGAGCACGAATCCGACGAACAAACCCGACACGGCGATGATCACGAGCGACAGGTTGCCGACGAAGAACACCTGGTCGGTGACCAGCCGGAAGCGGCGCAAAAGCGCCGGCGACATCGCCAGCAGCGAAACGAACATCCGGGTGGCGTGGCCAAGCCCGCCGACGAAATGGCGTACGGTGGCGCCGATGGAGGTGAAGAAGCCGTTCAACGCGATCCTCCGGCGGCAAAATCTTCGGCCAGCGACGGCCCGGGATAGTGGAACGGCACGGGGCCATCGGCCTCCGCATGGACGAACTGGTGAACAAACGGGTCGCTGGACGTGCGCAGTGTCTCGGGCGTGCCTTCGGCGGCAATGCGGCCGTTGGCGATGAAATAGACGTAGTCGGCGATCTGGAACGTCTCCTGCACATCGTGCGAGACGATGATCGTCGTGGCGCCGAGCGCGTCGTTGAGGTCCCGGATCAGGTTCGCGGTAAGGCCAAGCGAGATCGGATCGAGGCCGGCGAACGGTTCGTCATACATCAGCAGCGCCGGGTCCAGTGCAATGGCACGCGCCAGCGCCACGCGCCGCGCCATGCCGCCCGAGATCTGCGCCGGCATCAGGTCGCGCGCGCCGCGCAGACCCACCGCGTTGAGCTTCATCAGCACCAGGTCCCGAATCATCGAATCGGGCAGGTCCGTGTGCTCTCGTAGCGGAAATGCGACGTTGTCGAATACAGACAGATCAGTGAACAGGGCGCCAAACTGGAACAGCATGCCCATCTGACGCCGGACCGCGTACAGGCCCTTCTGGTCCATTGCGTCGATATCGGCACCATTGAATGTGACGCTGCCGCGCTGGGGGCGCACCATGCCGCCGATCAGGCGCATGACGGTGGTCTTGCCGCAGCCCGAGCCGCCCATGACAGCCACCACCTTCCCGCGCGGAAAGCGCATGGAAAGGCCGGAAAGGATCGGCTTGTCGCCGGCCGCGTATGCAAAATCGACATCCGCGAGTTCGACGATGTTCGGGCCGGTAAAAGACTGGCCGGAAGGGTTCGGCACGGTAGCGGTCACATTGGCACCGGTTTTGGACAGGCCGCCATTATAAGGGCTACTACCTACCCAGCAGCGGTTCCAAACGCCGACCTCACTGTTCCGGAACCGATAACAATCGCCAGCCGCCAGTGCCTTGCCCGCCTTGCCCCGTGGCAGAGGAGACTCAGGGGTCGCTGCGCTGGCCGGACTGGCGCAGGATCACCTGCCACTGGGTCGATTCGGAGCGGATGGCCGTGGCAAATGCTTCCGGCGAATCCTGCATCGGCATCAGCCCCACCGCAAGCAGCCTGGCGCGCACTTCGCGCTCTTCCGTGACGTTGTCGAGTTCATTGGCCAGCCTGGCAACGATGGCCCGGGGCGTCTTGGCTGGCGCCATCACGCCGTACCATGCCGCAGCCGCATAGCCTTCCAGGCCCGACTCCTGCAGCGTGGGCACCTGCGGTGCCAGTTGCGAGCGCGCAACGCCGGTCACGGCAATCAGCCGCAGCGCCCCGGAACGCAGGTGCGTCTGCACCGACGCAAACGAGCAGAAGCAGGCGCTGATACGGCCGGCCAGCATCTCCTGGACAACTGCGCTCTCACCCTTGGCCGTCACCAGCGGCACGGCACTGGGAAGGCCGCGCACGGCATACTCGGCGTACAAGTGTGACGGACTGCCGGGCTGACCGTAGCCATAGCTGTAGGAGCCCGGATTCGAACGGACTGCGGTAGACCATTGCTGCGGCGTCTGCATCGGCAGCCGGCCGTCGATGACCAGGAACAGCGGCATCGTGGCCACGCGCCCCACCGGTACGAAGTCACGGATCACGTCATAGGGCACCGGCTCCAGCCCCGGCTGGATCAGCATGTTCGCCTGATGGAACAGCAGCGTATGGCCGTCCGAGTTCGCCTTGGCGACCACGTCGCCAGCCATCGTGCCAGACGCGCCGGGCCGGTTGTCGACCTCGACCGGCATGCCGAGCCTGACGGAAAGCCGCTCTGCCAGCAGACGCGCCACCGCATCGGCAACGCCGCCGGCCGGGAACGGGACGACCATCCGCAACGGGCGGGCCGGGAACGAAACCTGCCGGTTCTGAAGTTCCGGACGCGTGCCGGACGACGGGATGCTCGCGAGTTGCGCGATGGCGGGAGGTTGTGCGAGCGCCGTCGCCGTACCGGCGGTACAGGCGACCACGCACCACGTTGCGACACCCCACGGCCCGCGCCGCAGGGCTGCCAGGATGGCAGCGAGCGTAGGCAACTTCGCTTTACCTCGCCAAAGACGCGTCATTTTGCGCACTTCGGACATCAATTTCCTCCGGTCCACCATGTGCTGCGGCGGCACCAAATCGGCTGAAAGGGATTCGAGGCAGTTTCTTCGTTATGGTTTTCGGGCCATTGTAAAGACATGCCCCCGGCCGGCACAGACCACGTAAACGCTCTCCGGGCGGACCCCAATGTGAGCCCATCTATAATCGCCCGATGTCTGAAATCGTCCTGAGGCCGATGGCGGCCTTCGACTTGCCCGCCGTACTCGCCGTCCAGTCGCAATGCTACGGCGACGCCCTGCTCGAATCCTCCGAAGCGCTTGCCAGCCGGCTGACGTTGTCGCCTGAAACCTGCTGGATTGCCGCGTTGCCCGATGGGTCGCTGGCGGCGTATCTGTTTACGCACGCCTGGCCAGAAGACGCGCTGCCGCCGCTCGATGGGGTGCTGGCGCGGGGCTGGGCCGATGACACCGCACTGACATGGTTTGTCCACGACATGGCCGTGGCGCCGGGCGGGCGTGGCACTGGAATCGCACAGCGGCTTTACGCGGCAAGCCGGGATGCTGCGCTGGCGGCCGGCCTGCGTTCCTCCCGCCTGATCGCCGTGCAGTCTGCGTCAGCCTGGTGGCGCAGGCTTGGGTACGCGCCGATAGTCGCTGGCAAGCATGCGGAAAAGCTGGCGGACTATGGTGATGACGCTGTGTTGATGGGGTGTCGGCTGTAGAGCGGCCAGCCCTCTCCCCCTCTCCCGCACGGCGGGAGAGGGGAGAACACCAAGGGCACAGCAAAAGCCGTCGGTTTGCTCCCCTTATATGAA
>NZ_ALOU01000073.1 GCF_000292345.1 Cupriavidus sp. BIS7
ATTGCATGGGAGAGGGGAGCCAAAAACCTCCGAAAACCACTGCACCTACTCCTTCCCAATCTCCTGCAGCATCCGCGTCATCAGGTACAGGCGCGGCACGATCGAGTCCAGTTCGACGTATTCATCGCGGGCGTGATAGCCGAAGCCAGACAGGCCAAAGCTTTCCAACACGGCTGCCTTGCCTGAACGTCCCGCAAAGCCCGCGTCGGTAGCGCCGCCCGTGCCCGGCATCAGCAGCAGCGTGCGGCCATCAAGCTCTGCATAGACCTGCTGCGCGCGCGTTGCCAGATCCTTCGCACGTGCATCGGCCACGTAGGGGGGACGGCCCTCTTCCATCGTCACCGTGGTCTGTGTATCGGGGATCAGATGGCCCGCGTTGGCCTTTTCCTGCAGCGCAACCTTCAGCTTTTGCGCCGCGCCGTTTGCGGTAACGCGCACGTCGCCGAACGCGCTCGCCGATTCCGGAATCTGGTTACCTACCACGCCGGCGTTGGCCATGGTCCAGTTCAGTTGCGAGCCCGGCACCAGCTTGGCCACGTCGCGCGTCTGCTGCAGTTGATAGGCCAGTTCCAGCAGCGCGTTGCGCCCCAGTTCCGGCGCGGCGCCCGCGTGCGACGAGCGGCCCTTGACGTGCATCGTCGCAGAGGCCGTGCCGGCTGCGCCGAGCAGCAGCGACTCAGATTTGGCAACAGCCTTGGCCACGTTCGGCTCGCACGACAGCACCACGTCATGCTGATCGGCCAGCGAGGAAATCGTCTCGCCCGAGCCATCCGATCCAATCTCCTCGTCGGCATTGAACAGCACGGTCAACTGCGCGTAGTCCTTCCACCCCTGCGCCTTGAGGATCTCCAGCGAATGCAGGATCACGGCGATACCGCCCTTGTCATCCGCGATGCCGGGCCCGTAGAGCCGGTTACCGTCCTCGCGAATCGGCTGCGTCTTCAGGATGCCGGCCGGATACACCGTATCCATATGCGCAATCAGCATGATCTTCCGCTTGCCGGTGCCGGTCAGCGTTGCCTTGACGATCGGGCCGTGCCCCTTGGCGGGGGCGATGCGTTCGACCTTCGCGCCAATCGCCTGGAGCCGTTTCGCGGTGTAGTCCGCCATGCGCGCGAGCCCTTCGGCATTGGCACTGCCCGACTCGATCGACACCATGTCCTTCAGCGACTGCACCACGGCCGGCTGCGCCGATTGCGCGGCGCCAAGCAGCGCAGCATCGGGGCTTGCCGCAGTGGCGGCACTGCAGATCGTGGCCGCGGCTATGGCAATGGCAAGGCGGCGAAGTGAAAACTGCATGTTGTCTCCTGTTCTGATGGATCTGATGGTCCTGACGGAAGCCTCCAATGTAGCGCTTGCGATATCTCGCCGGGAGGCTCAATATCGCCATTCCCAAAGCCGATCCCGCCACGCATGCCTGATCCAGCGAACACGTCGAACCAGCCGCTGCACGTCAAACTGCTCTGGCTGCCCGAAGCGATGCCCGGCACCCTGTTTGGCGCGTTGGACGTGCTGCGCACGGCCACAGGCGTTGCGCAACTGCAGCGGCCCGGAACGCCAGACCTGCTGACGTGGGAGATCATCGGCGGCAACGGCCGGCCGCTGCCAGCGCCGCTGCCTGGCCTGCCAGCCTCCTCGGCGCGCCGCGGCCCACGCAATGTCCAGACCCTGATCGTGATGCCGGGGCTGATGGCACACAGCGCCCCGCATCTTGGCGAGATCGTCGCGAATGATACGGTCACGCAGCGCATGCTTGCGCGCCATGCCGATACGGGCGGCTGGATTGCGACGATCTATTCGGGGATGATCTATCCGCTGACGCTCGGCCTGCTCGACGGTGCGCACTGCAGTGCGCCGTGGATGTTCCAGAGTTGGCTGGCCCAGCGCTTTGCGGGCTGCGACATGTCATCGGACGAACCGATGGGCCTGCATGGCCGCGTGTTCCATTGCGTGGCGCCAGCGCTGCAGACCGAATTCATGCTGCGTGTGCTGGGCCACCTGCACGATCCAGATCTCGCGCAGACCGTATCGCGGCTGCTGCTCTATCAGCAGGAACGGCAGCAATGGGTACCCGAACTGGTGTCCACGCGCTGGATCGGCAAGACGGCCGACAGCCCGGTCTATCGCGCCATCGGCTGGCTGCAGGCCCATGTCGGAGAGCCATATCGCCTGAGCGCCGTGGCCGAAGCAGCGGCGGTCAGCGAGCGGACGTTGCTGCGTCATTTCCGCCAGGTCACGGGCCAGACGCCGCTGGATTATCTGCACACGCTGCGCGTGGAGCGCGCGCGCATGCTGCTGGAAGTCACGCTGCATGGCACGCAGGCAATTGCCGAGGCGTGCGGCTATAGCGATGCCGCAGCATTCCGGCGCCTGTTCCAGCGTGCCATGCACATGTCGATGTCCGAGTACCGGACACGCTTTGCGTTGCGCACGCGCCGCCGCTACTGGCGCGTGGAGGGCCAGGCGGCGCGGCGCGGGCGTTCGGTCAAGCAGGACTGAAGGACAGGCCGAAGGGTCGATAGTGACAGTTCGCGGGCGGCTAACTGCTCAATGCAATGTGATTGACGACGTTTTCGACGCCCTGCACATACCAGGCGTCACGCTCCACCTGTTTGCGCGCGCCTTCGCTCGATGCATAACCATCGAGCGTCACCACGCGACGGTCGGTGCGCACGCTGATGCGGGCGGCATCGACAAACGGATCGGTTTCCAGCACCAGGCGCAGCGCTTCCGAGACTTCCTCGTCGCTGTCAGCTTCTGCAGGCGCAACGACGATGTCGTTGATCACGTTGCGGCATCCGCGTGACCACCATGCCAGCACGCCAGCCAGCCGCATGTGAGATAGGCTGATCACCTGCCCATTTAGCGTGACCGCGCCGTCATGCACGGAGACCTCGAGCCAGCCGCTGCGCTCGCCGATGGCCTCGCGCACGGGCTCGAGTTGCCCTTTTACCCTCGCACAGATCTTGCAATTCCTGAAATCGATCGCACTGAGCAGCCGCTCGCAAACCGCGGCACGCACCTCGCCGTCGCCAATCGGTGCGCCGCCATTTGCAATGCGCAGGTGATCGATCACCATCGTGACGCCATCCACGCGACGCAACTGGGCCGCGGCCCGGGTCTTGTCGACAATGTCGGCAACTTCGCCTTCGAGAATCAGGGCGCCGTCAGACAGGCGCAGGTTAATGGTGGGGTGAAGATGATGGCCCTGGTATGGCACATGCGCCAACGCGGCCCGCGCCTGAATCAGCACCGCTTCGCTACTCTGCATGATTTCTGTCTCCCCATTTGACGTGGAGATGGGTGGGAAGCGTGCCCCTGCCTGCAAGCACGCGTGGCGCGTCACCACAGTACGTTCGGCGAATGTACCGTGGCCCGCCTAGGCATTATAGGAAGCGTCCCGCCAATCACCGCCCGCGTTTCCCGCCAGTTGACCGGCGCCGCGCCAACGCGGACGATACGCTGCAAACGGCTCTCAGGAGTGCCCGCGATGTGCACAAACTACGCCCCCGTGCAGCAACGGATCCTGCGCGAGATCTTTGGCGTTGAACCGCCGCCGGGCATCTATCCGGAAGAAACCTGGCCTGACTACGCCGCACCGATCGTTCGCACGGGCGCGGACGGCCAGCGCGAGAGCGTGCTGGCCACTTTCGGCATGGTGCCGCGCAAGCGCACGCCGCCCGGCGCCCGCCGTTACGACACGACCAATGCGCGCACGGAGACAGTCGGCGAAAAGCCAACCTTTGCGCCGGCATGGCGTCAGGGCCAGCTTTGCCTGGTGCCCGCTACCGCGTTCTATGAGTACGCATACCCCGAGGACGGCACGCCCGAACAACCCGGCCGCGCCGAGCGCTGGAAGATCTGGCTGCCCGATGCGCCTGCATTCGGCATTGCAGGGCTCTGGCGCGCGTGGCCCGACCAGACGCACTCTTTCACGATGCTCACCGTCAACGCCGCGGCGCATGCGGTGTTGCGCCGCATGCACAAGCCGGGCGCCGAGAAGCGTTCGGTGGTGATCATCCCGGAGGCTGACTGGGACAACTGGCTGCAATGCCGTAACCCGGAACTGGCCCGCAGCTTCCTGCACCTGTATCCGGCCGGCAGGATGACCTCAGCGCCCGACCCGGTGGTTCGGGAAACAAAGGCGAAAGCGCCAGACAAGCCGCAGGATGGCGAGACGTTGTTCTGAGGCGCCGCATCCATCTCGCCCGAAAGCCCTGTTTGGGTGACGCACAGGCCCCACCAAAAGAGGGTGTCCGCTGCAGCGGTCCCTGACCATACTGGGCTGCTACCGGCCAGAAGAGCCGGCCCATCCAGGTCAGAAATCATGAATTCGGTCAGTCTTGTCGGGTACGGTCTTGCTTTTCTCATTGCGGCAATCATCGCCGCGCGCTGGATCTATCGCCATCATCCCGCACTGCGGGACGGCGACCTCGATCCGCCCAAACCTTGCCGGGACGAACTGCAGGGAGGCCATCAGGACTTCCTCAAGGCCCCCACCCGGCCGCTCCCCCGGGACTGAATCCGGCGCTGGCCGGGAACTGCGGCCGCCCTTCGTTGCCAGAATATCTCTTGCGCGCGCGCCAACTGGCGTGCACGCTGTATCCGAGCTCGCTACAAAAAGAAAGGAACAATAGGGATGGCAACTTCCAACAAGCTGCCCGCGTGGACGATCTGGTCCCCGCTGGCTGCCTGGGTCGCGTTCGGCCTGGGCCTTCTGCTGTCGGGTCAATCGTGGATGATCGCGGTCATGGCCATCGCGCTGGCCGGTGCAGTGTTTTCCGCGGTGCACCATGCCGAAGTCGTGGCCCACAAGGTCGGAGAGCCGTACGGCACGCTGGTGCTGGCCATTGCGGTGACGGTGATCGAGGTGGCGCTGATCGTGTCCGTGATGCTGTCATCGGGCCCCGAGAAAGCCGGCCTTGCCCGCGACACGGTCTTCGCCGCCGTCATGATCATCTGCAACGGGATCGTCGGCATTTGCTTGTTCGTTGGCGGCCTGCATCATCGCGAACAGGCGTTTCAGGCGCCCGGTGCCAATGCCGCGATGGCAACCCTCGTCGCACTGCTCGTGTTGACGATGGTGCTGCCCAACTTCACGAGTTCCGCTCCCGGGCCGATGATGTCGTCCTCGCAGCTTGCCTTCGCGGGCGCCATGTCGCTGGTGTTGTACGGCAGCTTCGTGTTCATCCAGACGATACGCCACCGTGACTACTTCCTGGTGGAAGGCAGCAGCGACGAGAACGAACACGCCCCACCGCCGCCCGCACGCGTGGCGGCTGCCAGCGGCCTGCTGCTGGTGGTCTGCCTGGTGGCCGTGGTTGCGCTGGCCAAGCTGCTATCGCCGTCGGTGGAAGCGGCCGTGCTGGCCGCAGGCCTGCCGCCGGCAGTGGTGGGGGTGGTGATTGCCGCGCTGGTGCTGCTGCCCGAAGGGTTGGCTGCCATGCGCGCGGCGCGCTCCGACCGGCTTCAGACCAGTATGAATCTTGCGCTGGGCTCGGCGCTGGCCAGTATCGGCCTGACGATTCCAACCGTGGCCGCCGTGTTCATCGCGCTGGCCCGCCCGCTGGAACTTGGGCTCGGCGCCAAGGAAATGGTGCTGCTGTTCCTGACGATGATCGTTTCCTCGCTGACGCTCGGCACGGGCCGCACCACGATCCTGCAGGGCGTGGTGCACCTGGTGATCTTCGCCGCGTATTTGTTCCTGACGATCGTGCCCTGATCGGTTGATTTTTTCTCCCCTCTCCCGCACGCGGGAGAGGGGTTGGGGGAGAGGGCGCAGCGGTTCAAATGCCGACTGTCGCATCTTGAAATGCCCGCCCTCTCCCCCGCCCCTTGTATGTCGCACAA
>NZ_ALOU01000074.1 GCF_000292345.1 Cupriavidus sp. BIS7
CCCCCAACCCCTCTCCCATTGCATGGGAGAGGGGAGCGAAAACAGAAAACACCTCAGCCTTCAATAGCCGGCGGCAACCGGTCATTGACCCAATCGCGCACCTTCTCGTAGGCCGCCGCCAGCTGCAGAACACCGAGATCGTCGCGCGGCTTGCCGATCAGTTGCATGCCCATCGGCAAGCCTTCGGCATTGAATCCCACCGGTACGCTGATCACCGGGCTGCCCGACAACGTCCACGCGACGACCACCTCCATCCAGCGGTGGTACGTATCCATCTGTTTGCCGGCGATGACCTTCGGCCAGTGTTGCGTCACGTCGAACGGGAACACCTGTGCGGTGGGCACGGCGATGTAGTCGAACTTCGTGAACGTGCGCTGCAGTGCCTGATACCAGTTGCTGCGGTCGGTGCTGGCGGCATACAGGTCGCTGGCCTTGAGGTCGAGCGAGCCTTCGATCTCCCAGATCGCTTCGGGTTTGAGCAGTGCGCGGGTGGATGCGTTCCGGTACAAAGCCAGGCGCGCGTTGCCGGTCAGGAAGTGGCGATGCACGAGCCACGTTTGCCAGATCTTCTCTGGTGGGTAGGGGGGCTGAATTGCCTCGACGCTGACGCCGAAGTCCGGGAAAAAGCGCAGCGCTTGCTCGCATAGCGTCAGGATGCCGTCTTCCATGGGCAGGTAGCCGCCCCAGTCGCCCAGCCATGCTACCCGCTTGCCGGTGAGATCGGCCTTCAGCACGTTTTCCACATTCGCCGGCGTCAGCGACGCCAATATCGGGTCCTGCGGGAGCGCCTGCGGCGTACGCGGGTCCGGGCCGGACTGCGTGGCCAGCAGCAGGGCAAGGTCTTCGACATTGCGCGCCATCGGCCCTTCACAGCCAAGCTGGGGCAGGAACAGTTCGGGTGCCGGGCCATAGGGAACACGGCCGGCGGAAGGCCGGAAACCGTAGACATTGCAAAACGCAGCGGGATTGCGCAGCGACCCGCCAAAATCGCTGCCGTCCGCCACCGGCAGCATCCGCAATGCCAGCGCCGCGGCCGCGCCGCCACTGCTGCCGCCCGCCGAGCGCGCTGGGTCATAGGGGTTCAGCGTGGCCCCGTATACCGGATTGAACGTGTGGGAACCAAGGCCGAATTCCGGCGTGTTGGTCTTGCCGATCAGGATTGCGCCCGCTTGGCGCACACGTTCCACCACAACCGAATCGCTGGCCGGCACATTGTCGCGGAAGATCGGCGACCCATAGGTGGTGCGAATGCCGCGTGTCATCGCCAGATCCTTCGGCGCCTGCGGCATGCCATGCATCCACCCGGCCGACTTGCCCGCCGCCAGCGCGTCATCGGCCGCCTGCGCCTCGCGCAGCAGCATCTCTTCGTCCTGCAGTGCCACGATGGCGTTGCTGCCGGGGTTGACTGCGGAGATATGCGCCAGATAGGCCGCCATCACTTCGCGGCTGGATACCTGCCTTGCGTGAATGGCTTCGGAAAGCTGACGGGCGGTGAGGGTGACGATGGGGTCTGGGCGGTAGAGGGTCATGGCAGCAGGGTCGGTTTTCTCCCCTCCCATTTCATGGCAGAGGGGAGCGAAAATGCGCGCGAATGTCGTTCAAAGCCTTTCCGCATGATGCCGCACGTGATCGGCGATAAACGTCGTGATGAAGTAATACCCGTGGTCATATCCCGCGTGCCGGCGCAGCGTCAGCGGCTGTCCCACCTTCCGGCATGCGGCCTCGAATGCTTCCGGATAAAGCTGCTCTGCCAGGAATTTGTCGGCGAGACCCTGGTCGATCAGGATGCCGGCCGGGAACGGCGCCGATGCCTGCGCAGTCATCAGTGCGCTGGCATCGTGCTGCGCCCAGCGGCTGCGGTCTTCGCCAAGGTAGCCGGTGAAGGCCTTGACGCCCCACGGGCATTGCGTGGGCGCCGCGATTGGCGCAAAGGCCGATACGGAGCGGAAGCGCTGCGGGTAGCGCTGCGCAAGCACCAGCGCGCCGTGCCCGCCCATCGAATGTCCGAAGATGCCAACGCGTTCGGCATCGACGGGTAGCTCGCGGGCCACCAGATGGAACAGTTCATCCGCGACATAGCTTTCCATGCGCCAGTGCGTGCGCCACGGCGCTTCGGTCGCATCGACATAGAACCCTGCGCCCACGCCGAAGTCCCATGCGTCGGCCTCGCCGGGTACGTTCGCGCCGCGCGGGCTGGTGTCGGGCGCGATCAGGATCAGGCCGTGTTCGGCGGCAAAGTGCTGGGCGCCGGCCTTGATCGCGAACGTTTCTTCGGTGCAGGTCAGGCCGGCCAGGTAGAAGAGGGCAGGCAGGTGTTTCGCGCCCGGCTGCAGTGCCTGCGGCGGGAGGTAGACCGAGAATCGCATCGGCAGCCCGATGGCCGCCGACTGATGCTGGTAGAAGCGCTGCACGCCCCCGTGGCAGCCGTGTTCGGACAGCAGTTCCATGCGCGACTCCTCAATACAGCACCACCGAGCGGATCGACTCGCCGCGCTTCATCAGGTCGAAGCCTTCGTTGATCCGGTCCAGCGGCAGCGTGTGGGTGATCAGGTCGTCGATATTGAGCTTGCCTTCCATGTACCAGTCGACGATCTTCGGCACGTCGGTGCGGCCACGAGCGCCGCCGAAGGCCGAGCCCTTCCACTCGCGGCCCGTGACAAGCTGGAAGGGGCGCGTGGAGATTTCCGCGCCGGCCTCGGCCACGCCGATGATGATCGACTTGCCCCAGCCCTTGTGGCAGCACTCCAGCGCCTGGCGCATGACTTGCGTGTTGCCGATGCATTCGAACGAGTAGTCGGCGCCGCCATCGGTCAGTTGCACGATGTGGTCCACCACGTTGCCGACTTCCTTCGGATTGACGAAATGGGTCATGCCGAACTTGCGCGCCATCGCTTCGCGGGCCGGATTGATGTCCACGCCGATGATCTTGTCGGCGCCCACCATCTTCGCGCCCTGGATCACATTCAGGCCGATGCCGCCCAGGCCGAATACCACCACGTTGGCGCCCGCTTCCACCTTGGCCGTGAAAATCACCGCGCCCACGCCCGTAGTCACGCCGCAGCCGATGTAGCAGACCTTGTCGAACGGCGCGTCCGGGCGAATCTTCGCCAGCGCGATCTCCGGCACCACGATGTGGTTGGCGAACGTCGACGTGCCCATGTAGTGGAAGATCGGCTTGCCGTCGATCGAGAAGCGCGACGTGCCGTCCGGCATCAGCCCCTTGCCCTGCGTCGAACGGATAGCCTGGCATAGGTTGGTCTTGCGGGACAGGCAGAACTTGCACTGCCGGCATTCGGGCGTGTAAAGCGGAATCACGTGGTCGCCGGGCTTGAGGGACGTCACGCCCGGGCCGACATCGGTGACGATGCCCGCGCCCTCATGGCCCAGGATGGCCGGGAAGATGCCTTCGGGGTCCGCGCCGGACAACGTGTAGTAGTCGGTGTGACAGATGCCGGTGGCCTTGATTTCCACGAGCACTTCGCCCGCGCGCGGACCGTCGAGGTCCACCTCTTCGATGGTGAGCGGTGCACCGGCTTTCCAGGCAATGGCGGCTTTGGTCTTCATGAAGCAACTCCCGAGCAAATGAGGTGGGACGGCAAACAGGGCACGACTATAAGCCCAATGGTGCACACGGGCCAGCCGAGCGCGCGATTATCGGCCGCCTGTCGAGCGATGGACGAGTACAGATGGCGTGGATTCCGTCGTGGTCAGTTGGCCTTCGTGTTGCCGGCCGAGCCACCGCCCGAGCCAGCCCCACGCGATGGCCAGTGCAGCGCCGGCCAGTGCCACCGTGGCCGGGTGGCCGGACAACGCGTCGATGGCGGTCTTCACCCATGCGCTGACTGCATCGCCGGCCCGATAGATCGCCGTGTCGATCACGTTCTTGGCCTTGTACTTGGTTTCGGGATCGACCACCGTGAACAGCATCTCGCGGCCCGGTCTCAGCATCGCGTACTCGCCGACGCGCCGGACGATCATCGCCGCTGCCAGCACGCCGAACGTGGGCCACATCGCCAGCAGCAGGAAGCCGCCGGTTACGGCCAGCGGCACGGCTGTCAGCAGCGCGGTAACGCCGTAGCGTCTGGCCACGCGGCCCGAGAAAAATATCTGCACGAGAATCGTCAGCGCCTGCACGGTAGCGTCCAGCGCGCTGAAGACCTGTGTCTGCTGGGCTCGCGAGTGGAAGGTGGCTGCCACAAGCCGGGCCTGTTCGAAGTACAGGAACGTGCTTGACGTGGCCAGCAGGATCACGAACAGGCTGATCCCTATCAGGTAGCGTGACCGGATGATCAGCGACAGTCCGGCCCATAGGCCACCGCCCACCGGCTGCGCCGGGTCCGGGGCGGTTGCGGTTTCCATCCCGGGCATGCCGGCTCCGTGCGTGCGCCGCCAGCCAAACAGGTAGCCGACCACAGGCAGCGTTGAGGCCAGAAGCGCCGCTGACAGCAACATCAGGCCGGTCAACCCGATGCGTCCAACCAGCCAGCCGCCGAGCACCGGCCCGGCGAGGCCGCCCGCGCTGGCGCCCGCCGCGATGATCGCGAACAGCCGCTTTGCCTGTTCGGGCCGGAACACGTCGGCCATCAGGCTCCACGCCACGGACACCACGAACAGGTTGAATACCGAGAGCCAGACATAGAACACGCGCGCAATCCAGATGCTGTCCGGCATCGCGCGCGTGACCAGCGCGAATACCACCAGGTTGGCGATGAAGAACGCATAGACCCATGGCACGAAGCGTCGGCGCGGCAGCCATTTGCAGCAGGCGCCGTAAAACGGAATGGCCACGAGCATCACCACGAAGGTCGCGGTGAACAGCCATTGCAGGTTCTGCACGCCGCCCGCGATGCCCATGGTCTCGCGCACGGGCCGCAGCATGAAGTAGCTCGCGAACAGGCAGAAGAAGAACACGAAGCCCGCCACCACGGCAGCGCTTTCGCCTTCGCCGATGCCCAGCAGCTTGCCGGGCCTGGAAGGGTCGGGGGAAAGATCCGGCGTATCCATGCTGGAGGCGGTCGGTTACGCCAGCGTCGCCGCGATGCGCGCGCGCTCGTGCGTATCGGGCATGCGCCCGAAGGCGGCACCAACGTTATCGAGCATGTTGCGCGGATTCGATGTGGCCGGAATCGCCGCCGTGACGGCCGGATGGCTGACGATGAACTTCAGGAAGAGCTGGCCCCACGATTCGCAATCGATCTCGTCGGCCCAGTCGGGCACCGGCTTGCCCTTGACCGCCGCGAAAAGCCGGCCGTCCTGGAACGGGCGGTTGATCAGCACGGCCACGCCGCGCTCTTCGCAGAGCGGCAACAGCACACGTTCCGCATTGCGCTCGGCCACGGAGTAGTTGATCTGCACGAAGTCGAGCTTCTCCGCGCGGACGATCTGCGCGAGCGCATCCTGTGCATCGTCGCGGTAGTGCGTGATGCCGATATAGCGTACCTTGCGCTGATCTTTGAGGTGCCGCAGCAGTTTCAGGTTGTCGCGCCAGTCGATCAGGTTGTGCACCTGCAGCAAATCGACGGTGTCGGTATGCAGGTCGGACAGCGACCCGGCGAACTGGGCCGGCGCGTTGGCGGCGTTCGCGGAGATCTTGGTGGCCACGAATACACGGCGGCGCGCATCGGCCGCTTGCAGCAGGTCGCCAGTCACCGCTTCGGCGTTGCCGTAGCTGGGCGCGGTGTCGATGACGGCGTTCGGCATGCGCTGCAGCAGCACGGCCAGGACTTCGGCCAGCGGCGACCGTTCCTCGGGGCTCTTGCCAACATCGAACGTGCGGGCGGTGCCCATGCCGATCACCGGCAGCTGAACAGTGGTGCCCGGAATCTTGCGGCGCATTGGCGCTTCGACGGTGGCGGCGTGCGCCACGGCAGCCAGCGCGGAGCCTGCCGGCAGCGCGGCCAGCGAGGCGGAGATCCCCAGAAAGGTGCGACGGTCAATCGACATGGCCACGTCCCCGGCGGTGAGGTGCAAAGACCTTATCGCTTGTGGCAGTTGAAGTAAACACGGACGCGGCCCGGTGCGCGGGTCCGGCCCGATTGCAAAAAAGAGGCGAGCGCTGAACAATCGGCGCCAATCTCCCCGAACCCGCGGTCATCCCCCCCAAAGGACTGGATTGTGATATCGAGCTTGCCTGGCGTGCTGTTCGATGGCGTGGCATACGGCAGCCTTCTGTTCCTGATCAGCATCGGCCTGTCGGTGACGATGGGGTTGATGAACTTCGTGAACCTGGCGCATGGCGCGTTTGCGATGCTGGGCGGCTACGTGGCTGTGGTGCTGATGAGCCGCGCCGGGGTGCCGTTCCTGGCCGCGTTGCCGCTGGCATTCCTGGGCGCGGCGGCTGCCGGCTGGCTGCTCGAACGCACGCTGTACCGCCGGCTCTATCGCGCCAGCCACCTCGACCAGGTGCTGTTTTCGATCGGCCTGACCTTCATGGCGATGGCCGGTGCCACTTGGCTATTCGGTCCGGGCCAGCAGCCGGTGGTGCTGCCGGATTTCCTGATCGGGCAGGTCAGGTTGGGCGGCGTTGACCTGGGCGCCTATCGCCTGTTCCTGATCGCAGTGGTCATTGCCATCACGCTGGGGCTCGGTTGGCTGGTATCGCGCACGCGGTTTGGCGCACAGGTGCGCGCGGCGGTGGATCACCAGCAGGCGGCACGCGGGCTCGGTATCGATGTCGAACGCGTCTTCAGTCTGACGTTCGCGCTTGGATCGGGGCTGGCGGGGCTGGGCGGCGGGCTTGGCATCGACGTGCTCGGCCTGGACCCGACCTTCCCGCTCAAGTACATGGTCTATTTCCTGCTGGTGGTTGCCGTGGGCGGCGCCGGCAGTATTCGCGGGTCGCTTGTTGCGGCGCTGATGCTCGGGGTGGCCGATGTGGCGGGCAAATACTACGTGCCCGAAATCGGCGCCTTCGTGATCTACGCGCTGATGGTGCTGTTGCTGGTGGCGTTTCCGGCCGGGCTCTACGGGAGGCGCGCATGAACACCCGCTTGCATCATCTGCCCGACGGCCGCTGGCATCCGGCCGAAATCGTGTTCTGGCTGGCGCCGGTGGTGGCGTTCTTCGCCTTGCCCGGCTATCTGATCCTTGGCAGCCAGATCCTGATTGCGGGGCTCTTCGCGCTGTCGCTGGACCTGATCCTCGGCTATGCAGGCATCGTGTCGCTTGGGCATGCGGCCTTTTTCGGGCTGGGTGCCTATACGGCCGGGCTGCTTGCCGCGCATGGCTGGGGTGAGCCAATATCGGGCCTGCTGGCCGCGGCGGCGGTGGCCGCGCTGGGAGGGTGGCTGTGCAGTTTTCTGGTTGTGCGCGGCGGCGATCTGACACGGCTGATGGTGACACTCGGCATCGGCCTGATGCTGTTCGAAGCCGCGAACAAGGCCGCGTTCCTGACTGGGGGTGTCGACGGGCTGTCCGGCGTGACGATGGGCAACCTGCTCGGCATGTTCGAGTTCGACCTGTTCGGCAAGACCGCCTACGTCTACAGCTTGGTGGTGCTGTTCGCGATCTTCGTGCTGGTACGCAGGATGGTGGCATCGCCATTCGGGCTGTCGCTGCGCGGCATCCGTGAAGGCGCGCGCCGAATGCCCGCGCTCGGCACCAACGTGCCGCGCCGCCTGCGCGCCGTCTTTACGGTGGCTGCGGCGATTGCGGGCGTGGCGGGTGGGCTGCTCGCGCAGACCACGCAGTTCGTCGGCATGGACGCGCTTGGCTTCCCGCGTTCCGCCGAACTGCTTGTGATGCTGGTGCTCGGCGGTACAGGACGACTCTACGGCGCACTGCTCGGTGCGGCGCTGTTCATGGTTGCGCAGGATGTTCTGGCTGGCATCAACCCGGTGTACTGGCAATTCTGGATCGGGCTGCTGCTGGTGGTCATCGTGCTGTTCGCCAAGGGCGGGGTGATGGGCGCGCTGTCCGCGCTGGCCGCACGCGTTCGGCACCGCGCCGCGCCAGCGCACAAGGAGGCGGACGCATGACTGTGATGCTGCGAACCGAAGGGCTGGGCAAAACCTGGGGGGCATTCGCCGCGAACAGCGACATCTCCCTGAGCTTCGCGCCGGGTGCGCGGCATGCGTTGATCGGGCCCAACGGCGCCGGCAAGACCACGTTCATCAATCTGCTGACCGGCGCGCTGGCGCCAACGTCGGGCCGCATCTGGCTGGGGGAGCGGGACATCACCACGCTGCCGCAGCATGCACGCGTGAAGCTAGGCATGACGCGCACGTTCCAGATCAATACGCTGTTCCCGGGGCTGACCGTACTCGAATCGGTCGTGCTGGCCGTGGCCGAGCGCACTGGCGAAGGTCGGGTCTGGACACGCACGGTGGCATCGCGCAAGGCGCTTGTGGATGAGGCCATGGCCGTGCTGGCCATGCTGCGGCTGGATGGCGACGCAGATATCGAAACAGCGCACCTGCCATATGGCAAACAGCGCCTGCTGGAGATGGCGCTGGCGTTGGCCACACGTCCGTCGATTTTGCTGCTCGACGAGCCGGCAGCGGGCATCCCGGCCGGGGAGAGCGCGGAGCTGTTCGCGGTAATTGCCGCGCTGCCGCGCGACATGACCATTGTCTTTATCGAACACGACATGGATCTTGTGTTCCGCTTTGCCGAACGGATCACGGTACTGGTGGCCGGGCGCGTGCTGACCGAAGGCTCGCCGTCCGAGATCGCCGCGGACCCGCGCGTGAAGGAGGTCTACCTTGGCGAGGCCGTCCATGAGTGAGTTGCTGCGTCTGGAAGCCGTCAGCGCCGGATACGGCGAGGCCATCGTGCTGGACCAGATCGACCTGATGCTGGGCGCCGGAGACAGTCTCGCCGTGCTGGGCCGTAACGGTGTGGGCAAGACCACGTTGTTGTCCACGTTGATGGGCTTTACGCGCTTGCATGGCGGCAGGCTGATCTGGCAGGGAAGGGATTTGGCGAAGACGCCGCCGCATCGCCGCGCCCAGGGCGGCATTGGCTGGGTGCCGCAGGAGCGATGGGTGTTTCCGTCCCTCACGGTGGAGGAACACCTGAGCGCGGTGGCACGGCCGGGGCCGTGGGACATACGGGGTGTGTATCGGACATTTCCGAGACTGGAGGAGCGCCGGCGCAACTTTGGCAACCAGTTGTCAGGCGGCGAGCAGCAGATGCTGGCCATCGGCCGGGCGCTGATGGTCAACCCTGCGCTGTTATTGCTGGATGAGCCGATGGAGGGGCTGGCGCCGATCATCGTGCAGGAGCTTCAGCGCGTGATTGCCGGCCTGATCGCCCACGGCGGCATGGCCGTCATCGTCGTGGAGCAGCATGCGCGGCTGGCGTTGACGATGACGCGGCAGGCGATGGTGCTGGACCGGGGCCGGGTGGTGCATCGGTCGGACAGCGCGGCGCTGCTTGCGGACAGGGCGCTGCTGGACCGGCTGGTCACGGTGCGTTAGCAAGACAACGCGGATGCCGGGGCGAGGGGTGCCGATTGTGATCGGACGATTCCGAGATTTTTCAGAATCGTCTCATTTCCCGGGCATCGCGCGGATTCCACAATGCATGGGTTGCCGCAAGTGCGGCGATGCGGGCCAGGCAGCCCGCCCAACGCTTTTTCCTTGAAGGAGTTACGCCATGCATCGCTACGATGTCTGCATCTTACCCACGGTTCCGGTCTCCCTCCCCCCTGGGAGGCCGGGGCATGGATAAGCCGGTACCCGGAGCCGCTTCGCGCAAGCCCGTCGCAAGGCGGCCGGCCGGGGAACCAGGGCAATCCTATGCAAGTGTCTCGTCGGATGTGATGGCGTACCGGCAGTTGCAGCGAGTCGAAGGGGCAATGGGTGTGGTGACGGTGGCCGTGGAGCATGCCGCGTCGCCGGAATTCTCCAACGAAGGGGCCGCGCTGATTCTGCGCATGCTGAGGCAGGAGTCAGCCAAGGCCCTGGAAACCCTGTCGCCGTACTGACCGGGTCCGGAGCGGGGGGCCGCATCGCGCGGCCACGCTCCGGATGTATCGCTAACCGAATGCCGCTCAATACGATCAGTACGATCAACACGATAAATACGATCTACACGATTCAGGAAGTCATCGCATATGGATGTTCGTAACGTTGGTGCCGAGGACCTCGAGCTGATCTGTCGTCATCGCCAAATGATGTTCCAGGAGGCAGGTTTCGCCGCAGGGCTCCTGCGCACGATGACCGACCATTTCCGCTCGTGGCTGCGGCCGCGGCTGGCCGATGGCAGCTATTTCGGCTATCTGCTGGTCGATGCCGGCCGGCCAGTGGCCGGGGTCGGCCTGATGCTGATCGACTGGCCACCGCACCCGGCTCACCCCGCGCAGGACCGGCGCGGATACGTGCTCAATGTCTACGTCGAACCGACTCACCGGCGGCGGGGCCTGGCGAAGCAATTGATGACGATGGCCGAGGCCGAGTTCGCACGGCGAGGCGTGGAGTTTGCCGTCCTCCACGCCACCGAGACGGGCCGGGCGCTCTATCAGCGGAACGGCTGGAGCCAGACTTCGGAGATGTCGAAAGTCATTGCGGCCGCGGACGCCTGATTACTTGCCCGAGTCCTTCACATTGTCGAACTTGTCGAACTCCACGTTGTAGAGCTCGCCGTTGATCTTTTCGACCTTGCGGATATAGACGGTCTGCACCACGTCGCGCGTGGCGGGGTCGATGGTGATGGCGCCGCGCGGGCTCTGCAGCTTCATGCCCTTCAGCGCGCCCAGGAACTTGTCGCCCTCGGTCGCGCCGCTGGTTTTCTTCAGCGCGTCGTAGATGGCCGCCATGCCGTCATAGGCGGCCACGGCCATGAAGTTCGGGCGGCCGGCGCCAGGGTTGGCATCGGCAAAGGCCTTCAGGAAGGCCTTGTTCTCCTTCGAATCATGCGCTGCGGAGTAGTGGAAGGACGTGATCACGCCCAGCGTGGCGTCGCCCATGGCGGGCAGCACGTGGTCGTCAGTCAGGTCACCGGTGGCAATCACGCGAATACCGGCTTCTGCCAGCCCGCGTTCGCGGAATCCCTTCATGAACGCCACGCCTTGTTCGCCCGCCGGCAGGAACAGGAACACGGCCTCGGGCCTGGCGTCCTTGATGCGCTGGATGAACGGGGCGAATTCCGGGTTGCGCAGCGGCACGCGGATCGATTCGACGATCTGGCCGCCGCCGCCCAGGAAGTTGGTCTTGAACGCGGTTTCGGCGTCGATGCCGGGCGCGTAATCGGCAACCAGCGTCACTACCTTGCGGATGTTGTTGCGCACGGCCCACGTCGCCATCGGCGCCGAGACCTGGGGCAGCGTCATCGAAACGCGTGCGATGTAGTTCGACTTGGTCGTGATGATGGATGACGCCGCGTTGAAGATCACCATCGGCTTCTTCGCCTGCTCGGCCACCGGCGCCACGGCCAGCGCTTCCGGCGTCAGGCCGAATCCGGCCAGGATATCGACCTTGTCGCGCACCACCAGTTCCTGGGCAAGCCGCTTGGCCACTTCCGGTACCGGGCCCGTGGTGTCCTTGAGGATAACCTCGACCTTGCGCCCCGCCACGGTGTCGCCATGGACCTGCTGCCAGGCCTTGATGCCGCCTTCCATCTGCTTGCCGTACTCGGCAAAACTGCCAGAGAACGGCGCGATAAGCCCGATCTTCACCGGGTCCGCGGCGTGGCCGAGCAGGGGATACGTGAGGACAGCAAGGGCGCCGCACGCCGCAATGGCGCGCCGCGTTGCACTGAACGTCATGGAAGTCTCCCGGAAGTGCAGCATCGGACGGCTGCATCAAACGGGGAGTGTAGGAGGGGCAGGAGGTTTGTGCTACCCCGGGTTTTCTCGCCCATTTATGGGGGAGGGTGGGGGAGAGGGTCGGCGGCTCAGTTTGCGACGGATCGCGATTTGAACCTCAATGCCCTCTCCCCCAACCCCTCTCCCGCGCGCGGG
>NZ_ALOU01000075.1 GCF_000292345.1 Cupriavidus sp. BIS7
CCGACGAAGATCAGGCCCGCCTCGGCACAGGCGCGGGCGAACGCGTCGCTTTCGGCCAGGAATCCATAGCCCGGGTGTATTGCCTCGGCACCGCTCAGCCGTGCCGCCTCGATCAACGCGGGAATGTTCAGGTAGGACGCCGATGGCTGCGACGCGCCGATCGGCAATGCCAGGTCTGCCTCGTGTACGTGCGGCGCATCGCGGTCAGCCTCCGAATACACGGCGATGGTGCGCATGCCCAAGCGGCGCGCGGTACGCATGATGCGCACGGCGATCTCGCCTCGATTGGCAATCAGGAGCGAGCGGAATGGCGAACCAAAGGTCCGGGTTGACTGGGTGCCTCGCATGGTGCCTCGCATGGTCCGTCGCTTTAGCCGTGCTTGCCCGGCAGCGTGTTCATGTACTTGCAGATGATGCTGAGCATGACCTCGTCAGCGCCGCCGCCAATGGAGCCAAGCCGGCCGTCGCGGTAGAAGCGCGAAACCGGGTTGTCCCACGTGAAGCCCATGCCGCCCCAGAACTGCAGGCACGCATCCGGCACGATGCGCGAAAGGCGGCCGGCCTTGAGCTTGGCCATCGAGGCGAGTTCGGTTACGTCCTGCCCGCTGATATAGAGCTCGCACGCGCGGTAAGCCAGCGCACGCAGTGACTCCACCTCGGTCTTCAGTTCGGCCAGCTTGAAATGCACCCACTGGTTGTCCAGCAGGCTGGCGCCAAACAGCTTGCGCTCGCGCCCGTATTCGATAGTGGTGTCCAGGCACATTTCCATCGTGCGCAGGCTGCTGGCAGCGGCCCACAGGCGCTCTTCCTGGAACTGCAGCATCTGGTAGGTAAAGCCCTTGCCCTCTTCGCCGATACGGTTGCGCTGCGGCACGCGCACGTCGTCGAAGTAGATCAGGCCCGTGTCCGAGGAGTTCATGCCGATCTTGCGGATCTTCTTACCCACCGATACACCCTTGGTGTTCATCGGCACGATGATCAGCGACTTGTTCCGGTGCGCCGGGCCGTCGGACGTATTGGCCAGCAGACACATCCAGTCAGCCTGCAGGCTGTTGGTGATCCACATCTTGCTGCCGTTGATGACGTAGTCGTCGCCATCCTTGCGCGCTACGGTCTTGATCGACGCCACGTCGGAACCCGCGCCGGGCTCGGACACGCCCACGCATGCCACCGCATCGCCGGTGATGGCGGGCGCAAGGAACTCGGCGCGCAGCGCATCGGAGCCAAAGCGAGCCAGCGCAGGTGTCGCCATGTCAGTCTGCACGCCGATCGCCATGGGTACGCCGCCGCAGCGGATATGTCCCAGCGCTTCGGCCATGGCCATCGCGTACGAGTAATCCAGTCCCAGCCCGCCGAACTCCGTCGGCTTGGCGATGCCAAGGAAGCCCAGCGCGCCCATCTTCCTGAACAGTTCCTTGGCGGGGAAGATCTCCGCCTCTTCCCATTCGTCAACGTGCGGGTTGATGTCGCTGTCGATAAAGCGCGTGAGGTTGCGCTGCAGTTCCTGGTGCTCGTGGGTGAATTGCATGGTGTCTCGCTCCGGTTGTTCTTTTACGGGCTGCTGCAACGTGGGATTAAGGTCTGGCGACCGCGAACTGCACGGGCCGCAACTGTCGGCGGCGTGCGTCTTCGCAGACGGATAGCACGCTGGCCAGCACTCTGCGCGTGTCGCGCGGGTCGATCACGCCATCGTCGAGCAGGCGGCCCGATACCGTGAAGGCGTCCGACTGGCGTTCGAAGGTTTCGATCACTTTGGCGCGCATGGCGTTGATGGCTTCGTGGTCCACCGGCTGGCCCTTGCGCTCCATGCCGGCGGCCATCACGCTGGCCATGGTGCCGGCAGCCTGCTCGGCGCCCATCACGGCGGTGCGGGCGTTGGGCCAGCTAAAGCAGAAGTCCGGAAAAAAGCCGCGCCCAGACATGCCATAGTTGCCCGCGCCGAACGAAGCGCCGCAATGCAGCGTAATGCGCGGCACATTGGCATTACTCATGGCCTGGATCATCTTGGCGCCGTGCTTGATCATGCCGGCCTGCTCGGATGCCTTGCCGACGATAAAGCCGGTGGTGTTCTGCAGGTACAGCAGCGGCGTGCCTGACTGGCAGCACGCCTGGATGAAGTGCACTGCCTTGGTGGCGCCGGCCGGGTCCAGCGGGCCGTTGTTGCTGAGGATGCCCACCGGCATGCCGCAGATGGCCGCGTGGCCCGTCAGCGTGGCGGGGCCGTAATCCGGCTTGAACTCGAGGAAGTCCGAGCCGTCGACAATTCGCGCGATGACTTCGCGCATATCCAGCGGCTTGCGGTGGTCAGTCAGCGCGATGCCGACCAGATCGGCGGCGTCGAAGCGCGGGGCTCGGTAGTCCGGCACGCCGGTCGGCATGTCGCGGTTCCAGCCAAGCGCGGCCACCAGTTCACGGGCGATGCGCAGTGCATCGGCGTCGTCTTCGGCCAGATATTCGGCCAGCCCGGACGTGGTGGCATGCATTTCGGCGCCGCCGAGTTCTTCTTCCGTGGCGATCTCGCCAGTGGCCGATTTCAGCAGCGGCGGCCCCGCCAGAAACGCGCGGGCGCGGTCACGCACCATCACCACGTAGTCCGACAGCCCCGGCATGTAGGCGCCGCCTGCCGTGCTGGAGCCGTGCACGACGCTGATCACCGGCAGTCCGGCTGCAGACAGCCGCGCCAGCCAATAGAAGCCGGAGCCGCCGTGGATAAAGGTCTCTATCTTGTATTCCAGCAGGTTGGCCCCGGCTGATTCCACCAGATGGATAAACGGCAGCTTCTGGGCCAGTGCGATCTGCTGCGCGCGCTGGAATTTCTCGATGCCCATCGGCTGGACGGCCCCCGCGTCGATGCCGGCGTCGTCCACCAGGATCATCGCGCGTACGCCGCTGACCCAGCCGATGCCGGCAATCATGCCGCCGCCCGGGATCGTGCGTGACGGGTCGCTGCGATCGAGGCAATAGCCCGCCAGCGTGGAAAGCTCAAGGAACGGCGCGTCCGTATCGAGCAGGTGGCCCAGCCGTTCGCGCGGCAGCAATTGGCCGCGCCGGGCAAAGCGCTCGCGCGAGGCGTCCGACTTGTCGCGCGTGCGCCGCTCCAGTTCGCGCAACCTGTCTACCAGTTCAAGCACCGCCGCCTGATTCTGGCGGAAGCTTTCCGCCTGCGGCACCACGCGGGTTTCAAGCACTGGCATCGTTGTCCTCCCTTGCCTGCAGCACCCTGGGGGTGGCCGCAAGATGGAATCCGTTGAACGGCTCGGCGGCATGCTGCGGCGCGGGCATTGGCGTACCGCCGCGCACATTGGGCCGGCCGCCATCGACGCGCAGCGTGACACCAGTCACGAATGCTGCCGCCTCGCTCAGCAGGTAGGTCACCGCCGCCGAAATCTCGGCCTCGGTGGCAAAGCGGTTCAGCGGCACGGTTGCAGGCATCGCGCGGATGTTCTCGGCCATCCACACCGGGTACTGATCCATGCCGGACGACGCCACGTAGCCCGGCGCCACCGCATTCACGCGCACGCCGTACTGGGACCACTCAAATGCCGCAGTCTCGGTGAAATTGACCATGCCAGCCCGCGCCGCGCCGGAATGCCCCATGCTCGGCATGCCGCCCCACATATCGGCCACGATATTGACGATGGCCCCGCCATGCCCCTGCATATGCTGGGTCAGGCATTCCCGCGCCATCAGGAAGCCGCCGGTCAGGTTGGTCTGCAGCACCGCTTCCCAGCCTTTCGCCGAGATGTCTTTCAGCGGCGCGGGAAACTGGCCGCCGGCGTTGTTGACCAGGCCGTCGACGCGCCCGTGGTCGCGCAGCACCTGTGCCACGAGTTCATGCACGGCGGCTTCGTCGCGGATATTGCAGACGTAGTCCTGCGCCCGGCCACCCTCGGCGGCAATCTCTTCGCGCACGGCGCGCAGCTTGTCCGGGTTGCGGCCCACCAGCGCCGCCGTGGCGCCCAGCGCCGCGAGTTCGTGCGCGATACAGCGGCCGATGCCGCTGCCGCCCCCGGTAACGATGACGACCTGACCCGCGAACAGGCCGGGCCGGAACACTGAGCGATACATGTCCTCTCCCTTCAATGCCAGCCAAGCTGGCGCGCGGCCAGATCGCTGAGAATGTCTTCCGCGCCGCCGCCGATCATGTAGACCTTCACCTCGCGGTAGATCCGTTCCGATCGCGTGCCGCGCATAAAGCCCATGCCGCCAAGCAACTGCACGGCGTGGTCTGCACAGAACTGCAGCGTCTGCGTGGCAAAGTTCTTCAGCATGCAGAGCTGGGCCACCGGCATCGCGCCGGCCTGCATACGGCGCATCAGGTCTTCCAGCATCGCGCGCGTGGCTTCGATGCGCGTGGCCATGGCCACCAGCTTCATACGCACGGCCTGATGCCCGACCAGCGCCTTGCCAAAGGTGGTGCGCTCGCGGGCCCAGTCGGACGCTTCGTCCAGGCACACACGCGCCAGCCCGTAGGCCTGCATCGCCAGCGCCAGGCGTTCGTGATTGAAGTTGCGCATGATCACTTCGAAGCCGCGGTTCTCCGTGCCCAGCAGATTGCCGGCCGGTACGCGGCAGCCGTCGAAGTGCAGTTCGGCCGTGTCGGAACACCACCAGCCCATCTTGCGCAACGGCGTGCGCGTGAGGCCCGGCGTGTTGCCCTCCACCAGCAGCGCGGAAACGCCGCCCGCACCGGGCCCGCCTGTGCGCACGGCTACGGTGAAGACGTCCGCACGCATACCGGAGGTGATGAAGAGCTTGCTGCCGGTGACGATGTAGCTGTCGCCGTCGCGCAGGGCGCGCGTGGTCAGGTTGGCAACGTCCGAGCCGCCCGAAGGCTCGGTCACCGCCAGTGCGCTGATGGTCTCGCCCGCCAGAATGGACGGCAGCCAGCGCGCCTTGAGCGCATCGGAGCCGCCAGCCACGATCGGTGGCGCGCCGATGGTGTGGCTGAAGAGCGAGGCCAGCAGCCCGCCGCTGCCGGCGCGCGTAAGTTCCTCCACCATTGCCATCTCCAGGAACGGGTCGCCGGGCGTGCCGCCATACTCCTCCGGAAAGCCGAGGCCGAGCAGGCCCAGCTCCGCAGCCGTTCGGTAGAGTTCGCGTGGGAAGCTGCCTGCTTCTTCCCAGGCATCGATATACGGGACGATGTTCTGTTCGACAAAGCGCCGCACGCTGGCACGAAAGTCCTCGTGACCGGCGCTGTATTCGGGGGATGGGGGCAATCCTGGGTACATGTTGTCCTCAGTCCGTGACCGGCACTCGCACCGGCATTGCCAGCAGTACCTGGGCCATGCCTTTGCCGAGCGGATCGTTGCGCAGCGATGCCATGCCACCACCGTCCAGCGCCTGCTCGCACACAAAGTTGAATGCGTGGATACCGGGCAACTCGTAACGGGTCACGCGCCCCTTGACCAGATGCGCCAGATGGCGCGCTACCGCTTCCTCCGTAAGCTGCGCACGCAGCAGCGGCACGTCTTGCGGGTTCCGGGCGATGACACCGATATTGGAGATGTCGCCCTTGTCGCCGCTGCGCGCATAGGCCAGCGCAATAAGCGGTACTTCGCGGGTCGGGCCTTCGGTGTCGTCGGTGCCTTCGGCTGGCACGGCCGCCGCTGCTGGCGTATCCGGAAGCGGCGCGCCTGCCGGCACGGGGACGTCAATCGCCACGCCGTCCGGCAGCAGGGTCACGCGCGGCTGCAGGCGCGCCTTGTCGAGCAGAAGCGCAAACTGTTTGATAGCCGGCGAGACCGATGGCCGCCCGCCCGCGCCGGTCGTGCCCGGCGACCACGAGGTGCCGGCCGGCGAGATCTCGCGCGTGAACAGTTCCAGCGCGCGTTTGTCGGCATGGGTAACGGCCAGCCAGAGCACGGACTCGAAGCGCGGCGATGCCGGCTGATGCGGGCCGAAGGAATAGGCCGAGCCCAGCGTCTCAAGATGCGTGGCGCTGTAGTCGCCCAGCCCCAACTTGCGGAACAGGCCGCGCGTGCGCTCCAGGATGGCCTCCCCCGTGCGGCGTGCCTTGCGGTCGGCGTCAAATCCCACCACGGTCAGCTGGGCGTTGCTGCGGAAGCCATCGGCAAAGGTCCCGCTTACCTTGTACGCGGGCGTGGGCGCATGGCCGCGCGCACCGTGGACTTCCACACGGTCCGGGCCGTCCTGCGTCATGGTTACCTGCGTGAAGTCGCACACCACGTCGGGCAGCAGATAGCGCGCGGGGTCGCCAATCTCATAGAGCAGTTGCTCGCCCACGGTGGCCGGCGTGACCAGGCCGCCAGTACCTGCGGGCTTGGTCACCACGAAGCTGCCGTCGCGCCTGCACTCGGCTATCGGGTAACCGCTGTTGGCCCAATCGGGCACGGATTCCCAGTCGGTATGCAGGCCGCCCGTCCCCTGGCAGCCGCATTCAAGGATGTGGCCGACAAGGCTGCCGGCGGCAAGTCGGTCGTAATCGTCCGGCGCCCAGTCGAATGCGTGCATCAGCGCGCCAAGCGTGACGGCACTGTCCACGCAGCGGCCGGTGATAACCACCTGTGCCCCGGCATCGAGCGCGGCCTTGATCGGCAAGGCGCCGAGATACGCGTTGGCGCTGAGGATCTTTTCCGGCAACGCGCGCGTGCCCTGCCATTCGCGTACGCCTTCGTCGCGCAAGGCCGGCAGCAGCGGCGTCACGTCGTCGCCCTCCACCACTGCGATGCGCACCGGCACGCCCAGTTCTGCGGCCAGCGTCTGCAAGGCCTCGGCGCAGCCGCGCGGATTAACGCCGCCCGCATTGGCAACGATGCGGATGCCCTGTGCCATCGCGTCCTTGAGCACCGCGCGCATGGCCACGCTGACGAAGTCCGTGGCGTAGCCCAGTTCGGGCTTCTTCTGCCGCGCCGCCGCCAGCAGCGACATGGTCAGTTCGGCCAGGTAGTCAAAGACAAGGTAATCAAGCCGGCCGGATGCGACCAATTGCATCGGGCCGGTGACGCTGTCGCCCCAGAACCCGCTGGCGCCACCAATGGAAACAGTATCCCTGGCCATATCAGCGCCCCGTCCAGTTGGGCGCGCGCTTCTCGCGGAAGGCGGCCTGTCCTTCCTGCGCATCGTCGGTCAGTGCAAACAGGCCGATCTGGCTTTCGGTAAAGGCCACGGCGTCTTCGAAACCCAGGTGCTCCGTGTGCTTGAGCGTATAAAGACCGCGCCGGATTGCCGACGGCGATTTGTCCAGCAGGCGGGACAGAAAAGCGTCCAGCGTGGCGTCAAGCGCATCAGGCTCGGCCAACTGATTGACCAGACCGATCGACAGCGCCCGTTCGGCGTCAATCGGCTCGCCCATCAGGCACAGTTCGTTCAGCACCCGGCGCGGCAGTTGATGCTGCAGCACGGCCAGCACCTGCGCGGGGAACACGCCAACCTTGACCTCGGGCAGGCCAAAGACGGCATGGCGGCTCGCCACGGCCAGGTCGCACATGGCCAGCAGGCCCATGCCGCCAGCCATGCAGGCACCGTTGACGCGCGCCACCAGCGGCACGGTGCAGCGGCGCGCCTCGCGAAACAGGTCGGCCAGTTGCTGGTGAGGCTGCGAATAGTCGAAGCGGAACGACGCGCCGCTCTGCAGGTCGGCCCCAGCGCAGAACGCCCGCGTGCCGGCGCCGGTCAGGACAATGGCTCGCACGTCAGGGTCCGCGCCCGCGCAGGCCAGCGCCTGCCGCAGCCCCGCAAGCACCTCGCCATTGATGGCATTACGGCGCGCCTCGCGCTGGATCGTCAGCCACATCACATGGCCGCGCATCTCCACTTGCAACGCGTCGCCCGTATCTTCGGTGTCTTCCTTGCTCACAACGATGACCCTCCAGAGTGGTACCTCGTACTGCGTGCCCCGAAACCGCCTGGAAATATTAAGCCATATGATTGAATAAAAGATACGCAGGGAAAACACGTAGGACGTGCTGCACTGCAAAACCGATGATTTCGATGACTTCGAGACGCGGCAAACAGGCTGGACAACACCTGCTGTCCAGCCTTGGGGCTCAGATAGATAGGAAGCTGCGGTGGGTCCCGGCTGCGGTCACGGGCCGGGTCTGACCTTCAGATCCGCCAGCAGTTGTTCGGCAAGGAAGTCGCAAGGCGGGCGCGCGGAGCGGGCACTTCGCGCAAGAATGACTTCAAGCGGCGGCAACGCCGGCAGCCCTTCGGGCTCTCCAATGACAGTCAATTGCGCCGGAACGCTGCAACGGGCTAGCGGCGCGACAGCCAACCCGGCGTCCACCATGCTGATCAGGCCGAGCAGGCTTGGGCTCTCATACGACATGCGATACCGGATATCGGCCTGCTGCAGTGCGTTGATGGCCATCGCCCGCGCCGCACTCCCCTGCGGAAACACCGCGATCGGCAAGGGGCGCTCTTTCCAGACCTGCGACGCGCCACCACGCGCGGCCGCCCACTCCATCGGTTCGTACCGCACGAATTCGCCTGTAACGCCGCGTGATTTCGTGATGCAGGCCAGATCGAGCGTGTTGTCCTTCAGCAGTGGAATCAGGGCGTGGCTGGGCATGCCTATCACGCGGATTTCCACGCGAGGATGGGCCGCCGCAAACTTGCGCAGGACGGACGGCAGCAGTGAAGACGCATAGTCGTCCGGCACGCCAATCGTCACACGGCCACGGACTTCAGGGCGCACTACCGCCGACCAGGCCTCCTCGCGTATCGCCAGCATCTGCCGGCCGTAGTCCGTGAGCGTCCTGCCGTCATCGGTCAGCGCAACGTTGCGCGTATTCCGGATGAAAAGCGGCTTGCCCATGGCGTCCTCGATGGCCTTGATCTGCATGCTTACTGCCGATGGCGAGCGGTGCAGCGATTCCGCCGCACGCGAAAAAGACCCCGCATCGGCCACGGCTACGATCATCTCCAGTACATCGAGGTCAAGCTTGCGCATGGGCTTTGGCCGGAATTTCAGCTTATCTGAATAATCGGTTCAGTATATTCCGTTTTACTTACTGATCACGGCGGTCCGATACTGCGTGCATCTCTTCCGGACGGTGACAGCAATGAAAGCGATGTACGACTTCCTGATGGTCGGTGGCCTTCTGGCCGTTACGCCGGGGCCAAACATGGTCTATGTGATGGCGCGCTCGGTCTCGCAAGGCACGAAGGCGGGCCTGGTATCGCTGGCTGGCGTCATGCTTGGATATTTCACGTACATGCTTGGCGCGGCCTTCGGCATCAGCGCGCTATTCCTTGCCATCCCCGGCGCCGCCCGCGCGCTGGCCCTGTTCGGCGCCGGATATCTGCTCTATATGGCATGGCGGATACTCGGGCCCGGCGGCCGCTCGCCACTTCAGGTGGAACGTACCGACGCACAGCCGCCGCGCAACCTGCTGGCGATGGGTGCAATGACCAGCCTCCTCAATCCAAAACTCGCACTGGTCTTTCTGTCGGTACTGCCGCAATTCATCGACTACCAGGCAGGTGACATCCTGAGGCAGTCGCTGATCCTCGGTTTGGCGCTCACTGCAGCGTTTGCCTCGGTGAATGCATGCGTAGCGATCGCTTCCGGGCGGGCCGCTGCTGCGATGACCAGCCGTCCAGGCATGCTGGCCGCGCAGCGCTGGATAGTCGGAGCACTGCTGGTGCTCCTTGCCGTGAAACTGGGGCTGCAGGCCTTGTAGAAGTTCGTATCGGCCCGGGTGATGAAGGCTGCGCCCTGGCGTTTCAGTGATTTCTTCAAGCTAGTCCGCGAGCGGTTGGACCTGCCCATCGCTGCCTCCCGGCTCCGCTGACTGTGTTCGCTTCAGTTCGACTGATAAAGCGTGACGACGCAGGCGCCGCCAAGACCGAGGTTGTGCTGCAGGCCTAGCCGCGCGCGGTCCACCTGGCGTGCCTCGGCGGTACCGCGCAGTTGATGCGTAAGCTCGTAGCACTGGGCCAGTCCGGTGGCGCCGAGCGGATGTCCCTTGGACAACAGCCCCCCGGACGGATTGGTCACGACCTTGCCGCCGTAGGTGTTGGAGCCATCGGCAATGAAGCCGGCCGCCCCACCCTCTGCGCACAGACCGAGCGCCTCATAGGTAATCAGTTCGTTTTGCGCAAAGCAGTCGTGCAACTCCACCACGTCGACATCATCGGGGCCGACGCCCGCCTCTTCATAGACGCGCTTCGCGGCGGCTTTGCTCATGTCGTAACCCACCAGTGACATCATGTCCCGGGCCTCGAAGGTCGAAGGCGTATCAGTGGTCATGGACTGGGCGCGGATAAAGACATCGGTGCGCAGGCCGTGCCGCCTGGCGAAATTCTCGCTGACAAGGATGGCGGCTGCCGCACCGCAGGTGGGCGGGCAAGCCATCAGGCGGGTAAGTACCCCCGGCCACAGCATCGGTGCGTTCATCACCTCGTCGGTGCTAAGTTCCCGGCGCAGCAGCGCAAGCGGGTTCCGCGATGCATGGCGGCTCGCCTTGGCGCGCACCGCTGCGAACGATTCGAGCGGCGTCCCGTATTTCTCCATGTGCGACAGGCCGGCGCCGCCAAAGTAGCGCAGCGCCAGCGGTAGTTCTGGCATGCCCACGAGTTCGCCGGCGCGCCGGTCGAATTCCTCGAACGGGCTTGGGCGGTCGCTGAATACGGCGCCAAGCGCGCCGGGGTTCATCTGTTCGAAGCCCAGAGCCAGCACGCAGTCTGCGGCCCCACCGGCGATTGCCTGGCGCGCGAGATAAAGCGCGGTGGAGCCGGTAGAGCAGTTGTTGTTGACGTTGACCACGGGAATGCCGGTCATGCCCAGACCGTAAACGGCGCGCTGCCCGCTGGTGGAATCTCCGTACACGTAGCCGACATAGGCCTGCTGCACCGCATCGTAGCCAATGCCGGCATCCGCCAGCGCCAGCCGGCCTGCCGCTGCGCCCATCACGGGATACGGTTCGTTGGCCCCGGGCTTTACGAAGGGGATCATGCCTACGCCTGCGATGAACACACGATTACCCATGCCTGTCTCTCCTTGTCGAGTAGCGTAGCGCGCACGTCCTTCTTCATCACCTTGCCCACCTTGGAAGGCGGCAGGTCGGCCCGGATTTCCACCTGCCTGGGCGCCTTGACGCCTTGACCAAGCTGATGATCATATCCCTGGTGCGATCATCGATATATAGGTAGCCGTCCTCATCCCGGTAGCCGCCATCAGGGTGGCTGTGCGGGCTCCATGACCGTGCCTCGCGCCGTCGTCGCACTCATCGGAGCAAACCAATACCGCTCGTATAATGGCGCCCATGACCGATACCTCTGCCCTTCCCGCTCGCGCGCCCACTGACCCGACGGATGCGATTTCCGCCCGATTGCGCATCGAGCGCGAGTCGCGAGGTTGGTCCATGGGAGAACTGGCCGAGCGCGCTGGTGTTTCGAAGGCCATGATCAGCAAGATCGAGCGTGGCGAAGCCAGTCCAACGGCAACGGTTCTGGGCAGGCTGTCAGGCGCCTTCGGCTTGCAGTTGTCGATGTTGCTGGCGTTGGCCGAACAGGCTGGCGACCGTCTCTGCCGCGCTGCATCCCAACCGGTCTGGACCGACCCGGAGACCGGCTACACGCGGCGCGCGGTGTCGCCCCGGCATGGCGGCATGCTTGAGCTGATAGAGATCACGCTGCCAGCAAACGTCCGGATTTCGTACCCGTCTTCGGCATTTATCTTCCAGAACCAACAGATCTGGGTACTGCAAGGCACGTTGGTGTTTGAAGAAGGGGAGCTTGTGCACCGGCTGGAAGTCGGCGATTGCCTGCAACTCGGACCGCCGGCGCCCTGCACGTTCATCAACCCGGGCAACAAGCCGTGTGTCTACCTGGTAGCCCTCGTCAAGCGGTAGAGGCTGCTTCCGGTCACGTGGTTCCTGCTGTTCGCCCGGAATGGCGACGCAGCAGCAGGAAACCCAGAATGCCCACCAGCGGGCCGGGCAGAAGAATCCAGGACGTTCTCATCCCCAAGTCGCCGAGGCAGGTAGAGGCCAGCGCGATGGAAGCCACGGTCAGAGCGAAGCCGATCGAGTTCTGGATGGCGAGTGCACCGCCAACCAGCGCTGGCGGGCACGCCTTGGCAGCCATTGCCGAAAACTGCGGTGAGTCCGCGATGACGGTTGCGCCCCAGATCAGGAAGAAGAACAGCAGCCAGCCCGGTGACAACGCGTCCGCCGCGAATGGCAGCAGCAAGCAACAGGCCCCGGAAATTGCCAGCGCGACAAGCGCTACCCGCGCGCTCCCTGCCGAGCGGCTCAGCATGCCGCCAAGAATGCAGCCAACGGCCCCGATACCGATGATCGAGAAGGCCAGCACGGAAATGCTGAGCCCGCCGAAAAGCGAAGGTAGCGACGAGCGGGCAATCAGCATCGGCAACACCGGGGAGAAACGGACCGATCCCGATTTCACGGTTGCATTCGATGGCTGAGTCATTTCCTGGATGTTCCGAGCCCGCGATTACTTTCCTGCGCCATCCGGGGTGCTGCGATGGTCGATATTGAGTTGCATGAAGACCAGGTCCAGCCACTTGCCGAACTTCATGCCGACCTCCTTCATCAGGCCGACCTGTTCGAAGCCGAGCTTTTCGTGCAGCCGGATCGAACTCGTATTTCCGGCTTCGATGGCCCCCACCATGATGTGCTTGCCCAGTTCGCCGGCCCGTTCGATCAGCGCCTTCATCAGCACGCCGGCAATGCCCTGGCCGCGCTGGTCATTGCGGATATAGACCGAGTGCTCGACGGTATGGCGATAGCCGTCAAATGCGCGCCAATCGCCAAACGACGCGTAACCGACCACAACCCCCGCCTGATTCAGTGCGACGAGCACCGGGAAGCCCGCCTTGCGCCGCGCCGCCAGCCAATCGACACGGTTGGCGACATCGACGCGCACTTCATTCCAGATCGCAGTCGTGTTCTCCACGGCATCGTTGTAGATCTCACATACCGCTTCCATGTCTTCCGGAGTGGCGTTGCGAATCGTGAATTTTGTCATCATGCAGACCTTCAATGTGTTCGATTTCTCAAAGTTTGCCGCCGCCTACGCGGCAGCCGGAAAGAGGCGCTCCGGGGCTCGCCCGGTAGCCAGGTGCCGCGCCGCTTCCGGCGACATGCCCCCGCCCAGGCGCGCGAGGCCATTTATCGTCCGAACGCAAGCATCCGCCACCTCTTCGCCCTTTGCAATCAGGTGCTGTGCGAACTGCTGCTGGCGGACGGCCACAATGGGTTCGCCCCTGAATCGTTGACTATGATAGACGATTGGATACTAAAAAAGACTCATTGAGCAAAGGAAAACACCTGAAACCATGCTGGTGTCAGCGCGAGGCTGCGGACGGTGGGAATATCTGTTAGACCTTCAGTGCGCAGCGCGCCCCAACACCTCTCCCTGGAGCAGATCGATGACACTACCCAAGGCCCTGGCATTCGACGTATTTGGAACCGTGGTGGATTGGCGGGCAGGTATTGCAGCCCAGACGGCCGCCTTCCTTGAGCGGCACCTCCCCGGCACCGATCCGGCTGAGTTCGCCGATGCGTGGCGCAGCCTCTATCAGCCTGCGATGGAGGAGTGCCGAAGCGGCCGTCGACCGTTCACGCTACTCGATGAATTGCATCTCGAAACGGTGATCCAGTTGCTGGAGCACCGTGGAGTCAAGACCGCTGCCATCGACGGGCGCGAACTGCTGGACCTGTCTCATGCATGGCGGCGCCTGCAGCCCTGGGCCGATGTACCCGCTGGCCTTGCCCAGCTTCGTGAGTTGTTCCCCGTGGTGACCTTGTCCAACGCGAACATTGCGCTGATGATCGCAATGAACCGATTCAATGGACTCGCCTGGGACGCGATCCTCGGTGCCGAGGTATCTCGCAGCTACAAGCCAACAGCTCAGGCCTATCTGGCGACGGCGGCGACTCTGTGCGTGCCGCCCCAGGATCTGTGCCTGGTGGCCTGCCACCATAGCGACCTGGCCGCCGCGAGATCATATGGACTGCAGACTGCCTATATCGATCGCCCGATGGAATACGGCGGCGCGCCGGCGCCGGACGCATCCTATGCGCAGCAATGGGATTGGGCGGCGGCCGACCTGCAGGAACTCGCCAGCGTCTTCAAGAGGCATCGATAGCGAGGGAATGGACGTCCGATCATTCAGCTTTGCTGATATCCCCCAAGGAAGCCATTCGGTGCGGTGCGCAATTGCACCCCGGTCCTGCAAAAGCACGAACCGACATCACTTCCGATGTTTGCTTCGCCATTCGCGTGGCGTCATGGAGAAACGCGACCTGAACCACACCGTAAAAGCGCCCTGGTGGGCGTAGCCCAGCAGGGCGGCGACGCGTCCGATCGGATAGCGGGGATTGCTCATGTAGCGCACGGCAAGATCACGGCGCACTTCCTCGACCAGGGCCGTGAAGCTGGTGCCGGCCGATTCGAGCTGGCGCTGCAGGGTCCGTACGCTCACACGCAGATGCCGGGCGACGCCTTCCACCGTTGCCTGCTCGAGCGGCAAGAGCAAATAGATCGCCTTGCGCACTTCGAGCGCGGTCGAATCGATGCCGGTGGCGTTGAGGGGTGTGGCGAGACTCTCTGCATAGCGGACCAGTTCCGGGTCAGCGCCCGGATTCGGGGAGTCGAGATCGGCCGTTGCACAAACGATGCCGTTGAAATCGCTGCCGAAGATCACGGAACAACCGAAGAAGCGCCTATGGAACGTTTGATCTTTCGGGGCGTGATGCGTGAAATGGACGCTCCAGGGTTTCCAGTGTGCACCAAGCAGGGCACTGAAGTGGCGGGCGAGAACGCCCACGGACAGCTCGATTGCCTGCATCGTGGGCGTGCCCGGCTCGGTCATGACTTCCTCACGGATCGTCACCGAATCACCGGTGGTTTCGACGTAGACGGCGAGCGCCTCGTTCAGCAGATGCCGGTATTGCGCGGCGGCCAGCAGCACCTCGCGCATCGTGCGCTTGTGGGCCAACAGTACGTTGACGACTCCGACGCCGAGTTGCTGGCGCGTTTCTGCGATCTGCAGGCCAAGGGTGGGGCAGGACGCCTTCAGTGCCGTGACTTCCAGCAACTGGCAGCCGGCGGTGGCCGGGATACGACCCTCGGGGTTTGCCAACGCGGCTGCATCGAGCCCGACTTCCTGAATCAGCTCGAAGGGGTTGAGCCCCAGCCGCCGCGTGACGTCGAAGTAGCCGCCCACGGTAGAAGACCGCACCATCAGTTCCATCGATTTTCCTCAATGCCGTACGACAGCTGGCCCTGGCCGTCGCAGTCGCGATTGCTCACGCTTTCCTTGGTATTAACACGTGCTGGCATGAAATCATAAAACGTTGGCGCGTAAGAGTAAAAGCGTACAGCGAAATTCGCGTACCTTGCGTCTCCGATGTTCCCGCTCTTCGATGCGCCTTCGGCGCGAACCATCCTGGACGGAGGGACAGGCCGTCACTCAGATCTGGAGGAAGAGATGCAATTTCTAGACGATTCGCTGCACCCCGAAAACATGGACAAGGTCGTCATCACGGTGGCCCCGTACGGCCCCGAGTGGATGCCGGAAGACTTCCCGGAAGACATCCCCGTGACGATGGAAGAGCAGATCCAGAAGGCCGTCGACTGCTACAACGCCGGCGCCACCGTGCTGCACCTGCATGTGCGCGAACTCGACGGCAAGGGCTCCAAGCGCCTGTCCAAGTTCAACGAACTGATCGCCGGCGTGCGCAAGGCCGTGCCCGACATGATCATCCAGGTCGGCGGCTCGATCTCCTTCGCGCCGGAAGATGACGGCCAGGCCGCCAAGTGGCTGTCGGACGACACCCGCCACATGCTGGCCGAACTGGACCCGAAGCCGGACCAGGTCACGGTGGCCATCAACACCACACAGATGAACGTCACGGAGCTGCTGTACCCCGAGTACACCGCAGGTACGTCGCTGGCTCAGCCGGCCTATGTATCGGCCTACCGTGAAATGGTCGTGCCGGCCGGCCCGGGCTGGGTGGAAGAACATCTGCGCCGCCTCAGCAACGCCGGCATCCAGCCACACTTCCAGCTCACCGGCATCCACGCAATGGAAACGCTGGAGCGCCTGGTGCGCGCCGGCAAGTACATGGGCCCACTGAACCTGACCTGGATCGGCATCGGCGGCGGCTTTGACGGCCCCAACCCCTTCAACTTCTTCAACTTCGTGCACCGCGCCCCGGACGGCTGCACCCTGACCGCCGAGTCGCTGCTGAAGAACGTATTGCCGTTCAACATGATGGCGATGTCCATGGGCCTGCATCCGCGCTGCGGCATCGAGGACACCATCATCGACCAGCACGGCAACCGCATGACCTCGGTCCAGCAGATCGAGCAATGCGTGCGCGTAGCGAAGGAACTGGGCCGCGAGATCGCCTCGGGCAAGGAAGCGCGCCAGATTTACCGCATCGGCACGTGGTACGACAGCGTTGAGGAAACGCTGGTGGCCCACGGCATGGCCCCGAACCGCAAGTCGGGCGAGAAGAACCTGCCGCTACGCGCAGCTGCCTGAGTTGCGCCCATGCCCGCTGCCAATCCCTGCGTCACATCTGCCGCATGGATTCTGCGGGCAAGTACTGCAAGGGTTGTCGCAGAACCTCGGTCGAAATCGGTCTGTGGAACCGCGTGAGTCGCCAGAAGACGCAATGCAGGCACACAAAGACTTGGAAGCGCGTGAGATGACAAGCTCTTCCGTCATATAAGGAGACCCTTGCAAATGAGAATCGAACAACTAACCTGCGCCATCGGCGCGGAACTGCTCGATGTGAATCTGGGCGATGCAGTGCGGGACGACGGCCTGTTCAAGGAAATCTACGCCGCGCTCTTAAAGCACAAGGTGCTGTTCCTGCGCGACCAGGACCTCGACAAGTTCTCGCGCCAGGACCATATGGCGTTCGCGCGACGTCTGGGCGAACTGGAAGACCATCCGATGGCGCCCAGCCACCCGGACGCCCCCGGTCTGGTCCAGATTTACAAAACCCCGGAGAATCCGCCCGACCGATACGAGAACGCCTGGCACTGCGACGGCACCTTCCGCGACTCCCCGCCCATGGGCGCGGTGCTGCGCTGCATCGAGTGCCCGCCGGTCGGTGGCGACACCATGTGGGCCAACATGGTACTGGCCTACGAAAAGCTGCCGGACGACGTCAAAAAGGAAATCGATGGCCTGATCGCCAACCACAGCTTCAATTCCACCTGGGCCGCTGCGATGCCTCAGGAAAAGCGTCTGGCGATGAAGGCGCAATACCCGGATGCCGAGCACCCAGTGGTGCGCACTCATCCGGAAACCGGCGAGAAGGCCCTGTTCGTCAGTGGCTTCGCGAGCCACTTCGTGAACTATCACACCAAGGACCGTGTACGTTATGGCCAGGACTACAGCAAGGGAGGGAGCGATCTGCTGCAGTACCTGATCAGCCAGGCCTACATCCCCGAGTACCAGGTGCGTTGGCGCTGGAAGCCATACAGCGTAGCGATCTGGGATAACCGATGCACCCAGCACTATGCCGTGATGGATTACCCGCCCTGCCACCGCAAGATGGAACGTGCCGCCATCATTGGTGACAAGCCGTATTACAAACCGTAATTGGTCGTCTACTTCAACAGAGCAAAGGACAAGTCATGAGTGTCACCACCGCCCCGAATGGACACAAGGCCAAGACGGGTCTCCAGCTACGGTCGCTGATCCGTGACGACGGGGAACTCGAGCTTTCGCTGGTTGACGTCGAAGTTCCTGCTCCGCAGGCCGACGAGGTCGTCGTTCGGGTCGAGGCAAGTCCCATCAATCCGTCCGACATAGCCAACATGTTCTCCGTTGCGGACATGAACACCGCGCAGCACGCCGGGACCGCGGCGGCCCCGGTGGTGACGGCGCGGATTCCCAAGGAGCGCATGAGCGCCGTGGCGGGCCGCATCGGGCAATCGATGCCTGTCGGCAACGAGGGCGCGGGCGTCGTTGTCGAAGCTGGTTCCTCTGCCGAGGCGCAGGCGCTGCTGGGCCGCACGGTCGCGCTCCTCGGCGGAGCGATGTATTCGCAGTACCGCTGCGTCAAGGCGTCGCAATGCATGGCACTGCCGGATGGCACCACGCCAGCAGAGGGTGCAGCGTGCTTCGTCAATCCGCTGACCGCGCTCGGCATGATCGAGACAATGCGGCACGACGGCCACCGAGCGCTTGTGCACACTGCGGCGGCGTCCAATCTCGGGCAGATGCTGAACCGGATCTGCCTTGCGGATGGCATTCCGCTCGTCAATGTCGTCCGCGATGAGAAGCAGGCGTCGTTGCTCCGATCCATGGGCGCGACGCACGTCTGCAATTCCACGGCCCCGACGTTTATCCAGGATCTCACGCAGGCACTGGCCGAAACCGGCGCGACGATCGCTTTCGACGCCGTCGGCGGGGGCCCGCTCGCCAGCCAGATCCTCGGCTGCATGGAAGCGGCGCTGACGCGCTCGATGAAGGAGTACAGCCGCTACGGATCGCCGGTCCACAAGCAGGTCTACCTCTACGGAACGCTCGACCCCAGTCCGACGATGCTCTCGCGCAACTTTGGGGTCGCGTACAGCGTTGGCGGTTGGCTGCTCACGCCGTTCCTGCAGAAGATCGGGCCGGCTCGGGAGGCGAAGCTGCGCGAGCGCATCGTCGCCGAACTCAAGACGACGTTCGCCAGCCACTACACGAAGGCGGTGTCCCTCGTCGAGGCGCTTCAGCTCGACGAGATTGCGGTCTACGGGAAGCGGGCGACTGGCACGAAGTATCTGATCAATCCGAACAAGGGCGTTGCACGTTAGAAGGGGCCGGTCGCTGTAGCGGCAGGCAGAGGCGATTGGGTAGCTATTCCCTGCACAACGAATTAAAGGAGGAACGGCCATGGCCGCTTATGTCATTGCGAATTTCGAGGTCCTGGATGCGGCAGCCCTTGAGGGTTATCGGCACGGAGCGCCGGCGACGATCGAGAAATACGGCGGGCGCTACCTGGTTCGCGGCGGCGCGGTCGATGTCCTCGAAGGCGAATTCGTGCCCAAGCACATCACCGTGCTCGAGTTTCCGAGCGTCGAGCACGCGAAGGCCTGGTACGAATCGCCTGAATACCGTGTGCTCCTCAAGCAGCGACAAGCAGCATCGCGCTGCGACGGGTTTATCGTCGCGGGCGTGTAGGCTCCGAGGGAGCCTCCCATGAGCCGCGACGGCGGATTGAATCGCGTGGACTTGGTACACCCCCCACTTTCTAACCTCCTAACTGTCAAACAAGGAGTCCAGGATGCTTTTTCTGGTCCAACTTGAAGTGAACCTTTCTCCCGATATGCCGGACGACGTCAAGGAAAAGTTTCGGCAGGCGGAACATGCTCGTTCCTTTGAATTGAGGGCGGCAGGTAAATTGCGCCGCTCCTGGCGTCCCCTGGGCACGCCTGACTCCTGTGGCCTCTGGGAGGCGGACAGTCTTGAGGAGCTTCATGCCAACGTACGGTCTCTTCCGCTTTACCCGTATATGAAGGTGTCCGTGACTCCCCTCGTTGAACATCCCGCCACCGCGGCATGGGAAAAGGAACACGGGCCCCTGCCTGCGCTTTGAGGCAGGCTGCTGATTTCCTGTCGGCCACCAACCAGAAAAAAAGCCCGCCGAAGCGGGCTTCCATTCCATCACGGACGATCAATAACCGGCTGCCAGCCCGGTATTGCGACGCGGGTCGTTGGCGCCATAGAAGCGGTTGTTTCCTACAGGCTTGCCGTTGAGTGACGGCGCGCCGATGATGATCGCCGCCAGGTGATTGGCCGGCTGCGGCGGCCCGAAGTGGTGCCCCATGTCTTCAAGGATCTTTCGCGTGTCCGGCGACAGCGTGTAGTCCTCCACATTGGTCAGATCGGGCAGCCATTGCTGATGGAAGCGCGGCATGTCTACGGCTTCCTGCACGTTCATGTTGTAGTCGATGGCGTTGATCATCGTCAGCATGACTGCCGTGATGATCCGGCTGCCTCCCGGCGTACCCACTACCATCACCGGCTTGCCGTCCTTGGTGACGATGGTCGGGCTCATCGACGAAAGCGGACGTTTGCCGGGGGCGATTGCGTTGGCCTCGCCCTGCACCAGGCCGTACAGGTTCGGCACGCCAACCTTGGCGGTGAAGTCGTCCATTTCATCGTTCAGCAGCACGCCCGTACTCGCAGCCATGACCTTGGCGCCGAACCAGTCGTTGAGCGTGTACGTGACCGACACGGCATTGCCGTACTTGTCGGCAATCGAGTAGTGAGTGGTGTTGCTGCCCTCATGAGGCTCCACACCCGGCTTGATGTCCTTCGACACACCTGCCTTCTTGGGATCTATCACGGCACGGATCCGGGCCGCGTAGTTCTTGTCCAGCAGGCGGGCCAGCGGGTTCTTTACAAAATCGGGATCACCCAGGTAGCTATTGCGGTCGACATAGGCATGCCGCATGGCCTCGATCTGGTAATGCACGGCCTGCGCCGAGTGATAGCCGAGGTCCTTGAGCGGATAGCCCTCCAGGATGTTCAGCATCTCGCAGATGATGACGCCACCCGAGCTGGGCGGCGGTGCCGATACCACGTGATAGCCACGGTAGTCACACTCCACCGGCGCCAGCTCACGCGTCTTGTAGGAGTCCAGGTCTTCCTGCGTGATCAGGCCCTTTCCCGCGCGGCTGGAGGCGACGATTGCCTGGCCTACCCAGCCCTGGTAGAAGCCTTCCGTACCACCGGCGCTGATCGCTTTCAGCGTCTTGGCGAGATCGCGCTGCACCAGCTTCTGGCCTACCTCGAACGGCTGCCCCTTGTTCAGGAAGATCGCGCCAGAGGCGGGGTCCTCCTGGAAGTCCTTGGTCGAGGTATGCAGCATGTCCACGTCGCCCTGGTCGAGCGTGAACCCGTTCTCGGCAAACTTGATCGCCGGTGCAATCAGGTCGGTGCGCTTCATGGTGCCGTACTTGCGGCGTGCGTATTCCATGCCGGACACCGTGCCCGGCACACCTACCGCCAGATGCCCCTTGGTGGAAGCCCCCTTGATGACGTTGCCATCCTTGTCCAGGTACATGTTCGCGGTGGCGCCCTTCGGTGCCACCTCCCGGAAGTCAAGGAACGTCTTGCGGCCATCGGCAAGCTGGATGGTCATGAACCCGCCGCCGCCCAGGTTGCCGGCAGCCGGGTACACCACGGCCAGCGCGTAGCCCACGGCAACCGCGGCGTCAACCGCGTTGCCACCGCGCTTGAGCACATCCACGCCAACCCTGGTAGCCAGATGCTGGGCCGTGACCACCATGCCATTCTCGGCGGCGACGGGGGCAACGGACGCGGCGTATGTCGACGGCGCGAAACTCGTGGTCAGACAAACTGCCGCAATGGCGGTGTACCACCGCAGGCCTGATTTCGATTTCATAGACTCTCCCGGGTGAATGCGGTCCATTCAGAAGAACTCGTATATGCGAAGTCGTGCGCCGGCGCCCTGCCCTTGCTGGCTCTGGCCATGGTCTGATAAAGACCAGGCGCGGCACACCGGCATTCAGCGAATGCCAGGGCGCACAATCTTCTCACAAGAGCTTTCCCGCTTCAGCGACAGGCTGTGCGGGTTCGGGAAAACCATGATCTCGCCGGAGGGAAAGCTACGAAACCGGACAATGGTGCAAATGTTGCCGCGTAGGACGATTAGTGGATCGACGGAGCTAGCGCCCGTCAGCCATGCCGCTGGCGGGCGCTACCCCAATCGCCACGCGCGATCGACCACAACACGCAGCTTCCATAGCAGAACATGGCGAGTGCGCCGAGTGCGAAGTACTGCGCCAGTGACGCACCAGCGGCCATCGCCACTGCCCCGCCGCCCGCGAACAACGCGAGACGCAGCGCCCCTGCCAGTAGCGGCCACTTGAGCCGCCCGGCACCTTGGCAAGCGAAATACAGCGAAAAACCCAGCGCAAAGAAGCCATACAGCGGGCCGACAATTCGCAGGTAGAGCGCCCCTGTCTCAAGCAATTGAACATCGGCACCGAACAGGCGCAGCCACGCTTCGGGCCAGAGTGCGGCGGCAAGTCCAACGATTTCCGCCATCGCAAACGCCATGCACCCGCCAGTTATGGCGATGCGCCTGGCACGTTCGGCCTGACCGGCGCCGATATTGGCGCCCACCAGCGCCACCATTGGCGCGCCAAGGCCGAAAGCAATCGGAATCAACAGGTATTCGAGCCGGGCGGCCGTGGCGTAGCCTGCCAGCGCCGCGGTGCCGCCATGGTTGCCGACTTGCGCTGTCGTCAGTGCAATCAGCGCATTCGTCAGCACTGGATTCAGGCACGCGAGCCCACCCACCACAAGGATGCTGCGCATAGGCGCCCAGTGGAGCGGGCCGGCCGAAAGCCGCGCCGCGCAACGGCCGGACAGGCAATACCAGCCCAGCACCACGGTGCCCGCTGCGTAGTACAGCACCAAAGCCCACGCGCCGCCGGCCACCCCAAGCTTCGGCAACGGTCCCAGGCCGAAGATCAGGCAAGGCGACAACGGAATCATCAGCAGCGCGCCCACGCAGATCACTATTCCGGGCATCGCCATATTGCCGGTACCGCGAATCACGCTCGCCATCGCGTTCATCGCCCACATCAGCGGCAGTGCGGCAAATATCACGCGGCCATAGGTCGTGGCCGCATCGAGTGCCGCCCCGTGCGCGCCGAGCAGGGAGAATAGCGGCCGCGCCCCCACGCATAGCAGCAACGAGAACAGCGCACCGATCATCACGTTGATCGCCAGGGCGTGACGGGCCAGTTGCCCAACCAGGACCGAGTTACCCGCGCCAAGCGCACGGGCCACGGCGGACGATATGCCACCACCCATCGCGCCCTGCGACATGTTCTGCGTCAGCATCAGCACCGGAATCACCACCGCCACGCCCGCCAGAACGTCTGTCCCGAGCTTCGCGAGGAACCACGTCTCGATCAGTCCGGTGGACGATTGCGCCAGCATCATCAGCATGTTCGACCAACTCATGCGGGCAAGCGTCGGTGCGATCGGCGCCTCCAGCATTGAGCGCAGGCGAGGATTGGCTGCCGGCAGTGCTGCCGCATTGGCTGGATTCATGGTCATACCCTGCTCCCCGGCGGTATCGCGCCGTACCGTCAATATACTTGCATATGCACGCATCTAAATTTACTTGCATATACCCGTATTCGTCAAGGCGGCGTATACTTTTGACGGGAGCCTTTGCGGGAAGCGCCGGATGCGCAACGCAGGGCTCAGGCGCGACACGAAACAGGAACGCACCCGGCAATGTCATCATCGATCATCAAGGATCCCCTGGTCTGCAACGGCGCCGCGCTCCGCAAGGCAACGCGGCGCATCTCCCAGCTTTATGACGCCGTACTGGCGCCATGTGGATTGAGCGTTTCGCAGCGGTCCGTGCTGCTGCACGTCTCGCGTGGGGATCGTCCAACGATGACCGAGCTTGCGCACGCCATGGTGCTGGACCGCTCCGCCCTGGCGCGCAATATTCAGCCGCTTGAACGCGACGGCTACCTGATCCAGACGCGTGACGAGGCCGACGGCCGCAGCCGTCGCGTGGAATTGACTGCGACAGGACGGGCCAAGCTGACAGAATCGAATCGATTGTGGCGACGTGCCCAGGAGCGCTTTGAAGCGGTCTATGGCGCGGAGCGGGCCGCGGCATTGCGTACCGCATTGGCCGAGATCTATTCCGACGAGTTTGCCGAGGCTTTCAATTCGACAACGCCGCAGCATCCTTGATCACCGAAACGCATGCCGCGGACAGGCCACGGCCGATGCGCAGCCCAGCCCCAGCGCCAGCCAGGCACAGCTAGTCCGGTTCCCGCAAATCCTGCAGCAGCGTCGGCACCAGCTCCGACACCGTGGGATGGATATGCATCGCGCGGCTGATCGTCGTATAGGGGGCCTTGGCATACATGATGTCCAGCAGCGAGTGAATCACCTCGTCGCCAGTCAGGCCAAGGATCGCGGCACCAAGGATCAGCCGGGTCTCAGCGTCAACTACCACCTTCATGAAGCCCAGGCTCTCGCCCCGCTCCACGGCCCGCCCGACACGACTCATCGGGCGAGTGCCGACCAGCACCTTGCGTCCGGATTGCCGCGCTTCCCGCTCCGTCATGCCAGCGCGGCCAAGTGGAGGATCGATGAACAAGGCATAGGCCGGGATACGGTCCGCCACCATGCGCGGATCGTTGTCGAGCAGGTTGGCCGCGACGATCTCATAGTCGTTGTAGGACGTATGCGTGAAGGCGCCGCGGCCGTTGCAATCGCCAAGCGCCCAGATGCCCGGAACGTTGGTGCGCAACTGTTCATCCACCTTGATATAGCCATGCGCGTCGGTCTCCACGCCCGCTTTATCGAGCCCCAGATCATCGGTGTTGGGCACGCGCCCAACTGCCAGCAGCAGGTGCGAGCCGTGGACTTCGGGCGCGCCGCTCGCGCAATCCAGCCCGACGGCAATATGATCGCCATCCCTGCGCGCGGTCATGCAGTTGGCATTGAGCCTGATATCGACGCCCTCGCCTTCCAGAATCTCCCGCACGGCCTGTGACACGTCCTCGTCTTCGCGCTGGATCAGGCGCGGGCTTTTTTCGACGACGGTCACCCTGGCCCCAAAACGCCGGTACATCTGGGCGAACTCGAGGCCAATGTAGCTGCCGCCGATGATGATCAGGTGCTCCGGCAGGAAATCCACGTCCATCATTCCCGAGTTGGTGAGGTACGGCACCTGATCGAGCCCTGGCATGGGCGGAACCAGCGCCCGGCCGCCCACGTTCACGTATATCCGGTCGGCTTCCAGCAATTCGCCATTGACCTGCACACCGTGCGCACTCTCGAAACGCGCGTGGCCTTGATAGACCGTGACGTTCTCCAGTCCTCGCATCCACTGCTCCACGCCGTTGCCGGAGCGTCCCGAGATCTTGTCCTTGCGTGCCTTCACCTGCTTCATGTCGACGGCGACCGGCCCGCCGATCGTCACGCCGTACTCGGCAGCCCGCCGCGCCAGTTGGGCTGCGTACGCGCTTGCGATCAGGGTCTTGGTGGGAATGCAGCCGGTGTTCACGCAGGTGCCGCCAAAACGCCCGCGCTCGATGACCGCCAGTTTCATGCCCGACCCGGCCAGCCGCGCGGCAAGCGCCGGGCCCGCTTGTCCGGTGCCGATGATGATCGCGTCGAATCGTTGAGCCATCACGAGCCTCCTTTTGCAGAGCCAGCAACAACTTTAGGCGAAACAGGCGAGCACGTCGAAGTGGCGGAAAACCGGGCCAGGCACGGCGTCCGGGCCGTCGTCAGCATGCACGGACGCTGTCAGTGCTTGTCACCTGCCGCGCGGCTCTTCACATGATCAATGAACGCGCGCAACTTCGGCATGATCTGCCGGCGGCCCGGATAGCAGAGAAACACCCCCGGCCTCACCGGCGCGTACGCCTCCAGTACGTGTATCAACTTTCCCGAACTCAACGCACCAGTTGCCAGCGGCTCAGGTATCTGGGCAAGACCCAGGCCTTCCATTGCCGCGCCAAGCATGCTGGAGTAGTCATTGGCGATAAGCGGGCCGGATACGGCAATCTCGATCGTCTGGTCGCTGTCGCTGTCGCTGTCGCTGTCGCTATCGTTGAATGACCATAGCGCGATCGCGCCGTTGGTTCGCCGCCATCGCAGGCATGCATGCTGGCGCAGGTCGTTCGGATGCGTGGGCCGGCTGCGCTCCGCGAAGTAGTCAGGACTGCCGACCACGATGAGACGAAATGGTGGCGTCATTGGCACCGCCACCATATCTGGAGCAACGAGATGCCCCAGCCGGACGGCGGCGTCGAATCCTTCGGCCGCAAGATCGATCACCTCCTTGCTCGCGGCAAGCTCCACCTCTACCTCGGGGTAAGCCCTGCAGAACGAGACGATCAGCGGCTCCAGCAGAATCGGGATTACCGCGCGCGGCACTGAGAGACGCAGCAATCCGGCCGGCCGCTGGCCGAGTCCACGCGCTACCTCGCTGGCGGCAACCAACTCCTCGAAGGCAGGCTTTGCGCGCGCAAGAAACTGTTCACCGGCTTCAGTCAACCCAACACTGCGCGTGGTCCGTATGAACAGCGCTGCACCGATACGCGCTTCGAGTACACGCACCGTCTGGCTGATAGCCGACGGCGTCACGCCAAGCTCCGCGGCTGCCTTGCGAAAACTGCGATGCTGGGCAACGCTCAGGAACACCTCGACACCGTCCAGCGCGCCCTGCCTGACTGTGAAGTTCTGCTTCATGGCCCGTCAACATTGTGATGAATAGTCGCCCTCAAAAATGGATGGTATACCTGACGCCAGCAGTTCACGAATGGAGACTTTGCAATGACTGATGCTCTGAATGGCGTACGCGATCACTACGGTGCGACTGGCCTGACCGAGCGGCTGAAGAGCGCACTCTCGTCCTTTGGGCCGGAGGATCAGCCGCTCACATCGAAGCAACTGGCCGCACTTGACCAATTTCACACGCGTGGACTTGCCGCCACCGCTGATCTGGCCAAACTGGCCGGTATCACAGCCGACATGTCGGTGCTGGACGTCGGTTCGGGCGTTGGCGGGCCAGCCCGTTTCCTTGCTGAGACACGGGGCTGCCGCGTGACCGGCATCGACCTCAGCGAGCCGTTCGTGGATGCCGCACGCTATCTGGCCGAGCGAACGGGCCAGAGCGAACGCGTGTCGTTCCATACCGCGAGCGCGCTGGACCTCCCCTTCGAAGGCAGCAGCTTCGACGTAGTACTGCTGCAGCACGTGGCGATGAACATCGACGAGCGCGCACAGCTATACCGGGAGATCCGTCGTGTGCTGAAACCGGGCGGCCGGTTCGCAACGTTCGACGTCGTCGCAAACGGCCACGAGCCGTACTATCCCGTTCCGTGGGCGCGAACGCCCGCAACGAGCTTTCTTCTTACGGCCAATGCCACGCGTGAGGCGATCGAACAAGCAGATTTCCGCACGCTGACATGGCAGGACGACACCGAGGCAGCCAAAGCCTGGTTCGCCGAACTCCGTGCATCAGGGCCGCCGCCCTCCCCCAATCTCGGTGTTGTGATGGGCCCAGGCTTTGCCGAGCTTGCCGCCAACCTCGGTCGAAATCTGGTGGAAGACCGGCTCGGTATTCTCACCGCAGTGTTCGAGGCCGCATGATGAAACGCGTTCTTCTTGAGATGGCAATGGCATCCGTGCTGGCCGCTTCTGCTGGCGTCTCCATGGCGCAAACCGCGCCGATGCCAGCCACGCCAACCACAAAGATATTGGCGATCGGTACGTTTCCGCCGGGTACGGACATGAAACTGGTCCAACACATCCTTCCGACCGAAGTTCGCGAGACGGCGCAGCTCTACCTCGATGGCAAGATTGACCAGTGGTATTCACTGGAAGACCGGGCCGGGGTGGCATTCATCCTGAACATCACGGACGCAAAGCAAGCGCATGAAATGCTTGAGGCACTTCCGCTGGGGAAGGCGCACTTGATGACGTTCTCGCTGCTCCCGATTGGCCCCCTGAATCCGCTGCGGCAGCTATTGAATCCGCCTTCCGCGCGGTAGAAAGCCGCTAGTGCGCACGGGCTGTTGCGCGCCCAGCCGTCATGGCTGATCGCAGCAGCCCGTCTGCGGAAACACTCCACGTCCAATGACACCAACGGCCTGATGGCCTCCCCTTAGGGTTTTCCATAGAGGCAAAGTGCTTAACGCGCCATTGCCTTTCAGGCGGCGTCTTTATATAGTTGTATAGACATGTTTAGACATGAGAAATCCTAAAGCCTGTTACGGCGCCAGCGCCACGCAGTCTTGAAGACAAGAGCGCGCGACAACTGCCCTCGCAGTTGCATGACGCCCCAGAACGCCTCGCCGGACGATGTCCGCCAACTCTCGGAATTCCGTGAGAACGGCATCGCCAACACTAGCCAGGCACAAGGAGACAAGATGGCAGTACAGATGGAACGGCGCACGATCGAGTTCATTCCGCATGACGAGCGCCATGGCACGCCCTTCGGGCAGTTCACGCTATGGTTCGGCGCCAACCTCCAGATCACCGCGATTGTTGACGGGGCGCTGGCCGTGGTTTTCGGCGCCGATCCGCTCTGGGCCATCATCGGCCTGTTGATCGGCAATATCGGCGGCGGCATTGTCATGGCATTGCATTCGGCGCAGGGGCCGGGCATGGGCATTCCGCAGATGATCTCGAGCCGCGCCCAGTTCGGCGTCTACGGGGCGTGCCTGCCATTGGTGCTGGTCATCCTGATGTACCTCGGCTTTGCGGCCACCGGGACGGTGCTTTCTGGCCAGGCCATCAACAGGATCATCGGTGTCGATACCCCGGCAGTTGGCATCATCGTCTTCGGTGCACTCACCATGCTGGTTGCCACGGTGGGCTACAGGCTCATCCATATGCTTGGGCGGATCTCGAGCATCGTAGGCGCCATCGGTTTCACGTACCTGGCCATTCGTTTGTTCTCCACAGGCAACGTGCCTGCCCTGCTCGGCATGAAGCCGTTCGAATGGCCGACGTTTCTTCTCGCCATCGGTCTGGGCGCGGGCTGGCAACTGACGTTCGGGCCTTATGTGGCCGACTATTCGCGATACCTGCCGCAGAACACGAAGGTCAGCACCACGTTCTGGTGCACCCTGCTTGGCAGCGCCCTTGGTTCGCAATGGTCGATGACCATTGGTGCACTGGTTGCTGCGGCGTGGGGCGCGGCGTTCCTCAAGTCGCAGGTGGCTTTTATCGGCGACCTGGCTGGTGGCGGCGCCGTGGCAATGCTGATCTACGTGGTCATTGTCACCGGCAAACTGGCCGTCAATACGCTCAACGCGTACGGCGGTTTCATGACGATGCTGACCACCGTCACGGCGTTCACGGGTACGCGCCGCGTCACCGGTGCCGTCCGCGCACTGTTTATCTTCGGCTTTATTTTTGTGTCGGTGCTGATTGCGCTGCTGGCCTCGAAAGACTTCCTGGCGACGTTCCGCGACTTTGTCCTGCTGCTGCTGATGGCCTTCACGCCGTGGAGTGCCATCAACCTGATTGACTACTACCTGATCTCCAAGGAGCGCATCGACATTCCGGCGCTCTACGATCCGAACGGACGCTATGGCAAGTGGAACTGGCCGGCGCTGCTTTGCTATCTGGTTGGCGTGGTGGCACAGATCCCCTTCCTTGCGCAGCACATGTACACCGGCTCACTGACAAAGCTGCTGGGCGGCGCAGACATTTCCTGGCTGGTTGGCCTGGTCGTCACCGGCGTCATGTACTACGTGCTGGCCAGGAAATCGGCAAGAACGCCAGCCCAGACGATCTATCCGGCCGACACGTACAGCCCGGCTGCGAAGCGAGCCTGAGTGTAGAAGGCCTTGAAAAGGGGCTGACTTCGCAGAGCGGAGTCGCCCCACCCGCTACATTCCGGACCCCGCGCCACCAGCCCCACCAGTCCCGCCTGAGCCACCGCCGATGCTGCCGGCGCCTGGCGCGGGCTGGACCACAGGAGCGCTTCCGGACGAGGCACCGCCGGTCATGCCTGGTCCGGTCGTGGTCTCGGGCTGGTCCCCATCGCCACCGCAGGCCGCAAGAAGTAATACGGCAAGCAGCGCCGCATGAATTCGAGTCGACATGATGTCCTCCTATGTCGCATCGATAAACAGATCCTGGTGTTACCGGCCGCTTGAACTGCCAGCCGCTTCAGGGTCCGCGTACGAACTCCACCTGGATATTCAGGTGCACGGCATCGCCCACAGTGGGGAACCATGCAGTCAGGCCAAATTCCCGTCGGCTGACCGCGCCTGCTGCGGAGAACGCAAGTGCGCCATCGGGCAGCGGACTTCCACCGGCGTCGCGCGGTGTTACGAGAAGGCTGACCGTGTGCGTGACGCCGTGGATCGTGAGGTTGCCGAACAGCCACCCGCTGCCTTCGCCGGTCCGGACAAAACCAGTGCTGACAAAGCGGATCTCCGGATAGTGGGCAACATCGAGAATGCCGCCGCCCCGGATGATCGGAGACAGGAAGCGCGGTTGCGCTTCAACGCTTGCGGCATCAATCGTCACCACAACGCGACCCGACTCAAGCCCGGCCTGCGTCCCTTCGAGTTGCGCTTCCACACGATGAAAGCGCATCCTGATCTGGGAGGTCGAGAAAGCGTCGACGTCGAACGTGACACTGGAGCGCTGCAGCACATACCGATCGGACTGCGCGACTGCCTCGGTTGACTGTGCCCGGCCAACATCGCCCGCCAGCGATGTGAATGTGACGAGTGCAAGCCCGACGATCACACGGCCGTGGGTAGCCCGGAACCAGAGTGGTGAATCGCGCACGGCGCCTCCTCGGCGGAAGAACTATGGCCCGTCTGAGTAAACGCCTGGCTGCCGCGATTTATTCCGTGCCGCACCGCCAAAGAACGCCGAAGGATCGGGTGACCGCCCCTGCCTGAAGTGTAGTCGCGGCCCAGCCCTTTCAGAGACTGCGCAGCGCAGCGCGCGCCGGTCCGTCAGCCCCTTAGCCCCGGCCGCTCAGCCGTGCTGCAACTGCGTCTGCGCGGCCATGCGCACCGCGGCGTTGGATGCACCGTAGCCGAGGTATCCGGTGCGCTGCACGAGTTCGAAGAAGAAGCGTTCGTGGAACGGCTCGGTGTAGGCGTGCAGGAATTCGCCATGGGCGTCGCGGTCGTAGAGCAGGCCCAGGCGTTGCAGCCGCGCAAGCAATGCATCGTCAAGATCGAGCCGGGCGGCCACGTCATCGTAGTAGTTGTCCGGCACATGCAGCATTGCGGCGCGGCTGCGGTCGATCGCTTCCAGCGCCCGGTCGATACGGTCCGACCGGAAGGCGATGTGATGCACGCCGGAGCCTGCATAAGCGGCAACGAAGCGCCCGGTGACGGTACGGCCGCTCTCGGACACATTGAGCGGGATGCGCACGTTCCGGCCGGGGCTGACCATGGCGCGGCTTTTCACCAGGCCATACGGATCGGCGATCTCATGCACGGCCTCCGGCTGCATGCCGAACACCGCACGGTAGAACAGCACGAAGCTGTTGAGCCGGTTCGCCGGCAGCGCCTGCGCGAGATGGTCGACGGCGGACAGCCCGGCGCCGTGGTGGACGGCTTCCGCAGTCCCGTCAGGCACGGCGTCAAGCACGAAGTCGCTCTCGTAGATGCTGCGGTCGGCATCAATGTCGTCGATCAGGTGATACAGCATGCCATCGGGCGAGCGCAATGCCGGGATCACGCGCTCGTCGGGCCCCACCGGCTCGCGCCATTCCTTGCACAGCAGCGCGCGGGCGCGCGCAATGGCGCGGTGGGCGTTGTCCACCTTCAGGCCCAGCGCGCAGACCGACGGTCCGTGAAGCTGGAAATGCTCGGCGGCGGCGCTGTCCTGTTCCGCATTCAGGATCAGGTTGATGCCGCCTTGCCGGTACAGGTCAACCGCCTTGGAGCGATGGCGGCCGGCGTGGGCGAACCCCAGCGATTCCAGCCGCTGCGCAAGCTCGCGGCCAGCCGCATCGTCGACGGCGAACTCGATGAAGTCCACGCCGCCGAGCACGGGCGGCTCGGGAAGCGCGGTGCCGCCGGCCTCCGACTCCAGCCAGATCAGCGAGCGCAGCCCGTCTTGCGCGGTTGGCCCGGCCGGCGCCGCGCGAAAGTCGTCGTTGAACACCTCCAGCGACAGCGGCCCGGTATAGCCCGCCTGCAGCACGGCGCGGGCGAATTCGGTCACCGGCAGGTCGCCCTGGCCTGGGAAGTTGCGGTAGTGGCGGCTCCACGACAACACATCCATCGACAGGCGCGGCGCATCGGCAAGCTGGACGAAGAAGATCTTCTCTGCCGGCACGGCGTCGAGGCCCGCCAACGAATCCCCCAGCGACAGCGTATGGAAGCTGTCGAGCACCAGCCCCAGCGCGGGGTGATCGGCATGCTGCACGATGTCCCATGCCTGCCGCCAGCGGCGCGTGTGGCGGCCCCAGGCAAGCGCCTCAAAACCCACGCGCAGGCCGCGCCGGGAGGCCGCCTCCGCCATGCAGCGCAGGTCCGCGGCGGCGCGCGCCGGGTCATCGATGGCCACTTCCTGCACGTTGCTGCAGACCAGCACCATCTCCGCGCCGAGTTGTTCCATCACGTCGAACTTGCGTTCGGCGCGGCCCATATTGCGTGCGAATCCGTCGCCGGGCATCGCCTCGAAGTCACGCAGCGGCTGGTAGAGCAGGATCTGCAGGCCAAGGTCGGCCGCCATGCGCCGAACGTCGGCGGGCGATCCGTCGAAATGCAGCAGGTCGTTCTCGAAGATCTCCACGCCATCGAAGCCTGCGGCCGCGGCAGCTTCAAGCTTTTCAGGCAACGTGCCGGAAAGGGAGACGGTGGCGATCGATTTCGGGAGCGGCGTGCGGTGTGCGGTCATGGCGAAAAGCAGGATGGCTGAGTTGGTCCAAGGTTATGAGCCAGCCAGCCCATCAACAACCACAATTCGCGCGTGAGCGTGCGACAATCGCTCCATTCAGATCATCATTCGCGCGAAACACGGGTTAACCATGGAAAACGAACCGCTGAACCGGCGCGACTGGATCGCCGGGCTGGAAAAAGGCCTGGCCATCCTGGAGGCCTTCGACAACGACCATCCCCGCCTCACGCCCACTCAGGCGGCGCAGTTGACAGGCCTCACGCGCACCGCCGCGCGCCGCTATCTGCTGACGCTGGAGCACCTTGGCTACACCACCAGCGACGGCACGCTGTTCAGCCTGACGCCGCGCGTGCTCAAGGTGGGTTGGTCGTATTTCGATTCGGCGCGGCTGCCGCGCACGGTGCAGCCGTTCCTGCAGCAGATCACCGCGCAGCTTGGCGAGGCGGCCTACCTGAGCGTGCTCGATGGATGGGAACTGGTGTTTATCGCCCGCACCGGCACCAGCCGCGTGATGAGCACGGGCTTTGTGCTGGGCGCGCGGGTGCCGGCGCCGCTGGGCTCGGCTGGTGTGATGATGCTGGCCTCCCGCCCCGAGGAGCAGGTGCGCGAATGGCTGAAAACCTGCGTGCTGGCGCCGTACACGCCCTACACCATCCTGCAGCACGAACGTCTGCTCGAGGAGATCCGCAAGGCCGGTGTGCAGGGCTATGCAATGCTCGAGCAGCAGTTGCAGACGGGTGTGCGCGGTATTGCGGTGCCGCTGCGCGACCGCCACGGCAAGGTGATTGCCGGGCTTTCGGTCAATATGCCGATCGGTGACGAGACACCGCAGCAGGCGCTGGACCGGGTACTGCAGGTGTTGCAGGACACCGCACTGCTGATCATGCGGGTGCTTTGAAACAGCCTCTTAGCCGCAGCAGCTACAGCACCGGCGCCGCTTTCTCTCACTGAGCCGGTGCCGTCGCGATACGCGCCAGCGCTTCCACCGCCAGCGCGTATCCCTTCACGCCCAGCCCCGCCATCACCGCCCGTGCCACTGGCGAGATCCACGAGTGATGCCGGAACGCCTCACGCGCATGCACGTTGGAGATGTGGTATTCCACCACCGGCACCGCCGCGCCCTTGATTGCGTCATGGAGCGCAATCGACGTATGCGTCAGCGCCCCTGCATTCAGCACGACGCCAACCATTTCCCCCTGCGCGCACAGTTGTCCCGCTTCGTGGATCCAGTCGATCAACTGGCCTTCATGGTTGGTCTGCCGGCATTGCGCCTTCAGGCCCAGCCGCTGCGCGGCTTCGTGGCAGATGCGCTCCACATCGGCCAGCGTTTCACTTCCATAGATGGCTGGCTCGCGGGTGCCAAGCAGGTTGAGGTTGGGCCCGTTGAGCACCAGTACTGTCTTCATCATGTCTCCTGGAAATCAGCCACGCGCTGAAAACGCGGCCGTCGACGATAGCGCCATCAGAACTTGTGCCGCACGCCGGCCATCACCCCGAGGCGCGACGCATTGCCATACGTATTCCCACTGTTTGCAAACGCCGGGGAACTGTTCAGCGCAATCCACTGCCCCTGCAGGTGCGTGTAGTCCACCTCCACGTACACGTCTGTACGCTTGCTGAAGTTGTAGTCCAGCATGCCCGCCGTGGTCAGCCGCTTGCCGCCCTGCCCCGCATGGCGCAGCCAGTCGTATTGCAGCGTGCCGATAAACACCAGCGCGTCCGTGATACTGAACCGCGTCCCCACATAACCGACGTTGTTGCGGTAGTCCGCCACATCCAGCCGGTTGTTGGTATAGCCGAGGTAATACTGCGCGCGCGCCGCCTTCCACGTGCCACCGAGGCCCCATACCGTCTGCTTGCTGGCCTGCGCCGCAGGCACCGCACCGAAGAAGGCCGAGGTCACGTTCTGCGTCTGCTGGTACACGGCGCCGATCTCCAGCGGCCCCGACGAATAGACCAGCGATCCGGCGGCAGCCGAGCCGCTCTTGATGCTGCCGGGCACCTCGCCGAACGTGTAGGCCGCCGCTGCCTGCAGACCGTTGAAGTCCTTGATGTACTTGACGGTGTTGTCGTAGCGCAGCCCGGTGTAGTTGCCGCCCTGGTAGCCGACGATGGAGTTGTTGGCAAAGGCCATGGCCTCGTAGGACGACAGTACCTCGTGCGCCAGCGTGTATTGGCGCCCCAGCGCAAGCTTGCCGTAGTTGCCGTCGAGCCCGACCACCGCGGTGCGCCCGAACAGCCGCCCGCTCTGCTGGCTGGTGCCGGTGTCGGGCGAGAAGCCCGACTCCAGCACGAACCAGGCCTTGTTGCCGCCCCCGATATCCTCGCTGCCGCGCACGCCCCAGCGGCTGCCGGTGAGTACGCCGTCGGTCATCTGCACGCGGCTGTGGCCCGCAGCGTCCTCATTGGTGCTGTAGCGAATGGTCGTATCCAGCAGCCCGTAGAGCGTGATGCCGCCCGAAGTCTGGGCGAGTGCGGGCACGCTGCCCGCACTCAGCGCGAGCAGCGCAATCAGTCGTTTTTGCATTGGAGCTTTGTCTCTGTGTTGTATTGACGACGGGGCGAACGCCCGCCGGTCAGGCGGGATCGAATGGCGTCAGGACGCGTCAGGCGTGTTCCGGCACCTTGCGCGGGGCCAGGAAGAACAGCCACGCAAGCGCGATGAAGTAGGCGCAGGGGATCATCGTGAACAGCACCGCATAGTTGTTGTGCGTCGAGGTGAGCACGTAGCCGACCAGCTGCGTCATGAACATGCCGCCAATGGCGCCGATCATCCCGCCGAAGCCGAACACCGAACTGACCACATGCTTGGGCGTGTAATCCATCACCATGCTCCAGATGTTCGCCGTCCACGCCTGGTGCGCGCCGATCGCAATCGAGATCGCGCCCACGGCCATCCACAGGCTGCTGGCGCCGGCAGCCATCACCACCGAGGTAATGCATACCGCGAAGATCAGCATCGACAGCAGACGCGCCCGCACGGCCGGCATGCCACGGCTGATCAGCCACGACGACAGCGCACCGCCGCCCACGCTGCCCAGATCCGCCGCCAGGTAGATCACGATCAGCGGAATCCCCATCTGCGTGACGCTGATGCCAAGCTGGTACTGCTGGTTCAGGAACGGCGGCAGCCAGTACAGGTAGAACCAGAACACCGGCGCGGTGATCGCGTACGCAAGGGCAAAGGCCCACGTGCCGCGCATGCGCAGGATCTGCGCGTAGCGGATGCGGTGCGGCGGCGGCTCGACGTCGCGCGTGACGTGGGCCAGTTCGGCGGCACTGACGGTCGGGTGCTGCTCGGGGTTGTGATAGCTCGCATACCAGAACACCAGCCAAACCGTGCCCAGCAATGCGATGGCGATAAAGGCCGCCTGCCAGCCCCAGGCCTGCAGGATCAGCGGCAGCATGATCGGCGTAAGCATCGCGCCGACGTTGGTGCCCGCATTGAAGATCCCTGTGGCGATTGCGCGCTCGCTCGCCGGGAACCAGATGCGCGTGGTCTTCACGCAGGCCGGATAGTTGGCCGATTCGGCCAGGCCAAGGAAGAAGCGGCAGATCATGAAGCCAACCGCCGAAGCCGCGAATGCATGTGCGCCACAGGCAATGCTCCACAGCAGCACCGCCAGAAAGAAGGCGCGCTTGACGCCGACCATGTCGATGAACCGGCCCTGCAGCGCAAAGCCGATGGCGTAGCCCACCTGGAACCAGAAGTTGATATTGGCGTAGTCCTGCGCGGTCCACGCCATGGCCTTGGCCAGCACCGGCTGCAGCACGCCAAGCGCGGCGCGGTCGATATAGTTCAGCGTGGTTGCGAAGAACACCAGCGCCAGCATGCACCATCGCACGTTGCCAAGGGCAAAGGCGGCGCGGATCTTGTCGCCGAGCGAGTTGCCAGGTGCCGAGGGCGTGGCACCGGCTGGCAGCTCCTTGTGAGTCGTGGTCATCTTGTCTGTCTCCACCGTTGAATTGGAAATGCTTGCCGGCGTGCCTTTATAGGATGGGCTTGGGCTCGGCTGTCGGCCAGGGCAACCGCCCTGCTGGCCTCAATACTGGATCTGGGCAACCGCGCGCAGCGCTTCGGGTGTGGCCGTACCGTAGCCAAAGAACTCCAGGTAGGCGGGGATCATCTCGAACAGCATGTCGGTGCCTACCTGGACCTTGCAGTTGCGCGCCAGCGCGGCTTCGAGGAACGGCGTGTATTCATGCTTCATCACTACCTCGCCAACCATGGTGCCGGCGGCAATGCGCGTAACGTCGAACGGCAGCGGATCGCCCGCATGCATGCCCAGCGGGGTGGCGTTCACCACCACGTCGAAGCCTTGCGGGTCGTTCGTGCCGGTGCTGACGCGCAGCGCCGGGTAATGCTCGGCCAGGCGGCGGGCCAGCGCGCGCGCGGCGCCCTCGCGGGCATCGAACAGCGCCAGTTCGGCCACGCCGGCTTGCGCCAGTGACGCGGCAATCGCGCTGCCCACGCCTCCGCTGCCGGAGACGATGGCGCGTGCACCTTCCAGCCGGCAGCCCTTGCGCACGATGCCGCGCACAAAGCCGGCGCCGTCGAACTGGTCGCCCACCAGCGTACCGTCATCGCGCCGCAGCACGGCGTTGCACGCACCGGCAATGCGGGCGGCCGGCGTCAGTTCGTCCACCAGTTCCAGCGTTGCGACCTTGTGCGGCATGGTCACGAGCGCGCCGCGGATATTGGTCATGCGGAACAGCGAACGGAACACTTCGGCAAAGTCGTCGGGCTTGACGCCCATCGGCACCACCACCGCATTGATGCCTTGCTGCGCGAACCAGGGGTTGTAAATCATCGGCGCCTTGAACGACTCCGTGGGATAGCCAAGGTGCGGAATGAGTGTGGTCTTGCCGTTGATCATGGTGCGGATACGTTCGTGGCGCGGGCCTTGCGGCCGGCCGGGGTGCGTTTCGATGACCGGAGATTAGTGTCCGAAAGCACGCCCGCCAAGAGGCCCTCAGGCCATATTGCGCGATCAGTGAACGCATATGCGCGATCAAGGCGCGCAGTTGGGGTTTCTACGAGGTGCGGCGGCCCACCATCCGGACTCGGTCCGGAGAGGCCCCGTTGCTATGATCCGATCGACGCCGCTTTTGGTCCGGCACCGCCCCCTTCGCCACCCCAACAGGAGCAACGACAATGAGCGCCGCAGACGTATCTTCCCCGCGCGCCGACGATCTCGATGCGTGGGACAACCCGCTCGGTATCCAGGGCTACGAGTTCATCGAATTTGCTTCGCCCGACCCGGCTGCGCTCGGTCGCACGCTTGAGCGCTTCGGTTTCGCGGCCATTGCCGGCCATCGCCACAAAGCCGTGAAGCTCTACCGGCAGGGCGAGATGAATTTCATCGTCGATGCCGAGCCAGATTCGTTCGCAACGCGTTATGCCAGCGAGTACGGTCTGTCGATCTCCGCGATTGGCATCCGCGTGAACGACGCCGCAGCCGCCTTTGCCAGCGCGCTGGAAGCCGGGGCGTGGCCGTTCGAGGGTGGCACGGTGGGGCCGATGGAGCTCAATATCCCCGCGATCCAGGGAATCGGCCAGTCGATCATCTACTTCATCGACCGCTGGCGCGGCAAGGAAGGCCGGCCCGGCGACGTGGGCGATATCTCGATCTACGATGTCGATTTCCGCCCGCTGCCGCAGCCCGTTGATACGCCCGATGCGGGGCTTCTGCGCGTCGACCACCTGACCCAGGCGGTTGAACCCGGCCATCTGGAGGAATGGCTGGAGTTCTACCGCAAGGTGCTTGGTTTCCGTGAAATCGTGGTCGCCAGCGAGGCCCACGCGCTGGTGTCGCCGTGCGGGCGTATTCGCATCCCGTTGTATGAGAAGGGCACGCCGCGCCACGACCAGATGCGCCACTACCTGTCGGACCACCATGGCGAAGGCATCCAGCATATTGCGCTGGCCAGCGCCGACATACTTGCCAGCGCCGCGGCACTGGAACGCAATGGCGTGCAGTTCGTGCAGCCCCCGGCGGCCTACTACGACGCCATCGAAGCGCGCCTGCCGGGCCATGGCCTGGACCTGGCAGCGCTGCAGCGCTACGGCATCCTCGCCGACGGCGCCGTGCGTGAAGATGGCCCGCCCGCGCGCTTCCTGCAGGCGTTCGTCAAGCGCGAGGCGGGCGAGTTCTTCTTCGAGATCGTCCAGCGCGACGCCTATCAGGGCTTTGGCGAGGGCAACCTGCCGGTGCTGGAAGCGCTATCGGGGAACTGACGCGAAGCCGCGGCGGCGGCTAGCGCCCAAGGTCCTTCGCCGATTCACCGGCAATACCCCAGTTCTCCTTCGGCACATCCTGAATCCAGACGCGGACGTTCTCCTTTGGCGCTCCCGTCGCCTCCACCAGCGCAGCCGTGACTTTCTGTATCACGGCGCGCTTCTGCTCCACGGTACGGCCTTCGATCATGTAAATCTGCGCAAACGGCATGGTTCTTCTCCAACAATCCCACGGGTAATCAGACTGCGCTCACGCGACTTGCCGGAGCCCGCGCTCGCGGGCCATCGTGAGCGCCGTATCCTCGATCATGTCTTCCTGGCCGCCCACCATGCCGCGCCGGCCGAGTTCGACCAACAGGTCGCGCGCAGGCACGCCGTACTTTTCGCCAGCGCGCTTGGCAAACAGCAGGAAGCTGCCGTACACGCCCGCGTAGCCCAGCGTCAACGCATCGCGGTCGATCCGGATGGGGAAGTCCATGATCGGCACCACGAGGTCTTCGGCAACGTCCTGGATCTTCCACACGTCCACGCCGGTATGGATGCCCATGCGGTCGCAGACCGCCACCAGCACTTCCATCGGCGTGTTGCCGGCCCCTGCCCCCAACCCGGCGGCGGCGGCATCGATGCGCGTCGCGCCACATTCGATCGCGGCCAGCGAATTGGCGATGCCCATAGCCATGTTGTGGTGCCCGTGGAATCCAAGTTCGGTCTCCGGCCGCAGCGCATCGCGCACCACGCGCAGCCGCGCCTTGACATCATCGGGCAGCATGTAGCCGGCCGAATCGGTGACGTAGATGCAGTTGGCGCCATAGCTCTCCATCAGCCTGGCCTGCCGGGCAAGGCCCTCCGGGCTATTCATGTGCGCCATCATCAGGAAGCCCACGGTGTCCATGTCGAGCTTGCGCGCGTGGCTGATGTGCTGCTCCGAGACATCGGCCTCCGTGCAGTGCGTGGCCACGCGGATGGTGTGCACGCCAAGCTCGCGCGCCATCTTCAGGTGATCCACGGTGCCGATACCGGGCAACAGCAGCGCCGAGACCTTGGCCTGCTTCATCAGCGGGATCACGGCGCCCAGGTATTCCTCGTCGCTATGCGCAGGAAAGCCGTAATTGAGCGATGAGCCGCCCAGCCCGTCGCCATGGGTAACCTCGATCAGCGGCACGCCCGCGGCGTCCAGGCCCTGCGCGATGGTGGTCATCTGTTCAAGCGTCATCAGGTGGCGCTTCGGGTGCATGCCGTCGCGCAACGTCATGTCGTGGACGGTGATGCTCTTGCCTTTCAGCGTAGTCATGTCGTGCGTCTCCTCAGGCTGCCACGGCGGCAGGAGTGGCTTGCAGGGTCAGTTCGCCCTTCAGTATTTCCTCGGCGAACATCTCGGCGGTGCGCGCGGCGGCGGCCGTCATGATGTCCAGATTGCCGGCGTATTTCGGCAGGTAGTCGCCAAGGCCCTCCACTTCCAGGAAGACGCTCACGCGATTGCCGTCGAACACCGGGCCATTGACGAGCTTGTAGCCCGGCACGTACTTCTTCACTTCCCCGATCATGGCGTGGATCGAGGCGGTGATTGCCTCGCGGTCCGGCTCGGTTTCCGTCAGGCAATGCACGGTATCGCGCATGATCAGCGGCGGCTCCGCCGGATTGATGATGATGATGGCCTTGCCCTTGGCGGCGCCGCCCACGCGTTCCACCGCCCCTGCCGTGGTGCGTGTGAATTCGTCGATGTTCTTGCGCGTGCCCGGCCCAACTGACCGGCTGGACACCGTGGCCACGATCTCGCCATAGGCAACCGGCTGCACGCGGCTCACGGCGGCCACCATCGGAATCGTGGCCTGGCCGCCGCAAGTGACCATGTTGACGTTCATCTCGGCGCGCCCGAGATGCTCGCGCAGGTTGACTGGCGGCACGCAGTACGGGCCGATGGCGGCAGGCGTCAGGTCGATCATCAGCACCCCGAGCGCGTTCAGCTTGCGCGAGTTGTCGGCGTGGACATAGGCGCTGGTCGCGTCGAAGGCGATCTGCACGCCGTCGGCAAGCACATGCGGCAGCAGGCCGTCCACGCCGTCGGACGTCGTCTTGATGCCCATCTCGCGGGCGCGCTTGAGGCCGTCCGATTCCGGGTCGATGCCGACCATCCACACCGGCTCGAGCACCGGGCTGCGCTGCAGCTTGGCGAGCAGATCGGTACCGATATTGCCGGGACCGATCAGGGCACATTTGATTTTGCGGGTCATTGAAGTGGTCTCCACTGGTTTGTTCTGGCGATCGGCGCTCATTCCACGAAGCGCATCGACACGTTGCCCAGGTCCTGAAAGCGGACGCACACGCTATCGCCCGCCGCAACGGCAATCGCCTCTGTCACGCCGCCGGTCATGATGAAAGTGCCGGCCGGGATTTCCTGTCCGCGCGCGCCGAGGTGGTTCGCCATCATCGCCACGGCCGCAGCCGGATGGCCCAGCACTGCCGCGCCGGCTGCCATGGCAACGGCGCGGCCATTCTTCTCCAGCACGACGCCGAGCGTGCGCAGGTCGAGATCTTCCGGGCTACGCGCACGTCCACCCACCACGAAGCGAGCCGCCGAGGTGTTGTCGGCAATAACGCTCTTCAGGTCGAACTTGAAGTCGCGGTAGCGGCTGTCGATGATTTCCACCGCCGGCACGACGAAGTCGATGGCCGCCAGCACGCTGCCCACGTGGCAGCCCGGGCCCCGCAGCGGTGCCTTGGTGACGATGCAGATCTCGGCCTCCACTTTCGGGTGGATCAACTCCGACATGCGGATCTCGCCGCCGTCAGGCCGCGCCATGTCTTCGCTGACAAAGCCGAACACCGGCGTCTCCACCCCCATCTGCTTCATCTTGGCGAACGATGTGAGCCCGGCTTTCAGCCCCACCGTCCTGAGGCCGCGCGACTCCTTGCGCCGGCGGATCTCGTCCTGGATGTCATAGGCATCGGACCAGTCGAGGTCAGGGTATTCGTCGGTGATCTTCGTGATGTCGCGCACGGCAAGCTGCGCGCCCTCGACATGCGCGGCAAGCGCTTCGATGGTTTCCCGGTTCAGTGTCATGGTCTGGTTTCCCGATGGATATGAGTCAGATGAAGCGCACCGAGGTCCCGCCCAGCCCGCCCACGCTGCAATACAGGCTGTCGCCCGGCTTGACTGGCACCAGCGGCGACTGCGAGCCGGACAGGATCACGTCGCCTGCCTTCAGCGCGATGCCGAAGCGGCCCAGCGTGTTCGCCAGCCACGCCACCGCATTGACGGGCGAGCCCTGTACGGAGGCACCGCACGAGGTGCTCACGATCTCGCCGTTCTTCTCCAGCACCATGCCTGCCAGCGCCAGATCGAGGTCGCGCGGGCTGCGGCGCGTGCCGCCGAGCGTGAAGACGCCGCACGACGCGTTGTCGGCCACGGTGTCCTGGATGCGAATCTTCCAGTCGCGGATGCGGGAATCGACGATCTCGAAGCACGGCATCACGAAATCGGTGGCACGCAGCACGTCGGCTGCGGTCACGCCCGGCCCGCAGAGATCCCGCGACAGCACGAAGGCCACTTCCGCCTCCGCCTTCGGCGCGATCATCCTGGCCGTGTCCACCGGCTCGCCCTCGTTGAAGACCATGCCGGACAGCAAGTGGCCGAAGTCGGGTTGGTCCACCCCTAGCATGTCCATCACCACCCGGCTGGTCACGCCGATCTTCTTGCCGATCACGGTCTCGCCCGCTTCAAGGCGGCGGCCGATCATGCGCAACTGGATCTGGTACGCGTCTTCGATGGTGATATCCGGCTCGCGGTCGGTCAGCGGTTCCAGCGGCGTGCGCGTCAAGAGCGATTCGTAGAGCGCGTCGCCGTAGTGTTGGATCTTGGTAGCGTCCATGAGTGTTCCTTGATACGTGAAATTCGGTTCAGGCAACTGCGGCGGCGTCGGCTTCGGCCAGGAAGTTGCTCACCAGCGTCGCGAAGCGCGCGCTGTGCTCGATCTGCGTCCAGTGGCCGCAGCGGCCGAAAACGTGGAGCTGGCTGTTGGGAATCCAGTCCGCCAGCGTCAGCGAATTGGACAGCGGAATGACCTTGTCCTCCCGGCCGTGGACCACCAGCGTCTCGTGCGGCAGCGCGCGGATATCGGCCTCGGCGCTGGCCATTGCGTCGGCCCACCGCTGGCGCGGCGCGGGAAACATCGCGGCATAGGATTCCTGCACGCCCGGTGCCACGCTGGCTTCGTACCGCAGCCGGGCCAGTTCGTCGGTCACGCGGCCACGGTCGAAGGCGAACAGGTCCAGCAGCCCCCGCATTGCCTCCAGTGATGGCTCATAGCCCCACACTGCCTCCAGCCCCGGCGTAATGCGGAATGGCACCCCGACAGATCCCATCAGCACAAGCCGCCGCACCCGCTCCGGTGCACGGATGGCAAGCGCCAGCGCCAGCGCGCCGCCAAACGAGTTGCCGACGAGATCGACCTGCGGCAGTTCCAGCGCATCGAGCAGGTCCAGGGCCTGCTGCACCCAGACACCCATGCCGTAGACCTGCCCGGCAGGGCGGTCGCTCTGGCCGAAGCCGAGCATGTCCGGCGCGATGACGCGGCGTTCACGGGCCAGCGTCGGCAGCACCGGGCGCCAGTTGGCCCACGCGCTGACTCCCGGGCCGGACCCGTGCAGCAGCAGCACGGGCGAACCCCGGCCAACGTCATGCACGTGGGTTGTCACCGCACCCGTTCGCACGTACCGGGTTTCGGGTGCCTGAATTTCGCTCTCGCTCATAGCTTCACCATCACGTTGCGCAGTTCCGTGTAGAACTCCAGGGAATGCACGCCGCCCTCACGGCCGATGCCCGATGCCTTGGCCCCGCCGAATGCCGTGCGGAGGTCGCGCAGGAACCAGCTATTGATCCAGCACAGCCCCACGTCGATGGCACGCGCCATGCGGTGAGCCGTGCCAAGGTCCTGCGTCCACACCGTGGTGGCCAGCCCATAGTCGGTGGCGTTGGCCAGGGCGATGGCTTCCTCCTCGGTGTCGAACGGCGCGATGTGGCAGCAGGGTCCGAAGATTTCCTCCCGGATCACGCGCGCGCTTTCGGGCAGGCCGGTCCAGATCGTCGGCTGCACCCAATGGCCTTCGGCAAGGTCGGGCGGCATGGACGGTGCGCCGCCGCCGGTCACCACCGTCGCGCCCTCGCTGCGCGCCACGTCGTAGTAGGACATCACCTTGGCCTTGTGCTCGGCCGAGATCAGCGGGCCAAGACCCACGCCCGGAGCGTCTGACGGCCCGATGCGCAGCGATTCGGCCTTCTCCTTGAGCGCCTGCACGAACCTGTCGAAGATTGGCCGCTGCACGTAAACACGCTCGGTTCCCAGGCAGACCTGCCCACAGTTCTCGAACGCGCTGCGCGCGATGCCGGCCACAGCCTTGTCGAAGTCGGCATCGGCAAAGACGATGCCCGCGTTCTTGCCACCCAGTTCGAAGCTGACCGGCCGCACGCCCTTTGCCGCCGCCGTCATGATGGCCTCGCCGGTGCGCGTTTCTCCGGTGAACGTAATGCCGTTGACGCCGGGATGGCGGGTCAGGAACTCGCCAGCCGAGCCTGGCCCAAAGCCGTGCAGCACGTTGTAGACGCCTTTTGGCACGCCTACCTTCTCCATCACCTCGCCCAGCAGCGTGGCCGTGGCCGGCGTCTCCTCGGAAGGCTTGACGATCACCGTATTGCCGCAGGCCAGCGCGGGGCCTACCTTCCACGTCATCAGCAGCAGCGGCAGGTTCCACGGGCAGACCACCGCCACCACGCCCAGCGGGGCGCGCAGCGCGTAACTGATCGCCGTGCCACCGTCCGGCGTGGTCATCTCGAAGCTCTCGGTGGGTACGTTCTTGACGATGTCGGCGAAGACCTTGAAGTTGGCGGCGCCGCGCGGGATGTCGATATGCGCGGCGAGGCTGCGCGGCTTGCCGGTGTCGGCCAGTTCGGCTTCGAGGAAATCGTCGAAGCGGCGACTGATCTCGTCGGCCACGGCATGCAGCAGTTCAACGCGCCGGGTCACCGGCATGCGCCCCCACTCGCCATGCAGCGCGGCGCGCGCGGCGGCGACGGCGGCGTCCACCTCGGCCTGCCCCGCCTCGTGCACGAGCCCGATCACCCGGTTATCAACCGGCGCGCGGTTCTCGAACGTCTTGTTGGTGGCGACAAACTCGCCATTGATGAAATTGCGGAATTGCTTCACGGTCGGATTCCCGAGGCAGACAGTCCCAGACAGTCCCTGTCCTGGTTAAGAAGAAAATTTCATTGCAGGCCGATGGCGTGCAGGCCGGCGCGCGCGCAGGCTTCGTCCTGCCGGGCCGAGCCGCCGGACACGCCGATACCGCCAATCACCTCGCCAGCCTCGCGCATCGGCAGGCCGCCGCCGAAGATCACAAGCCCCGGGCGAGTTGCCAGACCCAGGCGCAACGGCTCGTCATCGGCCAGCAATTCGCCCCACTGCGCAGTGGGAAAGCCGAAGCTGGCCGACGTGCGCGCCTTGTCGATGGCAATGTCGATCGAGTGCAGGAAGGCGCCCGTCATGCGCGCAAAGGCCACCAGCGCGCCACCGCCATCCACCACGGCCACGTTGATGCGCAGGCCCTGCTCCGCTGCCGCCGCCACCGCGGCCGTCACCGCTGCCTGTGCTGCAGGCAGCGTGATATGGGGACGAGGTTCGCTCACACGGAGCGCGTTGGAAGCGGTCAGGGACATGGCAGTCTGCGGAAAGTGGTCATGGGGATGGCGGCCGGCACGGAGCGATCAGGTGTACACGTCCGTGAAGGACGGCACCGCTTCGCCGGTGTGATAGAAGATGCCGGTCCACAGCATGTCTTCGCTCCACGTCGTGACGGGACGGTCCGGCTGCGCAAGGTAGCCCAGCCCGGCGAATGTCTCGTTGCGGTTGCCGCTCGGGTCGAAGAAGTAGATCGTCTCTCCGCGCGTGATGCCGTGGCGCGTGGGCGCGACGTCGATCTTCGTCTTGTTCTTCGCCATGACGTCGGCGGCCTTGAGCACGTCGTGCCATGAGTCCAGGAAGAACGCGATGTGGTGCAGGCCGCTGCGCGGCCCGCCAACGAAGGCGATATCGTGCGGCGTGGAACTGCGGGCGAGCCACGTCGCCGCCTGCACCGAGCCATCCGGCCCCACCAGCACCTGCTCCGTCAGGAAGAAGCCAAGCACATCCCGCATGAAGCGCGTGTTGTCCGCCACGGTGTTGATGCCGGCCTCGGGGTTCAGTTCGCACATCAGCAGCGCATGGTCCAGCCAATGCGCGCCAGCTCCCTTGATGTTGTCCGGCCACGGGTCCGGGTTGCGGCTGCCCACCTCCGTGCCAACCAGTTCCTTCATGGCGTAGAGCCGCATGTCGTGGCCGCTCGGCAGCAGGAACTGCAGCATCCGTCCCGTGGACGGCAGCGTTGCCTCTGGCAGCATCGTGGTGCGGATGCCCCAGGCTTCGATCCTGGCCTGCAGTTCGTCGAGATCGGCGTCATTCTCGACCTTGTAGGCAAGGTGGTTCAGGCCGGCCTGGTCCGACGGCGTGAGGATGAGCGAGTACTTGTCCCACTCGTCCCAGCACTTCAGGTAAACGTTGCCGGCCTTGTCCTGCATCGTCACCTTCATGCCCAGCACGTTCTCGTAGTGCCGCAGCGCGGCGGCCATGTCCATCACCTTCAGGCTTGCATGCCCAATTCGTAGAACACCCATTTCTGTCTCCTCGTTGAGGGTCTCACTGCGGTTTGTACTCGGGCTGCGCCCCCGCAGACGCGGCGAAGCCCTTGAAGAACGATTTCTCGATCCGGCCCAGCACGGCAAGCCGCACGGCGGTCAGTGGTGCCTCGCGGCATGCCAGCGTGATGCCCTGTGCTTCTTCTTCAGCGCTGACGTGCGCCCGGCTGAGCGGCCCCAGTCGCGCCGTGCGGCCTTCGATGACGCGCACCTTGCATACCCCGCAGCCACCGTTGATGCAGCCCACCGGGATGCCCTTGCGCCCAAGGCGCAACATGCCGGCCAGCAGGCTTTCGCTCGTCGCGCAGACGTAGTGCTCCTGGGTCTGCTCCACGCAGACATCAACCTTTGGTCTTTCATCCGGCATTGCACGGTCCTCCTTCACACGCGGCGGAACAGCGGGCTGCGTTGCGCGTCGGCATCCGCCGCCGAGAGGAATTTCTCGGTGTAGATGTCCTCCTCGAAAAGCCGGCCCTGCATCAACGCACCGATCGTGGCTTCCACCATCGGTGGGGGCCCGCACAGGTACGCCTTGTGCCCGGCGAACTGCCCGTCGAACAGCGTCCGCGCGGCGTCGTGCGCATAGCCCCGCGCACCGCGCCAGTCGCTGTCTTCTGGCTCGCCGGACAGCACGGGCACGTACTGGAAGTTGGGGTGCCGCGCAGCCAGGTCGACGAACTCGTCGTGGCCGTACAGCTCTTCCAGGCTGCGCTGACCGTTGATCAGCGTGATGGGAAGCGCGCAGCCGCCCGCCAGCAGGTCAAGGATCATCGAGCGAGGGCTGGAAAGACCCGATCCCCCTGCGACGAACAGCATCGGCATGCCCGCCGACTGCCGCACGAAGAAGCGGCCATAGGGGCCAGTCACGCGCAGCACGTCCCCGACCCGTACCTGCTCATGCAGCACGCCGGTTCCCGCCCCGCCGGGCACGCGGCGCACCTGCAACGCGATCTCGCCGGTTTCCGCGACTTCGGCGGGGGCGTTGGCGATCGAGAACGCACGCTGCTGCCCCAGCCCGGGAATCTCGACCATCACGTACTGGCCGGCCTGGAAGTCGATCGGCTGGTCCAGCTTGAGGCGCAGCCCCTTGATCGTGGGCGTCAGCGTTTCGATGCGCGTCACCGTCGCCGCGAAATCCCGCACCGGGATGACGCGGGCGTCCGGCTCCTCATCGATGTCGGCTTCGATGCAGACATCGGTAAGCGCCGTCGCGCAGCAGGCCAGCGTTTTGCCCTCCTCCCGTTCGAAGTCCATCAGCGCGAACGGGTTGGCCGCGCCGTGGTCCACTTCTCCGCTGGTCACCTGTACCTTGCACGTGCCGCACAGCCCGTGCCCGCAGGCGTGCGGTATGTACACGCCAGAACGCAGCGCTGCGTCGAGCAGCGTCTGGCCCTCGGCCACGTCCAGCGTGGCGCCAAGGGGTTCAATGGTGATTTGATTGCACATGGCTTTAGCTGCAGGAACCGTTGATGCCGGCAAGGCCCGGCGTGCGAAAACGGATGACGTCCTTGTGGCCCAGCCCGTTCGCGGCGAGCGAGGCCGCCGGGTCCGGCGTCCACGGCTTGCCCGACCTGAACCACTGCACCGTGCTCCAGTCGATACGCTCGAAGTCGGGGTGCTCGGCGTAGATGCCGGGCAGCACCTGGCTCACGAGCGCGCCGAACGGCATCTCGGGCGGCAGCGGTACGCAGACCGGCGAGCAGAACATCAGGTGGTCTTCCCATCCGATGTACAGCAGCGGCGCGGGGAAGTTCTCACGCACGTCCTTCATGGGGAACTGGTAAGGCACCCCGGCGGCGGGATTGACGACGACGCTCATGCTTTCTCTCCTGTCCAGGCGGCGAAGTTCTTCTGGTCCTCCGATCCCTCGAAGTCGAAGTTGTCCCGTCCGATGTTCATTTCGTAGTACTGCAGGACGGCTGTCAGCGGATCGAAGCCTTCCGCCGTCGGGTCCGTGCCTTCGGGGAAGCAATGCCCCTGGTAGATCTGGTGCACCGGCAGCCAGCTCTGCACGTACTTCTCCGGCTCGTCCTCGAAGATGTGCTGGCAGTGATCGGAGCAGAAGTGATACTTGTTGCCGAAGTAGCTGGTCTCGCGGTAGCAGATCTTCGTGGCATCACCGGGCTCGGTGAAGAACATCGGGACCTGGCACGTGGTGCACAGCATCGGCAGCGTCTTGTTGTAGAAGCGCCGGCCTTCGTCCGCGCGCTCGCGCCAGTATTCGAAGCGCGGGCGATACAGCTTGTCGAAGCTCTCGGGATACTTCTGCGACAGCCACTGCATTTCGTCGTCCTGCGGCAGCCACGTATGGAAAGGCGCTGCGGCCCCGTAGTTGTAGAAGGTGGCCCACGCCTGGTGGCTGATGTGGTCCTTGCCCTCGCAGGCGTCCTTCCAGCCGCGCGGCTCGCGAATGCCGTAGCGCGCGAGGTCCTTGAACAGCGCACCGCCGCTGCCCTCGGCGTACATCTCCCACGCCTCTTTCCAGCTCATCACGCGCTTGGGCAGCATGTAGTCCTGCATCATCGCCACGATGGTCAGCAGGCGGTAACCGCGCCAGAACCATTTGTCGATCCAGCGCTGCACGATGGGCACGTTGCCGGGATCCTGCTCGAGCATGAACTTGATGCACTCGATGCCCAGCGTCATGTGCCGCGATTCGTCGGACTGTGCCGAGAATCCGAACGTGACGGTACTCATATCGCCGTTGTGTGCCGCGCCTGACATGAAGGGCACGAACAGCAGGTTCGTCAGCACGTACTCGAACGAAAAGCTCACGGCCGTCAGGAACTCGAATGGGCCGGCGGTGCAGGCATCCTCGAAGAACGACTTCGGCACGGACAGGTACCAGACACGGTCGAACCAGTGGTGCGACCGGTGCAGGCCGTTGAAGTACTTGTTGTAGTGCGAGATCGCGTGCGTCTCGGTCTGGTAGTGGCGCAGTTCGTCGATGGACTGCATCTGCGCCGCAACGCGCGCGCCCTCGCCTGTGAACTGGCGGCCAACATGCGCAAAGCCACGGTGTGCGCAGTATTCAAGCGGCGTCACGCCCTGGAGGAACAGCTTCAGTGCGTTGATATAGCGGGCATCGCTGACGCCAAGCTGGCCGTTGTTCTGCGCGAAGGCCTCGATCACCGCATACAGCTTCTTTTCCTTCTCCCCCTGGTACTTCCAGTAGGCGTCCATCGTCAGGCGGAACGGGTCCTGCCACTTGTCCCAGTCGTGGATCTTGATGCCTTCATAGGTGTCGTAGGGAAAGACCTTGTCCATCGGCTGGTACGTGGTCTCCCAGCCCAGGCCGCGGGTCATGGCGGCGTACCGTTCCTTCAGGCCAAGCTTCTTCTTGGCAACGCGGGTATCCATGGTGTGTCTCCTCTTGTCGGTATGTGCGGTGCTGTGCGTCCAGCGGCGTTCAGTGGTTCCAGCTCAATGTGAGCTGGTCGTCGTCTTCGTCGATCTGGCCCGACAGCGTGACCAGGTTCACGTGTAGCTGCTGCAGGTCGAAGGGCCGGCCGGTCTGTTCCTCGATGGTTTCGCGACGGATAGTGAGCCTGCCGGGGGCATCGATCTTGACGAGCCCCGTGGGATAGCTGACCACCGCCTCGGGGTTGTCAGTCACGATCGCTTCGACGACGGGACGCGATTCCTCATTGGCCTGGAAGGCGATAAAAACCTGGGACATGGTTGTTCCTCTGCAAGAAGTCCGGACGTGTGACGGGTCAGAGCGCGAGGCCGAGCTTCGCGGCGCGTGCATCGAGCGCGGCGGAAACCTCGCCCAGCGCGGCAGCACCGTGCTCACCAAGCGCCAGTTCGGCAATCGGCGCCATGGCCTGCGTGGCGCGGGCTACCCAGTGTCGGAACCACTGCGTCAGCAGTTCGCGGTTCGCGGCGGCCTCAGGCTCGGTTGCCGCGACCATCGTCTTCACGACGGCGTCTACCCAGCGCGTGGTTTCGTCGTGCCACTCGGGCATGAAGCTGGTCAGCATGGCCGCCGCCGTACCGCCATGCAGCGTGAGGTGGTCGTCCACGTAATGACCGTAGACCAGCGGGTACAGCAGGCCATCGAGCGCAAGGTTCTGCGCGACGAACAGCTCCACCGGGTCCTGCAGGACGAAGGTGTCCTCTACATAGCGGCGCAGGTCCTGCCAGCACGCATCGTCGAGCCAGGCGCGCTTGCCAGCATCCAGCACGTCGGGTTCGTCCAGTGCCAGCGCCAGGCGCGTGATCAGTTGCGCGATGCCCAGGTGATCCATCGCATGGAACATCGCCGGCGCAGTGAACGCCGTGCCGTAGCCATAGGCGCAGATCGCGGCGTTATTCATGTTCGCGCCCCAGGCCACGTGACGCAGCGGCAGCAGCACCTCCAGCAACCGCGTGCGCAGCGCATCGCTCATCGAAGCGGCCAGCCCGCGTGACTCCACGAACTGGAAGTTGGCCTCCACCGCCTCCTGCTGGCGCGCGCGGGTCATCGTCCACGTGGCGTAGTAGAACTGGCGCGGGTCCTTCAGGGCCTGCCAGTCGGCCAGACGGATGCGGCTGCGGCTGGCGTCGAACAGCTCATGCGCCGGGTCCCACGTCGGGCGATAGTGGAAGTTGGCCATGGGCTGCCCGCCATAGGTGGCCTCCTGGTAGCGCGTTGCGGCCTTGCCTTCGCCAACAAGTCGTGCAACGTGCGCGAACGTCTGCCGCAACGGCGTGATCTCGCGGGTCTGCAGATCGATATTCATGCGGATGTCTCCTGGTGCTTTTATGAAATGGGGCTTCGGTGGTCTGTGCCGCCTCAGGTTTCCAGCCTTGTCACCTGATGCCGGTCGCAGAAGGCCATGAAGGCCGGCTCCGGCAGCAGCAGGTCCACGCTCAACTCCGGCCAGCCGATGGCGAACTCGAAGCTCACCAGCCCATCGGCATGGCGCTCGACGCGGCTCACGAACTTGCGCGTGACATCGACATCTGGCAGTGCGTCGCCGGTTGTGGCGGAGGGGGAAGTCATGGGCATGTCCTCTTGGTGGTCCGTGGTCCGTGGTCCGTGGTCCGTGGTCCGTGGTCCGTGGTCCGTGGTCCGTGGTCCGTGGTCGGTGAATCTGCGCTGGCCACTGCGATGTGTCGCGGTGACAGCCGGTCTTTGCAGAAGCTGTGCCAGCCGACTGTTTGATCCGCATAAATCTCGATATTTGCAGGGAAAACCCCTACTGAGCGCGGGGTGCACGAGATCGGAAGAGCACCTTTCCCGAAGGGACGCTGTGCGCCTAAAGGGCCGCTAATGGTGGGAATTTGATGATTTGGTTGAGTCGATTCGGGGCGCCTTCATCAAATGATCGATTCCCTGGCTAATCGTGCGAAATCGGCTACTCGCTAGATTCTCGAGATTCTTATCAATTGATGAAACTCGCCGCCGCGCGAAGAGGGCCCGCATCTCATCAAAAACTGAAATCCATGAGTGCCCGTCCGTTTTTGCGGCGCACAGGTTCGGGCCTCCAAGCGCGGTGGAGTACCCCGCCATCCCTTGCGCTCCAACGGTTTTGCAATGCAGCACCGCTGCACAGCCATGCCCGCTGGCATTGCATTTGCGAAAGAGAAAGCGCCCCGGGGTCTGCGGACTGTCGCAACCGGGACTGCAAATCAAGAAAGACATGACATCCACCAAGGAGATATCCCATGGCGCTTTTGGAACGCGCAGCGTGGTACGACATTGCCCGCACAACGAACTGGACGCCGACGTACGTCGCCGAATCCGACCTTTTCCCGGAGGTCATGGCAGGGGCGCAAGGCGTGCCCATGGAAGTCTGGGAAACCTATGACGAGCCCTACAAGACGTCGTATCCCGAGTACGTCCGCATTCAGCGCGAGAAGGACGCCGGCGCCTACTCCGTGAAGGCCGCGCTGGAGCGCAGCCGCATGTTCGAGGACGCCGATCCCGGCTGGCTGTCGATCCTGAAGGCGCATTACGGCGCCATCGCGCTCGGCGAATACGCGGCGATGAGCGCCGAGGCACGCATGGCCCGCTTCGGCCGCGCGCCGGGCATGCGCAACATGGCGACGTTCGGCATGCTCGACGAGAACCGCCACGGGCAGTTGCAGCTCTATTTTCCGCACGACTACTGCCAGAAGGACCGGCAGTTCGACTGGGCGCACAAGGCCTATCACACGAACGAATGGGGCGCGATTGCCGCGCGCAGCACCTTCGACGACCTGTTCATGTCGCGCAGCGCCATCGAGATCGCCGTGATGCTGACGTTTGCGTTCGAAACGGGATTCACCAACATGCAGTTCCTCGGCCTGGCAGCCGATGCGGCGGAAGCCGGCGACTTCACCTTCGCCAGCCTGATCTCGAGCATCCAGACAGACGAGTCGCGGCACGCGCAGATCGGCGGCCCGGCACTGCAGATCCTGATTGCCAACGGGCGCAAGGAGCAGGCGCAGCAGCTTGTGGACGTGGCCATTGCCCGCGCATGGCGCCTGTTCTCCCTGCTGACCGGCACGTCGATGGACTACGCCACGCCGCTGCAGCATCGCAAGGAGTCATTCAAGGAGTTCATGACGGAATGGATCGTCGGCCAGTTCGAGCGCACGCTGATCGACCTTGGCCTGGACCTGCCCTGGTACTGGGACCAGATGATCAATGAGTTCGACTACCAGCACCATGCCTACCAGATGGGCATCTGGTTCTGGCGGCCGACCGTCTGGTGGAACCCGGCCGCCGGCATGACGCCGGACTGCCGCGACTGGCTCGAGGAAAAGTATCCCGGCTGGAACGACACGTTCGGCAAGGCCTGGGACGTCATCATCGACAACCTGCTTGCGGGCCGGAAGGAACTGACCGTCCCCGAGACCCTGCCCATCGTCTGCAACATGAGCCAGTTGCCAATCTGCGCGGTGCCCGGCAACGGCTGGAACGTCAGGGACTATCCGCTCGACTACAACGGCCGCACGTACCACTTCAATTCCGAGATCGACCGCTGGGTCTTCCAGCAGGACCCGGTGCGCTACCGCGACCACCTCACCCTGGTCGACCGTTTCCTCGCCGGGCATATCCAGCCGCCCGACCTGGGAGGCGCGCTCCGGTACATGAACCTCGCCCCCGGCGAGATTGGCGACGACGCGCACCAGTACGCGTGGGTAGAGGCCTACCGCCGCCAGCGCGAACAGATCAAGGCCGCCTGACGCGGCAACCCGATGGAGGATGACATGGCACTGTTTCCAGTGATTTCGAATTTTCAGTACGACTTCGTGCTGCAGCTCGTCGCCGTTGATACGGAGAACTCGATGGACGAGGTAGCGGCGGCCGCCGCGCACCATTCAGTCGGGCGCCGCGTGGCGCCCCGGCCCGGCAAGGTCGTACGGGTGCGCCGCCAGGGCAGCGACCAGTTCTACCCCCGCGACGCGCGGCTAGGCGACACCGATATCAAGCCAATGGAGTCGCTCGAATTCATCTTTTGCGATGCATGAGGTCACCATGAATTTCCAGAAAGTCTCCACGCTCGACGAGCTGTGGGAAGGCGACATGGCCGAGGTGGAGGTGGACGGCCACGTCATCGTGCTCGTCCGCCCCGAAGGCGGCGCGCCACGCGCGTTCCAGGGCATCTGTCCGCACCAGGACATTCCGCTTGCAGAGGGAAAGTTCGACGGGCGCGTACTGATGTGCCGCGCCCACCAGTGGACCTTCGATGCCAACACGGGCAAGGGCATCAACCCCGGCGGATGCCGGCTTGCCGAGTATGCCGTCAAGGTCGATGGCGATGACATCCTCATCGCCGTCGAGGGCGTCGAACCACTGTTCTCCAACTGCTGATATTGCACAGGAATCGACCATGAGCATGGACCACAACACCGCCGAGGCGTACCGAAACAACCGCGTCGGCCCCGTGCTGCGCGCCAGCAGCATCACCGACGGCGTCATCGAGGCCGCGCGCGAAGACAACCCGGGGAAGAACATCCGCGTCGACGACAAGCTCGCATACGTGCGCATCGACACCGACGGCGAGCTGATCCTGCGCCGGGCCACGCTGGAAGATGCGCTGGGCCGCCCGTTCAGGATGTCCGAACTGGAGGTCAACCTCAGCTCGTTCGCGGGCCGCATCGAGACCACGGACGACTACGTCCGCTTCTATTACGAAAAGACGCTGTAACCGGAGACGAGCATGACCACGCAACCCGACGTCCTCAAGCCGCTGAAGACCTGGAGCCACCTGGCCGCGCGCCGGCGCAAGCCAAGCGAGTACGAGATCGTCTCGACGAACCTGCACTACACGACCGACAACCCCGACGCGCCGTTCGAACTCGATCCGAACTTCGAGATGGCGCAGTGGTTCAAGCGTTACCGCAACGCCTCGCCGCTGGCTCACGCCGACTGGAACGCGTTCCGCGATCCGGACGAACTGGTCTACCGCACCTACAACATGCTGCAGGACGGCCAGGAAACCTATGTATCCGGCCTGCTCGACCAGTTCTCCGAACGCGGCCACGACGCCATGCTGGAGCACGCCTGGGCCGGCACGCTGGCGCGGCTGTACACCCCGGCGCGCTACCTGTTCCACGCACTGCAGATGGGATCGGCCTACCTGACGCAGATGGCGCCCGCGTCCACCATCTCGAACTGCGCCGCCTACCAGACCGCCGACTCGCTGCGGTGGCTCACCCACACCGCGTATCGCACGCGCGAGCTGTCCCAGACCTTCGGCGACGTGGGCTTTGGCACCGACGAACGCAGGTACTGGGAGCAGGACCCGGCGTGGCAGGGCTGGCGCAAGCTGGCCGAACACGCGCTCGTGGCATGGGACTGGGCAGAATGCTTCGTCGCGTTCAGCCTGGTATTGCGGCCGGCGATGGAGGAAGCCGTCCTGCGCGGGCTCGGCGAGGCGGCGCGCCACAACGGCGACACCCTGCTCGGCCTGCTGACTGACGCGCAGCTTGCCGACGCCCAGCGGCACCGCCGCTGGGCCGGCGCGCTCGTCCGCATGGCCCTGGAGACGCCGGGCAACCGTGACGTGCTGGCCGGCGCGATCGCCCGTTGGGCGCAGCTTGCGGACGATGCGATCGGTGCCTACTGCGCGGCGTTGCCCGACGCGCCGAACGCAAAGGCGCGCGCCTGCGCGGCCCTGCGCGACTACTGGGACGGCATCGGCCTGACGAGCCTGTAACGCAGGACGAGCCGGGCGATTCGACTCAACAGCCACCATCGGAACCCCATGAAATACCAGATATCGATCGAAGGCGGCGCGGCGTTCACCGTCGCCGCGGAAGAAGACTCGCTGCTGCGCGGCGCCCTGCGGGCTGGCATGGCCCTGCCGCACGAGTGCAGCGTGGGCGGCTGCGGCGCGTGCCGCTTCGACCTTGTGGACGGGCTCATGGAATCCGTCTGGCCTGAGGCGCCCGGCCTGTCCGAGCGTGACCGCAAGCGCGGCAAGCACCTTGCCTGCCAGTCGCGGCCGCTAAGCGACTGCACGATACGCGTGCGCTGCGATGAGTCGTATCGCCCGGCAGTCCGGGCGCATCGGCAGGCGGCGACACTGCTGGCACGCCATGCGCTGACGCCTGACATGAGCGAATTCACGTTCCAGATACCGGGCGCGGCAGACTTCCGGCCCGGCCAGTACGCGCTGCTCTACCCGCCCCATGCACCGGGCGCGCGTGCCTATTCGATGGCCAACCTGCCCAACGCGGAAGGCATCTGGAAGTTCGTAATCCGCCGCGTGCCGGGCGGGTCCGGCAGCAGTGCGCTGTTCGACCAGGTCGGAATCGGCGAAAGCATCGCATTCGACGGACCGTACGGCCACGCATACCTGCGCGATGACAGCCCCCGCGATATCGTCTGCATTGCCGGCGGCTCGGGCCTGGCGCCCATGCTGTCGGTTGCGCGCGGAGCGCTCGCCGGCGGCGGTTCGCGCCGTGTGCACTTCTTTTATGGTGCGCGCGGGCAGGCCGACCTCGGTGCCGTCGACGCGCTGGAGGCACTCGCCGAAGACCAGCGCCTGGCGCTGTCGGTGGTACTGTCGGCGCCCGAAAGCACCTGGACGGGACCGGCAGGATTCGTGCACGACGAAGTCGAGCGCACGCTGGCGGGTCCGCTCGACGGCTACGACTTCTATTTCGCGGGCCCGCCCCCGATGATCGAAGCCGTGCAGGCGCTGCTGATGCACAAGCACCAGGTGCCGTTCGGGCAGATCCGTTTCGACCGCTTTGTCTAGTCCGGCCACGTCTCCGTTGAGGCGCACACCGCACAGCCACGACGCCGGATCACCGCATCGCCGGAACAACCATGTCGCGTGCTATTACCAATCGCCATATCTGGAAGTTGGGGATAAGCTCCTTCTATCAGGCACTGGATGGCCTGCGCGGGCCGGTGGACGCCAGTCGCCGGACTGGTCCGCACGCTGCGGGGCAGCGCGCTCCCGCGACCGCAAGCGCGCCAGCCGCGACCGAGGAAATCATGGCGAAAAGGCATCCCGGAACACCGAAGCCCGATTCATCGGCGCAAGACCACCCCGCCCAGAGCCCGAAGCGCGCGTCCCCCGATGGAATCCGCGTGCCGGCGATTCACGACCTCGCCAAGCGGCTGCGATTTGCGCCGCAGCAGGGCCGCATCTGGCTCGACGACCAGCGCATGATGCTGATGCATATCAGTTCGCTTGGCGCCCTGCGGCAGGAACTGATCGAAAGCCTCGGCAAGGAAACGGCGCGCGGCTTGATCACCCGCATCGGCTACCAGGCTGGCACGCGGGACGCGGCAATGGCACGCAAGGTCCGCGCCGGCCTGAACACCTATGACGACTTCCTGGCCGGCCCGCAGCTTGTCTCGCTGGAGGGCATGGTGCATTGCGAGCCGGTGGCGCTGGATATCGATGTCCAGCGCGGCCACTACTTTGGCGACTTCTATCTCGTGGACAGCTCCGAGGCGGAGGCCCACATCGCCGGCTACGGCATCGGCAACGAATCGGTGTGCTGGATGCTGATCGGCTATGCGTGCGGCTATACCAGCGCCTTCATGGGCCGCCCCATCCTGTGGAGGGAAACGGAGTGCCGCGGGATGGGGCACGCCAAATGCCGCGTGGTAGGCAAGCCGGTGGAAGAATGGGAAGACGCCCAGGACGACCTGCGCTTCCTGCGGATCGGCGACTTCGTCAAATGGGCGCCACAGGCCGAGGCGCCCCTGCCCGCCACGAGCCGCATTGCGGCACGGCTGTCCAGCGCGCCGGAGAACAGCTTCGGTGTGGTCGGCATCTCCGCCGGCTTCAATACCGTCTGCCACATGGTCAACAAGGTGGCGCCCACCGACGCCACCGTGCTGTTCCTGGGGGAAAGCGGGGTTGGCAAGGAAGTCTTCGCGAACAACCTGCATCGCCTGAGCAAGCGCGCCGATGGCCCCTACGTTGCGGTGAACTGCGCATCCATTCCCGAACACCTGATGGAATCGGAACTGTTTGGCGTCGAACGCGGCGGCTTTACGGGTGCCACCACGTCCCGCGCCGGACGTTTCGAGCGCGCAGACGGCGGCACGCTCTTTCTCGACGAGGTCGGCACGCTGAGCTTCACGGCACAGGGCAAGCTGCTGCGCGCGCTGCAGCAGGGCGAGATCGAGCGCGTGGGCGATACACGCACCCGCAAGGTCGACGTCAGGGTGGTGGCCGCCACGAACGTGAACCTGCGCGAAGCCGTCAAGGCCGGACACTTCCGCGAGGACCTGTTCTTCCGCCTCAACGTCTTCCCGATCCAGGTGCCGCCGCTGCGAGAGCGGCGCGACGACATCCCGCTGATGATGAACTGGTTCCTCCAGCGCATGGCACGCAAGCATGACAAGCACATCACCGGCTTCCGCGAGCGTGCCGTGGACGCGATGTTCGCGTACGACTGGCCCGGCAACGTGCGGGAACTGGAGAACATGATCGAACGCGCGGTCATCCTGGCCGAGGACGGCGGCGCGCTCGACCTGTGCCACCTGTTCACCAGCGGCGAGGAAATCGATACCACCGCGTTCATGCTGAAGCGCAGCGGCAGCATTGGCAGTGTCAGCGAAATTAGCGAAGCGGAACCCCCGTCGAGCGGGGCCATCATCCGCCAGGGTCTTGCGGAAACGGAGGTGGCCATGTTGCGCGCCGCCGTGGCGGAGGCCAACGGCAATCTGTCACGCGCGGCCCGTGTGCTGGGCATCAGCCGCCCGACGCTGGCATACAGGTTGCAAAAGTACGGCATTACGCCGGAAGCGCGCTGACGGGACGCGGGACGCACCCCCGGAGAAGGCGGCGCGCTGCCTCCTCCGGGGGCTTGATCCGCTAGAAGCGCTTGCGGTATGCCACGACGACGTTGAACTGCGAATGCTGCACGGTAAGCGGTACCGCCGTGTTCGGCTGGCTGGCATTCCCCACGGTCTTTGGCAGCACCACCGACAGGGCAAAGTCGATGGCATCGTCCTTGCCGAATGCGTAGGTGGCGCCGCCGGTCAGGCTGGTCGTCGGAATCGCTGGCACAACGGCCAGAAGCATGCCGTTCGGGATGGCCTCTTGCGCGTAGTGGAACCCGCCGCGCGCCGTCCAGCCCGAATCGAAGCGGTAAGCCACGCCAAGGCCGAACACGTTGATATCGCGGTAGTTCTGCGGGATCGAAAGGTCCAGGTTCGCACCCGCATGCACGAAGCTGACGTTGATGTCACGCATCACGCTGGACCAGAACACCCGCTGGTAGTCCGCCGAGGCCGACAGGCGCTCGTTGAACTGGTGGCTGATACCCACCGTGAACTGCGCCGGCATCTGGAAGTCCCGCACCTTGACCTCGCCGCTTAGCGGAATGTTGCCCGCGACAGAGCTGACGGCCGCGAGCGTCGCCTGCCCGCGGAGATCCCCCACCCGCGTTTTCGCGTTGTAGGCCAGCCCTACCCGGGTATCGGGCGTGATGTCGTAGGTCAGCCCCAGTTTTCCGCCGATGCCCCAGGCGTCGGCCCCGCCACCGACGGGCGCGCTGTTCGAGAAGCCCAGGTACCCGCCGGAAAGGCCGGGCACGGAAAGCAGCGTGGGTACCAGCGAGCCGGACACGCGCCGCTGGCTGGCAAGCGTGCCGATCTGCGTGACGTCGAGCAGCGTGCCGAGATTGAGCGACGTCCAGACCGCATCCAGCGAGGCGCCGAGCGTCAGCTTGTCCGTCGCCCGATAGGCCACCGCAAACGGAATGCGCAGCACCAGCAAACGGGAAAACTGGTCCAGGCCCGTCTGCACGCCATTGGACGTGCGCGACAGGAAGCTGCTGCCCCCGTATTGCGTACCGAGCCCGCCCTCCGCAAAGATGCCGGCGCCTAGCGCGATGTTGTCATGACGGTAGACGAATGCGGCCTCCGGCGCAAAGTAAGGCCCGTTGTTGTTGCCGTGGTTGCCAGACCGGGCCGTCTCGTCCGTTGCCGTGTTGGTGGCCTTGATGTCGGTGGTCACCACGTCGAGCCCAAGATGCATGTGATTCCCCTCGGCCATCAGGCCGAGTGTTGCCGGATTCGCCATCATCGCCGCGGGCCCGATGTCGAAGGCCGCTCCGGTCCCGCCCATTGCGCGGGAAACGGGGCCAAAGCCTTCCAGGTTGAACACGTCCGTTGCTCCCGCTGGTGTTCCGCACGCCGCAGCGCATAGCGCCACGGCCACGCGGACGTAGTTGCCTCTCACGAGTGTCTCCTTGTCATTTTCGGGGGATAGCGAAGCGCGCGGCACCGCCGGAGAAGCGGCCGAGCCTGCGCATTCGCAGTGGTGATGCCTGCGGCCGGCCTGGCGTTGCGGCGCGGTCGCGTCAGGCGTGTTGCAGAAGCCGTACCAGCCCGGCGATCCACCGCACTAAATCTCGATATTTACAGGGAAAACCATGAGAGATTTCCGCCTTGAAGCGGCACTCTTGTGTGGAAGCCGGGCGACGAGCGACACCCCCTTGCCCGACTTTGACGATATGATCTACGCGTCGACGTACCCTGGCTTCATCAAATGATCGAATCCGGAGTGCGCGCGGACGGTCCTTGCCTCGTCCGGCACGATCCAGCAGAATATCGAGATTCCACCCACACCTAACCACAGGGGCGCACGCCGTGGAACCCAAGCTCAGTTACCCTCCGAATGCCGATCTGCGGCACCTCCTGCGCTTCGATCCCGAGAGCGGCACCATCTGGCTGGGCGAACGCCGCATGGTGCTTCTGCATACCGCCGCACTGAGCGGCTTGAGGCAGGACCTGATCCATTCGGTGGGGCCCGTGCACGCGCGCCGGCTGCTTACGCGCATGGGATACGCGTCTGGCCGGCGCGACGCCGAGTTTGCTCGCACGACGCGCGGCGCCCTCTCGCTCGACGCCGCGTTCCTTGTCGGTCCGCAACTGCACATGCTTGAAGGCGCTGCTTGCGTGACACCGGTCCAGCTCGATTTCGACGCCGCCACCGGCCGCTTCTCCGGAGAATTCCGTTGGGACAACTCGTGGGAAGCCCATGCCCACCGGCAAGCCTTCGGGCTTGCGGAAACGCCCGCCTGCTGGGTTCTGCTCGGATACGCCAGCGGCTACACGAGTGCCTTCATGGGCCGCCTCATCGTCTTCAAGGAAACATGCTGTGCTGCCTGCGGTGCCGACCACTGCCAGATCGTCGGCCGGCCTGTGGACGAATGGCCTGACGCCGCCGAACAGCGCCAGTACTTCGAGGACGATTCGCTTCTCGACACCATCGCCGCGCTCAACGAGCAGGTGCAGGCACTGGTGACCACCATCGAGTCGGCCCGCGAGCCGGGCATCTCCGCCGGCATGCTCGTCGGCGCCTCGCCCGCGTTCCAGGAAGCCCACGCCTTGCTCAACCGCGCCGCTGCCACGCAGGTGACCGTATTGCTGACCGGCGAGACGGGCGTGGGCAAGGAACGCTTCGCCCGTGCCTTGCACCAGGGATCGCCCCGCGCCGCCGGTCCCTTCATCGCCGTCAACTGTGCAGCGCTACCCGCCGACCTGATCGAGGCCGAACTGTTTGGCGTCGAGCGCGGCGCCTACACCGGCGCGCACGTCAGCCGCAGCGGCCGTTTCGAGCGGGCGGACGGCGGCACGCTCTTCCTTGACGAAGTCGGCGACCTGCCCTTGCCGTTGCAGGCCAAGCTGCTGCGCGTGCTGCAGGACGGCGAGATCGAACGCCTTGGCGCGGAGACCGCGCGCAAGGTCAACGTGCGGCTCGTCACGGCAACGAATGTGGACCTTGAAGCGGCGGTGTCGCAGGGACGGTTCCGGCGCGACCTGCTGTACCGGCTCAACGTCTATCCGATCTGCATTCCGCCGCTGCGCGAGCGGACGACCGATATCGAGCCACTGGCAAACCACCTGCTGGCGCGCTTCAGCGCGCTCCACCAGAAGCGCCTTTCCGGGATCAGCGAACGCGCGATGCAGGCGCTCGTGCACCACGATTGGCCCGGCAACGTGCGAGAACTCGAGAACCTGATCGAGCGCGGCGTCATCCTTGCGCCGCAAGGTGGAAGCATCGAACTGGAACATTTTTTTCCGCACCAGCCACCCGGAATACAGGCAACGGTAAGCGCGAGAGGCCGGCTGGCGCCGGTGCGGGCGGACAGCGAGCAGGCTCTCTGCGCGCGCATTCTCGATAGCGGGCTCAGCCTGGAATCGCTGGAGAGCCAGCTTCTCGACCTTGCCGTCGAACGCGCCGGCGGCAACCTGTCAGGCGCGGCACGGCAACTCGGCCTGACCCGTCCGCAGTTGGCCTATCGCCTCAAGCGCCACGAAGACAAAGGCAGCGAAGAATGACCCCCGCCAAAAGCCGCATCGCTCGCGACAGCGTGACAGACGACCCGCCTCCCGAGCCCGCCGAGCCGCGCACGCTGTGCGAGCGTGCCTATCTCCAGTTGCGGCAGGACATCGTGCAGGGACGCATCCGCCCCGGCGAGCGCCTGCGAGTCGAGCACCTCAAGGATCGCTATCAGGTGGGTGCCGGCACGTTGCGAGAGTCGCTGGCGCTGCTTGTATCCGATGCCCTGGTGACCGTTGAAGGCCAGCGGGGATACCGGGTCACGGCCATCTCGCTGGACGACCTGCAGGACCTCACTGACACGCGGGTGCGGTTGGAAACCGAGGCGCTTCGCCTGTCCATTCGCTACGGCGATACACAATGGGAAGCGCAGTTGCGCGCGGCGTTCGACAACCTCAGCGCCCTGGAAGCCCGCGGCCCTTCGGCGGACCCGGTCGGCTGGGAGCAGGCCAACCGGTGCTTTCACGAAGCCCTGATCGCGGCGCACCGCTCGCCATGGAGCCAGTATCTGCTGAAGCTGCTTTACCGACACGGGGAGCGCTATCGGCACGTCGCCATCCGTCTCGGGACGAACCAATCCGCCTCCCGGAACGTGCATGAGGAACATGCGTCGATCTTCGAGGCTGCCGTAGCGCGCCAGGAAGCGCGCGCCGCGCTCGCGCTGGAGGCACATATCCGCCTCACCTACGAATTGCTATCGAGCGCGCAGGTTGAAATGTAGGCGGCCGTCGTCCGGGTTCAGGCGCGGCGCATCAGGCTATAGCTCTGCGCGCTTGGGCCGAAGTCGGGCATGCTGGCCAGGAACAGTGCGAGCGGTACCACGTCTGCGGGTTCCTTGAACCACTCACCCGGAGGCACGGCAACGTCGCGCGTCATGTCCGTCCTGACCGGCCCCGGAATCAGTTCATTGACGCTGATGTTGTCTTCCTGCAGTTCCGTTGCCAGCGACTGGGTGAGCATCCACAGCCCGATCTTGGAGCACGAATACGCCGAGAACCCCGGGTTGGGACGCTTGCGTTGGCCGGAACCGATCATGATGATCTTGCCCGCGCCACGCCGGCGCAGGTGCGCAATGGCGGCATGCGCGGTGTGGTAGGCACCTGTCAGGTTGATATCGATGGTCTTGCGCCAGAGCTCGGGATCGCCATCCGCGATCCGTCGCTGCTCAAGCGCAACACCGGCACTTGCCACCACGATGTCGACGCCGCCGAACTCGTCACTGGCGCGCTGGAACAGCGCAGACATCTCCGCATAGTCAGCCACGTCGGCCGCGTGGGCGATTGCCTGGCCACCTGCTTCGCGGATCAGCGCGACGGTCTGCGCGATGTCTGCTTCGCCACGGGCGCTGCATACCACTGCCGCTCCGGCGCTGGCGTAGGCAAGCGCGATGGTGCGTCCGATGCCCCGGCCCGCACCGGTGATGACGGCTACCTTGCCCTTGAGCAGTTCTGGATCAATTTGGGTCATTGTCATTCTCGCTTTGCGTAGCAATGTGTTGTCCTGCCGCTCAGAATGGGCGGTCTCCCATCACCGTGGCGCGATCCATCCTGCGATGGCATGCCGGGTAGTCCATCACCGCGTAGTGCTGGCTGGAACGGTTGTCCCAGATCGCCACGCTGTCCTTGCTCCAGCGCCAGCGCACCTGATGTTCGGGAATGTAGGCCTGGGTGATCAGGTAGCGCAGCAGGTCAGACCCTCCCAGGTTGAAATCCTGACCGAAGCGAATGCGCGCCTGCGTGTGGAAATTCGTGAAGTGCGTGGTGAAACCGTTCACGAACAGCACCTTCTCCCCGGTCTCGGGATGGGTCCGGACGACCGGATGCTCGGCGTCCGGAAATTGTGCCTTCAGCGCAAGGCGCTTTTCGATCGGCATGGCCGCGCCGAAAGTTGCCTCGATGCTGTGGCGTGCGCGCAGGTCGGCAATCTCGTCTTTGATGTGCTGCGGAAGATTCTCGTACGCCAGCACCATGTTGGCCCACATCGTGTCGCCACCGACTGGCGGGCATTCGCGGCAACGCAAGATGCTGATGCGCGGTGGGGCCTCGCGCCAGGTGGCATCCGTATGCCAGGCATTTTCGTAGCGTGGCGTGGGTTGGTCGGGACTCTTGTAAATGCGGACCAGCCCCGGATGCTCGGGGTCGCTGCCCGCCACCGGATGATCCTCCAGCTCGCCAAAGCGGCGCGCAAAGGCCACGTGCTCGGCGGCCGTGATGTCCTGGCCGCGCAGGAACAGTACACGGTGCTTGAGCAGCGCCTCGGAGATCGCGGCGAATACGCCATCATCGTGGATGGCATCGGCAAGGCTGACGCCGACCAGTTCGGCGCCGATGGAACAGGTAATTTGCTCGACTTGCATGGCGACTCCGTCAAGGGATGGGATGAAGGTCGAAACAAAGTATTGAAGACGCGGCACCGGGCGCGTTGACAATGTGGGGCACGCACTTTACATTTTGGGGCACCCCGGGGAACTCCTATGTCGACGCCATTGCAGCAAGTGAACCTGACCGAGTTTGTCGAAGTGGCCCGCCAGGTGGGCCTGGACCCCCACTGGCTATTGCGTCATGTCGGTATCAGCCCGAGAGCCCTGGTGGACCCCGATATCCGGGTTCCCGCGAAGTCTGTCATGCAGCTGCTGGAGGATTCAGCGCAGCTTGGCGGCGTTGAGGATCTTGGGTTGCGCGTGGCGGAAGCCCGTCAGTTGACCAGTCTCGGGCCGCTGTGGACGGTGATGCGCGAGGGGGCCACGCTGCGCAAAGCGCTGGAAGCGCTGGCGCGTTATCAGCACTTGCTGACTGAAGCGCTGGACCTGCGCATCGAGGAGGTCGGGGACACTGCGGCCGTCAGGCTCGAGTTCCTCATGAGCGTCCCGGGGTCCACGCGGCAATCGACGGAATTCATCATTTGCCTCTGGTTCCGGCTCTGCAAGATGCTGTCCGGGACGACATGGAGGCCGCGCTGCATCTGCTTCCGCCATGGCCCGCCAGCGAGCATGACAACCCATCGGCGCCTGTTCGGCGTGCAGATCCGTTTCCACCAGGAGTTCGATGGCATCCTGATGGACGCTGCGGACCTTGACGTGGCAAGTCCCGGTCACGATGCTGCGCTGGCCCACCATGCGCGCCAGTTCCTGGATACCAAGCTGGCGCAGTCCGATTCCACCATGCCGGGGAAAGTAAGGAAGCAGGTCTTCGCGCTATTGCCAACAGGCAATTGCGGTGCCGAGCAGGTTGCCCGCCAGCTTGGCATCGACCGCAAGACCATGCATCGCCATCTGGTTTGCCATGGGCAGACCTACCTTTCCATTGTCGATGGCGTCAGGGTGGACCTCGTATCGCGATACGTCGGCAATGGCGAACGCCCGCTGTCGGACGTTGCGGTCCTGCTGGGTTTCTCTTCGCTCAGTGCCTTTTCACGCTGGTTCTCCACACGCTACGGCTGCAGCGTATCGGCATGGCGCCGTCAGCATTCCACGCCCTGAAGTGCCGGCGTGGCATGGTGCATACCGCCTTGCGAGCTGACCCAGTCCGATGACACGTCCGTCAGCACGGGGCAGCCAAGCAAACCGAGTGTGCGATCGATCTCTGCGCGCAGAATCGCCAGCGCGTGCGTGACACCATCCTTGCCGCCTGCCGCCAGGCCATATAGCGTGGCGCGCCCCGACATTGCCGCATCGGCCCCCATCGCACGGGCCTTGACGAAATCGCTGCCGCGCCGCAGGCCGCTATCGACGATCAGCGTCATCTCGGGCCCCACCGCCGAACGGATTGCGGGAAGCACCTCGATCGGCGCAACACAGCTGTCCAGCTGGCGGCCGCCGTGGTTGGTAATGATCAGGGCATCGACGCCCAGCGCCTTGGCCCGTAGCGCATCGTCGGGCCGCAGGATGCCCTTGATGATGAGCTTGCGTGGCCACAGGCCGCGCAGCCACTGAACATCCTCCCAATTCAGCGAAGGGTCCATCTGCTTCGACAGGAACGTTGCCGCATTGCGGGCGTCGTCCCGGCCCGGCGGAAGAACATCGCCGAGATTCCGGAAGCGCGGCATGCCATGCGGCACAAGCACATCCCACCACCAGTTCGGCCGCATGGCGAGGTCGATCAGGTTGGCCAGATCAAGCTTCATCGGTGCGCGATAGTTGCGCCTGTCCCACTCCCGGTTTCCCAGCACGGGAACATCCGTGGTCACCACGATGGCTTCGGACCCGGCAGCCTCGGCACGCCGGACGACACCGGCCAGGTTCTCCCGATCCTTGAACGGATAGATCTGCATCCAGTGCCGCACGCCGGTCTCGGCAATACGCTCCAGCGCGACTGTCGACACCATGCTCTGGCACATGGGAATCCCGGCTTCACGCGCGGCGTGTGCAAGCGCCAGGTCGCCCTCATGTGTAAGCAGTCCGTTGAAGCCCGTCGGCGCAATGACCGCAGGCATGGAGATCCGCTCGCCAAACAGCGTGCACCCGGAATCACGCGCCGAAACATCGACCAGCGTCCGCGGTGTGAAGGCAATCGCATCAAAGCTCGCGCGATTGCGGCGCAACGTCAGTTCGTCGTCCGCGCCACCCTCGAGGTATTCCAGACAGAAGTTGGGCAAGCGCGCTGCCGCCATGGCGCGCAACTCGGCAATGTTCTGGGCACGCCGCACGTCGCGCCCACGATAGAGTCTGCGTTTCATTGTCATGTGGATCCCACTCACGTCATTCACGGGCGAACCCCGTCATCGCGCCGGCAGCGCTGCGCCTTTGCACAGCTCCGATTATCGTGATAGCGCGACCAGCCGCGCCCCCTGCGCGGCGGAGGGGGCACGTGTAACGCCACTAATCGACACCTTCCAGCAGCCCCAGTAGTTGAGCGCGCCGCACAGCATGCTTGCGCGTGCCGGCACCAAGTTTCCCGAACAGGTTCTTGACATGCCACTTGGCCGTGACTTCGCCCACGCCAATAGCCTGAGCGATCTCCTTGTTGGAAAGACTGCGCGCGAGTAGTTCGAGAACTTCGCGCTCCTTGGGCGTCAGGACCATGCTCGCAACAGCATGCGGCTCCGCCACCGGGCGTGCCGGTCCGGGGCGTACGCGTGCAACCGGCACCGCATGGCCGGGTTCCGGCGCAGCGGCGCCCTGCTCCGCCAGACGCCTGGCCCAGTCCGCCAGTGCCGGATGCGCATCGACGATCGTGCGAACGAGGCCATAGGTCTGCGCCAGGTTCATCGCTTCCTGCAACAATCCGCCGCTGTCCTCGCCATTGCGATGACGCACGAACGCCTTCAGCGCCATGATCTCTATGTGCCGGCGTCCGAGCTTCATGGCTTCGGCCAACGGTGCAGCGCGTTGCAGGGCGCTGGCGGCGGCTTGCCAGTCCTGGGCCGCTATCGCGGCATTGGCGTGTGCCATGGCTTGCAGCAACGCCACATCGCGGCGCCAGAGCGGGCCGTGGTCCTTTTCGACCAGTGCGACGAGTTCGTCGAGGCGAGCGATCAACACGCGACACGTTTCCGCACGGAAATGCCCGGCATGCAAGCGCACCTGATCCGCGAGGCTTGCGATGCAAAGCCGCGGAGCCCGGCGTGCAATACCCAGGGCGTACAAGGCCTCGAGCAGATCGAGAGCGCGATGTTCGACGCCCTGTGCCGCTGCCACGCATGCAGCGGTCAGGTATGCCAGCAACGAGGTCTCGGAGGTGCCGGACCGTTCCAGCACGTCGAGCCGGTTGGCGAGCAGCGCAGCCGCTTCGTCGATCTGGTCGCGCTCGTACACTGCCACGGCCAGCAGCGACGCCAGCATGCAGACCAGTGGATGACGGCGGCCGAGATCCGCTTCCGCGCTCGTCAAGGCCGGCCGCAGCACCTCCTCGCCCAGCATCACCTGCCCTTCCCGCAGATAGCTCAATCCCGCAACGAACTCACCCCAGCGCGCGGCGTAACGATGGCCATTGCCAAGGTCGCCGCGCGGCGCGAGTTGAAGATGACGCCGTGCGTTGCCGGTTTGCCCCTGCAGGATTGCCGATATCGCCATGCGGTTGGCGTGCATCTGTGCCAGCCGCGGTTCGTGCAGCGCAGGCGGCTGGTGCCACGGTTCCAGCAGTGCAAGGCAGCGATCAGGCCGGTCCGCATAATAGGCCGCGATGCTCAGGATCAGCGCGCACTCATAGCGCAGGGCAGTATCGATATCCGCCCCTTCGAGCATATGCGCCACCAGAGATTCGGCCTCGTCATGCCGCTCACCAAGTGCCAGCACCCACGCAGCCGCCAGACGCAGGCCAGGATACCGATCCAGTTCCGCATCGGGGAGCCGGTCCAGCCATTCGAGAACGATACCGAGCCGCCCCTGCATCACGGCATCGTAAAGCGACCGCCCCGCCAGGTCGAAGGCAAGCTCGTGCTGGCCCGCCGCATGTGCGTGGCGCGCGGCCTCCTCGGTCATGCCGTGTGCGGCAAACCACTTCATCGCGCGAGCATGCAGTTCGTTCTGTACCTCACCGGGCAATTCGGTGAGGCGCGCCTGTAGCGCGCTGCGTGCCAGCGTGTGCAGCCGGCACCAGTCACTGCCATCGCTGGCCACGAAGATCGGCGTTTCGCGAATCAACCGCGCCAGTTGCCCGGGCGCTTGCTCCAGACCAGTCAGGGCACGGCACAGGTCCGGGTGAACGTGATCCACCAATGCGATACGCGTCAGGAAGGCCGCGTCCTCTTCCGCGAGATTGGCGAGCAGTCCACCGACAAGCGGCTCCCCCTCGTCAACCAGACGGGCAGACATGGCATCGACAACGCTGCGCGGGTCCGCACCGCGTTCCATGGCTGCCAGGACTAGCTGCAACCCCAGCGGCCAACCGTCGGTCATCTCGTGCAGGCGTGCACAGCTGTCGGTGCCCACGCGGTCGCCGAAGCGGCTTCGCACGAGGGCAATCGTTTCTTCCAGTTGAAACCGCAGCGATTCCGCGCCAACGCTGGCGCACTGGCCATATGCGGTCAGGTCGAGGACAGCCTCGCTGAACCCGCTGCGCGCGGCCACCACGATCTGGAGATTCGAAGGCGGGTTGTGCAGCAGATAGAGCAAGGCCGACACCCCTGCCGGTGATAGGCGTTCAGCTTCGTCGACGATCAGCACAAGATCCAGCGAGGACTGCGCGACTTCAGCGAGCCAGGCCGTCAAGCCTTCGGTACCTCCCGGTGCCGCAGCCGCGCTTTCCAGAAGCGTGCGCCCAAAGCCGGGTCTGCCGCACCCCATGCGCACTGCAAGCACAAGCCCATGCAGGAAACGCTGCGGATCGTCGTGGGCGTCCGCCGACACCCATGCAACGGCGGCGCCGCGCGCCAGGAGTTCACGGCGCCATTGCGCAAGCAGCAGTGTCTTGCCGAAACCCGGCGGCCCCTGCACCACGATCACTGGCCGGTCGCGCAGCGCATCGCTGTTGATATTGAGCCGCGGACGCGACAGCAGGTGCCGCGGCGCGCGCGGCGGCATGGTCTTGAGTGCAAGCTCGGAATACACGGCGACTGTGCCGCGGCTCGAGGAAGTCATCTGGCCGGTCCCGATTGGCTTGGAGGTGGTGCCAGCCCTGGCGTGCATGCGCAATCGCGTGCAATGCAATGCCAGGTTCGTGACTGCGCCTCGTCAGTCGGGCGACATGCCTGGCTAAAAAGTGGGTGCCGCATTATAGGCACATCGCCGCGCTGCCTGACAATCGGCCCCACCCCTCCCCCTCCGTGGTGGAGGGGGCGTGTCATCCGGCACAACCCTAATATGGGTCGAACGTGCGCAATCCGATGCGTGCGACTCACCATCGACTCACCATCAGGAGGAGAACATGCAATTTCTCGACGACTCGCTGCACCCCGAGAACATGGACAAGGTTGTCATCACGGCGGCGCCGTACGGCCCCGAGTGGATGCCGGAGGACTTCCCGGAAGACATCCCCGTGACGATGGAAGAGCAGATCCAGAAGGCCGTCGACTGCTACAACGCTGGCGCCACGGTGCTGCACCTGCATGTGCGTGAACTGGACGGCAAGGGCTCGAAGCGCCTGTCGAAGTTCAACGAGCTGATCGCCGGCGTGCGCGCCGCCGTGCCCGACATGATCATCCAGGTGGGCGGCTCGATCTCGTTCGCACCGGAAAACGAAGGCCAGGCCGCCAAGTGGCTGTCTGACGATACGCGCCACATGCTGGCCGATCTGGAGCCGACGCCTGACCAGGTGACCGTGGCGATCAACACCACGCAGATGAACATCATGGAGCTGCTGTACCCCGAATACACGGAAGGTACCTCGCTGTCCAATCCGGCGTTCATTGCAGCGTATCGCGAGATGACCGTGCCGGCAGGCCCGGGCTGGCTCGAAGAGCACCTGCGCCGCCTGACTGCTTCGGGCGTGCAGCCGCACTTCCAGCTCACCGGCATCCACGCGATGGAAACGCTGGATCGCCTGGTGCGTGCCGGCAAGTACAAGGGCCCGCTGAACCTGACGTGGATCGGCATTGGCGGCGGCTTCGACGGCCCCAACCCGTTCAACTTCTTCAACTTCATCCACCGCGCTCCGGACGGCTGCACGCTGACCGCCGAGTCGCTGCTGAAGAACGTGCTGCCGTTCAACATGATGGCGATGTCCATGGGTCTGCACCCGCGCTGCGGTATCGAGGACACCATCATCGACCAGCACGGTGATCGCATGACCTCGGTCCAGCAGATCGAGCAATGCGTGCGCGTGGCAAATGAACTGGGCCGCGAGATCGCCTCTGGCAAGGAAGCACGCCGGATCTACCGCATCGGCACGTGGTACGACAGCGTCGACGAAACGCTGGCCGCAAACGGCATGGCGCCTAACCGCCAGGCCGGTGTCCGGAACCTGCCGCTGCGCGTCGCATAAGCCGCCAGGCAGCACCGCGCGCCCAAATCCAGCCGCAGCAGCGGCGCCACGGTTCTGGTACCTTAACGCTGGCAACCGCGCGCGGTGATTCGCCGCGCGCGGGATCACAAATCGATCAATCACCTGGCCCGTGCTCGCGTCACGATGGCCAGGATGCCGGGCGGAAAGAGGAGAGACCATGGATCTGGGTTTAAAGGGAAAGCGCGCGATCGTGACGGGCGGCAGCCGGGGCATCGGCAAGGCGATTGCGCTGCAGCTTGCACAGGAAGGCGTCGACGTGGTGCTGGCCTCGCGCGGACAGGAAGCATTGGCGGCAACCGCTGCCGAACTCGCGACCCTGACCGGTCGTCGTATCGTGCCGCTAACGGTCGATACCGCCAGCAAGGCATCGGTTGACGCCATGGTGGAACAGGCAATTGCCGCGCTCGGCGGCATCGATATCCTTGTCAATGCCGCTGCGATGCCCGGCGGCATCTCGCCAGCCACGCAACTTGACCAGATCGTCGATGCAGAAGCGCTGGAAGACATTGACATCAAGGTTATCGGCTATCTCCGTACTGCGCGTGCACTTGCCCCGCATCTTGCCGCAAACGGCTGGGGCCGCATCATCAATATCGGCGGACTGGCGATCTACCACACGGGCAGGCCCGTTGCCACACTGCGCAACGTTGGCGTGGCGGCCATCACCAAGAACCTGGCGGACGAACTTGGCCCCAAGGGCATCAATGTCACGGCTGTCCATCCCGGGGCAACCCGCACCGAGAAGACCGATGCCGCAACCGAGGCCTGGGCGGCAGGCAAGACCAGCCTCGGCCGCATCGTCGATGCCCGCGAGGTGGCATGGGTAGTGACCTTCCTTGCGTCCCCGCTGAGCGTGGCGATCAATGGCGACGCCATCCCCGTCGGCGGCGGTACTCTCGGCATCATCCACTATTGAAGCAGCGGTGCCCCGCGTCGGATCGACCGGGGCCCTCTCATCTGCCCACCGCTGGCGGTGGCGCGACAACTACTGCCCCGGTGTCTCCTGAAGCCGTTGACGCAACACCGCACGCAGGTCCTCGCCGTATCCGGTGAGCGTACCGCCATCCACTGCCAGCATCTGGCCCGTGATCATGTCCGCCCGCTCGCTGGCGAGGAAGGATACTGCTTCACCGATTTCCGAAGGCTGGCAGAACCGGCCCAGCGGTACCGTCCGCCGGATCAATGCCTCACGCTTCTCCGGTGCCGCGTAGGCCTCGATCGCTGGCGTAAGGATGCCGCCCGGACACACGGCATTGACGTTGATGCGCAGGTCCGCCAGTTCCCACGCGAGATGCTGGGTCAGCCCCGTCACTGCGTGCTTTGACGCCGTGTAATCCACGCTGCTGAAGTACGCCATGCGTATGCCGGCGATCGAATCGATATTGACGATCTTCCCTTTGCCCTGCGCCTTCATTGCCGGGATGACGGCCTGGCAGCAGAAGAGGATGCCCTTGGCGTTCACCCCCATCACGCGGTCCCAGTTTTCCTCCGTCACGTCGCACACAAGCGCGGACGCCCCGCCTACGCCCGCGTTATTGACCAGGATGTCGATGGTGCCGAACGCCTCCAGCGTCTGGCTGGCCATGGCCACCGTATCGGCCTTCTTGCTGATGTCGGCACGGATCGCAATGGCTCGCTTGCCGTCCGGGTCGATGCTGGATGCAACCCGCTGCGCAGCATCCAGGTTCAGGTCCACCACGGCGATCTTCGCGCCCTCGCGAGCCAGCACGCGCGCAATGCCTTCGCCGCCGCCCTGCCCCGCACCAGTGATGATTGCTACCTTGTCCTTCAACTCCATGCACGTCTCCTTGCAAGACCAGAGCCGGCGACGATGCCGTACGCCCTGTGTTGAACCCACCCCGGCAAGTATCCGGCAACGCAAAGGACAGTCTTGACAATCCGTGGCACCGTATTGACATCCTGGGGCAGGCAGGGAAACTACGTAGCTGGGCGGCTCCCGGGCCTGGTCGACCCGGGTCGGATTGCCTGCTACCAGCCTTCGGCCTCCTGGAAACGACGCAGGTCGCGCACATAGTTCGCCTTGGCCAATGCATACGCCAGTGCCGCAGCCAGCGAGATCAGCGGGATGTATTGCAACGCGCCGAGCAGGCCGATCCTGTCAGCAAGCACCCCGGTCAGGTAGGGCCCCGGCGCGGCGCCAATCAGGTTATTGGCAAGCGTCAGCGTGGCCATCGCAGTGGAATGGATGGATCCATTGACAAGGTTGGCAACCATCGCGCCCGTCGGGCCCCAGGTGCCTGCGGCAAAAAAGACGCCGATTGCAATCACGGCCAATTGCGCCGTGCTGGGCGGCATGCGCATGCCGACCAGCAGCAATCCGCAAGATCCCAGGCAGTAGATGATGGCCAGCGTGGCTTTCCGCTCGGGCGACTTGTGCCCGAGCCAGTCAGTCAAGATCCCGCACAGTGACATGCCGACGGCACTGACAATGAGCAGCCCCGCTGCGGACAAGGCAGCCTTGTCGGGGGCGAGCCCGTGGTACCGGTTCAGGTAGCTCGGCATCCAGGCAATGATGGCGTAGGCGGTGAACAACTGCAGTCCACTTCCCACATAGGTGAAGATCAGTGTCGGCGTGCAGAACAGCGCCTTGAAGAGCCGGCCCGCCAGCCCGGGTCCAGTGCCACTGCCCGCAAGCCGGCTGTTGCCTCCTGCCATGTCAGCCGGACTGCGGTGCGCGTGCCGGGCCAGACGGGCTTCGGTAACGGTCACCGCATAAAACAGGACCAGCGCCAGGCCGAACAGCCCCATGCCGATGAATGCCATTCGCCAGCCAAAGCGCGTTGCCATCACACCGCCGGCCGCCATGCCCAGTACCGATCCGAACATGCCGGCCGACGTGAACGCCCCGGTCAGCGTGGCGCGCATGGATGCCGGAAAGACACTCAGGATGATGGCAAGGCCGACGCTGCCATAGCCGGCTTCGCCAACGCCGACCAGCAGCCGCGCGGTCAGCAGGTGGCCATAGCTTTCGGCCAGCCCGCAACCCACGGTGGCGAGGCTCCAGAACAGCGCCATCAGCACAACGCTTCTGGCCCGGCCCCAGCGATCTGCAACAAGCGCCACCGGGAATGCCAGCAGACCCACCATCAGACCAACAACGCCACTGAGCATGCCTAGCTGGGCATCACTCAGGTGCCATTCGAGTTTCAGTTGAGGAAAGACGGCGTTCAGGACCTGCCTCGACATATAGTCGGACAACATGAGCAGGAAGATCACGGCAAACACCATCCAGGCATAAGCACGCGAGCGTGAAGTGCGGCGCGGGACGTCCGCACCGCCAAGCGTGGCGACATTCTCTTCCAGCATTGGATCCCCTTACTCTTCTAATTGCTATGTGAGTCAAACAAAGAGTCGCCGCTTCCAACCCGCATATGAAACGCGCGTCAGGCGGCATGCAGTGCACAGGTTCCGGGCACCAAACTGCTTAACGCACTAACGGAGCCTCATGCACAGCTACAAGGTAGTGGCCGAAGAAGCGAAGGATTTTGCCGGCGGGGTCACCGAAATGACATCTCGGGACATCTAGGGAAAACGATACGACCATCAGGGGTGGGCAGCACAGCCCGTTCATGGGCGCCCGCTCAGGTGCTGGGTCGCGTTGATGGCGAGGTCCTGCCATGCCCGTTCCGGTGCCTGCCCTGTTTGCACCAGCCCTTGCGCGCGTTGTACATCGGCCGTCCGCCAGTCGCTTGGGCTGCAGCCGAAATGGCCGCGGAACCATCTGGCAAAAGCGCTGTGCACGGAAAATCCGAGCAACTCCGCGACATAGCTGATCGAGCGTTCGGGCATGCGGAGATAGTTGACGGCAAGGCCCGCGCGCACCTCGTCAAGGACGCGAGTGAAGGTCGTTCCTTCCTGAACCAACCTGCGGTGCACCGTGCGCCGGTCAACGCCAAGCTGGCCAGCGACCCGCTCAACGCTGCAGTGCCCGGTAGGCAGCAACGAATACACGAGGCGGCGGACTTTTTCCGCCATGGTGTGGCTGGTCTGTGCCAGCAGCGAGTCAAGAAATGCGCGAGTGTGCCGGGCCATCTCAGGATTGGCTGCCGGCAGTACCGCCTGAAGATCCTTTGACGCGCACACGATGCCGTTGAAGTCGCCGCCAAACTCGATGCGGTTGCCGAAGATCCGCATATGGTTGCTCGAGCCTTTCGGCGCGCCATGCGAGAAGCAGATCTGTCGTGCCTGCCAGTGCGGGCCGATCAACTCACGCAACATCTGGAACAGCGAGCCCAGCACCATTTCGTCCGCCTGCCGCGTGTGCGCCTGGTGGTCGACCACAAGGGACATACGGATCACCAGCGCATCAGCGCTCTCTTCCATGTTGACCAGTACCGCCTCGCTGTGCAGCGACATGTATCGCAGCATCGAATTCAGCGCGTCGCGCAGCGTCGGTTCTTCGCGGATCACCAGGCTGAGCGGGCCGAGGATCGACAACTGGCGCTTTTCGCTCATGCGCAGGCCGAAGTCCTCAACGCCTGACGCTGCCGCGGAGACTTCGAGCAGCCGGCAGGCAGCGCTTGCCGAGATCAGGGTGTCGGTCTGGTCGATGCAAGTACGAGGAAGCCCGACCGTGGCCAGCATTTGGTGCGGGTCAAGCCCGACGGAACGTGCGGTCTCGGCATAGCCTTGCAGCGTGGCGCTGCGAACCAATCGATACATGGGAAGCCTTTTGGAAATTGCCGATGAACGCTAAGGGGCCAGGGCTGCGGAAAATGCTAGCGGCGCGTACAGGCACTTGCAATCGTGGTCGATACGGAGGCGGACACCATGTCCGGCAGTCTCTCCAATCAGAGGTGCCTTACAGAGCATGCGGTGTGCCTACTGCGCCTCACGGACATGCGGACGCGCATAAGGGTTGACCAGAACTGTCACGAATAGATAAGGGTGTGTCCCGTCAAGCCACCCCCTCGTTCCGGCTGTCTTCACATAATGGCCGCCAGAAGGAACCAGCCAGAAGGGAACCGCGTGCCGGCACACTCAATGCCCCGCGCGCTTTTGAGGGGAACCACGATGCCTTATCAACACCAGCACAGTTCTGAACGCTTTCTGGTAACCGGCGCCTTGGGTTGCATCGGCGCCTGGATAGTGCGGCGCCTCGTGCGTGAAAACGTACCCGTGGTCGCCTTCGATGCCGCTACCGATACGCACCGGCTACGCCTGCTGATGGATGATGCGGAGTTGTCACGTGTGACGTTTGTCCGAGGCGACATCTCCGACCTTGCCACGTTGCAGGGCATCCTGGACGCGCATCGCATCACGCACGTGATCCATCTTGCCGCCCTGATCCATCCAAGGTTCAGAAGCAATCCGCCGCTGGGAGCGCGCGTCAACGTGCTCGGTGGCGTGAACCTGTTCGAAGCAGTGGCCCAGCGGCGCGCGCCGGTCCCGCGCATTGTGTATGCGTCGTCGATCGCGATCTACGGAAAGCCCGACGCGGAGGTCGTGGCACATGGCACCCCTGGGGATCCAGACACCCTGTACGGTGTATTCAAGCAGGCCGAGGAGGCGATGGCGCGCGTGTACTTCCAGGACCGCGGCGTCACCAGCATCGGACTGCGCCCCGCGACAGTGCTTGGCGTGGGGCGGGACTATGGCCTCACGGCGGCACCGACCCAGGCGATCCTGGCGGCGACACAGGGCCTGCCCTTCCATATTCCGTACGCTGGCCGCAGCCACATCCATTACGCCGATGATCTCGCACGCATCTTCATCGCCTGTGCACGGGCGGAGTACAGCGGCGCCGATGCTTTCAACATACGCGGCACGGTGGCCGACATGCGGGATCTGATCCGGACCATCGAGACCGTTGCGCCAGGTGCGCGCGGGATGATCACCTGTGACGGCCCTGCGCTGGGCCTGCCCGAGGACTACGACGCCAGTGCCCTGGAACGTGTGATTGGCACGCTGCCATGCACACCGCTTCCTGAGGCTGTGCAGGAGACCTTCGATCTGTTCCGCAGCAATGTCGCCAGCGGCGTGCTCGACGGCGCAGGCGAAGCCGTGGCAAGGGAGGCCTGAACCGATGGTTGCCGACTTCACGCTGACCATGGCCGATACCCCGGAGCAGGTCGGACTATCCGCAAAGCGGCTGCAACGCATCAGGGCCGTGTTCGATGCAGACGTTGAACGCGGCAGGATCCCGGGCGCCGTCGTCCTGATTGCACGCCGGGGCCGAGTCGCCTTGTTCGAGGCCATGGGGTTCGAGAAGGAGAACGACCCATCCCGCCCGATGCGGCGCGATTCGGTGTTTCGCCTTGCTGCCCTGTCACGCCCCATAGTCTGCGCGGGCGCACTGATGCTGATGGAGGAAGGCCGGCTGGCGCTGTCCGATCCAGTCGAGCGTTACCTGCCCGAATTCGGCAACATGCAAGTCGGCGTCGAGCAATTCGACGCAGCAACCGGGGAGCGTCGCCTTGTGCTCGAACCCGTGCGGCGCGCGATGACCGTGCACGACCTGTTCCGGCATACATCCGGACTGACGTATGGGCCGTTCGGCGATTCGCTGGTCCAGCGGATGTATCGAAGCCGCGAGTTGCTGGACAGCCAGCAAACCAATGCCGAAATGGCGCTCAAGCTGGCCTCCTTGCCGCTGCAATGCCACCCGGGTACGGCTTTCGAATACGGCATGTCTACCGACGTGCTTGGTCGCATCATCGAAGTGGTGTCCGGGACTGACCTCAACCGCTTCATTACCGAGCGCGTGGCACGCCCGTTGGGCATGCACGCGACCGGTTTCCACCTGGCCCGGTCGGGCGCCGCCGGCCTTGCATTGCCGCGCCAGGACCCCGCCGGCCCCAAGGGTGTTCTGTCCGATTACGACACCGCCAATCCGCCCAAATGGTTCTCCGGCGGTGCAGGCCTGCTGTCGACCGCCAACGACTACGCGCGCTTTTGCCAGATGCTGCTGAACGGCGGCGTGCTGGACGGCACGCGACAGCTTTCAAGCAAGAGCGTGAAATGGATGCTGACCGACCACCTGCCGACCGGGCTCGACTACGGCAGTTCGACGCGCGGCCTGGGTATCAATGCCCCCTTGCCGGAGTTCGGCCAGGGGTATGGGCTTGGCGTCGGCGTGCGCAAGGCGGAAGGCTTGTGCCCGGTGCCGGGCTCGGTGGGCGACTTTTACTGGGGGGGCGCACTCGGTACCTATTTCTGGGCCGACCCAGCCGAGCAACTGGTCGCGATCCTGATGCTGCAGGAGAACGACGTGGCCATCCGCACCGGGTACCGGAGCTTCCTGCGCAACGTCGTTTACGGGGCGCTGGAAGACTGATCGATCTGCAGGGAACGCATGTACCGGCGGCGCGCCACAGCCGCCATCAAGGACAACATCTGGAGGTATGAGCATGGCAACGAAGAACCGGCGCTGGATTCTCAGGCAGCGCCCGAGTGGCGATATCAGTGAAACCGATCTCGAACTCGTCGAGGCGCCAATGCCGGTGCCGGGCGACGGTGAGATCCTGGTGCGCAACGTCTACCTGATGGTGGCACCGACCAACCGCGTGTGGATGAGCGACATCGATCAGTACATGTCCCCTGTAGGCATCGGCGATGTCATGCGCGGCGGCACCATGGGCGTCGTGGTCGAGTCGAACCACCCCGAGTTCAAACCGGGCGACGTCGTCGAGGGCGGCATGGCCTGGGAAGAATATTCGGTCACCAGCCGCGCACGCCTGGTTCCGGTGGAGTACGGGCTGCCGCTACATGCGTTTGCCAGCGTACTGGGCAATTCCGGCATGACTGCCTACTTCGGCCTGCTCGACATCGCCAGGCCAAAGGCCGGCGAAACGCTGGTCGTCTCGGCTGCGGCAGGCGGTGTCGGTTCTATCGCCGCACAAATCGGGAAGCTGCTGGGCTGCCGCGTCGTTGGCATTGCCGGCGGCGAACGCAAGTGCCAGCTCGCGACGGAAGAGTTCGGCCTGGACGCCTGCGTCGACTACAAGCGCGGCAACGTGCTGGCGGATCTGCGTTCGGCCTGCCCGGACGGTATCGACGTGGATTTCGAGAACGTTGGCGGGGACGTGATGGACGCGGTGCTCACGCACCTGAACATTGGCGCACGCGTCGCGCTATGCGGCATGGTCTCGACCTACAACGCCAGCGGCGACTGGTGGAGCCCGAAGATGTTCCGCAACATCATCATGAAGCGGGTCCGGATCGAGGGCTTTCTGATCTCCGACTACTTCCCGAGATTCCCGCAGGCTCTGGATGACATGGTGCAGTGGGTCAAGGATGGCCAGATCAAGTATCGCGTCGATATTGTCGACGGCATCGAGAACGCACCCGCGGCACTGAACCGCCTCTTCAGTGGCGCAAACATCGGCAAGCAGCTTGTGCGGCTGTCGCCCGAGCCCGCGCTCGGCTGAAATCTCCAACAAACCGATCATCAAGGACTGTTGTGACTCTGCAATCTACAACTGACAGCGTAGTGGCCTCCCGCATCGGCGACCTCAACGGCAAGGCGGCAATCATCACCGGGGCGGCGTCCGGCATTGGCCTGGCGCTGGCGCATGCGCTCGCCGCAAAGGGTGTCGACCTTGCACTCGCCGACATCGACGCCAACGGGCTGGAAGCCGCACGCGCCGAACTCGCACCAAGCGGCCGGCGCATCTTTACGCGTGTGCTCGATGTCTCGCGCGACGCCGACGTGCGCGCCGCGGCGTTGGAGTTCGAAGCGCAACTGGGGGCAATCCATCTCGTCTTCAACAACGCCGGCATCGACATGAGCGGCACGCTGGAATCCCTGTCCGAGGAAGACTGGACGCGCGCTTTCGGTGTCAACGTGTTCGGCGTCATCCATGGCATTCGCCATTTCGTGCCATTGCTACGCCGCCATGGCGGTCCGGCCCATGTCGTGAATACCGCCTCGGGCGCAGGCCTGTGGGTGCACAGCGAGATCCCGATGGGCGCCTACGCCGCCACCAAGTCCAGCGTGGTGGCCCTGTCCGAGGCACTGGAACAGGAACTGCGTGGAACGCGCATCGGGGTTTCGGTGCTGTGTCCCGGACCGGTGGCGACACCGATCGCCGAGCGCTCGCCCCATTCATCCGAGCGCTTGCGGGCCAGTATCGCTGCAGGAGCGTCCCCGCAGAAAGTGGCCGGACAAGTGCTCGACGCCATCTGCGCAGGCGAGTTCTACATCTTCACGCCCACACGAATGAAAGCGGGCCTGGAACAACGATTCGGACGAATTCTGGATGCGCTGGAACGTCAGCAGGTTGCCGGAACACCTACCTGACACCGCGTTTGCAGCCTTGCAAGGGTTGCCATAGCCCCCGACCTCATCGAAAGAAATGAGGGCCGTTCCGCAAGTCCGTCAGCGTTGCGCCGGGACTCGAACGGTAGTCATTCAGCAGCCCGCTAGAGCAAAAGGAGACAAGCATGACCCTACATCCGGCCGATCCGCAAATCGGCGCTGGGGACGATTATCTGGTTAGCCGTGGGCGAGCCTGGTTTGCGTTCTGGCTGAGCTTTGCGCTGATGTTGTTCGACTATATCGACCGTCAGGTGGTCGTATCGCTGTTTCCCCAGCTGAAAGCCGCCTGGCACCTGTCGGACAAGGAACTCGGTGGACTTGTCTCGATCATCTCGATTGTCGTAGCGATAGGCGGCCTGCCGGTTGCGCTGATCGCCGACCGCGTAAGCCGGGTAAAGAGCATTGCCGCGATGGCCGGGATCTGGAGCCTGGCCACGATTTCCTGCATGTTCACGCGCAATTACTCGCAGCTTTTTGCTGCACGCGCGTTGGTGGGCCTTGGGGAGACCGGTTATGGCTCCGTGGGCGCGGCGCTGATCGCCAGCCTGTTTCCAAAGCGCTTGCGCTCCATGGTGCTGGGCGCCTTCTTTGCCGCCGCCTCTGGGGGCGCGGTGCTCGGTGTGCTGCTCGGCGGTCTGATTGCAGCCAGATGGGGATGGGAATCGGCGTTCGGTGTGGTCGGGGTGCCAGGGCTCGTGCTGGCCCTGCTGTACCTGCTGGTGCCCGATTACAAGACGGTGGCGCTAACACCGAGGCTTGAGGAAGCAAAGCGCTCCCCCGGCAACGCGTATCGCCACATCACGAAGGTGATGCTGAACTCGCCCTCCTTATGGTGGACGTGCCTGGGCCAGGCTTTCCAGGTCATCGTGGTATCCACGATCTGGGCCTGGACGCCGAGTTACCTGAATCGCTTCTATGGCATTGCCCCGGCCAGGGCGGGAGTACTCGCGTCAATGGTCGTGCTGAGTGGCGCGCTGGGAGTCTTCGTCTGGGGAATCATTTCGGACCGCATCAGCATGCGCAAACCGCGTAACAAGCTCATGCTGATGTCCGTCCTGTGCATCGTGACGCCGATCATCTTCGTGGCCGGCTTCAGCGGTGTTGCCGTCACCGGATTCCAACCCACGTTCGTGCTCATTATCATCGGCGGCTTCCTGATGACCTGCTCGGTCGCGCCGTCAGTCGATATCGTGCTCGATGTCATTCATCCGGGCGTGCGTTCCACGGGAGCCTCGGTACTGTCGCTATTCCAGAACCTGTTCGGCCTGGCCGTTGGTCCCTTTGTGGGCGGCGCGATATCCGATGCGTGGGGATTGCAAACGGCGCTGATGGTCATGCCGGCGTTTGGCCTGCTGGCTGCGGCGAGCTTCAGGCTGGCCGCCCGCAGTTACGAGACCGACACGCGCCAGATGGAGAATTTCGAACTCAGTATTGCCGGTGGGAATGGGGGCGCCATGCAACCGCTCGCAGGAAGCTGACGGCGTAGGTGCTGGCGGTGCCGCGCTGTCAGCAGCCCGGAGAAATGAAAAACGGCTTGGAGCGCGGTAACGCTCCAAGCCGTTTCTTTACTACAGGTATAGGTGGCGCGGCTGGCAGGATTCGAACCCACGACCCCTTGGTTCGTAGCCAAGTACTCTATCCAACTGAGCTACAGCCGCACGCGAGGCCCGAATTGTATCGCAATTCGTTCGCAGTGCAAGCGTTTCCTGCAAATTATTTCTCAAGGCATCGATTACCCCTACCAGCGGTACCTCGCACCCAGTGTTCCGCCAGCGTTGCGGCCGGCATGGGCCTTGACCCAAAGCTTCAGGCCAGTGATCGAATTGCTGTGGGCGCCGACGTTGAAGGTGAACAGTCCGCGCAGCATATCGGTATCGATGCGCGTGCCATTGATATTGATGACCTTGGCGCGATTTTCCTGCCACCAGTCCGCCTCGACGAATGGATAGACGCCGCTCAAGCGCGTTGGCTTGGAGCCGTAGAGCCGCACGGCCAGCCCGGTTGCGCTTGCCTCGCCGGGGGGCGCATCCCAGTTTCCGGCCACGGGGGCTGTGCCAGGGCGATAGGCCATCTCGACGCGAGACTGCAGCGTCGGACCCCCACCGCTTCGTGACAGCGGTGCATCCATCGCCAGTGCCATGCTGCGGACGTTTCCATCGACAAAGCCGGTTGCCGTCGTGGCATCGTCAAGATGCATCACGGTCGGGCGCGCACCGGCCCGGTAAGTTTCGATCCGGCGGTCGATCGGCCCGGCGCTGCCGACAGCTTCCGGCTCGTTGCTGACAATGGGCGCCTGCTCCGATGCCAATGCGTGAACAGGTACTGGCAAATCGGGATCATCGTCCGCCGTGACCATCCGGGGCGGCACAAGCGACGGCTCTTCCGCGGTGGCAGTTCCCGCGGGCGCGGACTCGGTGGCACGCTCGTCCTGGACGATGGGCGGAGGCGCATCGGTGCCCGGCGGCCCACTTGCACGCTCCTCGGCGCAAGCCGCGGCGCTTGCCAGCAAGACCAACAGGAAGCTCAGTTGGAGACAAGGATGGTGTCCTGAGTGCGCGGCCACACAGCGCCCCCAGCCGGGACAATCCCCGGCCCCCTCCTCTCTCCCGCACGTCGACAGTACGGACATGGCAGCCACCCTATCGGGCGTTATTGAAACGTGCCCGAGTGATTTGCAGCATAGGTCAAAGCCAACACAACAGTTAGCCGCGAATGTGTGGTGCTTCGCGCGACCCGGCGAGCCATGTTTCAGAATAGAAACGAAAAGCCCCGCGCGAGCGGGGCATGATGAACTTCGTTTTCTCTTCCGTGCCGGAAACGAAAAAGCCCCGCTTGCGCGGGGCTTTCTGAATTTGGTGCCCAGAAGAGGACTCGGTCACCCATGCGCGACCCCGGGTTGCGCTTGCAAGCGCAACCTTTTCTCGTCCTCGCGAAAGGTCCTCAAGGACCTTTCTTTCTGGGCCGGAAACGGAAAAGCCCCGCTTGCGCGGGGCTTTCTGAATTTGGTGCCCAGAAGAGGACTCGAACCTCCACAGTGTTGCCACCGCTAGGACCTGAACCTAGTGCGTCTACCAATTCCGCCATCTGGGCTTCGTTTCGCTGCATTGCTGCGGCGATGCGAAGAACGTGATTATGCTGAGCAGGCTGACATCTGTCAACACTTGATTCACCGTTTCTTCAAAAAATCCTCACCGGACCGTCATGTCCGATGTAGCTGGAAGTCGACTTGGCCGGGCCTGCCCTCCAGTGACAACGTGGCCGTGGCTGGCACGGTGCGGGCCACGGCCTTGCCGGCCCGCATTACCAGCAGCCGGGTTGCCCGCAACCGGATAGCCTCTGCCGGATCGCGCGCCTGCAGCAGGACCAGATCGGCCCTGCAGCCTGGCGTCAGGCCGTAGCCGTCGAGCCCCAGGATCTGCGCCGGGGTCTCGGTTACAGCGGTGAAACACGCGCGCATGGCGTCCTGGCCGGTCATATGCGCGACATGCAGGCCCATGTGCGCAACCTCCAGCATGTCGCCTGAGCCAAGGCTGTACCAGGGGTCCATCACACAGTCGTGGCCGAAAGCCACCGGAATTCCGGCTGCAAGCATCTCCGGAACGCGTGTCATGCCGCGACGCCTGGGATAGGTGTCATGCCGCCCCTGCAGCGTGATGTTGATCAGCGGGTTGGCGATGGCCGCCACGCCGGCCTCTCGCATCAGCGGCAGCAGCTTGGACACGTAGTAGTTGTCCATCGAATGCATCGATGTCAGGTGCGAACCCGTGACGCGCCCTTGCAAGCCAAGCCGCACGGACTCGCTGGCCAGCGTTTCAATATGCCGCGACATCGGGTCGTCGCTCTCGTCGCAATGCATATCGACACGCAACCCGCGCTCGGCGGCTTCCTCGCACAACATCTTTACCGAGGCCGCGCCGTCGGCCATCGTGCGTTCGAAATGCGGAATGCCGCCGACCACGTCGACCCCCAGGTCCAGCGCGCGACGGAGATTGTTGAACGCATCGGGCGATCGCAGCAGGCCGTCCTGAGGAAACGCCACAAGCTGGAGGTCGAGATACGGCTTCACGCGTTCGCGCACGTGCAGCAGAGCCTCGGTGGCCAAGAGGCGCGGATCGCACACATCGACATGGGACCGGATGGCGAGCAGCCCCTTGGCCACGGCCCAGTCGCAATAGGCCAGTGCACGTTCGACAATGGCCTCCTGCGTCAGCAGTGGCTTGAGTTCCCCCCACAACGCGATGCCTTCGAGCAGGGTGCCCGATTGATTTACCCTTGGCAGTCCGTAGGACAGCGTCGAATCCATGTGGAAATGCGCATCCACGAACGGCGGCGAGACCAGTTGCCCGGCTGCGTCGATCTCCTCGCCCGCGCTTGCGGCCAGCCGTGGCGCCACGGCGGCTATCCGGCCGTCGGCAATACCGATGTCGATATCGGCACGGCCATCAGGCAGGTTGCAATGACGCAGGATGGTGTCGAGCATGGGGAGTCCCTGTGGATGTGGAATCGAAATTGGAATCGGGGGCCGGCTGGCGCGCTCGATCAGGATAGCGATGCGTCTTCGTCCAGTCCGCAGCCACGCAGCAGCAGCGCCACCAGGTGCTCTGTGGCACGGTCGAAGTCCTGCGTGTCGAGCTGGTTGACGCCCAGCACCGCGCAAACCTGGGTCTCGAAGTCCGCGTAGGTCTGCGTGGCGGCCCAGATCGTGAAGAACAGGTGATAGGGGTCTACCGGCGCCATCCGGCCGGAATCGATCCACGAACGTATCACCATGGCCTTGCGCCCCACCAGCTCGTGTAACGCCTCACGCAGCACGCCGCCGATCTCGGGCGCGCCGTGCAGCAGCTCGTTGGCGAACACGCGCGACGCATCGGGATGACTGGCCGACAGGCGCATCTTGGCCCGGATGTAGTGTTCCAGCGCCACGCGTGGCGCGCGGTCGACGCTGATGATGTCCGTTTCGGAAAGCCAGAGTTGCAGCGTGTGTGCAAGCACCGCGCGATACAGCGCCTGCTTGGTGCGGAAGTAGTAATGGAGGTTCGACTTGGGCATGCCCGCGCGCAGCGCGATATCGGACATCGTGGCACCGGCAAAGCCCGCGCGCGCAAACACATGCTCCGCCGCGCGCAGGATATGCGCCTCGTTCTCCTGCCGGATCCGTCCGCCCGATTCACGCGCTGGCTGCGCGTGCGCCAGCACGTCCATCATTTCGTGCCGTAAAGCCGGTCACCGGCGTCGCCGAGACCGGGCACGATATAACCGTGCTCGTTGAGTTGTTCGTCGATGGCTGCCGTCACGATGCACACGTCGGGGTGCGCCGCATGCAACGCGCGCAAACCAGGACGTGACGCGATCAGGCAGACATACTTCATCGTGGTCACGCCAGCCTCCTTGAGCCGGTTCAGCGCGGCAATGGCCGAATTGCCGGTGGCCAGCATCGGATCGACGACAATCACCATGCGCTCCTGGATATCCTCCGGCATCTTGAAGTAGTACTCGATCGGCTCAAGCGTTTCCGGGTCGCGATACAGGCCGATATGCCCGACGCGGGCGGCCGGCAGCAGTTCCAGCATGCCATCCAGGAAGCCGTTGCCCGCCCGCAGGATCGACACCAGGCAGAGTTTCTTGCCGGACAGCACGGGCGACTGCATGGGCGCAATCGGCGTCTTGATCGAGATGGTTTCCATCGCCAGGTCGCGCGTTGCCTCGTAGGTCAGCAACTGGCTGATCTCGCGCACCAGGCGGCGAAAGTTGTCGGTGGTGGTTTCCTCGCTGCGCACCAGCGTGACCTTGTGCTGCACCAACGGATGGTTGACGACCATGACCGAAGGTGACGTGGCCGCTTCAGGGTTGGCGTAGGTCTCCGCAGTCGTCGGAACGGCGGACAGATCGTTCATGGTGCGCTCCTTGGGGTATCAACGTAGTGGCTCTTGGTTACGCATGTACTAGAACACCGTGCCGTCGCTCTGGATCGCAAATGGCGGCGGCCCACCCGGCGGGCGCCGTTGCGCCGCAATGCGCCGCCCGGCCGCCCACGTGCCGCCTTCCAGCACGCGCGCCAGCGGGAAATCGGCCTCGCTGACCCCAAGCGCCTGGCGCACCGCATCGGCAACGAGATCGAGCCCCGTCACTGTCAGCGCACGCCATTCAACGATCTCCGGTTCATCCACCGTATGCGTGCGGCTGGCGAAAGCGGCGTCGCGCGGCACCATCAGCTCGAAATCGTAGAGCAGGCCGCCATTGCGATACTCGGGCAGCCCGGTCAGCGCATCGAGACCCGTGACCGTCAGGCCGGCGTCTTCAAGCGGCTCCAGCAACGAATAGGTCAGCCATTGCGTGAGCTTGTGGAATGGCACCAGTCCACCGGGTGCCGCCGCATGGCGCCAGCAGTCCCCCAGCGAGATCCCTTCCATCTGCACGCGGCCGGGCCACACCGGCCCCAGCGCCACCAGCAGCGTATGCAGCACGAAGCCCGCTTCGATCCGGCCATCTCGGGCATGCCCGGCCAGATAGTCGTACAGGTTGCCAAGCCTTGCCGGACGGCCGAATACCGCTGGCGTCGCCTGCATCACCTCCCCAAGCCTGCGCAACAATCCCGCGCGGCCCTCCAGCCCGACCAGCGGGTTGTGCTGGGCAACCTGGAATGCGGTGGCGATGGTCGATGCATCGATGCGGCACAGGCGTTCGGCGTCCGAGCGCAGCGGGTCGCCTTGCGCGGCGGAGAATCCCCCGCGCGCAAAGAGGTCGAAGCTGGCAACGCCCAGGCCCTCCGAGCGGGTCAGCATCATCTCGCTGGCCGCATCGCGGTAGCGCCAGTCAGGGCCGGCGCCGGCATCCAGCAGCACGCTCGGGATCACAAGATCGATGCCGATGCGCGCGCGCTCCTCGCAATGATCGTGGCCTGACATCCCCGCACGTTCACACAGGATCTGCCAGCGGTTGATCGATTCCTGCCCCGGCCCACCGCTTTCGAAATGGCGCCAGCGGCTGTGATAAGGCACCTCCAGGTTCCTGTACCGGCGGCGTATCGTCGCAGCCACGTAATCGGCGACCACATGGATCCGCTCCGGGTGCCACGTGAACAGTTCGGATTCGCCCGAAGCGACGAACTCCGTCACCGTCGCGCAGTGGGAGCGCACGGCTTCACCAGTAAGGAGCGCGGCAGCGGGATGTCCGGGCGGAACCGGGCTATGCCAGCCGCTACCCGTGCCATCGTCGTGCCCCGACCTGCCTCCTGCGGGAATTTCGTTCATTCCTTCAACCCCCTGCCCTTTGCCTGGGCGAGTTCCTTGGCGTCAGGCGGCGTGTACTTCGAGAAGTACCCGGCCGCCACCTTCGCATCGATCTCCACGCGCGCGTCTGCCGGGATCAGCGCTTCGGGGATGGCCACCTGCTCGACCACCTCGATACCCTGCGCCGTCAGCGCGCCATGCTTCATGTTGCTCATCGAGGCCCAGCGATCGATCCGCCGGATCCCGAGCCAGTGGAATACATCGGGCATCAATTCCTGAAAGCGCATGTCCTGTACGCCGGCAACGCATTCGGTGCGCTCGAAGTACGTCTCTGCACGATCGCCGCCCACTTGCCGCTTGCGCGCGTTGTAGACAAGGAACTTCGTCACCTCGCCCAATGCGCGGCCCTCCTTCCGGTTATAGACCACCAGCCCCACGCCACCCTGCTGCGCCATCTCGATGCAGACTTCGATGCCGTGCGCCAGGTATGGGCGACATGTGCAGATGTCGGACCCGAACACGTCCGAGCCGTTGCATTCGTCGTGTACGCGGCAGGCCACGCGCGTTTCCGGCTGGCCCAGCTTTGCCACATCGCCGAAGAAATAAAGCGTCATGCCGCCAATCGGGGGCAGGAATACCTTCAGGTCGGGCCGCGTCACCAGTTCCGGGAACATGCCGCCGGTCTGCTCGAACAGGCTTCGGCGCAGCACGCTTTCCTTGATGTTGAACCGGCGCGCGATGCCGGGCAGATACCAGACCGGGTCCACGGCGGCCTTGGTCACGCGCACATCGCCATTGGCTTCGAGGATGTCGCCATCCGGCCTGAGCCGCCCCGCCGCGATCGCGGCCATAAGCTCGGGCATGTTGATATGGGCGCGCGTGATGGCGATGGTCGGGCGGATGTCCACCCCGGCAGCAATGCGATCGGCGAACGCCGTGGAAACCAGATGCCCCCACGGGTCCAGCGAAACGATCTTGTCCGGGTCGTTCCACTGTGGGTGCGGGCCAATTGCCTCGGCCGGGGAAGTGTCGGTCAGGTCGGGACGATGCGCACGCTGGAGACTGCCCGCGGCCACCGCGAGCGCGCGATAGATCGCATAGGCGCCGGCGTGCGTGCCGATGACGTTGCGCTGCGCGGGATCTGTCAGGCTGGCGATCACGGGGCCCCGCTCGGCCGCCGTCGGGGCGCCCCAGTGAATCGGCTCGGCCGGTTTGTCGCGGCGCGTGTGCGAGGTCAGGACGATATGGTCAGACATGGCAGCCTCGTCTCCCCCTGAGAGAGCGGATCGAAACCTGACCAAACGGTCAGGTTTATATATCCATACTAGGCAACTGCCATGCCAATCCCCAACTGGGGTTGTTACGGTAAGTGACAACCCGCACGCACCGGGTCTGTGCGGGAAGCCTGCCACCAGCGGTGCATGCTGGTGCGCGCGCACCAGCGCGTGCTACGCGCCGGGCAAGGCGGATGGGGCCGGACGGGCCGGAACTCAGAAACTCAGGCCTGGTGCTTGTGGCCCCGCGCCCATTTGCGGGAATGGATGCTTTCCTTCAGGGACTCGAAAACCGTGTGCAGCGGGTTGGCGGCTTCCACGTAGCGATGGAAGACGGCACCGGCCACGTTGCTGGCAAGCCACGCCACCAACATGCCAAGGGCATTGAGAACCGGCTCGCCAGGGGCAAAGTGGAACACCAGCGCGTTCACCACCAGGCAGACCGGGAAGTGCACAAGAAACACCGAGTAAGAGATCTTGCCGAAATAAGCCGCGATCCGGCCGCCCGGCCATTGCTCCAGCCAGCCGCCACGGCGCGAAATCGCCAGGATAAGGGCCGTGGCCAGCGCAACGGCAATGCGCAGGCGGAAATCGATCACGAGCGCCGCCATGCCGATCGCGCCGAGCGTGATCAGTGCCACCGGCGAACGATCGGGGTTCGAGGCCCAGTACGCCAGCGTACCCATGCCATACGCGCCGAAGAAGTAGATCGCCCAGATGTCCCAGCTGGCGTCGCGGTTGAACCAGAACAGCGATGCCGTCGCCAGCACTGCCACCAGCGGCATGCCAAGCGGCAGTACGTCACGCGAAACGGCGCGAGCCAGCCAGAGCGCGAACACCAGCAGCGCAAAGAGCTGCAGGTCGATTGCGATGTACCAGACGCCGGCCGACAGCGCGTCGACATCGAGAATGTTGTGCAGCAGCAGGATATGCGCAACGACCTGCGTCAGATGGGGGGCTGCGGGGATCGAATCGTGATGCATCCACGTCCGCGCAATGGCCGCCCCGATAATCGCCACGAGAATCGCGGCCGCATAGGGCACCACAAGCTTCTGGTAGCGGTGCCACACGGTGGTCAGCGGGCTCTGCACGGTCAGGCGCCCGGTAGGCGCCAGGCTGCGCGCAGCAAGAAAGCCGCTGATGACCAGGAAGACCTGAACGGCAATGCGGGCGTAGTCGGAAAGCCAGCCGATCAGGCCAGGTGCCAGCGACTGGGCAGCGTCGGACATTGGCCCATAGAAGGCCAGATGGTGCAGCACGATCAGCTGTGAGCTGACCGCCTTCAGCGCGTCTACACACGCCAGACGAGAAGGCCGGGGGCTCATTTGTTATACGGGAGATACAAAGTGGGCCGCATTGTACCTCCATTGTTGCGTTTATAAATGTGGAGGGTGCGTAACGTTTGTAAGATCGTGTACCGACGCCACTGATCAACCGCCCGTGCGCCCTCCCACTGCGAATTAGCTTATGAAAAAGAAGTACTTCTGACAGACGATCTTCGGGTATACCCTCCGAATCTTTCATCGCCTGCCCCCGAACATGTCGTCGCTAGTATCTGCCTCGTCTCTTCAGCGCCTGCTGGCCGGTATCGGCCTGGCCGCCGCGCTGGTGCCCGCCGCCCAGGCCCAGAACCTGCAAGACTCCCAAAGCCCGGTGCTTGACCGCATCCGCGAGACCGGCACGATCACGCTCGGCTATCGCGAGTCCGCACTGCCGTTCTCGTTCGGTGACGACAACGGCAAGCCCGCGGGCTATGCCGTGGACCTCTGCCTGCGTGTGGCGGATGCCGCCAGGCAAAAGCTCGGCCTCAAGGACATCAAGGTCCGCTGGCTGCCGCTGAGTCCGCAGAACCGTGTGCCGGCCGTGGTCAACGGACTGGTGGACCTGGACTGCGCGCCCAATACCAATACGCTGGAGCGCCAGAAGCAGGTGGCCTTCAGCGTCTCGCACTATGTATCCACCGTGCGGATGCTGGTGCGCGCCGATTCCGGCATCAAGTCGTTCGACGACCTGCGCGGCAAGACCGTGGTGACCAGCGCCGGCTCCACCGGCGACCGCCATGTGCGCCGCCTGAAGGCCGAGTATGGCTATCGCGACGTCTACACCAAGGATCACGGCGAATCGTTCCTGCTGCTGGAAACGGGCCGGGCACAGGCATTTGTCATGGACGATGTGCTGCTGGCCGGCCTGCGAGCGAAGTCGAAGAACCCATCGCTGTACGTGATCGTCGGCCCGGCGCTATCCGTCGAGCAGAACGCGCTGATGCTGTCGAAATCTGACCCCGAATGGAAGCGGCTGGTCGATCAGACGCTGGCCAGGACCTTCACCGGCCCTGACGCCGCGGCGCTGCAGAAGCACTGGTTCCAGCAGCCGATCGGCGCACGCGGCACCAACCTGGCCCTGGCGCCTTCGGCCGAGGTGCTGCAGGCATGGAAGCATCCGTCGGATGTTGTGACGGAATAAGCGCATTCCGGGGGTATCCCCCGGAAAACCCCTGAGTTGACGGCCCTCACGGCGTTGGCCACACTCGCCAAAGCGCGTCTTTACCGATCGGTAACCCGTGCATCAAGCGAAATACAAAGCGAAACACCAAGCGAAAACGCGAACCGCCAGAGGGCGGCATCACTCAGGAGAAGTCCATGAACAAGATCATCGCCACTGCTATTGCGCTGGGTCTCGCCACCGCTTCCGTGGCCGCCGTGGCCCAGGACAAGAACAAATTCGACCCGTACTCGCAAGGCGCGAAGTCCGGCCAGAAGTTCGACACCTATACCGAAGGCGCGAAGGCCGGCGACAAGTTCGACCCGTACTCGCAAGGCGCAAACAAGAGCACGCGTGCAGACCTGACCGACCAGCCGACCCAATCGACTGACACGAAGAAGTCGACGAAGAGCAAGAAGGCTACGAAGAAGCCGACCGCCTCGAACAACTAAGATTGTTGCAGCGCGGGGGCCCACCGGCCCCTTGGCGCATGAAAATGGCCTCGCGATGCGAGGCCATTCTTGCTATTAAAGTGCCCGATACAGCACCACCGCATTTCAATGCGAATCGTCGTCCGGCGTCAGTTCCAGCGCCGTCACGTCCACCTTCTGCACCGTGTTGCCCTGCCGGATCTCCGTGCGCAACACGAACGCCTCGGCCGGGCAGTACCAGTCCGTCACGTGCAGCACGCTTGGCTCCAGTTGCAGCACTTCGTCGCCAACCATCAACGGCCCCAGCGAGGTGCGCTTCTCATAGGTGATCGGCATGCATGACTTGCGGCCAAGCACCGTATCGATCATCTGCTTGCGGCCAACGTGGCGTGAACCGACGATGATCGATGCATGCAGCGCCTGCATCGTGCCTACCACCTCGTCCGACCTGAGCGGATAGATCTTGAGCGCGACGCTGGACTCGAAGGTCTCCCCTTCCAGCGTCGTATTCTCATGAATCGTCATGCCTGCGTAGTTGAATACGCCGCTGCCAGTGAACGACGCCGCACCGAACATCCGTGCATAGCGCGCCTGCGCGTTGATGGTTGCGTTACGGCTGTCGATGCGCGTGCGGGACGTGGTGACGCTCCTGTCGATATTGATCTCATGGACCTGGTCCATGACCACGGGCGGGCCCATCAACGTCGAGAGCGCTGATTTCGAGCGCACTTCCAGCTGGGCGCTGCACCCATGCGCTGTGTGCATGACGTCGCGCAGCGTCATCGTGATCGACATCGGCATCGTGCCCTCGCCTTCCATCTGGACGCGGGCGCCGGACTTGAACCAGGGCGCATCGCAGAGTTGGGCCGCGCCGGCTTCCGGGGCGGGGGTCGCTTCGGCTTCCGAAGCTGGGGCCGCGCCGGACACGGGCGCCGCGGTTGGCGCCCCGATTGGCGCCACTTCGGCGGGTGCAACGGGCTCGGGCGCTGCCGACTGCGCAAGTGCGCTATCCAACACTCCTAACAGCAGGATCGATATCAAGGCCGATTTCATCGCATCACCCGGGGGCTCGAGTGTCGGCGTAGACAGGACAAGCGGCCGACAGTGCATGAGTATTACGCGAAACGCGCACAAGGGAAATGGGCCGTCGGAATGGCATATCCCCATCTGGCACTTGGCCAAGCCGCTATCCAAGCCGCCCCTGAACCACTCTGAACAGCGGTGCAGGTGTGCGGTCGTGCTACCATTGCGCGCCCCGCAGCCGCATACCGTTGGGGCCAGACGATGCCGGGGGCGCGGAATCCCAAGGCGTTGCCCGGTGCTCACGGCCGCACTGGACCGCGTTGTCCACCAGATCCGGCCCAGCTGCGTTGTGTGGTGTCCGCCACACGCCGGCCGCTCCCATAGCGTCCAGACAGGGTCCAAATAGCGTCCGGCTTCCGGCCATTTCAGGAGATTTATGCGTAGTCCTTCGCCCTCGCGCCAAGCCGGGCTGCCTGCGGGCATGATCGCCCCGGTGGTGCTGGTCGTCATCGCGGTATTGCTGGTCTGGTTTGGCACGCTCGATGCCCGCCACCTGCTGCGCCCGGACGAGGGCCGCTACGCCGAAATCTCGCGCGAGATGTTTGCCAGCGGGGACTGGGTCACCATCCGCTACAACGCGCTGAAGTACTTCGAAAAACCGCCGTTCCACATGTGGGTGACGACGATCGGCTACGAGCTGTTCGGCGTCGGCGACTGGCAGGCGCGGCTCAGCGTGGCGCTGTCCGGCATTGTCGGACTCGTCGCCACGATGGCGGCAGTCTCGCGCTGGTATGGCGTGCGCGCCGCGCTGCTTGCCGGGCTGGCGCTGCTGGCCATGCCGATGTGGAGCGTCACCGGCCATTTCAACTCGCTCGACATGACGCTCTCCGGAGCGCTGGCCTGCGTGCTGGCCTTCATGTTGATCGCCCAGCATCCCGACACCTCGCCGGCCGCGCGCCGGGGCTGGATGACCGCCTGCTGGGTGGCCATGGGCGTGTCCATCCTGACCAAGGGGCTGGTTGGCATTGCCCTGCCGGGGCTGGTGCTGGTGGTGTACACGCTGGTCACGCGCGACCTGGCGCTGTGGGGCCGCCTGCACCTCGTCAGCGGCATTGCCGCGATGCTGGTGGTCACCGTGCCGTGGTTCTGGATGATCTCCACGCGCAACCCCGAATTTCCGCACTTCTTCTTTATCCACGAGCACTGGGACCGCTATACCTCGACGATCCATTCCCGCAAGGGGTCGATCTGGTACTTCGTGCCGTTGCTGCTGGCAGGAACACTGCCCTGGCTGGGCCTGACGCCGCGCATGTGGGCCGTGGTGCGCGAACGCGCCGGCGCGGTGCGCGGCGTGGGCGGCAAGCCGTTCCAGCCGGCCCTGATGGCCTTCCTGTGGTTCGCTGCGATCTTCGTGTTCTTCAGCCTGTCCGGTTCCAAGCTGCCCGGGTATATCGTGCCGGTGTTCCCGGCGCTGGCCATCCTGGCCGCGGTGGCACTGGAGCAGATCAACGAGCGTTCGTGGAAGCGCCAGATCAACGCTGTCACGGTGCTGGCCATTGTCGGCCTGATCGCCGTGCCGTTCGTGGCCACGCTTGGGGACGAGAACAATCCCAATGAGGTATTCCGCGCCTTCGCCGTCTATATTGGCGTGGCGTTTGCCGTACTGCTGGCCGGCATGCTGCTGGCACGCCGCCTGCTGCGTACGCACGGCCTGCTGCCTAGCATCACGGCGTTCTCGCTGGCCATGTTCCTGACCTGCACCATCGGGCTGATGGCTCACGAAGTGATGGGCCGCCGTGCGTCGGGCGTCGACATGGTTCCCGCGATCAAGGCGGTGCTCAAGGACGATATGCCGCTCTACGGCGTGGGTGTCCTGGATCACACGCTGCCGTTCTACCTGGCTCACACGCTGGTCATGGTGGCCGCGCCCGATGAACTCGAATTCGGCACCCAGCAGGAGCCGGACAAGTGGATTCCGACCATGGACGCCTTTGTGGCCAAGTGGCGTGACGGCCAGCCGGCACTCGGCATCATGTCGCCGGACACCTACGATAGTCTGGCGGCCGGCCACCTGCCGATGTACGTGGTAGCCCGCGACACGCGCCGTGTCGTGGTCAGCAATTTCCCGCTGCCGGCCACGCCGGCACAGCCGCCCAAGGAGTCTGGAACCAAGTCATGACGCTATCGACCTTCGCATTCATCTTTGCCGGCGTGCTGCTCAACGCCTGCGCGCAGCTTCTGCTCAAGGCCGGCGTCAATGCCGTGGGCGCGATCACGATCGATCGCGCCACGCTGTTCGATACAGCCTTCCGCGTGCTGACCCAGTGGCCGGTGATCGGCGGCCTGACGCTGTACGTCGTGAGCGTCGGCGTGTGGATCGTCGGCCTGTCGCGCGTGGATGTATCCATTGCCTACCCGATGCTTTCGCTCGGCTACGTGGTCAACGCGCTGGCCGCCTGGTGGCTGTTTGGTGAGATGATCGGTCCCTTGCGCGTAGCCGGCATCCTGCTGATACTGGCTGGCGTTTTCCTGATTGCCCGTTCCTGAGGATCATGACTGCTACCGCCCCGCAGGATTTCCTGCCGTTTGTGCGCCCCCTGATCGACGAGGCCACCATTGCCGAGGTTGGCAAGGTGCTGGCCTCTGGCTGGATCACGTCCGGCCCGAAGGTGCAGGCGTTCGAGGCCGCACTGTCCGAATTGTTCGGCGGCCGCCCTGTTCGCACGTTCTCCAATGGCTCGGCGACGATGGAAATCGCGCTGCGCATTGCCGACATCGGCCCCGGCGACGAGGTCATTACCACCCCGATCACCTGGGTGGCCACCGCCAACGTGGTGCTGACGGTTGGCGCCAGGCCGGTCTTCGTCGACATTGACCCGCGTACGCGCAACATCGATCTCGATGCCGTCGAAGCCGCGATCACGCCGCGCACGCGCGCCATCATCCCGGTCTACCTGTCGGGCCTGCCCGTCGACATGGATCGCCTCTACGCGATCGCGAAGCGTCATAACCTGCGCGTGATCGAAGACGCCGCGCAGGCGATCGATTCGCGTTGGCGCGGCCAGCGCATCGGCGCGCTTGGCGATCTGGTCAGCTTCAGCTTCCAGGCCAACAAGAACATCACGACGATCGAGGGCGGCTGCCTGGTCATGAACACCCCCGAGGAAGCGCAGCGCGCCGAGCGCCTGCGCCTGCAGGGTGTGATCCGTACCGGCATGGACGGCATGGACGTGGAAGAGCCGGGCGGCAAGTTCAACCTGACGGACGTCAACGCGGCCATCGGCCTGGCCCAGCTCCAGCGCCTGGATGCGATCACCGCGCGCCGCGCCGAACTGGCCGAGACCTATTTCCGCTGCGCCGCGGATGCCGGCCTGGCTGACCTCGGCATCGAACTGCCGCTGCCGCGCGATCCCGAAGTTGCCACCACCAACTGGCACATGTTCCAGGTGGTGCTGCCGACCGACCGCCTGCGCGGCGGCCCGGCCGAAGCACGCAAGCACGTCATGGAAGCGATGCGCGAGTGCGGCATCGGCACCGGCGTGCACTACCCGCCGATTCACCTGTTTACCTATTTCCGCTCCCTGGGCTGGCGCGAAGGCATGCTGCCGCATGCCGAGCGCATCGGCCGCGGCATCGTCACGCTGCCGCTGTTCCCCGCCATGCAGGCGGCCGACGTGGAGCGGGTTTGCGCAACTCTCAGCGAAACATGCAAACGCCTCTCTCACTAAGCTCCGTCGAGGTCTCGGTCGTCATCCCCGTCTACAACGAGGAGGCAGGCCTGCAGGCACTGTTCGATCGCGTCTATCCGGCGCTCGACAGCCTGGGCGAATCGTACGAGATCATCTTCGTCAATGACGGCAGCGCCGACCGCTCGCCGCAGATGCTGGCCGCGCAGTTCCACAAGCGCCCGGACGTGACCCGGGTCATCCTGTTCAACGGCAACTTCGGCCAGCACATGGCGATCCTGGCCGGCTTCGAGCACACGCGCGGACGCATCGTGATCACGCTGGACGCCGACCTGCAGAACCCGCCCGAGGAGATTCCGCGCCTGGTGGAAGAAATGCGCAAGGGTCACGACTACGTTGGCACGATCCGCCGCCAGCGTAACGACTCCGCCTTCCGCCGCTACGCGTCGCGCGCGATGAACCGCCTGCGCGAGAAGATCACCAAGATCAAGATGACGGACCAGGGCTGCATGCTGCGCGCCTACGACCGCAACATCATCGACACGATCAACGCGTGCCGCGAGGTCAACACGTTCATTCCCGCCCTGGCCTACACGTTCTCCTCGAACCCGGTGGAGATCGAGGTTGGCCACGAGCAACGCCACGCGGGCGAGTCGAAGTATTCGCTGTACCAGCTGATCCGCCTGAACTTCGACCTGGTGACCGGCTTCTCGATCGTACCGCTGCAATGGTTCTCTGCCATCGGCACGATACTGTCGATCTCGTCGGCAGGCCTGTTCCTGGTGCTGCTGATCCGCCGCTTCGTACTCGGCTCGGAAGTCCAGGGTGTGTTCACACTGTTCGCTCTCAACTTCTTCCTGGTCGGCATCATGCTGTTCGGTATTGGCCTGCTCGGCGAGTACGTCGGCCGCATCTACCAGGAAGTGCGCGACCGCCCGCGCTACCGCATCCAGGCAGTGCTGGAGCGTGATCCGCGCGACCCGCAGAAGGACAACACGACGGAGGTCTCGTGCGCGCAGTAGTCTTTGCCTATCACAACGTCGGAGATCGGTGCCTGCGCGTGCTGCATGCACGCGGCGTGGACGTGGCGCTGGTCGTCACGCACCGTGACCGCCCCGACGAGAACATCTGGTTCCGCCGCGTTGCCGATACGGCTGCCGAACTGAACCTGTCGTTCATCTATGGCGAGGACCCGACCGACCCGGCGCTGGCGGAAGCCGTGCGCGCTGCACAGCCCGATGTCATCTTCTCGTTCTACTACCGGTCGATGATCCCGGCGGACCTGCTGGCCGTGGCTCCGCAGGGTGCGTTCAACATGCACGGCTCGCTGCTGCCGAAGTATCGCGGCCGCGTGCCCGTGAACTGGGCCGTGCTGCATGGCGAAGACGAAACCGGCGCCACGCTGCACGCGATGGAAGCCAAGCCCGACGCCGGCTATATCGTCGACCAGACATCGGTACCGATCCTGCCGGACGATACGGCAGGCGAAGTCTTCGAAAAGGTCACCGTCGCCGCCGAGCAGACGCTGTGGCGCGTGCTGCCTGCCATGATGGCCGGCCAGACACCCAAGCGCCCCAACCGGCTGGCCGACGGCAGCTACTTTTCCGGGCGCAAGCCCGAGGACGGCCGCATTGATTTCAGGCAGCCGGCAGCGGCGGTCTACAATCTGATCCGCGCCGTCGCGCCGCCGTACCCTGGTGCCTTCACGGACCTCGGCGGCCGTCGCTTCATCGTTGCGCAGGCTCGCCGCATTGACACGCCGGCCACGCCGGCAGGCCTGCAGCCGGGCCTGCACGTCGTGGATGGCCGTATCGTGGCGATCTGCGGGGACGGTGGTGCAATCCGCGTGACGCAACTGCTGGAAGGCGCCAACGCCGACCATGCGAGCCCCGTCTCCATACAAGAATTCCAAAACATTATTTCTGCGAAGTCCAAAGAGGAAAACCGATGAAAAAGGTCCTGATTCTTGGCGTCAACGGCTTCATCGGCCACCACCTGACGCGCCGCATCCTGGAAACCACGCAATGGGAGGTCTACGGCATGGATATGTCGTCGGACCGCCTGGGCGATCTGGTGAA
>NZ_ALOU01000076.1 GCF_000292345.1 Cupriavidus sp. BIS7
CCCCAACCCCTCTCCCGCCGTGCGGGAGAGGGGAGAATGCCTCAGCAGCTTCAAGCCTTGCGCGGCTTGACCTTGCCTGCGGCTTCCTTGGCGCGCTCGCGTGCGGTTTCCACGTCTTCGGCATAGGCCAGCGCCACGCCCATGCGGCGTTTTTCAAACGATTCGGGCTTGCCGAACAGGCGCAGTTCGGTCTGCGGCACGCGCAGCGCGTCGTCCACCCCGTCGAACACGATGCCTTCGGCTTCCACGCCGCCATAGATCACGGCGCTTGCGCCGGGTGCGCGCATCGCGGTGCTGACCGGCAGCCCCAGGATCGCCCGTGCGTGCAGTTCGAACTCGTTTTGCCACTGGGTGATCATCGTCACCATGCCGGTGTCGTGCGGGCGCGGGCTGACTTCGCTGAACCAGACCTGCTCGCCCTTGACGAACAGTTCGACGCCGAACAGGCCCTGGCCGCCCAGGTCGGCCGTGACGGTGCGGGCGATATGCTGCGCGGTTTCCAGCGCCTTCGGGTGCATCGGGTGCGGTTGCCAGCTTTCCACGTAGTCACCGGCAACTTGCACATGGCCGATCGGCTCGCAGAAATGCGCTTCCACGACGCCGTTGGCACCCAGCGCGCGCACCGTCAGCAGCGTGATCTCGTAGTCGAAATCGATAAAGCCTTCCACGATCACACGGCCATGGCTCACGCGGCCACCGGCCATTGCGTAGTCCCACGCGGCCTTCACGCCCTCGGGGCTGTCGATCTTGCTCTGACCCTTGCCAGAGCTGCTCATCACGGGCTTGACCACACACGGGTAGCCGATGCCGCCGTCGATGGCGGCCTGCAGCTCTTCGAGCGAATCGCAGAACTTGTACGGGCTGGTGGGCAGGCCGAGCGTTTCGGCGGCCAGACGGCGAATGCCCTCGCGGTCCATCGTCAGGCGGGCGGCGCGGGCGGTGGGGATCACGCGCACCACACCGGAGGCTTCCAGCTCTTCGAGCATCGGCGTGGCGATGGCTTCGATCTCGGGCACCACCAGGTCCGGGCGCTCGGCCTCGATCAGCGCCTTGAGCTGCTCGCCGTCGCTCATCGTGATCGTGCGCGAATGATGGGCCACCTGCTGGCCCGGCGCGTTCTCGTAGCGATCAACGGCGATCGTTTCCACACCCAGACGCTGCAACGCGATCAGCACTTCCTTGCCTAGCTCGCCGGAGCCAAGCAGCATGACTTTGGTGGCAGACGGGGAAAGAGGGGTTCCAAGGGTCGTCATGGCGGGGGCTCGCGGCAGGGAGAAAAGACGCGATTGTAGCAAGGAGCAGATGGTTTTCTCCCCGGTTTTCTCCCGTGGTTTTCTCCCCTCTCCCGCGCGCCGGAGAGGGGCAGGGGGAGAGGGCGCAGCGGTTCAAATTGGCACAAGTCGGCAAGCAGAGTCGTCTTACCCTCTCCCCCAACCCCTCTCCCACAGGTGGGAGAGGGGAGTCAGTCGGCGGTACTTCAACCACTCAATACGAAATCTTCGCGCTCACGCTGATCGCGCGCGGGTCGGCCGGCTGGATGTAGTTTTCGTACTGGAAGCCCCAGTAGCGCTTGTTGGTCAGGTTGGTCACCGCCGCGCGCAGCGTCAGCGCCTTGCCGGCCACGCGCGTGTCGTATGTGGCGCCGAGGTTGAACACCGTGTATCCGCCCAGCGTCAGGTCTCCGGCGGCGCGCGCCTTGGTGGTGCCGGTGTACTTGCCGTCCACGCCGACTTTCAGGCCCGGCACGTATGGCACGCGGTAGGCCAGGCGGCCCGTCAGGATGAAATTGGGCGCTCCGGCCACTCGGTTGCCAATGTTGTCCTGCCCCTTGCTGTAGTAGCTGTCCAGGTACATCGCGCTGCCGCCCACTTCCCATTGCGATCCGAGGCGCGTTGATCCGGCAAGCTCCAGGCCCTGATAGATCGACTGGCCGTCCTGCACGAACGTGGGCAGTGTGTTGGCGCCGTTGAACTGGTTGAATTCGCTACGGCGCTCGATGCGGAACAGGGCGGCCGTGGCATTCCAGGCGCCCTGGTCAGTCTTGACGCCCAGTTCGTACTGGCGGCTCTTGGCCGGTGTCAGCCCCTGGCCCGCGTTGGCATACGAGGTACCGACAATGCCGCCGCCGTCGAACGATTCCACGTAGCTGCCGTAGAACGTCGTGCTGGCCAGCGGCTTGTACATGATCGCGGCGGTGGGCGTCAGCAGGCCATTTTTGGTGAAGCTCGTGTTGCCGATGCCAGTCACCGTGTAGCTGTTCTGCTCGTAGTTCGTGACGCGCAGGCCGGCCAGTACGGACCATTGATCGGTCAGGTAAACGGTATCGCTGACGAATGCCGCCTTCTGGGTGGTGTCACCGGCGCGGTATTTATCGAACGCGGTCTGGCTCCAGTAGACATTGGTGTACGGCGCATAGATGTTGCCGTCGGCCAGCCGTGTATAGACGATGTTGCTGCTGAAGCGGTCAATCTGCTTCTGCCAGCTCAGCCCGGCTACCAGTTCGTGCCGGAATGGGCCAGTGCGGAACTTGCCCTCGGCCATCGTCGTCCAGTTGCTGAACTGCTGGCTTTCGGCGCCGTCGTAGCGCCAGTCGGCGTAGTCGCCCGCCGCATTGGACAGGTTCAGCGTGGATTCATTGCGGCTGCGCGATTGCTTGCTGAAGCTGTAGATCGTGCTGACGGTCCAGTCCTGGTTGAGGTTGTAGCGCAGGCCGGTCTGGTACACCTGCAGGTTGGAAAAGAAGTGCGAGTCGTTATTCGCCAGCAACCCGCCACGGCCGCTGATCACGCCCGGGATCTGGCCGTTGGCGGGGATGCCGCCCGTGTAAAACGATGGTGTGCCGCCCCACGTGTTGCGGTCCTGATAGATGCCGTCGAACGTCCAGGTCAGGTCGCGCGTGATGCGGGCATCCAGGCCCAGCGACACCGAATTGCGGTTCAGGCCCACGGCATTGGCGGGCTTGCCTTCCTCGTGCGTCAGGTTCAGGCGATAGCCGAACATGTCGTCCGGACCGGCGCGGCCGCCCACGTCAACGTTCTCGGCCCAGACGTGCGAGGTCCGGTAGCCCAGTTCCACGCTGGCCGTGAACTGGTCGGTCGGCTTCTTCGTGACGTAGTTGATCGTGCCACCGGGGTTGCCAAAGCCGTACATGAAGCCGGACGCGCCCTTGAGCAGTTCCACCTGATCGAGTTGCTCGTAAGGCAGCGTCAGGCCGTAGCTGATGAACGGCATGCCGTTGATCTTGTACGCGTTGCGCCAGTCAAGCTGCAGGCCACGTACGGTGGTGTACGCCGCCCACGCGTTGTTGGCATTGCTGTTGTCGGAGACCGAGGCGTCGGTGAAAAACACGTCGCCGAGCTTGGTGACCTGGCGGTCCGCCAGATCTTCGCCGGTGACGATGGTGGTGGAGAACGGGGTATCGAGCTGTTTCCGGCTACCCAGCGCGCCGCTCGTCATCGGCTTGTTCAGTTGCGGGCCGATGTCGATTTCCTGCGCCGCGCTGACGGTCACGGCCGGCAGGGCCTGTTCCGGGGCTGTCTGGGCAATCGCTCCGAGAGGCAGGCCCGCAATGACGGCGGTGCGGGCGACAAAGGCGATGATGCGCGGGCGGGAAGGTACGGGCTGCTGGCGGGGTGGGCGGATCGCGGAAGACTGGCGGGATGACATGCTGCTGGCTCGGTCGGTTCTTATTGAAAACATAAATACGAACGATTCGTATTTACATCAAGAAAGGCCGAATGATGCCCATCGAGCCATTGAGTCGTCAAGCAAGTCCTTGATGCCGGGGCGGCATTTGTCGTTTTTCGGCGATCAGGCGGGGGGCGGGCGCAGGGCGGATCAGCGCAGACCCAGCAGCACTTCGAGGTTATGGGCCAGCGTCACCAGTCGTGGGCCGACGAATTTCTCGACGCTGTGGAAGCTGCCGGGGCGCGCCCGCACACCGCTGTTGACCACGAACCACTGGGAGTCCACGGGCGTGCAAAGCGGCACCGCAAAGCCGAACACGTCGTGGCGCCATTCCGCGCGGTTGGTGCAATAGCCGAGCCGTTCCAGATCCTTGCGTGCCTGCGCCAGCCCCGGGACCCCGCGCGCAAACGCGTCGGGGTCTTGCAGCCGAAGGCGGTTCAGCACCGGGTCGCGCAGGTCAGCGGGCGCGCGGCACAGCCACGCCTTGCCGATGGCGGTGGTCAGCATCGGCAGCGCGGCGCCGATGTCGGGCGTGACCACGAGGTTGTCGGTGGAGCGCGCAGTTTCCACGTAGACCATCTGTGTCCGGTCGCGGATGCCAAGCGACACCGCGCCGCCAACCTCGTCCGCCAGCGCCTTCATCAGCGGCCGGGCAAGCTGGCGGATCGGCATGCTGGCCAGCAGCGGATAGCCCGGTGCCAGCACCGGCGCGCCCAGCCGATACTTGCCAAGCGCCACGTCGTGGCGCAGATAGCCAAGTTCGCTGAGCGTGTGCGTGAGCCGTGCCACGGTCGACTTGGAAAGCCCGGTGCGCTGCACGAAATCCTTGTTGCCGAGCAGCGATTCGCCAGCCCGGTAGGCCAGCAGGATGTCCAGCCCGTTGGCCAGTGTGTTGGCGAACTGGCGATCCTTCGCGTCGTCCCGAGGAGCGTCGGCGGTATCCATCGTCACTCCCAGGCCACCTGCGTTTCCACCTGCGCCACCAGCTTCAGCAGGCGCGGGCCCATTTCGCGCTCCATTTTGCGCGGTGTCATGCGTACCGCCGGCACGCCGCAGTTGAAGACCAGGATCTCGCCGTCGATGGGCGTGCGCATTGGCACGGCCACCGCATGGACATCGCGCTGCCAGTCGCCGTACGAGCGGGTGAAGCCGAGCGTGGCCAGTTCCTCGACGGCCGTATCCACGGCGCCCGCCAGGCGCTGCCAGTCATCGGGTTCTGCGTCGCGCAGCGCATCGAGCAGCGTGCGCCGCACGTCTGCCGGCGCCTGGGCAAGCCAGGCTCGACCCATCGCCGTGGCCAGCATCGGCACGGAGGCGCCAATGTCAGGGCGGAACGCAATTGCGTCGTGCCCTCGGCTGGTTTCGACATAGACCATGCGCAGCCTGTCGCGCAGCCCCAGCGACACCGATCCGCCGACGCGGTCCGCCAGCGCTTTCATCAGCGGACGCGCCAGTTGCCGCACGCGCAGGCTGGCCAGCAGCGGATAGCCCAGTGACAGCGCCGTGGAGCCCAGCCGGTAGCGGCGCAGATGGGTGTCGTAAAGCAGCAGTCCGCGCGCCGCCAGCGTATAGGTCAGGCGGCTGATGGTCGCTTTCGATAGCCCGGTGCGGTCGGCCAGATCCTTGTTGCTGAGGATCGTCTCGCCAACGCGGAAGCACTGCAGCAACGCCAGACCGTGGGCCAGCGTGGTTGCAAAGGCGGGATCGGGGTGATGAGGGTGCGAGGGCATTTGCCGTTCATCTTACCGAAGCGCCGTCTTCGTGGTGCATCAGTTGTTCAAGATAGCGAAACATAGGTGCCGATATTCGGGAGCCGCGCGTACGCTCGTTTCCATCCGAAAACATGGTGGAGCGAGACGATGATCCGGGACCCTGAAGCCTTCGATCCCTTTCTGCAGGCCCTGAGGCGCTTTGTGCGCGAAAAGCTTGTGCCGCGCGAGGCCGAAGTGGCGGAGCGCGACGAGGTGCCACAGGACATCGTCGACGCCATGGCTGCGCAGGGCATGTTCGGATACTCGATTCCCGAGCAGTACGGCGGCGCCGGCATGACCACCGAGGAACTCGTTCTGGCGGCGATGGAGCTGTCGCAATGCTCGGTAGCGTTCCGGGCGCGTGTTGGCACCAATACCGGCATTGGCTCCGAGGCGCTGGTGGCCGACGGCACGCCCGAGCAGAAGCAGCGCTACCTGCCGCTGCTGGCCAGCGGCGAGGTGACCGGGTCGTTCGCGCTGACCGAACCGGACGCCGGGTCCGACGCCACCGCGCTGACCACCTCGGCCGTACGCGATGGCGACGACTACATCCTCAACGGCACCAAGTGCTTTATCACCAATGCGCCGATTGCCGGACTGTTTACGGTGATGGCCCGTACCGATCCCGCCAATCCTAGCGCTGGCGGCATCTCGGCATTCTTCGTTCCGCGCGATACGCCGGGCCTGACCACGGGCCGCCCGTACCAGAAGATGGGGCAGGCCGGCTCGCCGGTGTCCGAGGTGCATTTCGACAACTGCCGCGTGCCGGCGGCCAACCTGATCGGCGGCGAGGAAGGCAAGGGTTTCCGTACCGCGATGAAGGTGCTCAACAAGCAGCGTATCCACCTGGCCGCCCTGTGCACCGGACCGGCCATCCGCATGCTCGACGACGCCGTGCGCTTCGTCACCGAGCGCAAGCAGTTCGGGCAGTTGCTGGCCGATTTCCAGCTTGTGCAGGCGATGATCGCCGACTGCCAGACCGACATCCACGCGGCACGCGCGCTGATCCTGGAAACGGCGCGCAAGCGCGACCTTGGCGAGGACGTGACGATGCAGGCATCGATCTGCAAGTACTTCGCGTCCGAAATGTGCGGCCGGGTGGCCGACCGCTGCGTGCAACTGTTTGGCGGTTACGGCTATATCGCCGACTACGGCATCGAGCGCTTCTACCGCGACGTGCGGCTGTTCCGCCTCTATGAAGGCACCAGCCAGATTCATCAACTCAATATCGCCAAGCGCACCTTTGCGCTGGCCGGCGGCCAGCGCTGAAAAACCAAGACCCACGGAGACAACCATGATCAAGCCACTATTTGCTGCGGCCGGGATGTTGCTCGGCATGGCCCTGACACCGGCGCACGCCGAAGCTCCCTATCCGAACAAGGTGATCCGGCTGGTGGTGCCGTTCGCACCGGGTGGGTCGACCGATATCGTTGCGCGTCTGATCTCCGAGCCGCTGCGCGCGGAACTGGGCCAGACCGTGATCGTCGACAACCGGCCGGGTGCGGGCGGCAATATTGGTGGCGATATCGTCGCCAAGGCCGCGCCGGACGGCTACACGCTGCTGATGGCCGCAGCGGGGCCAACGGTCATCAACCCGAGCCTCTACCCGAAGATGTCCTACGATCCGCTGCGCGACCTGGCGCCGGTGACGATGATCGCGCGCGAGCACAACCTGATGGCGATCAATGCATCGCTGCCGGTCAAGAACGTGCAGGAGTTCGTCGCCTACGCTAAGGCACACCCGAACCAGCTTTCGTTCGGATCGCCGGGCAACGGCAGCCCCGCGCAGCTTGCCGGCGAGCTGTTGAACCAGACGGCGGGAATCAAGCTCCAGCACGTGCCTTACAAGGGTAGCGGCCCGGCCGTGGCCGACCTGATAGCCGGGCATATCACGCTGCTGATCGACAACATGCCGGCGCTGTGGCCGCACGTGCAGTCGGGCAAGCTGCGCGCGCTGGCCGTGACCAGCGAGAAGCGCGCCACGGCCGCGCCCGGGGTGCCAACTGCGCAGGAAGCCGGACTCAAGGGTTACGTGGTGACGGCCTGGAAGGGGTTGATGGTGCCGGCCCGCACGCCGCGACCGGTTATCGACAAGCTTAACCAGGCGATGGTCAAGATCCTGGCGCGGCCCGATATCCGCAAGAAGCTGGTCGAACTGGGCGCCGAGCCGGTGGGCGACACGCCCGAACAGTTCGGGCAGCAGATTCATGCCGATGCAGCGTGGTGGGCCGCGCTGGTCAAGTCCACGGGCACCACGATCGATTGACGGCCATGCAAGATTCGATAGCCCAACTGCGCGCCCGGGTGCGCCAATTCGTTGAACAGCACGCGATCCCGAGCGAAGAGCCATCACTGGCGCATGACGTGCAGCGGCTCGATGCCGTGGTCCGCAGACTGCAGGGCGTGGCGCGCGAGGCCGGCATCTACGCACCGCACCTGCCGCCCGAGTACGGCGGACTGGGGCTCGACTGGCAGGCCCGCGCGGAGATCCTGGAAGAAGCTGGGCGCAGCTTCCTCGGTGCTCCGGCGCTGAATTGCGCGCCGCCCGACCAGCCGAACATGATCAATCTGCTGCGCCACGGCAATGCGGCGCAGCGCGAACGCTACCTGCTGCCGCTGGTGCGTGGCGAGATCCGGTCGTGCTTCGCGATGACCGAGCCAGCGCCGGGCGCGGGCTCCGATCCGTCGATGCTGCGCACGACCGCCGAACGCCAGCACGGCAAATGGATCATCAACGGGCACAAGTGGTTTATCAGCGGAGCCGTGGATGCGGCGTTTGCCATCGTACTGGCGCGTACCGATACCGGTGCCACGATGTTTATCGTCGATACCAGTAACCCGGGGTACCGGCTCGTGCGCAATATCGCGGGCATGGACGGCTATCAGGTCGGCGGCCATGGGGAAATCGTGTTCGAGAACTGCGTGGTCGATGACGACGCCGTGCTCGGCGAGGTAGGGCAGGGCTTTGCCTATGCGCAGGCACGGCTGGAGCCCGCGCGGCTTTCGCACTGCATGCGTTTTATCGGCCGGGCGTCCCGCGCGATGGAGATTGCCCAGCAGTACGCGGCGCAGCGCGAATCGTTCGGCCAGCGGCTGGCCGATCTGCAGCAAGTGCAGGCGATGGTGGCCGATTCGCATATCGACCTGCATGCCAGCCGCCTGATGGTGCGTGATTGCGCGCGCAAGATGGACGCTGGGGAATCGGTCAAGCACGACTCGGCGATGACCAAGATCTTCGTCTCCGAAGCGGTCTGGCGCGTGGCCGACCGCGCGGTGCAGATCATGGGCGCGCTCGGGATATCCGACGACACGCCAGTGTCGATGATCCAGCGCGAACTGCGCCCGTTCCGCATTTACGACGGCGCGTCAGAACTGCATCGCGCCACGCTGGCACGGCGCATCTTCCAATACGGGTTGCGGCCGTAGCACCACCACGAGCAAATTCATGACTTTCGAACAAGACCAAAGCCTCGGCCCGCTGGCCGGGGTACGCATTCTAGACATGGCGACGGTGATCGCCGCGCCGTTCTCCAGCACGCTGTGCGCCGATATGGGGGCCGACGTCGTCAAGCTGGAACTGCCCGATGGCAGCGATCCGCTGCGCGGGCTGGCGCCGGTCAAGGGTGACCTGGCGCTGTACTGGAAGGTAACCAATCGCGGCAAGCGCGGCATCTCGCTGGACGTACGCAAGCCGGCTGGCCGCGAACTGTTCCTGCGCATGCTGCCGGAATTCGACGTGCTGGTGGAGAACTTCCGCACCGGCACGCTGGACCGCTGGGGGCTCGATATCGAAACGCTGCGCCGCGCCAATCCGCACCTGACGGTGCTGCGCCTGACCGGCTTCGGCCAGACCGGCCCCTACGCGCAGCGTGCCGGGTTTGCGCGCGTGTTCGAGGCGATGAGCGGCTTCACTAACCTGACGGGCGAGCCGTCGGGCGCGCCGCTGCACATGAACTATCCGATGGGCGACATGGTGGCGGGCCTGTTCGGTGCGTTTGCCATCGCCAGCGCCATCGCCGAGCGGCGCAGGCCCGGCAACGAGGAGATGCCGGGGCAGGAGATCGATCTGGCGGCCACCGAGGCGCTGTTCCGTCTGCTGGAACCGCTCGCCGTCGAATACGAGCAGCTTGGCCAGGTACGCGAGCGCGCCGGCAATCGCGCCACCTACACCGCGCCGTCGAACATGTATGCCACGGCCGACGGCCAGTGGGTCTCGCTGGTGGCATCGTCGGGCCCGATCTTCCGCCGCCTGTGCCGGGCGCTGGGGCAGCCGGAACTGGCCGACGACCCGCGCTTCGCCACCAATCCCTCGCGCGTGCGCCATCTGGATGCGCTCGATGGCCTGATCGCCGGCTGGTTCGCCGCTCATGCCTATACCGATATCGCGCGCATGCTGGAGGCGCACGAGATTCCATTCAGCAAGATCTTCTCGATCGCCGATATCGTCGACGATCCACACTTCCAGGCCCGCCAGGCCATCGTCAGGCTGCCCGACCCCGATCTGGGCTCGATCCCGGCACCGTGCGTGGTCCCGCGCTTTGCCGGACATGCGCCCACGCCTGCCAGAAGCGGACCCGACGTGGGCGAGCACAACGGCGAGATCTACGGCGCACTGGGACTGACATCGGACGAGATGGCTGTTCTGCGGGAGGCAGGGGTGATTTAGGGGCGCAGGCATCCGGCGTTCCCGGGCAGAAATTCGTCTTTTGGACTACACGGGCGAGCTACTTTACTGGCAAATCAGACACCGCTTCACGTAGCTGTTCGGCACGCGTGTTGTTGAGTTCCGCGACGCAGGCCAAACGCTGCTCTTCAAGAGCGTTGCCAATGGCTCCGCCACCCAAAGATGAAGCAAACGCGCATTGTGCTTCCCGGTATTCGATAAATGGCTTTCTTGACGCGACAAGCCTTGCCTTTGCGGCTTTGACGTACCGGGGGTCTTCATCCCACTTATCGAGTGATGCTCCCGCCTGTTTCTCGGCATGCTTCAAATTCGCCTCACTGGCTCGTTGTTTTTCTTGCAGGCATTCTCTTACGCCAGTAATTTCATATGAGCATTCAGCGCGTAACGCTCGCTCGCTCAAAATGTCACCGTTTGACATGGCGAAGGAATTCAGAGGCAGGGGCGCCGATATGACAAGCGCCAGGAGGGTTACCTTTCGCATGCCAGTCCCTTATCTTCGCGAATCGCTGACAACACGTAATCGAGCTTCGAAGTGTAGTTAGGGTCGCCGCCTCCGTTGTAGCGCTGCGCAACCATTGCCGTGGATACGTGTCTCCAGCTTGTGATGACACGTTGAATCGATGCTTTCTGGAACTTTAAAATCTGCCCGGGCCTCAGAATGACGGCTGTCGGATTCAGCTTCTTCAGCGTCTCGACGGTGCTTCCTTGTGTCCTCGCAATCTTGTCGAGGCTATCACCTGGATTGACAGAAATTGTATGGACCTTAGGGTTGCCGATTATGCTGCGATATTCGTAGTTGGCCATTTTCATCAGCAGATATCCAATTCCCGCGCGGATATTGTGGGCTGGTATGGTTCTAACGGATCCAACCGTCAGCCGCCCCTTCCATGCAGGCGGAAGTATTAGTTCGCTGCCTTCTTTGCCCGAAAGAAACGATGTTAGTCCCGGGTCGCCGGGCACACCAATACGCATTGGTCTGCTGTTCCATTCCGAGTTGGCGGCGCCGGATTCGACCCAAAGCATCGCCTTGATGAGCCGCCAATCGAGCGGCCTGTATCCCGCTTTACCAGAAAGATGACGGTTGTATTCGTTGACAGCCATCTGGATCTCGCAATCCCAGATATTCCATTTGGCATCGCCTAAGGCCTTGTCGATGCCGTCCAGCCATTTCTCGAAACCTGTTCTCGATGGTGTTTGAGCCGGCATATCAGTCCTCATTGGTAGGGTTGGCGCCCCCCCCGGAACGGTTGGCATCTGGAGCAGCCAGCCATTGTGAAGAACGCCTCCGGCAGACGAACTGACCACGGTCAAGCGCTCGATGACGCTCTGTAGTACGGCCGGTAGCGCGTCGCCCTGTCCGCCGACCACCTTTACTGCGGCAGCGCAAAAGTGGGGGCTGCCAAGTTCAGTGCCACGACCGCGCCCAGTCGGAGAAAAGCCGACAGACCGGTTGCCCGCAATCGGTTAGACTCGCCAGATTCGATGCCCGAATCCCGATGGCTGGGGTTCCAGGACGCAAGGAGATGCAACGCATGTATGCAGAGTCTGCGCTTGACCGCCACCCCATCGACCCCTCCCAGCCCGTCCCCACGCCTACAGACAACCAAGCGGGCTCCCAGGCAGGCACCTCGAGCGCAGCGCCCGTGCGCGACCTGCGCCGCGTGCCGATTCACCCCGATCACTGGTATCCACTGGCCTGGTCCCGCGAGGTCAAGGCCGGCAGCGCCCATGGCGTGCGTTTCGCGGGCGATCCGATCGTGCTGGTGCGCACGGCATCGGGCAAGGTATTCGCACTGGAAGACCGCTGCGCGCACCGCCAGGTGCCGCTGCACGCCGGCGTGGTGGATGGCGAGTCGATTCGTTGCTGCTATCACGGCTGGACTTACGATTGCTCCGGCCGTTGCATCGACGTGCCGTACCTGGGCAAGGAGCGCCTGCCAAACGGCGTGCGGGCCTATCCATGCGAGGAGCGAGCCGGCCTGATCTTCGTATTTCCGGGCGATCCCGCGTTGGCCGGACAGAAGCCGCTACCCGACTTCGCCTCGGTATCGGACAAGCACTACAAGACCCGCCGCTTCGGCCGCGAGGTCAAGTGCCATTACTCGTTCATGCATGAAAACCTGATGGATATGAACCATCAGTTCCTGCATCGACGCCAGATGGGCATGATGCGCGCGCGCTCGCTGGGGCGCCGGCGCGGCGCGGACTTCGTCGAAGTGGACTACACCTTCTCGCGTGAGGGCGGCAAGCAGCCGATGGGCGAGGCGCTCGTGTTCAGCAAGGAGGGCGGTGAGGACAACAAGGACGTGATGACCGTGCGCACGGGCTACCCGTACCAGACCCTGAAGATCCGCACGGCGGGCGGCACGATGGTGATGGATCTGTGGATCGCGTACGTGCCGCTGGACGCGGATCAGCGCACCAACCGGACGTTCGGCATGCTGTCCATCCGCCGCCCCGGCATTCCCTTTGCACTGGATCTGGCCTGGCCGCTGCTGGTGTGGTTTACCGAGCGGATCTTCAAGGAGGACCGCTGGATCGTCGAGAACGAGCAGAAAGCTCACGACCGGCAGGGCGAGGACTGCAATCACGAGGTGTTTCCCGTGATCCTGGAATTGCGTGATCTGCTGCGCGAATGCGGCGGCCGCACCGTGATTCCGATCCGGCGCGTGGGCGCGGAGGCATAGGATTTTGCGAGAGTCGTCGGACACGAGGCGCGCGGGGGCGCGCGACATACTCGTAACAGTCACGGGGAGAACGGCGACATGGGCGACATGCTGGACATCCGCGACACGCATCGATCGGCAGGCCTTCTCGCCCGCTTCCTGGCCATCGTGATCGCAGCGCTTCTATCGGCTTGTGCCGGACTGCCGCAGCGCCCGGCCTTGCAGCCGGAGATGGCGCTGAAGGACACCAGCGATACGGAGCTGGCCCAGGAACTTGCACCGAAGCTGGCCATGCATCCGGGCGAATCGGTGTTCTATCCGCTGGCCGCCGGCACTGACGCGTTTGCCATGCGTATTGCACTGGCCCGGGTGGCGCAGCGCTCGCTTGATGTTCAGTACTACATCTTCGAGGCCGACGATACCGGCCAGACGCTGCTGTCCGCCATCATGGCCGCGGCCGATCGTGGCGTGCACGTGCGGCTGCTGCTCGACGACATCCACCTGGCTCGCCAGGACAAAGTGCTGCAGGCCATCGACGCGCATCCGAATATCGAGGTGCGCGTGTTCAATCCATTTGCCAGCCGCAATCTGCGCCTGTTCGAGTACATCACCGACTTCAGCCGGATCAATCGGCGCATGCACAACAAGTCGATGACCGCCGACAACCAGCTGACCATCGTCGGCGGCCGCAATGTCGGCGACGAATACTACGGTGCCGCGCATACCGACTTCAGTGACCTTGATCTGCTGGCTGGCGGGCCGGTGGTGCCCGAGGTATCCGCCGTGTTCGACGACTACTGGAACAGCGAATCGGCCTATCCGATTTCGGCGCTGGACAAGCCGCTTGCCGGCGAAGAAGCCATCGCGCTGCAGCAGAAGCTGCGCCAGTCACTGAACGAGCACGCCATCGCCATGAGCGCCAGTGACTACGGCAAATCCGTGCTCGAATCAGGGGTGCTGCATGCGATCCACCAGGGCACGCTGCCGGCTTTCTGGGGCCGCGCAACTGTCATTGCGGACAAGGCCGCCAAGGTTCTGACTCCGCCCGAAGACGACTCCACGCACGCGATCCCCAAGCTGATCAAGATCCTGGGCAGCGCCCAGCACGACTTGACGCTGGTTTCTCCATACTTCGTACCGCCCGATAGCGCGATGGAATGGCTGACCGGCCTGCAGAAGCGCGGTGTCCAGGTGCGCATCCTGACCAACTCGTACGGCGCGACGGACGTGTCGGCCGTGCACGCCGGGTACGCGCCCCGGCGCGAGGCGCTGCTCAAGGCAGGCGTGATCCTGTACGAGCTGAAGCCTTCGGCCTATGCCGAACTGGCCAAGAAGAAGAAATCCCATGGTCCTGGCGGCAGCAGCCGCGCAAGCCTGCACGCCAAGACCTATATGGTCGATCGGCACCTGCTGTTTATCGGCTCACTGAACCTGGACCCGCGTTCAGCCCGCCTCAATACCGAGATGGGAATCGTGGTGGACAGCGCGCCGCTGTGCGAGATGCTTGGCAAGGCGATAGATGGCGTGCTGCTCGATGCGGCTTATCAGGTGGTGCTGGAGACCGATCCGGCCACGGGAAAGCAGGAGATGGTGTGGGTGACGCAGGAGAACGGCCTCCTGCGCACGTACCGCAGCGAGCCGGACATGAATGGCTGGGACCATTTCAAGCAGGGGGTGTTGCGGATGCTGCCGGTGGAATCGCAGTTGTAGAGGGATTGCTGCTGGCTTGCTCCCCTCTCCCGCGTGCGGGAGAGGGGAGCACACCTGTCTGAATCTCAACGCGAAACCAGCGCCCTGAATCCGTCAATCAACCGCTCAATATCGCCCGCCGAAATCGCGCCCATTGTCGAGATGCGGAACAGTTGCGACGACAGGCCGCCCTGACCGGCGTAGATCACGAAGCCACGCGCCTTGAGGCCGTCGTGAAGCTGTTCGTACGTGACCCCGTTGGGCAACTTGTACGCGCGCAGCACCACTGACGATTGCGATGCGGGCCACAGGGCTTCGATGCCCAGCGCGGCCAGGCCGGCGCGCGCCTGTTCGGCCAGTGCGGCATACCGCTGGTGCCGCGCCTGCCAGCCGCCTTCGTCCTTGTGCTCGCGCAGGGCTTCCACCAGCGCGTAGTACGCGTGAACGGACGGTGTGAAAGGCGTGTTGCGCTGATCCTGCAGTTTTGCAAGGCGCCCGAGGTCCAGGTAGTACGTGCGGCTGGCCGCGTTGGCCAGCGCGTCGCGGCGCGCAATCACGAAGGCCGCGCCGGGCACGCCGTGCAGGCACTTGTTGGCCGTGGAGGCTACCGCATCAATGCTGCCGCTGAAGTCGATCGCTTCGGCGCCGAAGCTGCTCACCGCGTCGACCAGCAGTCGCACGCCGCGCGCCTGGCACAGGCGGTCGATGGCGGGCAGGTCGTTCAGGCGGCCCGTGGTGGTCTCGTGATGGATCACGGCCACGTGGGTAATCGCGCGATCCTCGGCCAGCACGGCGTCGATGCGGGCCAGGTCGGGCGCCTCCATCCAGTCGTGCTTCACGAGCGTATGCGGGATCTGGTATTGCGTGGCGATCTGGGCGATGCGCTCGCCGTAGACGCCGTTCTGCACGATCAGCAACTTGCCCTGCGCGGGCACCAGCGCGGCGATCATGCTTTCCAGCGCGGCCGTTCCGGAGCCTGTCATCAGCACGGCCGACCAGACTGCGGGGTCCAGCGCGTAGATGTCGAGCAGACGCTCGCGTGCTTCGTCCTGCAAGTCGAAGAACTCGCTTTCGCGATGGCACAGGTCCGTTTGCAGCAGGCTCTTGCGTACGCGTTCGGTCAGCGTAACGGGGCCCGGGTTAAGCAGCAGCATGCAATTCTCCAGCGTTGCCCTGGTCCGCGCCGATCTGGCGGCCAAGGCGCGTCTTGACTTGAACCGGCGTCACCGACGGACGCGGCAGCCCGTCGGGCGAGCCGGGGCGGGTCTGCAGGCAGACGAAATTCGGGCCGGACGTGGCCGTGGCGGCCTGCGCGAGCACATGGTCGAGCATGTCGAGGTTGTCGCCTTCGATGGCCGAGGCATAGCCGCACGCTGCCGCAACGCCCGCGAACGACACGTTATGCGACACCGTGGCCTGCCCACCGGTCGAATCGTGCGCGTTGTTGTCCAGCAGCACATGCGTCAGGTTGGCCGGGCCGTACGCGCCGAGCGTGGCGAACACGCCCATGCGCATCAGCGCGGCGCCGTCACCATCGACGGCCACCACCTTCAGGTCAGGGCGGGCCAGCGCCAGCCCCAGTGCGAACGGCGTCAGGCAGCCCATCGAACCGACCATGTAAAGCTGGTTCGGGCGATCGTCGAGCGCATACAGTTCGCGGCCGCAAAAGCCGGTGGATGCCAGCACCACGGTAGAGTCCACAGGCGTATGGGCAATCACGCATTGCAGTGCCTGCTGGCGGCTCGGCAGTGTGGCAACGCCCGTGCGCGACACCTGCGGCGTAGCCTTTGCGCGTGCCACGGGCGGCGTTTGCGACTTGAGCGGGTAGGGCGCCACGCTGCCCTTCTGCATGATCAGCGCGTACGGACGGCCAGTGGCGTCCATATGGGCGATGGCACGGTCCAGCGCCGGGCCTACGGCGTCGGGCTCGGTCGGGAACAGCTCCCACGGGATTTCCATCGTGTCGAGCATGGCCGGCGTGACCGGGCCCATCAGCGCGTGCTGCGGTTCGTCCGCTGCGCCGCCAGGCTGGCCGCGCCACGTAACGATCAGCAGCTGCGGCAGGCGGAACGTCCACGTCAGCGACGTGAGCGGGCTCACGGCGTTGCCAAGCCCCGAGTTCTGCATCATCGTGATGCCGCGCACGCCATTGCGGGCGCCTTGCGTGACGCCGGCGATAAACGCCACGGCGTCGCCTTCATTGGCGGCCGACACATAGTGCAGCGACGGGTCCTGCACCACGTAGTTGATGAACGGCGTCAGGTACGAGCACGGCACGCCCGCATACCACTCGAAACCGCGCTCGCGCGCGGCCTCCACGAACTGGACCGCCTCGATCATCGGGCGGCCTCGCCATCGTTGTTGCCAAGCGCGTACGGCGTCTGCGTGTGGGCAAAGTCGCCCGCGCGGCGGAAATCCTCGAGGTCATTCACGCCGCGCCAGTGGCCGTGCACGTACTTGACCTCGATGTTCTCGCCGGCCTCGACCAGCGCGTTGAGCAGGTCCGGCATGTCGAGCGAATCGAAATCGGGGCGCTGACGCAGTTCGGCCAGCAGCTTCTGCAGGCGCACCCGGCCTTCGCCGCGCACGTTGAGCAGGCCGATCCAGCGGCCGTGCGGCTGTCCGTCGGCAGCGGCCGGTTCGTCCGAGACCCTGCGCAGCAGCACCTTCTGGCCGAACAGGTCACGGTCGTCGGCGGCGGAGCACCACGCGAAATCGCGCACGCTCTGGTTCGACGGGGCCGACTCCGAGGAATCGATCACCACGCTGAACAGCGCGTCGGTCTCCAGCAGATCGCGCAGGATGTAGCTGCGGAACATCAGGTCGCCATAGGAGACGACCGTATCGGTTTCGAGCGAATCGGCCGCGCAGGCCAGCGAAGCCAGTTCGCCAGTCATGGCGTGGCGTTCGTTGCGCACGAGCCTGATGCCAGCCGCGTCGATCGCATCGGCCTTGTAGCCACCCACCACGGTGATGTCGTTGATGCCCTGGTTCTTGAAGCCATCGACCAGCCAGCGCAGCAGCGGCTTGCCGGCCACCGGCAGCATGATCTTGGGCTTGTCCTCGGTCAGCGCCTCCAGGCCCTTGCCGCGTCCGGCCGCCAGCACCACGGCCGAGCTCGGCGCCTGGCCGCCGGTCAGGTAGATCTTCTCGGCAGCCGAGTACTCGTCGGCATCCTGCAGGCGGAAGATCTCGTTGACGGTGGCGATGCGGTCTTCCACGTTGACCAGCGTCTGGCTGTCGTGGATTTCGCGGGCCACGGCCTGCATTGACGATGCGGCCACGCGGATCAGGTGGTTGGCCCAGATCACCAGGCTGATACCGGCCTTGCGGAACACGTCGGTCGGCGTGCTGTAGTACTTGGTCGGCACGATCACCAGCGGCGCGCGGCCCGCCCATTCGCGCGCGAAGGTTACGATTTCGTCGGCCTTGGACAGCTTGCTGTGGATCAGGATGGCGTCGGCGCCGGCCTGGCGGTACGCCTCGGCGCGGCGCAGCGCCTCTTCCATGCCCCAGCCGGCGATCAGCGCTTCCACGCGCGCGACGATGGAGAAGTTGTCGTCGGCCTGCGAATCCTTGCCGGCCTTGATCTTGCCGCAGAACTCGTCGATATCGGCCAGCGGCTGCTGCTCGCCGCCGATAAAGCTGTTCGTCTTCGGGAAGATCTTGTCTTCGATGCAGACGCCGGCAATGCCGCGTTGCTCGAGCTTGCGCACCAGGCGGCGCACGTTGTTGAAGTTGCCGTAGCCGGTGTCGCCATCGAGCAGGATCGGCAGGTCGCTGGCATCGGCCATGAACTCGAGGTTGTCGACCACCTGGGTCCAGCTTGCCTCGTTGTTGTCACGCACGCCGAACTGGGCGGAAATCGCCAGGCCCGAGGCCCAGATGCCCTTGAAGCCGGCCTCGCGCACGATGCGCGCGGACAGGCCGTTATGGGCTTCCATGATGAATTCGAGGTCGTTCGACAGCAGCATCTGGCGCAGCCGGGCGCTGCGGGAGGTAGCGAGCAGGTTTGGGTCGATGGCGTTCATTGGGCGACTCCTACGGGCAGCAGTTGGGGCAGGACTTCCTCGGCGGCACGGGCCACATCGCCCGGGAAATCGATCTCGATCCATGGCGCGCCGGTCACGTCGGCGGTATCGAACGTATGGGAGCGTTCCAGCAGCAGGTCGCGCACGGCTTCTTCGTGCGGCATGTTGGCGCGGCCGCCATCGACGTAGCCCTTGACGATCTCGGCCAGGCGGCGCGCGCAGTCTTCCTTGAAGCGGAAGAAGCCCACCGATTCGCCGATCGTGTCGTAGGACAGGTCGGCCATCAGCTGCTTGCGCAGTTCCACGGGCACGCCGTCCTTGAGGCACAGCTTGACGGGCTCGTCGCCGGCTTCGAAGTCACGGTCGATCAGCAGGCGGTTCACGGTCTCGCCGGCCACGAGCTTGCTCATGATGCGCTCGTCATAGAGCACGTCGGCGTCCATCAGCAGCACGTCGCCGCCGCGCGTCATGGCGTCGGCCACGGTGTGCACGGTCAGCACGCTGCCAAGGTCATAGCGCGGATTGATCACGATCTCGGCGGACCGCTTCAGGCGGGCCAGTTCGTCCTGCACCTGCTGCGGCTCGAAGCCGAGCGCCAGCACGACTTCCGTCACGCCAGCGGCGTCAAGCATGCGCAGGTGGCGCTCGAGCAGCGTCATGCCGTCAAAGCGCAGCAGGCATTTCGGGAACTGATTGCCCGCCTGTTGCTGAAGTCGCAGGCCAAGGCCCGCGGCAAGAATGATTGCTCGCATTAAGTTGTTCTCACATGCAAAAAATGGCGATGGCTCAGTCGGTGCCTTGCAGCACGGCCTTGGCGGCACGACGGCGCTGGAACTTTCGTTCGCTGAAATGCAGGTACAGCAACCCGGGAATGCCGAGCACCAGCTCGCGCACACGCTTGGCCAGCGATAGCGCCAGCGCGGCATCGGGCGGCAGTCCCACCAGCGGCGCCAGCAGCAGATAGCCGCCTTCCTGCGCGCCGAGTGAGCCCGGAATTGCAAAAGCGGCACCACGGATGGCCTGGCCCACGCTTTCCAGCAGCAGGGCTTCGTGCCAGTTGACCGGGTGCCCCAGGAAATACAGGATCAGCCAGACCTCGCCGGTGCCGACGATCCAGCCAGCCAGGTTAAGCAAGAAACTGGCCGCCACCTTGCGGCGGTTGCGATAGAGGTCGCGAATCGCACGGTCCACGGCATCGGCACGCAAGGCCAGGCCGTCCCAGTTCTGCTTGCCGAGTACCTTGGCCAGCACGCGCAGCACACGGCCGAACATGCCGCGCCGTTGCAGCACGCAGAATGCCACCACGCCGATGGCCAGGATCACGGTGACGGCGATGATCGGGGCGCGCTGGTCGGACAGGCTGCCCTGTGCGCCAAACAGCAGGATGCCCAGCAACGCAAACAGCATCTGGGATAGCGCCTGCGTGGTGGTGCTGACGGTGATGGCCGCCGCTGCGTCGCTCATCCGTGCACCGTGATGGGACAGGTAGCGCACCATCAGGACCGGCCCGCCAATCTGGCCGGCCGGCAGCAGGCTGTTGACCGATTCGCCAGTCCAGCGCGCGCGCAGCGCGCTGCAGAACGACCCATGACGCGCCTTGCGGTCCAGCAGCACGGCGATTGCGCCGGCATCCAGCACCAGCGGCACAAGATGGAATGCGGAAACGACGGCCAGGCCCCAACCGGCCGAAATCAGCGTGGTTGTGACTGCGTCAAAGCCCTGCCAGGCGAGCAGTCCGACGAACAGCGCCGCGCCGAGCGATAAAAGGAGGAAAGCTGCACGACTCACGCGAATTACTTTCCACCCGGCTTCGCGCCACCGAGCAGGCGCCGGAATACCTGCCGGAAACCGAAGTACGCCACGGCGTCCTTCATGTTCGAGATAAAGCGCAGCCACGGCCGCATGCCCGGATCGGTCACGTACTCGAACGTCAGCGAAACGCGGATCTCGTTCGGGCCGGCAGGCGTGATGCGGTGGCGCAGCTTGTCGCCGTCGAACAGCACGATGCCGCCAGGCGGGATCTGTACCGAACCGGGTTCATCCGCGATATCTGGGTTGCGCGTGTGCAGTTCGTACTCGAGCCGGCATGACGATTCGTCCAGCACGCCGATCAGCAGCGTGTAGCGGCGGCCGTCGTAGTACGAGGTGTCGTAGTGCCAGCCGATGTGATCGCCCTGGCGCGTGTAGTAATAGAGCGCGTAGGCGTGCGGATCGGTGTCCGGGCAGACCTGGAGCTTGTCGCCGGTGATCTGTTCGAGCCAGCTCATCAGCGCCTTCGAGCGGTACAGCTCGGCGATGAACGGTGCCTGCTCGTCGATCGTATGGCGGCTGACGCTGCCGCCCTGCTTGTGGCCGGGCAGGTAGTTGCGGTTCAGGCCGGGCTGCATCGCACGCGCGAGCGCCACGAGTTGTGCGGTCTCCTCGGGCGCCAGGAACTTGTCCAGATACAGGAATGCACCCTGGCGGTCGAAATCGGCGTGCAGGGCGGAGGTATCGAGCTGGCCGGTCACGTGCGCAACTGCCGCGTTAGCGGCGTTAGCGGTGTCAGCCACGCGGGGCTGGCTTGCGGCTCCGGCTTTCTGGGTTGGGGTCTGCCTAGTTTGCGGCGCGGCAAGGCCAATGTCGCTGGAGGCGTGCTCACTCATGGGCGTGCTCGTTGTTCCGTGGTTGTCGCCACTGGCTGGGGGCGCCGCATGACTCGCCAGTAATCGATGATGACAAGGATGGCAAACAGCGGAGCGCCGATAAACGCCGCGGTCAGGAACGGTTCGATGCCGCTCGCGAGTGTGACCAGCGGCAGCAGATACAGCACGTCCTCGGTTTCGAAACCGGCGGCCGAAGCCTGCTTCGTTCCACTTTTGCCAACCCGCGATTCTATACGCATGCGCAGGAAGAAGATCAGCGCCACGGCAAGGCCGGCCACGGTTCCACGGAAGATCGGCCCGTACCCGTCGCCCACGTTCATGGCCGCCACGGCCATGCCAAAGCTGACGAACAGCAGCACCGTGATCAGCGCATCGCTGGCTAGATCGTAAAAGTGTCCAATCTTGCTTGATTTACCGCTAATTCGCGCCAATTCCCCGTCTGTATGGTCGACGAAGTTCGAGATGACGATGAGCAGCGCGCCGAAGTTGGTCCAGCCGTAGCCGCTTTGCGCGATGCAGGCGACACCAGCCAGGCCGATGATCAGGCGCAGCGTGGTCAGATGATTCGGGGTAACGCGGGTGTTCTTGAGTGGCCGCACCAGGTGGCGGGCAAGGCGCGCGTCCCAGGTGGACGGCAAGGGCGGTTCATCCGGGTATTTTTGAGTCTTTTGATTCATCCGTCAGGTATCAGATGGGGCGGGGGCGCCACACTTTGGCGCGCGGGGATGCGAAACACTACGCCTACCACACGCGATTGACAAGCCTGCCAGAATACGCCGATTTGCAAGCCGTTGCACGGCGCAGGGTCTTTTTTTGGGCTGTGCCGGGAGGCTGAGTCACCACATGTCCAGGACCAATCCGGCCTGTTTGCGCGCATCGCGTCGGTGGACGGCTTGCGCCAGCGGTAGCGCGCAAGAATCACTTAACTCGCTGGGCGAAAAAATTGAATTCCCGCAATGAAGGCCGCGCGCGAGCATATGGGCCATCCCAACCAGATGGAACTCGATCCATGGCTCGCATGCGCCTGTCTCGCCTGACGTTTCCCCGGACGCTGATTTCCGCCACTGCCGTGGCGGTTGCGTTGTCCGCGTCCATACCCGTCGCCATCGCGGCAGACCACGCAGCGCCGGCCGCCGCACCCGCCGCCAAGCTGCCGCCCGGCCCCGTGGCGGGCACGAACCTGCCCAAAAGCTATGTGCTCAATGTCGGCAAGATGGCCTATATCTGGGGTTGGCCGATGGTCAACATGCGCAACCGGTACATGGTGTTTTCCAAGGTGCCGGAGAACGGACTCGGTGATGGCGTGCTGCCGGTGGCGCCGCTGAACCGGCTGACGATGCTGACCGACTACATCAAGCCCGAGGAACGCGCGGTGGCCACGCCAAATCAGGACGTGGTCTATGGCTTCGGCCTTCTCTCGCTGGAAAAGGAGCCTGTGGTGTTCCAGGTGCCTGACTTCGGCAACCGCTTCTGGGTCTATCAGCTTGGCGACCAGCGTACTGACACGCTCGGCGGCGCCGGCAGGATGTATGGCACCAAGCCGGGCTTCTATATGGTGGTGGGGCCGAACTGGAAGGGCAAGACACCCAAGGGCATCCAGGGTGTATATCGCTCGCCGACCAATATCGCCTATATCATTCCGCGCGCATTCCTGGACGACACCGCGCAGGACCGCCAGGCGATCCAGCCGGTGATCAGCCAGGTCATGGCCTATCCGCTCAGTGAGTACGACGGCAAGGTGAAGACCAGGGACTGGTCGAAAATCCCGAGTCTTTCCGATCCGGCCGGGGGCAAGCAGGGTAGCGGTGGCGAAACGCAGTGGGTCAAGCCCGAGGCGTTTTTCAAGGAACTGCCGATCATCCTGAAGGAAGTGCCGCCGCAGCGTGGCGAAGAGGCGCTGTACGCGTGGTTCCAGTCAATTCTTGACGCGGCCGCCAAGGACCCGGCCATCGCCGATACGCTGACGCAGGCCGCCCTGGATGCCGATAAGGAGATGATGACGCCGATGCATCAGTACTCCTACGCCGGGGTTCCCGTGGGCAATGGCTGGGTGGCGTCGATGAACGGCGCGGAGTTCGGCACCGATTACTACAGCCGCGCCGCGGCGGCCAAGGCCAATATTTTCGTGAATCCGCGCCGCGAGGCGGCCTACTTTGGCCAGGAATACGATTCGAACAAGGCGCGCCTGAATGGCGCCAGCGCCTACACACTTACGTTCCCGAAGGGGGCGCTGCCGCCTGTGAACGGGTTCTGGTCGCTCACGCTCTATGACGCCGCACATTTCTTCGCACCGAATGAGATCAACCGCTACTCGCTCGGCACCAAGAACAAGGACCTGGTCTACAACGCCGATGGCTCGCTGACCCTCTACGTGCAGAACAAGAAGCCGGCCGCCGACAAGTTGGCCAACTGGCTGCCTGCGCCCACCGGCGACTTCGAGTTGTTCGTCCGCGCGTACTGGCCCAAGGCTGAGATCCTCCAGAACACGTGGGCGCCGCCGCCCGTCATCAAGGCAAACTGATTTTGTTCCCTGTCAGCGTAGGGAGAGGGGCAGGACATGGCGTCCTGCCCTTTTTGTTTCCGATTCACTAAAGTCCTTGCTTAACTATTCGGGGTCTCTATACTAAAGGACATGCTTAACTATATCGATCCAGACCCCCTCGACGCCACTTTCCAGGCACTGGCCGATTCCACACGGCGCACGATGCTTGGAAAGCTGGCGCGCGGCCCGTTATCGGTCACGGAACTGGCGCGGCCGCTGGCGATGTCGCTGCCGGCGGTCATGCAGCACCTTTCCGTGCTGGAACAGGCGGGCCTGGTGCGGACCGAAAAGGTTGGGCGAGTACGCACCTGCCGCATGGCGCCGAACGCGCTCAGTGAGGCAGAGCAGTGGATCAGCGCCCGCCGCGCCGAATGGGAAGGGCATTTCGACCGGCTGGGCGAATACCTCGAAACCATGAAGAAGGAGGCAGCATCTGATGGCAACGGCAACTGAAACAGCTCCGGTGGCAGACCGCCAGTCCCTGACCGTCTCACGTGCGTTCAATGCGCCGCGTGATCTCGTGTTCAAGGCGTGGAGCGCCGCCGAGCACCTGAAGCACTGGTTCTGTCCGCAAGGATTCACGATTCCCGAGTGCGAAGTCGAATTCCGCCCGGGCGGCAAGTTCGATCTCTGGATGCGCTCGCTGGATGGAAAGTACTCGCACTGGATTCGCGGGCACTACGTCGAGATCATGCCCCATTCAAGGCTGGTGCTGGACCTGACCGTGGTGTCCGAAACCGGCACCGCACTGTTCAATGCCCACACGACGGTCGGCTTCGATACCGTATGCGGCGGCACCGAAATGACCGTGACCCAGCGCTACACGGCGCTGGACCCGTCGGCCGGCAATTTCACGCGCGGCGCGGAAGAGGGCTGGGCCCAGACGCTGGACCGGCTGGAAAAGGAGGTGGCGCGCATCGCCGCGGCCGCCCCGGCGCGCTCGGTCGCCCACGGCATGTTCACGATCGAACGCACCTACGACGCACCACCCGAACTGGTATTCCGCGCGCTCAGCGACCCCGTTGCCAAGGCGCAGTGGTTCAACGGCGGCAAGGGCTATACCGAGGTGAGCCGTTCGATGGATGTACGCCCCGGCGGCCGCGAGCATTTGCAGGGGCGCTGGGAGAACGGCCTGGTGTCGACGTTCGATGCGGTGTACTTCGACGTCATTCCGAACGAGCGGCTTGTCTACAGCTACGAGATGCACATGGGCGAGCGCAAGATCTCGGTCTCGCTGGCTACGTTTGAACTGAAACCGGCCGAGCAGGGCACGCGCCTCACAATGACCGAGCATGGCGCGTTTCTCGACGGCTACGACGACGCGGGTTCGCGCGAGCACGGATCGGGTTTGCTGCTCGACGCTATTGGGGAGTGGCTGAAGGGGATGGTGAAACGTTGAGGGCCGGCTGAGAGGAGGATCCGGCGTCGAACGAGGAGACCCGACGCCGGAAAAGGCTGACCACAAACTTTTACTTCTACTACTTGCTTCTACTTCTACTACTTGCTTCTACTTCTACTACTTGCTTCTACTTCTACTGCGTACTTCTACTTCTACTGCGTACTGCAACTACCTACTGCTACTTCAGGCGCGCTGCTCCGGAGGAGCGGAAACGCCGGTACGGTCCATGCCGGCCAGGTTCAGGCTGGCTGCGCCGCGGGCACCGTCGGTGTACACGTCGCGTTGACGGATGCCATTCGCGCCGTCGGTGTACACGTCGCGTTGGCGGATACCGTGAGCGCCATCGGTGTACGGGTCACGTGTGCCGACGCGCATTTCATAGCCATAACGGTCGGCGGATACGCCGCGGTCTTGCTGGGGTTGCGCCACGGCCAGCGCGCTGGCGCCAAGCAGCGTCGTGGTGATAGTCGTGGCAATCAGAGCTTTGAACATGTTGTTGTGCGTGTGAACTTCAACTGGGTTGGACGGCGCGTCGGGCAGGATGGATGGAGGTGTTTGTCAGGACGCGCCGTCCGGGGGCGCCTTGTGGGCGATGCTGCATCGGGGGGGGGTGCAGCACGAGATGAAGTGTAGCCATCCCAATCCATTCCCGTGATGATTAATAAATCTAAACATCAGTCGTTTTTTTCATGCGACTGCATCGTGAGCCGAAGCACCACGAGCGCGCTTAGTACGTCAGCCATCTGCTGGCTATCGGTACGCAGTGCCATGACCTGATCGATCGATGTATCGAGCCACTGATGCAGCGGCAACGGCACGGGCACCACGTGCCCGGCCTTCACTCGCGCACGGAAGTGCCTTGCCACGATGCTCAGCACGCGCCGGATCGGCTTGCGCGCTGACGGCGGCAGTGATGGCAGCGCGCGCTGCAGCGCCAGCGTGCAGTAGCCGATCTGCAACTCCGTGAACCCGTCGGATGCCAGCCGCCCGCGCGTGGCGCCAAGGCGCGGCATCAACTGGCCGAGCCGGTCGAGCATCCGTGCGCCCAGTCGCGAATGGATGTCCGCCGCGCGCCAGGTGGCCGCGTGCGCCAGGTCCTGCCAGCTTGCACGCAACAGGCGGTGCGCGGCCACATGGGCGCCGAACGGACGCGCCAGCACCGCCCATACCGGTGCGAACAGCATGGCCGCTGCGTTGGCCAGGCTTGTGTTGAAGATGCCAAGGAAGTTGGTGTCGTAGACGCTCTGCACGTTGGAGAACGAGGCGGTGTTGACTGACAGCAGCATTGCGATCAGGTTGAAACCGGGCCGCTGGATCAGCATGCCGATACCGAGGTACGGCACGGACAGCATGGCCGCCAGCGTCTCGAACGTCTGGGCATGCGGAATCACCAGGAACAGGTAGAACGACGCAATCAGCAGGCAGGCGGCGCTCCAGCGCAGGAACGTGCGCGCCACGGGGCGCGGCTCGTCGATGGTCGCGAAGAAGCAGCTGGCGATCGACGCCACGGCCACCGGCCCGCCGCCGTCCTCCCAGCCCGAGAAGATCCACAGCAAGCCGGCGCAGAACACCGCCAGGCCGGCTGAAACCGCGCCGAACAGCAACATGGCGTGATCGTGATAGGCAGCGGCTTGCTCGGCCTGGTCATCGGATACGGCGTCGTCGGGCAGCGGCCCCGCAGGGCGGTCCCCGATGCCATGCTGCAGCGTCTCGCAGGTCTGCATGAGCTTGCTGAACTGCCCATGCAGGTGGGCGGCAGTTCGCGTGAGCGCGACGTGCGCGCTGTCGTCGTCGGCGGCGCGCTGCGCTTGCAGCACGTTTTCCAGCGCCGAGAGGATCGGCATCAGCCCCGACATGCGGGCACGCAATGCGCGCGCATGCTGCAGCGTCAGTTCGCTTTCGGTGTCGAACGAAAGCTGCACGATCAGTTGATCGAGCGCCAGCATGTCCGCGGCCAGCCGATGGCGGCCGGCGTTGGCGCGCGGATTGGCGCTGACGATATCGTTGGCCCAGGCTGCTGCATCGTCCAGCCAGATCCGTATGCGATCACGCAGCGCCGGTGCGACCTTCGCGGGGAATACGATCGACCCGACCATGGCCGCGCAGACGATGCCGATCACGATCTCCTCGATGCGGGCCACGGCAATGTCGAAGATCTGGCCCGGCTGCATCACCGCCGGCAACGCGACAATCGGCAACGTATAGGCCGCCAGCAGAAACACGTAGCTGCGCGGCGAGCGCTGCAGCAGCGACAGGTAGACCAGCACCACGATCCACAGCGAGATGGCGCCCAGCAGCACGATCGGCATATTGACCAGTTGCGGCACGGTGACCACGGCGGCGGTGGCGCCCAGAACGGTCCCTGCCACCCGATAGGCCGCCTTCGAGCGTGTGGCGCCCGTGAGCGGATGGGAGACGAAATAGACCGTGGCCATGGCCCAGTAGGGGCGCGGCAGGCCGAAATACAGTGCGATGTAGAGCGCCAGCATCGCGGCAGCGAATGCCTTCAGCGAAAACAGCCACTGTCGGGCATGCGGCCAGCTAGCCATGATTTTTGATGCACCGGTCTGACCGGTGGGGGCGTTATGGGGCGTAGGATCGCAAGTGTAACGGTGCTGCGAACATTCTCTGCATGATTTAAAATTCCGCCACTCAGTCGGAATTTTCATAGGAACCAGATCATGCCGATCGACATCCGCGCGCTGCGCTACTTCGTGGAAACGGCACGTCTTAAGAGTTTTACGCAGGCTGCCTCGTCACTTTTCGTCACGCAGTCGACGATCAGCAAGATGGTCAAGCAGCTTGAGGACGAGGTTGGACAGCCACTGCTGATCCGTGAAGGCAAGGCCGTCCGGCTTACCGACGTCGGCAGGGTCGTCTATGACCGTGGGCAGGAGGCGCTCGGCGTGGTGCACCGGCTGACGCTGGAGGTGGCGGACCTGTCGTCGCTTGGCAGGGGGCAACTGACGGTTGGCATCCCGCCGATGGTCAACCTGTTCTTTTCACCGGCAGTCAGCACATTCCGGCATCGCTATCCCAATCTGCAGCTGACGCTGTCCGAGCATGGCGGGCAGATTGTCGAGCAGCAGGTGGCCAATGGCGAACTGGAAGTGGGGGCGACGGTGCTGCCCGGCGACAGCGGCCTGCAACTGGAGACGCGCCAGTTCGCCAAGTACCCGATCTGGGCGGTGGGCCCACATCGCGCGGCATGGGCCAGCGGGCGCACTGTCACGCTGTCCGCGCTGCGCGATGAGCCACTGGTGATGCTGACCGACGAATTCTCGCTGACGCGCAAGCTGCGCCAGGCCTTTCTGGATGCCCGCATCGAACCACATGTGGTGGCGCAAAGCGGCCACTGGGACTTCCTCGCATCAATGGCCGCCGCCGGCCTTGGCACCACGTTCCTTCCCGAACCGCTGCTGGCGCGCCTGGAAACGCGCGACAAACTGGCCGTCGCCCGCCTGACCGAACCCACCGTGGACTGGTCGCTGGCCCACATCTGGTCGCCGGGTCGCTACTTGTCCCACGCTGCGCGGGCGTGGCTGGATGTGTGTGAGGAGGTAATGGGGTAGATTTTCTCCCCTCTCCCGCACGCGGGAGAGGGGCAGGGGGAGAGGGCCTAGCGGTTCAAATTGCGACAAGGCGGCAAGCAGCGCCGCCATGCCCTCTCCCCCGACCCCTCTCCCACTTTGTGGGAGAGGGGAGACCACCACCAGTCAGTACTACCGCGCCCGCAGCGCATCCACAATATTCAATCGCGACGCCCTGAGCGCAGGCAGGAAGCCGCCGATCAGGCCCATCGCCATGGCGAACAGCAGGGTCTTGATGACGATGGGTGGTGTCAGCACGAAGCGGAACGACAGGTCCGCGAACGTCTGGAAATTGGTGGTCGAGAACGACGCAAACTGCATCAGCGATGCGCAAAGCAGGCCGGCCAGGCCGCCAATCAGCCCGAGCAACACCGCTTCGATCAGGAATGCCGCGAGCACGTTGATGCGCCGGAATCCCAGCGCGCGCAGCGTGCCGATTTCGCCGACGCGATTGGCGACGGATGCGTACATCGTGATCATTGCGCCGATCATGGCCGCGATGGAGAAGATCGTCGTCAGCGTCAGCCCGAGGATATTGATGAACGTCGACAGCGCCTTCGACTGGTCGCTGTAGAACTGCTGCTCGCGCTTGGCCTCGTTGGCCAGGCGCGGGTCGACGTCGATGTCGGCCCGGAAGCGGTCGAATGCGTCTGACTGGCCGAGCCTGACCACCATCGACGAATAGCTCGTACGCCGGAACGACTGCATCAACTGGTCGACATCGCCCCAGATCTCCGAATCGAAACCGCTGCCGCCAGCGTCGAAGTGGCCGACGACGGTCCAGTCGCGCTGGGCAAAGCGTAGATGGTCGCCGATTCGGACGTTGCCGTATCCCTTGGCGATGCTGCTGCCGACGACGATTTCCGCCGAGCCGGGCTTGAACATGCGGCCTTCGGTCAGCCTGACCTGCGGCCGCATCTCTACGCCCAGCGGCGAGATGCCGCGAATCACCACGTTCGACGGCGTGGTGTAGCCGGTCTTGGTCAGCGAGATCAGCACCACGGCCTCGCGCGAGGACATCGGGCGTCCCTCTGGGGTCAGCGCGACGGCCGGGTGCATCTCCATGGCGGCCGCCTGGTCGCGCGAGATCGCGCTCTGGATCTCGGTCTCCGCGCCCTTGCGGATCAGCACCACGTTGTCGCGCTCGCCAGTTGTCACCAGCGTCTTCTTGAGGCCCGCATCGAGCATCAGCATGGCCGCGAACACAAATACAACCAGCGCCAGGCCGCCCGCTGTCAGCGAGGTGGTCAGGCGCCGGGCCCAGACATTTCGTGCGATGTAGTGGATCGGGATGACCATGGGCGATACCTGTGTCACCCGATTGCCCGCAGGCCTTCGACAATCCGCACGCGCGCGGCCTGTACGGCGGGGACGATGGCGGCCGCCATGCCAACCACCAGCGCGCAGACGGCCTGCATGGCCATCGTGTCATGCGATACCGTGAAGACGGGGAACACGCCGCCAACCGCCTGCTTGAAGAACCGCGCGGCCGGTGGCGTCAGCAGCATGCCAAGCGCGCCGCCGAAGGTGCTGATGACCATCGATTCGCCAAACACCAGCAGCGACAGGAAGCCTGAGCCAAAACCCAGCGCCTTGAGCGTGGCGTATTCGGTGACCCGCTCGCGCGCGCTCATGGCCATGGCGTTGGCCATGACGGCCATCACGATGACGATCACGACATACGACACCAGGCGGATGGCCGCGATGATCTGGTTGGACATCGCCACAAAGCCAAGCTGGAATGCCTGCTCGGTCTCCGTCAGCGTCTCTGCCAGCGAATTGCGGAATACGTTGTCCACGGCGCGCGAGATGGCGGCGGCGTTGTCCGGATTGTCGATGCCAAGCACGTACACGCCCACCTGATCGGCCTGCCGGGCGGTTTTCTTGCGCACGGTCTCGTTCAGGTAATCCCAGTGGAAGATCATCTGGCGCGTGATCGTGCTTTCGTCGCGTCCCTCCATGATGCCGCGCACGACAAAGTCCCAAGTGCCCGGATAAATCGTGCCCTTGATCGGGATGACGTCGCCCACCTTGAACCCGTACAGGTCCGCAAGCTGTCGCCCGACCAGTGCGCCGCGCCGGTCGCGTTCGTAATCAGCGCGCTGCGCGGGCGGCACGATGAATTCGGGATAAAGGTCCAGATAGTTGTCAGAAACGGCGAACTGGGCGAAAAAGTTCTTCGGATCGCGATAGACGCCGCCAAACCAGTTCGAACGCGCCACCAGCGTCACGCCGTCCACGCCCTTGATGCGGCTCTCATAACTGAGCGGCAGCGTAAACGTCAGCGAGATCGCATTGCGCGTCACCAGCCGCGCGTTCGATGCGGCCGAGGCGCCTGCGTACCACGCATCCACCACGGTCTGCAGCAGGCCGTACGCCAGCACGGCGATCACCAGCCCGAGCACGGTCAGTGCCGTGCGCAGCTTGTGGCGCATCGCGTTGCGGGCGATCAGCTTGGCCAGGTACATGATTAGCGAAACACCTTGCCGGCGCCGCCAACGCCACCATCCGTCAGCTCGCCCTTTTCCAGATGGACGAGCGATTTCGCGGCCTCGGCCGCGTGGGCGTCGTGCGTCACCATGATGATGGTCTTGCCGAGATCGGCGTTCAGGCGCTGGAGCATCGATAGGATCTCCGTGGCCGATGTACGGTCAAGGTCGCCGGTGGGTTCGTCCGCGACGATCAGCGTCGGGTCGGTGATCAACGCACGCGCAATCGCCACGCGCTGCTGCTGCCCCCCGGAGAGTTCGGACGGGTAGTGATCCATCCGCTCGGCCAGGTTGACCATGCGCAGCACCAGTTCCACACGCTCGCGCCGTTCGGTGCGCGATAGCCGGGTCAGCATCAGCGGCAGCTCCACATTCTCAAACGCGGTCAGTACCGGCATCAGATTGTAGAACTGGAAGATGAAGCCGACATGGGCGGCGCGCCAGTCGGCCAGCGCGGATTCTGGCAGGTCGGAAATATCGACACCGCCGACGATCAGTTCGCCGCTGTCCGGCCGATCGATGCCGGCGATCAGGTTCAGCAGCGTGCTCTTGCCGGAGCCCGACGGCCCCATCAGCGCGATAAAGTCGCCCGCGGCGATATCGAGTGAGATATCGGACAGCACCGGCACGGTCTGCGCGCCGCGCTGGTACGACTTGGCCAGATGACGGATCGAAACGAGAGGGGCGGCGGCCATGATTACTTCTTGGTCACCGAGACCTTGCCGCCGTCGGTCAGCTTGTCGGTCGGCGCCAGCACCACCACGTCCCCGGGCTTGACGCCCTGGACGGCGACCAGTTCGCCGATCTTTTCGCCGCGCGTCACGGTTACCTGCCTGACCTTGCCATCCTGAACCACGAAAACGGTCGGCTTGCCGTCGCGCTCGACCACGGCAGTCGGCTGCACGGCCGTCACCGGCTTGTTCTCTCCAGGCGGCACAGGCTTGGACAGAAATGCGATCTTGGCGCTCATGTCAGGCAGCACGCGCGGGTCACGATCGACGAAGCGGATCTTGACCAGCACGGTGGCCTTGGATCGGTCGACGGTGGGCACGATGCGCGATACGCGTCCTTCCATGCGCAGGTTGGGCAGCGCGTCCAGCAGGATCTCGCACGGCTGTTCGACCGTGATCTTGGCGATGTTGGATTCAGCAACGTCAGCTTCCACTTCCAGCGTGGACATGTCCGCGATGGTCACGATCGCGCCCTTGGTGTCGGCCGCGGCCGAGAAAGGCGTGATGTTGTCGCCAACGTTCGCGTGCTTGATCAGCACCACACCGTCGAACGGCGCGCGGACCACGGTCTGTTCCACGGCCACTTCGGCCGCGCGGGCATTGGCCTTGGCCGAGGCAATGGACGCCTGCGAGTTGCTGATCGATGCGCGCGCCTTGTTGTAGCGGGCCAGGTCCGAATCGTATTGCTGCTTCGAGATGGCGGCGGGGGCGAGCAGTTCCTTCGAGCGGCGCAGGTTGACGTCGGCATCGCGCAGTTCTGCTTGCTGCAGTTCCAGGTTGGCCTCGGCCACCTGCACCTGGGCGCGCGCCTGCGCCGCCGACGCCTCCACGTCGCGGCTTTCAATCCGGGCGATGATCTCGTCCTTCTTGACGCGCGATCCTTCCAGCACGCCAAGCCATTCCAGCCGGCCCTGCGCCTTCGACGCCACCGCCGCCTTGCGCTGCGGCACCACGTAGCCGGTGGCGTTCAGCAGCGTGTAGTTCTGCGATGGGTAGGCCGCCGTGACCGTGACCGTTTCCACCGGCTGCGGGCCGGCCAGCTTCACGCCGATACCGGCCAGCACGAGAACAACGACGGCAACGATCGCGTAACGCAGCCAGTGACGGCGCCGACGCGTCGCGGGCGCCATGGCACTGCGTTCGATCTTCAGCTTGCTCAGGTCTTGATCAGCCAATTTGGGAGGCGTCCCGTTGTGGACGAATGCCGAGAAAGGCCCCCAGTATAGCCACTGGCCGTACCGCCTGGCAGATGCGAGGCAGGTGCGAGGCAGGTGCGAGGCAGATGGCGTGCAGGCGGTGCGGCAGGGGCTAGAGCAGTTTGCCGGGATTCATGATGCCGCTCGGGTCAAACACCTGCTTGATGGCGCGCATCAGGCGCAGTTCGAGCGGGTCCTTGAGCGCCAGGAAGGCGTCGCGCTTGAGCTGGCCGATGCCGTGCTCGGCGCTGATGCTGCCGTTGTAGCGCGCCACTTCTTCAAGCACGTCATCGCTGACGGCCTTGCCTTCGCCCAGCGCCCATTTCGGCTCGGCGCCGAGCGGACGCGACAGGTTGTAGTGCAGGTTGCCGTCGCCGAAGTGGCCGAAGATGAACGGGCGAACACCCGGATGGCGCGCCGCCAGGCGAGCTTCCATCGACGCCATGAAGGCCGGAATGGCCTCGATTGGCAGCGACACATCGTGCTTCAGGTGCAGGCCGTCCGCGCGCTGGGCTTCCGAAATTTCCTCGCGCAGGCGCCACAGGCCCTGCAGCTGGGCCAGCGATGCCGAAACGGCCGCGTCCAGGCACAGCCCCTGATCGAGCGCGTCGCCAATCACCGATTCGAGTAGCGCATTGAGGACGTCTTCGGGCGCCGTGTCGGCGATCTCCACCAACACATAAGCCGGGTGGCGGTCGGCGAATGGCGCGTGCACGCCTTCGACGTGGGTCAGCACAAGGTCCAGGCACGCGCCGGTAAAGAACTCGTAGGCCTGCAGCCGCGCGCCGCAACGCGCGAACAACAGCGAAAACAGTTGCAACGCCTGCTGGGGCGATTCGACGGCCGCCAGCACGACGGCCCGGGAATCCGCACGCGGCAGCAGGCGCAGCGCGGCGGCTGTGATGATGCCGAGCGTGCCTTCCGATCCGATCAGCAACTGCTTGAGGTCGTAGCCGGTGTTGTCCTTGCGCAGCGTGCGCAGCCCGTGAAAGATCTCGCCATTTGGCAGCACCGCTTCCACGCCGAGCACCAGTTCGCGCGTCATGCCGTATCGCACCACGTTGACGCCGCCGGCGTTGGTCGCCAGATTGCCGCCGATCTGGCAGGAATCCTCGGCCGCCAGCGACAGCGGGAACAAACGGTCTGCCTCCTCGGCGGCGCGGCGCAGGTTGCCGAGGATGCAACCGGCCTCGGCAACCATCGTGTTGGCGATCGTGTCGATCGAGCGGATCTTGTCCATGCGGTCGAGGCTGAGCACGACGTTGGCGCGATTGCCGTCCGGTGCCGCGCCGCCGCACAGCCCGGTGTTGCCGCCGCGCGGCACCACGGGCACGCCGGCCTGCTGGCATAGCGCCAGCGCCTGGGCCACCTGTTCGCTGGTACGCGGACGGATTACGGCCTGCGCCTGGCCCTTGTACAGGCCGCGCCAGTCGGCAAGCCAGGGCGCCACATCGTCCGGCGCGGTGGCCACCACGTCGGGGCCCAGGGTTTCGGTCAGGCGTTGCGCGAAGTTCGTATCGGACATGATCTGCGGTTGGGGGAGTGCGGTTTTTTCGAGAGGCTCAGCGTGGCTCGCGCATCGGCAGGCCAAGCCGGGCGGCAGCGTTGCGCAGGTGTACGGCGGCACTCAGGCGGGCCCGATCGGCGTCCCGGGCGCGAATCGCGTCGAAGATCGCCACGTGCTCGCCATGGACCTGCGTGGGCAGGCCCGGCTGTTTGCTGGAGTTCACGCGTGCGGTGCGCACGGCCTGATGCAACTGCAGCGTCATGTATTGCAGCAACTGCAGGTAGTACTTGTTGTGCGTGGCCATGGCGATGGCGATATGAAACTGGATATCGGGCTCCACGCCGTGATCGGCATCATCAAGCTGCGAAGCCAGCGCGTCGAGCAGGGCGCCCATGCGCGATATGTCCTGCTCGGTGCGATGCTGCGCAGCCATCGCCGCGGCGGCACTTTCCAGGTCAAGACGCAACTCGAAGATGTCGGCCAGATCGGCCATGTCGGCGTTGCCCGCCAGGCGGAAGCCACTGTCGCTGACGCGCGAACGCACCGTGCTGCCCAGCCCCTGACGGCTTTCGATCATCCCCAGCGAGCGCAGATGCTCGGTCACCTCGCGAATCACGGCCGCGCTGACGCCATAGCGCTCGGAAAGCTGCTTGCCGGTGGGCAGCCGTGTGCCGACGGGAAATGTGCCGTCGGCGATCTCGCCACGAAGCTGCTGGATCACGCGCTCGGTCAGGGTAATGGGTCGGGTCTGCATGGCCGACACCTTACGCTTTTCTGGTTATATGAAAACTTGGGGTAAACGCCTAAATTCGGGAGGTCTTCGGGCTGGATGCATCTTCACGCCCGCGGGCCAGGGCTCGCACAGGTTGCGAGGGGCGCCGGCCGCAATCAGCGCTGCAGGACCAGATTGGTCCAGTGGACGTCGGTGCGATCCATCAGGCCGCTGCGCTGGCTGCAGTGCGCAGCGCGCATGCCGAAGGGCGCGGCCAGCGCGATGGTTTCCTCGGCCGAGACATCGAACATGCGCCGGCCGGCTGGCACCGGGCCGTGTCGCAGCGACAGGAATACCAGGCCGTGGTCGGCCAGCAGGGCATCCACAGCCGCCATCGCCTGTGCACGCTCTTCGGCATCCAGGTGCATCCAGACGGCGGTCAGCATGATCGCGTCGAAGCGCACCGATTGTTCGCGCAGCTTTGCCAGCGCGGGCAGGCTGTCGTCGAGCCACTCGATCGGCACGTCCGCGTGAAGCTGACGACCGGCCTCGCGCAATTCGGCGGTTGGTTCGATGGCGACCACATGATGTCCACGCCGTGCCAGTGCCGCAGCATCGCGCCCGGTGCCGGCGCCGATATCGGCAATGCGCGCTGGCTCGGCCGGCAGCAGGTGTAGTACGTCGTGGTGGACATCTTCGAACGTGATGCTTTCGTACTGGATGACGAGTGCTTCTGCCTGTTCGCCATAGCCGGCCGTACTTGTCGTCCCCATGATCACAGCTTCCCTTCAATCGCTTTCCGCTCGCGCCACATCTCCTGCACGAACGGATCGGTGATGCCGTACAGGCCGTGCCCCTTGCGCATGATCAGGTTGGTGGCCATCAACTCGTTGACCACCGGCTGCGCCTCCTCGACCTTGACCTCCCGGCCGATCGCCCTGGAGTAGGCCGTCGCGGCCTCCGCCGAGAACAAACCCCGTGCATCGCCTTGCGTGGAGGCGATGCGGTCGAAGATCGCCGTTGCCAGGCCGCCGAGTTGTTCGACCTTCATCAGTTCAACGTCGGCCGCGGCCGAGCGCAAGGTGTTGGCGATGACCGGCAGGTGTTCGTCGGGATTGCTGCCCGCGGGCAGGTGGAAGTGCAACTGCCGCAGCGCCCTGATCATTTCCTCGGGGCGATTGCCGAGTGCCTGGAATGCTTGCATCGCGACAGCAGGCGAGGGCAGGGAGGTAAAGCCCTCGGCGGACAGGCGCGCCAGCAGGTTGTCGATGTACTCCTTGTCGAGAACCGGGTAGGCAACCGAAGTGGCGCCCGCAAAGGCCTGGTTACGCCGCGCGGTCAGTTCGCCAACCAGTGCGCGGTGCGATCCGGTTCCGACAAACAGAAAGTGGCCCGGCGTATCGGGGCGAGGATTGATGGCATCGCGCGCGGCCTTCAGCGCCAGCAGCATTTGGTTGCCTTCGTCGGAGGTGATCGCTTGCTGTACTTCATCGACGATCAGCACGACATCGGCGCCAGCCTGATCGACGACTTCTCGCAACGCCTGCGCGAGCGTCGCGCCGCCCGCCTCACCTAGATCTTCCAGTTTGAAGCTGAATTTGAAGCCGAACGCGCCAATGTCGGCCCCGGCCAGCCGCTTGAGCTTGCGGATCGCCGCAGACGATGGCGATTCGAGTTCGCCCAGCGTTTCCCTGACGGCCTCCAGGATCAGTCTGGCCGGGCTCCGCTGCGTGTCGCTCCACAGGTCCACATAGATCACGATCGCACCAAGATCCTCCAGCGCGGGAATCAGATCGTTGAGTAAAAACGTGGTCTTGCCGGTGCGGCGCAGACCGGAAAGGAACAGACCGGACCGCAGGCCCTCGTCGAGGACTCCAGGTTGCAGCAGTTGCCTGGCCATCTGGCGGGCAAGTTCCGGACGCTGGTAGATGTTGCTCATTGGCCGCTTAGTACGAATTATTGAAACGGAATAATTATACGAAATCCATAAAACGACGTAAAAGGGATCATTCCGGCTTGCTGGCAGGGGTATAAGAGTCCGTTACGGCACTTTTAGCGTTGCCATCCATTGGACGGGAAATGCACGGGCGATCCGTTCGGCAACCTGCGTTCGGTTCTGCGAACTCCCCAGGAAGCACGGCTAGGCCTACGACTCGGACGCCCTGGCACCGGCCGGGGCAGGGTCCGCGGAAGCATCGGGCACCTTCACGTCGTGCAAGGAGCCGGAGGCCTTGGCAATGGCCCGGGACAGCCGTGCCACCTCGTTGAACTGCTCGATCATGTCGTTGGCCAGGCGGAAATTGACGGCGTCCACCGCGCTGCGCAGCGGCAGGCCAGCCATGATGCTCTGCCGCGCAACGCTGGCCTGGGCCTCGATCCCGGGCTTGGCGTTGACGATGCGCGTGGCGACCTCGGCTGCCGGATGCGCGATCGTATCCACTGCGAGCGCCAGATGCTCGATCACGCCCAATGCGAATGTCGCCGCCTCGGGGTTACGCAGCGAAGCCGCATCCGCGCCATGCGAAATCCGACGCTGGCTCAATGCCAGCATGCTGGTGGTGGCAACCTCGCGGATCGCATCAAGGCAGGTGGCGATCCTTGCCAGCTCCACAAGCTGGTGGCCTTCGTCGTCCGTGTGGACGGCATCCGAAAGATGCCCGACATAGGTCAGGATGGCCGTGCTCAGGGAATCGGCTGCCTTGTCCTGATCGGTCAGCGTGACGAGTTCCTCCGGGCTGCCTTCCACGACCAGCGCCGCGCTGTGCTCCACGAGACCCCGGACCTGTTTGCCCAGTGCAACCAGCTCCAGTTGCACCCGGGGGATGGCCAGCGCCGGCATCCCGGCCAGCGTGTCATCGAGATAACGTGGTTCGCCCGGGTCCTGCCACCCCTTGCGGGAAGGCGGGGCAAGGCGTTCGGCCAGCTTGCCGATCGGGCCTGTGAACCAGATCAGCACGGCCGTGCTGAACACGCTGAACACCGTATGGGCATTTGCGGCCTGCCGTGGGGTCTCGGCGGCCAGCCGGGCGGCGCCTGTCAGCTCGGGCGCGGACGGCGAGATCTGGCGGATGAAATCGGCGAATTGCGGGATCACGAAGGCGATAAACAGCACGCCGAGCACATTGAACAGCAAGTGGACGATGCCCACCTGCGCGGCCTGTGCCGACTTGCCGATCGACGCGAGCAGTGCGGTGCCGCAGGTGCCCACGTTGGCGCCAAGGATCAGCGCGATGCCAGATTCGAGCGGAATCAGCCCCTGGCTGCCCAGTGCAATGACGATGGCCAGCGTAGCCGCCGAACTCTGGACGATGGCCGTGAACACCGCGCCGATCAGGATGCCGACCCAGGGGTTGCGCATGTCCTGCATCGCGACGATGAACGGCTCGTAGTTGCGCAGCGGGCGCGTCGCATCGCCCATGAATTCGATGCCGAGGAACAGCAGGCCCAGGCCGAGCAGTACGCCGCCGAGCTGCCGCAGCAGCTCGCGCTTGGCAAAACCCTTGAGCAGGAAGCCGCCGGCCAGCATGAACGGCGTGATGGCCGAGATATTGAACGCGATGATCTGCGCGGTCAGCGTGGAGCCGATATTGGCGCCCATGATCACCGGGATCGACTGCTGCAGCGTCATCAGCCCCGCCGAGACGAAGCCGACCAGCAGCACAGTGGTAATCGTCGACGAGTTCAGCAGTGCCGTGATGCCTGCGCCGGCCAGCACGCCGCGGAAGCGATTGGCGGTCAGCGTGCCCAGCAGTGACTGGAGCCGGGCGCCGGCAATGGCCTTGAGTCCGCCAGTCATCAGGTCCAGCCCGAACAGGAACAGGGCCAGGCCGCCGACTAGCAGGCCGGAGATTTCGATCAGGTTCAGGTTGGCGCCGGTCTGCATGGGCAATGGGTCGACTCAAGCCTGTGGGCGTGTCATTGTACGGCTTTCCTCACGCACTCCAAGCCCTTGTTTTAACCATGACCAGCACCTTGGCCAACCGATTCGGCATCATCGCCGCCCTGTTTCTTTGCGCGACTGGCGCCTCCGCTGCAGACACTTCCCAGACAACCGAGCACGACCGGCTGGCGCGCGTGGTGGACGAGACCATCCGCCCCATCATGGCCCAGCACCAGGTGCCGGGCATGGCCGTGGCCGTCACCGTGCAAGGCAGGTCCTATGTCTTCAACTACGGCCTGGCTTCGAAGGCAGACGCGAAGCCCGTCACAGGACAGACGCTGTTCGAGATCGGGTCCGTCAGCAAGACATTTACGGCGACGCTGGCTTCGTACGCCGCAGAGCGCGGGACGCTGTCGCTGGCGGACAAGGCCAGCCAGTATCTGCCGGGTCTGGCGGGCAGCAGCTTCGACGCCATCAGCCTGCTGGAGCTTGGCACCTATACGGCCGGCGGCCTGCCGCTGCAGTTTCCCGATGCGGTCTCCAGCCCGGCCCAGATGGTCGAGTACTTCAGGGGCTGGAAGCCCGAATATGCGCCCGGCACCCACCGGCGCTACTCCAACCCAAGCATCGGCCTGTTCGGCTACCTGGCGGCGCAAAGCATGAAGGAGCCGTTCGATACCCTGATGGAACGCCAGATCTTTCCGGGGCTGGGGCTGAAGCACACCTATGTCCGGGTGCCCCAGGCACGCATGGCCGACTATGCCTACGGCTACACCAGAGACGACCGCGCGATCCGGGTGAATCCCGGCATCCTGGATTCGGAGGCCTACGGTGTGAAGACGACGGCCGCCGACATGATTCGCTTTGTCGAAGCCAACATCGACGGCTCGCGGCTTGACCCGTCGTTGCAGCGGGCGATTGCCGGTACGCATACCGGCTACTTCCGGGTGGGCCCGATGACGCAGGGTCTGGGCTGGGAGATCTACGCATGGCCAACCCGCCTTGACGACCTGCTGGCGGGCAATGCTGATGGGATGCTGGAGCCGAAGGAAGCTACCCGGCTTGCGCCACCGCAGCCGCCCCGCGCGGATGTCCTGATCAACAAGACGGGGTCGACCAACGGCTTCGGCGCATACGTGGTGTTCGTGCCCGCGCGGCAGATCGGCGTGGTGATGCTGGCCAACCGGAACCTGCCGATCCCGGACCGCGTGCGGGCCGCGTACCGGATCCTGACCGCGCTGGAGGCACAAGGGACACAAGCGGCACAAGGGGCGCAGGGGGCACGCTAGACAGGTGCGCCGTACTACCGCGGGTCGATGTTCTGGTTCAGCCTGAAGACGTTGTCGGGGTCGTACTGGCGTTTCACCGCGACCAGACGCTGATAGTTGGCGCCATAGGCGGCCCGTACGCGGCTGTTTCCTTCGATGCCGAGATTGTTGGCGTACACGCCGCCCGTCGAGTAGGGGTGGATCGATTCCCATGCCGCGCGGGCCCATTCGCGATGTTTCACGTCGTCGGCGGGGTCATCCCAGATGGCCAGCGGGAAGCAGTCGAAGTTGGCGGAGCGGTTCACGTACGGCGTGGCATCCTCGGGCACGCGGGCGATGGCGCCGCCTACATGCTGGAACACGAGCAGGCAGCCTGCCGAGGGCGCATGCGCGTACGCGTCGAGAATGGCCTCAACGGCGCGCGGCTCGATCTCCTTCATGAACTGGGCTTTCCAGTAGTAGCGCCGCCCGCGCGGGAACAGCGCGTCACTGGCCGATTGCATCTGCAGGTACGGGATGAAATCGAGCTGGGCGTCGACCGGATGGCCTAATTCCAGCAGGGGCCGCAGGCTGGCCTGTCCGGCATCGGCCGCCCCGACATAGCACGCCGAAACACTGAAGAAGCGTTCCCCCGACGGCTGGGTGACCAGCGCGGCATCGGCCGCGATCTCGTCCGGGGCGCTGCGGGCGAATGTATCGTAGTGCCGCATCGCCTCATCGGCCTGGTCCCACGCGTACAGCACGGAGCAGACCGGCAGCCGGGCTGGCACCGGGTGCAGGCGGAAACGGAACGCGGTAACGATCCCGAAATTGCCGCCACCGCCGCGCACGCCCCAGAACAGATCCGGATGCTCGTGCTCGCTGGCCACCAGCCGCAGCCCGTCGGCGGTGACGATTTCCACCGCCTCCACGTTGTCGCAGCTCAGGCCAAACTTGCGGCCAAGTTTCCCGAAGCCGCCCCCGAGCGTCAGGCCTGCGATACCGGTATCGCCATTGATCCCCATCGTCGTGGCCAGGCCGTGGCGCAGCGTCGCCTGATCGAATTCCCCGAGATTGAGCCCGGCCTCCGCGCGGGCGATGCGCCGGTCGGCATCCACGTCGATCCGCTTCATGCGTGACAGGTCGATGACGATACCGTCATCGCATGTGGACAGCCCGGCCAGGTTGTGCCCCCCGCTGCGGACCGCAAGCGCCAGCGTGGTCGATCGGGCGTACCGGACTGCGGCCGCCACGTCTTCCGCATCGGCGCAGTAGACAATCATTGCCGGATGACTGTCGATCGCCCCGTTCCAGACCTTGCGCGCCGTGTCGTAGCCGGGGTCGCCGCGCAGCACGACCTGGCCGTGCAGTGCTCCCCGCAACGCGTTGACCCCCGGTTGTTCTGCGCTCATCCCGTCCCCCCTCTTACCTGGTATCGCGCCGATCGCTCCGAAACCATGGTGGTGCCTGCGGCGGGCAGGGGCAAAGGCAAAGAACTCAGCTTGTGGATGAGAAAACCTCACCTAGACTGGACGCATGCAAAAGCCGCCGCAAAAACTGCCGCCACTGCGCGCGTTGCAGGCATTCGAGGCAGTTGCGCGTCACCGCAGCTTCAAGGCCGCCGCGGCCGAGTTGAACGTGACGCCTACCGCCATCAGCCACCAGATCCAGATGCTTGAACAGATCTGCGGCCAGCCGCTGTTCCGGCGCCGGCCGCGCCCGCTGCGCCTGACAGCCGCGGGAGAGCGGCTCTATCCGGCGCTGCGTAGCGGCTTTGCGCTGTTCGCGGAAGCGGTCGAGAGCGTTGCCCAGTCCGGTGCGCCACGCCCACTGCGCGTGACCAGCCCGAATGCGTTCGCAAGCCGCTGGCTGGTTCCAAGGCTCCCGGCGTGGCAGGCGACTCACCCCGAGTGGCCGCTGGACATCATCGGCACGGACCGGGTGCTGGACCTGGCTGCCGGAGAGGCCGACATTGCCATCCGCTATGCGCGATCGGCGCCGTTGGGGCTGGTATGCACGGAGATCGCCCGGGATACGTTTATCCCTGTGGCAAGTCCGGCGCTGCTGACGCGGGAAGGCCAGGCGATGCTCGAGATTGACGACCTGTTGCGGCTTCCGCTGATTCACTATGAATGGACCAGCGGCGACCCATCGGCGCCAAGCTGGACACAGTGGTTTGCCGTGGCGGCGCCGGGCAAGCGCGATGCGTCCACACGGCGCGGCCATCGTGATCTCGGCTTTCGCGAGGAACTGCACGCGATTGACGCCGTCGTTGCGGGGCAGGGGGTGGCGCTATGCAGTGACGTCGTTGTGGATGGCCTGCTGCGCAGCGGCGCCCTGTGCAGGGCGCACGAGACAGGGCTGCCTGGCTTCAGCTTCTACGTGGCGCACGACGCCGCTCACGGGGCATCGGCGGCGGTCGAGACATTCGCGGCCTGGTTGCTGACTGCCGCGCGGGACGCGGCAGGCAACTAGCTGGCCGGCATCAGGTCCGGGTTCCAGGCTACTTCCCACATATAGCCGTCGGGGTCCTGAAAATAGCCCGCATAGCCGCCCCAGAACGTGTCGGTCGGTGCCTTGACGATAGCGGCACCGGCGCTGCGGGCCTGCCCGATGACGTCATCCACTTCCGATCTCGACCGGACGTTATGGCCCAGCGAGATCGACGGTATGCCCAGCGGCGCACTGACTGTGGCGTCCTTGGCCAGGTACTCGCGCGGATAGAGCGCCAGCCGCAATCCCGATTCGAGATCGAAGAACACCACGGCGCCGTGCTCGAACTCCGTGCCGACAATGCCCTTGGTGGGCCAGCCCAGCCCGTCGCGATAGAACGCCAGCGAGCGCTGCAGGTCAGTGACACCCAGCGTGAGGATCGTGATGCGAGGTTTCATGTTCGATGGATTCGGCCAGATCAAGGTCCACCACGCGCAACGTGGCGTCGTCCGGGCACATCTTGTCCTTGAAGCCGAGCCGATGCGCCAGTCCGCGCATCGCGGTGTTGGAGGCAAGCACGTAGCCGATCATCGACCGGTATCCATCGGCCCGCGCCAAAGGAATCAAAGTCTGCATCAGCACGCGTGCCAGCCCAAGTCCATGCCAGCCATCGATCACCGTCACCGCAAATTCGCAGCAGCCGGTCTCGGGGTCCACGTTGTAGCGCGCGCCCCCAATCAGATCGCCCCCGTCTTCCGTCCCGGCCACGGCAACCAGCGCACATTCGCGTGCGGGAATCGGATGCACGGCTGATTCGAGCAGCGCATCGGGCAGTTCGTTCATCGATGCCATGAACCGCGTATAGCGCGAATCTTCCGAGAGGCGATGGAATGCCGCCACTACGCCCGACTTGTCCTGCGGCCGGATCTCGCGGATCAATGCATGTTTTCCGTTACGCAGGGTCACGCAGGTGGGTAGCGTTGGTGCGGTGGCTTGCATGGCGATCAATTCGGCTCCCGTTGGACTCAATCATGGTAGGCAAGCGCTGCCGGGAAGCCAAATCTGGCGAAAACAGCATCTGACTTGATTGCCGCAACTTGTGCTGCAGTGGAATAAACGGGCTCCATCGGCGGTTAACACAATCATTGGCAGGCGGCTGGCCTGCTTTCTGGAGACACTCATGAAAGTGCGCTATCTGATTCCCGGCCTGCTGCTCGCGATACTGGCAACGGCAGCGTGCAGCACCAGCGGCGGCATGACTTCCCAAGGCTCACAGGGCGACAACACCCAGAACCCCAAGTCGTATCGCGGCAGCAGCAGCTACTGATAAGCCCGCCGCACGCGGGAAGCCATGCAAACAACTCCCGCATGGAATAAATTGAAGCTACGAGCGGTTTACTCGATGCGGGACCGCAGCCTTGGCTGCAACAGCCAGATGCGGCCCGGCTGGCAAACCGATGTGCCGTGAGATGCGCAGATGGACGATGGACTGAGCGCGTCGTGACGTCGGGACGTTGATGGCGAGGTGACAATCATGGGCAAGAGATTGGCGGCCGTGGCAGCGGCAATTGCCGGCCTTGCCTGCCTTGGCCCTGGCCGTGGGGCATGGGCCCAGGACGTGCCTTGCCAGCAAGTGATCGGGCAGGCCGAGATTGGCGGCGTGATGCAGACCATCACCGGCGTGGCCTGCCTGCAGCCCGATGGCACCTGGGCACTGGTTGACAGCAACGGCGGCTATGTCGACCCCTCCTACTACAACGATCAGTGGTACTGGACGCCGTATTACGGCTACGGCGTGATCATCTACGATCGCTTTCATCGCCCCCATGTCATGCACCACGTGTTCTTTCCCCACCGTGGCGTGATTGTTCATGGCGGCTTCGTGCATGGCGGTTTCCACGGCGGCGGGGTCCATGGTGGATCGCAGGGCGGAGGCATGCATCGCTGAGCGGCGCCAGCGGGGTTTCCCGACCTTCTCGCAATCGAGTCGCCGTGGCAGACTGCGACGGTTGCGCCTGTTTCCGGCGCTGCCTGACGCGAACATTGTCTGACGCGAATCCATGAGCGAGTCCCTCTGCTTCCTGTCCGCCACGGAGCTGGCCGACGAAATCAGGCGCAAGCGCCTGTCCCCCGTAGACATCACCACTGCAGTCCTGGCGCGAGCGGAGCGGCTGCAAACGGAACTGAACTGCTTCATCACGCTTGACGGCGACCGCGCGATGGATGCGGCCCGACAGGCAGAACGCGAAGTCATGGCAGGCGGGCCGCTTGGCCTGCTGCATGGCATTCCGTACACGGTGAAGGACATCGTCAATACGCAGGGCCTGCGCACAACATTCGGCGCGGTGCCGATGCGTGACAACGTGCCGCAACACGATGCGGTCTCCGTCGCCCGGTTGCGAGAGCAGGGCGCCATCCTGATTGGCAAGACCACCACGCCAGAGTTTGGCTCCAAGTGCCTGACCGATTCGCCATTGTTCGGGCGCACGCGCAATGCCTGGAGCGCGCAGCGGACCAGTGGCGGTTCCAGCGGCGGCGCGGCGGTGGCAGTGGCAAGCGGTATCGCGCCGCTTGCGGTGGCCACAGACGGCGGCGGGTCCACGCGCATCCCGGCGGCTTGCAACGGCGTGGTCGGCATCAAGCAAAGTAATGGCGTGATTCCGCACAGCCAGGCGCAGGACCTGTTCGGCAACCAGACCTACGTCACGCCCACCACGCGCACCGTGGCCGATACCGGACTGATGATGGCAGCGATGGCAGGCGAGCACGCGTGCGATCCGTGGTCCATCGGCGTGCCGAAGGCCGACTATGTCGATGCCGCACGCGCGCATGGCGATCTTCGCGGCAAGCGCATTCTCTACTGCCTGGCGCCCCCGGGCCGCCCCATTGCGGCGGACGTGGCGCGTGCGTTTGAGCAGGGCCTCGCCGCGCTCGCCACGCTCGGCGCGGAGCTTGAATTGTTCGATGGCGAAGGGTTCGACAATATCGAGCCGATGTGGCGGGCCATCAACCATACGGTCTGGCGCTCGCGCTTCGTTGAGATCGTCGAACGCCACCGCGACGCGCTGAGCCCGACGTTCGTGCGTCAGGTGGAATCGGCCGCGCAGGTCAGCGGCGTGGAGTACCAGCAGGCAATGTTCGACCGCTCGCGCCTGTTCCAGCGCGTGCAATCGCTGCTGGACCGCGCCGACATGCTCGCAACGCCCACGATCATGCGCACGGCGTTGCCAATCGAACAGGATCTTTTCGGCACGATCGAGATCGATGGCCAAGCCTACGAAAACGTGCGCGCGAACTGGTTCCCGTGGACCATGCCATTCAACATGACCGGCCATCCCGCCATCAGCCTGCCTTGCGGCTTCGGCGGCGACGGCCTGCCGATCGGGCTGCAGCTGGTTGGCCGGTTCCGCCGCGACGCAGACCTGCTGCGCGGCGCCGCGCTGTTCGAGCAGGCCCACGGCTTCCTGGACCGCTGGCCGTCTTTCTGAGCCTGTCCGCTTCCGCCGCTTCTGCTTCCGCTTATTCGGCTTCAATCAGAGGATCTTCTTCATGACCGTCAAGTTTCGCCCCGGCCACCCCGGCCGCACCGTTCGCCTTGCGTGGCTGCTTGGTGCTGCATTCAGCGGCCTGATGACCGCCGTTGCGCCGGCACTGGCCGCTGACGACTCGCCGATGCACATCATCGTCGGCTACGCGCCGGGTGGCGCAGCGGACAGCCTGGCGCGCATCTATGCCGAGCAACTACGCCAGGACGGGCAGGGCACGGTGATCGTGGAGAACCGCCCCGGTGCGTCGGCCCGGCTGGCGTTGGACTACGTGAAGCGGTCGAAGCCAGACGGCAAGACGATCTTCATCGGCCCGTCCCCGCTATTCACGATCTTCCCGCTCACGTACAAGTCGCTCAGCTATGACGCGGACAAGGACCTTACGCCCGTGGCCGTGCTGACCGACGTGCCGACAGCGGTGGCCGCAGGCGTGCAGCAGCCCTACAAGAACATGAAGGAGTACCTGGCCTGGGCCAAACAGCATCCCGGCAAGGCCAGCGTGGGGCTGGCCACGATCGGCAGCGCCGGGCACCTGGGCACGGTAGCGCTGGGCAAGGCCTCGGGGGTCTCCATCACCCCGACGCCTTACCGTGGCGCATCGCCGATGCTGGTGGACGTGATTAGCGGCAATGTGTCGATTGGCTGGGACGCCGTGGCCAGCATGATGTCGCTCTACAAGGGCGGCAAGCTGCAACTGCTGGGTGTCAGCGGCACGCGCCGCGCCAAGGCGTTGCCGGAAGTGCCGACGATGAAGGAACAGGGCATCAACCAGTATGAGTTCGCCACAAGCTGGTACGGCGCCTTCGTGCCGGCTGGCACGCCCACCGCCGAACAGGCGAAGCTTGAAAAGGCATTCCTCCACGCCTCGGCCAATACGTCCAGTGCGGCCAAGCTTGAAGCGCTGGGCCTGGAGGTGAACGCACAGCCCGGCGACGCAGCCCGCAAGCGCATCCAGACGGAACGCGCGGCATGGAAGCCGATTGTCGAGTCCACCGGCTTCGTGGCGGAGGACTGAGCGGCGCGCAGGAACCGCTCAGGCTCCCATCACGCTCCCGCGCTGGCGCCAGTGAGCTGTCGGACGCGGTCCTCGTCGGCGGCAAGTTCGTGGGAGCTGCCTGAGTAGACGATGGCGCCGTCGTCCAGCACGTACGCGTCATCGGCAATTTCAAGGCTCATGCGCGCGTTCTGCTCCACCAGCAGTACCGAGATGCCTTCGTCGCGCATCTTCGACACCACGCGGAATACCTCCCGGACGATCAGCGGCGCCAGCCCCTGCGACGGCTCATCGAGAATCAGCAGGCGGGGGTTGAGCAGCAGCGCGCGACCGATCGACAGCATCTCCTGCTCGCCGCCGGAAAGCTGGCGCCCGCGGCTGGCCTTGCGTTCGGCCAGACGCGGAAACAGTTCGTAGATGCGGGCAATCGTCCAGGGTCCGCCGCGCTCCAGCGGCACCTTCAGGTTTTCCTCGACGCTCAGGTTGGCGAAGATGCGGCGCCCCTCGGGCACATAGCCAACGCCGAGCGATGCAATGCGATAGGCCGGCCATCGCGTGGTCTCTGCGCCAAAGATCGTCACCTGTCCCTGCCGCGCCTGTGTCAGGCCCATCAGCGTGCGCAGCGTGGTGGTCTTGCCGGCGCCATTGCGCCCCAGCAATGCCGTAATGCGGCCTTCGGCCACGTCAAGGCTGACACCGTGCAGGATATGGCTCTTGCCATAGTAGGTTTGCAGGCCATTGGCGCTGAGGGCGTTAGTCATGCGGCGCTGCCGAGATAGGCGGCCTGCACGGCCTCGTTGGCGGCAATCGCTTCGGCGTTGCCTTCGGCCAGCAGCCTGCCCTGGTCAAGCACGGTGATGCGATCGGCAAGGTGGAACACCACGCGCATGTCGTGCTCGATCAGTACGATCGCAAAACTGCCTTCGCGATGCAGACGGGCGATCAACTGCATGACCTCATCGGTCTCCTGGTCGCCCATTCCGGCAGTGGGTTCATCGAGCAACAGCAGGCGCGGCCGCAGCGCCAGCGCCATCGCAATTTCGACCGAGCGCTGCTCGCCGTGCGAAAGTTCGCCGACCAGCCGGCCCGCGCGCGCGTCCAGCGCGGTCAGTTCCAGCGTCTGCTCGGCAAGCTTGCGAATGGTGGCCCTTTCCGCGCGGCTGAGCCACGGGCGCAGGCGATAGCCCTCCATGACTTCCGTGCTGATGCGCACGTTTTCAAACACCGTGAGTTCCGGAAAGATCTCCGTGATCTGGAACGTGCGTGCAATGCCCGCTGCGACGCGCCGGTATGCGGGCAGCCCCGTGATGTCGCGGCCTTCGAACAGGATCGATCCCGCCGTTGGCGCGAACATGCCGCTGATGAGATTGAAGAACGTGGTCTTGCCGGCGCCGTTCGGCCCGATGATCGCGCGCAGCTCGCCCGGCTCCACGGCCAGCGAAACCTCGCGCACCGCGGCCAGGCTGCCGAAACGCTTGCTCACGTTCCTGACTTCCAGCAGGCTCATGACTCGCCCCGGTTGCGGATAAAGCCGAGCAGCCCGCGCGGGAAGAACAGCACGATCGCCACGAACAGCATGCCGACGAACGACATCCAGTTGATGGTGATGCTCGACAGGTAGTCCTGCAGCACGACGAACACTGCGGCCCCGAGCAGCGGCCCCCAGAAATTGCGCATGCCGCCCATGACCGCCATCATCACGAAATCGCCGGACTGGCTGTAGTGCAGGCCGCGCGGATCGGCAAAGTTGTTCAGCAACGCGTAGAGTGCCCCGGCGAAACCCATGAAGAAGCAGGACAGCGTAAATGCGATCCAGATATGCCGGTCCACCGGAATGCCAAGAAAGCGCGCGCGGCGCTCGTTCTCGCGGATGGCGATCATCGTGCGGCCGAATGGCGAGCGCAGGATAAAGGCCATCAGCCCGGCCGCCAGCGCAAGGCACAGCAGGACGAAGTAATAGAACGCGTTCGCGTCGGACAGGATATCGATTGTGGCCACGCCCAGATGCAGCGGCTGGCGCGAAAATCCGCGCAGGCCATCGTCGCCGCCGGTCACGGAACTCCACTGGAATGCGATGTAGTAGAACACCTGCCCGAAGGCAATCGTGACCATGGCGAAGTAGACACCACGGCGCCGCGCAATCAGCGCACCGAGCAAGGCACCGGCAATGCCGCCGAGCAACGTGCCGCACAGCAGCGCAAGCGGTGTGCTCGCGGCCAGGAACTTCAACGCGAAGCCCGCGCCATAGGCGCCCAGCCCGAAGTAGGCCGCGTGGCCGAACGAAAGCACGCCGGTGAAACCCAGCAGGAAGTTGACCGACATGGCAGCCAGTCCGAGTACGAGCACGCGCGTGCCCAGCGCGGTATAGCCGCCCAGCGGCGGCATCCAGTAGGGCGCAAGCAGCAGCGCCACCCAGATTGCAAGGGCGCCGGCCCATCCGCGTGGCAGCGCATGGTTGCTCATGTCAGCATGCCTTCCTCGCCCAGCAGGCCACGTGGGCGCAAGAGCAGTACCACGGCCATCAGCACGTACATGACGGCCTCGCTGGCAGCCGGCAGGAATACGGCGGTGATGCCGGACGCGACACCGATCAGCAATCCGCCCAGCAGTGTGCCCGTCAGGCTGCCGACACCTCCTACGATGATGGCGATGAAACTCGGCATCAGCAGGCCGGTGCCCATGGTCGGCTCCAGGCCAAGCTGGCCCGCGGCAAGCACGCCGCTCAGGCCGGCCAGGAATATCCCCACGGCGAAGTTCAGCGTGCGCAGCCTGCCCACGTTGATGCCAAGCGCCGACACCGTTTCAAGGTCAAGCGTGCCAGCCCGTATGCGAATGCCAAGGCGCGTATAGCGCAGCAGCACGAAGAGCAGGGTGACTGTTACCGCCACGGTGCCGACCATGAACAGCCGATAGCCCGTGATGAAGAAAAGATCGTTGCTCAGCGGCTGCGCAAGTACCTCCGGAATCGTGACCGGCTTGCCCTGCGCGCCCCAGATGTAGCGCGTGCCGTCCTCGAAGACAAACGCCAGGCCGAACGTCAGCAGCAGGCTGTACAGCGGGTCGCGTCCGTAGACGCGGCGGATCAGCGTGCGTTCCAGAATCAGGCCAATCAGCGCGGTCAGCGGCGGGGCAATCAGCAATGCGCCCCAGAATCCGACATAGGGCGTGATCGTGTAGGCGATATACCCGCCAATGACCAGGAATCCGCCATGCGCGAAGTTGATGACGTTGCTAAGGTTGAGAATCAGCGAGAGGCCGAGCGCCATCAGCACGTAGAACGCGCCGATGATCAGGCCGTTGGTAATGTTGAACAGGAGAAGCTGCGTCATCGCCGCAGGTCACGGGGCGTTGTCCGGGGCAATGTCCCGGACTTCAGGCCGGCCATTTCAGCGTGCAGCCCGTGGCGTTCTCCGGCGGCGCGGTCTTGTCGCCGGGCACCAGGCTGTCCACGCGGAACAGGTCCTCGGGGTCGCCCTTCGGGGTGGAGATCACCTCGCCCACGAAGGCCGTCGTCATCAACTGGTGGTCTCCCTTGCGATAGTAGGACTTGTAAGGCTGCAGCCGGATATCGTCGGGCAGTTCGAAGCCGCCGAGCGCCTCGGCCAGCTTCTTCGCGTCCAGACTCTTTTCACGGTTGGCGATGGCAGCCAGCGTATGCACCGACGTATAGCCGAACCAGTGGCGTGCGGTGGGCACCTTGCCGCCGTTCACCTTGCGGATGTCGGCGACGAACTTGTCGACACCGGCAACGCCAGGCTGCTTCCAGTACCACTCGAACATCCAGGCACCGACGCGCGCCTCTGGCGGCATCGCCTCAACTGATTCGAGTTCCTGCTGAAGCCCGGCAACGTGAATCTGCTTGTTGATGCCGAACTGCGCGATCTGCTTGAGGCAGTTGACCATGTCCGAGCCCTGCGACAACACCAGCAGCACGTCCGGCTTCGCCGCGCGCGCCTTGATCAGGTAGGCGGAGAAATCGGTGGTGCCCAGCGGGGCCAGCTCATTGCCGGTCATCGTGCCGCCCAGTTTCTGCAGATCCGCGAGCGCGGCCTTCTGCAGCGTGTGGCCAAACGCATAGTCCGGTGTAATGAAGTGCCATTTCTTGCCGTACTTGCTGAACAGCAGGCCGGCTACCGCGTTGGCCTCCATCGTGGTGGTGTTGCAGACGCGGAAGACGTTCCACTTGCAGTCGCTGCCGGTGATCGTATCGGTGTGGCCGCCCGAGACGATATGGAGCACCTTCTTCTCGTTGCTGACCTGGGAGATGGCCTGCGCGATGCCCGAATTCACATCGCCGATCAGGAAGGTGACCTGGTCCCGCTCAATCAGCTTGCGCGCCTTCTGCACGCCGGTCCCGACATCGTTCGCGGAATCCTCCACCAGCAGCTCGATTGGCCGGCCGAGTATGCCCCCCTTGGCATTGATCTGCTGGACTGCGAGCCGGGCCCCGGTGACTTCATTCTGTGCGACGGCGGCATAGGCGCCCGTCAGCGGATCGACCATGCCGATCCGCAGCGGCGATTCGCCCCGTGCGCTGATGATGAACGGCGGCGCGAGCTGCAATGCGGTGACGGCGGCGGCGCCCTTGAGCAGCGTACGCCGGCCCGGTTGAATGCGATGCGAGGTTGTCACGGTGCCCCCTCCGATCTGCAGGTGGAACCGCCCAAGGTGCCGGGTGTGCCGGATGCGGGACATGCCCGTCCGGTGCCGGCACAGGCGGATAAGCCTTCGGCTACACAAGCTTAGGCGTGTCGATTGTGGGGCACAAGGAAACGCAAGGTGCGGTGGCGGTAGAAGCGTGGTAAAGCGCTCAGAACGATGCTTTACCGTGCATGAACGAAAAAGCCGGCCGGAGGCGACATGCGCCACCCGGCCGGCCTGGGCTGCGGTTCAGGCCCCGGCTTGCGCCGTCAGCACTTCACCGGTGTGGACTGCGCCTCGGCGTGCTTGTGCAGTGCCGGCGGCTTGGCATTGCCGCCGTTTTCCTCCAGGAATTTGCACGCACTGATGATGTCGTTGGCCAGCAGGTTTGCCACGTTGTGATTGACGTGCGGCCGTACCACCACGCGCAGGCTGGTGACCGACTCGGCATTGGGAGGCATCGTATATGCGGAGAGCACCCAGCCTTTTTCGCGAACCTTGTTGGAGACGTCGAACTCGTTGAAATTCTTGAATTTCTTGTTGAGCGTCACGGCCACCACCGGGATGCGCTGCGTGGTGTTCATGATTTCGAAGTACCCGCTGTCCACCAGTTTCTGGCGCAGGAAGATCGCGTTATCCAGCGTGTGTTGCATGATGCGCTTGTACCCATCGAACCCTAGCCGCAGGAACTGGTAGTACTGCACCGCCACCTGGAACGCATTGCGGCTGAAGTTCAACGTGGCCGTGGGCATTTCACCGCCGAGGTAGTTCACATAGAACACCAGTTCCTCGTTGAAGATCTTCCGCTCGCGGAACACCACCCAGCCGAGCCCCGGGGGCGTCAGACCGTACTTGTGGCCCGAGGCGTTGATCGACTGCACGCGCGGCAGGCGGAAGTCCCACTTGTAGTCGGGGTAGAGGAACGGATTGACGAAGCCGCCGGAGGCGCCATCGATATGCATGGGGATCGAGATACCGGTGCGCTTCTCGTACGCGTCCAGCCAGTCATGGATGCCCTGGATGTCGTCATCCTCGCCGGTGAAGGTCTGGCCTGCAATGGCCACGACGCAGATCGTGTTCTCGTCGACATACTTGTCCAGGTCCTCGGCGGTCAGGCAGTAGTTGCCCGGCTTGAGCGGCACGATGCGCGGCTCCACGTCGAAGTACCGCAGGAACTTCTTCCACACGATCTGCACGTTGCCGCCCGTCACCATATTGGGCCGCGTGGCGTCCTTGCCTTCGGCCTGCCGACGCTGGCGCCAGTTCCACTTGTGCGCCAGCCCCCCCAGCATGCATGCCTCGGACGAACCTACCGTGCACGTGCCATACGGCTCGACATCCTTCGGGCCGTTCCACAGTTCGTGGAGCCAGCGCACCATGCGGCCTTCCATGGCAAACAGCCGTGGATACATGTCATGGTCGATATAGTTCTTGAAGATATTGCGCGCGGCCACTTCCTTTGCCTCAGGTTCTGCAAAGGTGGTGACGAAGGACGACATATTGAGCATTGGGTTGGTGTCGGTCCATTCATCACTGATTACGATCGCTGCTGCTGCGTTGGCCGATATGCCTTCGCGCGGGAAGACATCTTCAGGCACCTCGTAATTGAACTGGTCGTACGGTGTGACCTTTTGCTCTTGCATGTCGCTCATGGATACCCCTTGTAATGTTGACATGGCGAGAACCAGCGGCAAGACATCCAACCGTGGCGCGGTGGCACCGATAGGAGGGAGATCGATCCGATGCTGAAAGCGCGGGAGGGACGGGCAGGCGCTGGCTGCAGGGCCGTGGCTCGGGTCGATGCACCTCGGGCCGCGCGGCTTCCAACGAGTATAGGAGGGAGTCCCTCTACGGTTTATTGTGCTTTGGGCCAATATGCACACAAAAAAGTGATGCGAAATGAAAGCGCAACCGGCGATGGGAAAGCTATACTCGCCGACACTGTCCGCTGCCGAATATCTTTCGTATCCGGTTATTCCATTCGGCAATCTGATGCGTCCAAATCTGCAGTGAAATCCGTGGGTATTCCTGAGGAGAATCTGGCATGAAGACGAATGAGTTGCCGAAAGGCGAATCACCCTCTGCGCTGATCGACGGGAGAATCCGGGAACTGGCCGACTGGCGTGGCGAAATGCTGGGCCGGCTCCGGGACCTGGTAAAGCAAGCGGACCCGGAAGTCGTGGAGGAATGGAAATGGAGAGGCGTTCCGGTGTGGTCGCATGGCGGAATAATCTGCACCGGCGAGACCTATAAGAACGTCGTGAAAATGACATTCGCAAAAGGTGCGTCACTGGATGACCCTTCGCGCCTGTTCAATTCCAGTCTTGATGGGAATACAAGACGGGCAATCGATTTTCACGAAGGCGAAGCGATCAACGAAGCCGCATTGAAATCGCTGATTCGCGCCGCCGTTGCCCTGAACCTGTCCAAGGTCAGGAAATAGTAGGCCACCACGCGCTCATGGCTCCAGGTATCGCTCGAAGAATGCGGCGATCTTCCGGTTGACTTCGGGAACCTCTGCACGATCGAAGCCGGGAGGGTCGTTCAGCAGGTCGCCCAGCAACCCATTCAGTCCTGGCGGGTGTGGTGACAGCAGCGCGCCATGTCCGCCAGTGGGCAAGTCCGCAATGCGCACGCAGGTCTTGCAGGCCGCAAGCACAAGGTCTGCGTGGAAGCGCGGGGTCAGCCAGCGGTCCTGTTCGGCTGTGACAAGACCAAGCGGCACGGTCGGCGTGGCCAGCGAACTCATGTCGAAGTCAGCGGCAGCGGGCACACCGGCCACTGCGGCAGCGATGCGTGGATCCGCTGCCACGCGCTGCGTGTCGTCATCGAACCGGTGACGGATTACCTGCAGCGCCAGCCATTTCTTGAGCCCGTCCAGCGGGCCTCCCGTCAGGCTCGTGATCGTGCCGACGCAAGACTGGAAATCCTCGGTAATATGCTGCTCGCAATGCCGCATGAAGCGCGCCGGCGACCAGCGGCCGCCTGCCAGACTCAGCACCGTGTGGCCGCCTGCGGACATGCCGAACACGCCTACCTTGTCCAGGTGAAGCAACGGCGCAAATCGCGGGTCGCGCCCCATGGCATCGATGGCGCGCGATACCTCGGCGGGCCGGATGGTCCAGCTGTCGGGGCCGGGGTCACTGCCGTCGCGATAATTGTCGGCCCGGTGCTGCGGCATGGCAACGATAAAGCCGGCTTCCACGAGGTCACGCGCCAGGTCGGCATGGACCCATGGCGAGCCGCCCGATCCGTGCGAGATGACGACCAGCCTGCCGTTGCCAGGCACCACACGGCCATCCGGTGCAACGTCCAGCACGAATCGTCCGCGCGGCACAGGCTGGCTCGCGTCGCTTGAGGGGTAGTAGACGGTAACCGGCCCATCCTCGGCCGTGGCTGGCAACTCGCTCAAGCCCATAGACGCGCGCGCGACACCGCACAGCAGCATCAGCGCCGCAGCCAGCGCCAAACCAACCCAACGAAACGTTGCCATCGAACCCTCCTTCGTGACGGGAGACGATCTCCCAATGTCGGAAGCATCGGTGGCGGTGGGGTGCTTGTCTCGCCGAAATTGGAAGGCGATGGCTGCCGGCTAGCCGATTTCAGGAATCGGCCAGCTTGAAGCGGCGATATTCGGTTGGTGTGAAGCCCGTGGCGGCCTTGAACGCACGGTTGAACGGGCCGATCGACTGGAAGCCGGTCTCCAGTGCAATCGTCAATACCGGGAGCGTGCGGCTTGCTGGATCGCCGAGCACCGCGCGCGCCTCTTCCACCCGGAATCCGTTAACGAACGCGTTGAAATTGCGATGGCCGAGCCGCTGGTTGATCACGCGCCGCAGCCGGTACTCCGGCACGGCAAGCTGGCTAGCCAGGCTTGCGACGGAAAGGTTCTCCCGCCGGTATGCGCGTTCGTCGGACATCAGCTTCAGCAAGGCGTCCACAAGCGCCAACTCGGCATCGTCCGCTGCCGGCGCCTGAACCGCGTCAGCCAGCGCGGTTTCGGAAGAAGAGGGAATCGAAGCCGGGCCGGCCGGCAAGGGCGGTTGGGGCCGAGAGGGCTGAGAGGGTTGCAGACGCGCTGGCGCGAACAGCTCTGTCCGCGCCAGCCGCAGCATTGAAAACGCCACCGGCGCGATCACGCACAGCAGCATCGCCGCATCGAGCGTGGCGCCGGTGTCCGACAGGTGGCCGCCGCGAGAAGCGAGCCGCGCGGCCAACTGCCACAGCGTATAGGCGATGCCGCCGATCACGATGAAGCCACGCAGGCGGCGGCGGCCTTCGACCAGATCGCCACCCCAGCCAGCGGCTGCCGCCTGCACCGTCAATACGGCGAACACCAGCGGAATCGCGCGTTGCAGGCCCATCGTGTACGGGGCGATTGCGGTGCCGCCGTGCGCAAACACTATGCAGTTCAGCCCGCCGAGCCCGGCGGCAACGATCCAGGCCAACGCGTGCATCGGCCTGAAGCCAAAGCCGTCGTCGAACAGTGCCTTGACGAAGATCCAGAACAGGACAGCGTTGCCCACGGAAATGGCTACCGCCGGCGCCTGAAGCATCCGTGGCGCGGCTTGCTCGAACCATGGCATCGTGCTCGCAATCTGCACCGCCAGGCCGGCAGCCAGCGCCATTCCTGCGCGCACGGCCGGCAGGCCGCGGCGGTCGCGCCCAAGCACCCACGCTATCAGCGCCAGCAGGGCCAGCAGCATGCCGCGCAGCAGGGCGTCCAGCAAAAGAATGGGAGGGAAGGGCGACGTCATCGACGCTCCGCAAATCCGCTCTGGATCATGTGAGGCAGATCATGTGGGGGAGCGGGTGAATGCTACTGATCGGCACCCTGACGGGCCTTGCTACCACAACAGCCGTCCTGCCCACGTGCCTGAATCGGCGGACAGGGTACCGACCCATAGGAGCAGAAGACACAGCAGTCTCCCGGCTTTGGCGTGAGCAGTTGGCGGCAGCCCTTGCACTCGTAGAACCACTGGCACGCGTCCAGCGGCATTGTCTCCTCGGCCACATGGCCACAAAGCGGGCAGGTCAGTATCGACTGCGGGATGACAGGGGGCATGGCGGGCATGGTGTCTCGAACAGCGTGGGGGCCATCATACCGCGCCATGCAAGGCGCGCTATGACGTTGCAGAGACGAGATTCGCATCCCGTGCAAGCTGCCACTGGCCGTCCGTGTTCTTGCGCAGCAGCGTGAGCGTATAGCCGGCGCGTCGGATGGGCTGCGTGGCGCCAGGCGGCGTCACGGCGATCTCGATGTGGTTGCGCATGAAGGCCCACTCTCCAAGCACTTGCAACTCGACAATATCGGCCTTGCCTTCTATACGCATGCCTTGTTGCGCAGCCGACGCCGTGGCAAAGGCCGCTTTGCCGAACGGTTCCTGGCCCGGCACCATGAAGACCGCGTCATCGGCCATCAGGCTCAGCACCTTCGCCGTGTCTCCGGACTTGCTGGCGGACATCCAGGTATCAACAAGCTCGCGAATTGCGCGTTCATCGTCGCTCATCATGCTCTCCCAGCCTGCGGCATGCCGGCGATTGTAGCAAGCGCACCCATGCCTGAAGATTGCGCGGCCACATGGGCCCACGCGCGGTCGGCAGGGGTGCCGCTGGATGCCACCGACTCCTCAGGCCTGGCCTGCCAGCACGTGCTTCTGGCTCTCCAGCTTTGCGCCCATCGCCGCACCAAGCGCCTGCAGGCCCGACATCGGGCGGACCATCACCTCGAATTCCTCGATCTTTCCCGCTTGGTCGAACCGCAGCATGTCGATGCCCTTGAGCGCCTTGCCGTCGACTTCCGCGCTGAACTCAAGCACCACGCCAAGGCCGTCCGCCGTCGCGAACGATCGGTGGTAGGTGAAGTTCTGGAACACCGTGTTGACAGTCTTCAACACCAGCTTGATTGCCGCGCGGCCCGGATACGGCGTGTGCGCGACCGGGGAGCGGAATACGATGCGGTCGGACAGCAGCGGATCGAGTTCCTCCATGGCATTGCGCGCCAGAAGGTCATGCCAGGTTGCCAACGTCTGTGCCGCCGCCGGGGAAAGTCCCGCTGTTTGCATATCGTGTCTCCTTGTCATTGTGCCGTTCCTGGCTGTCTACTATGCAACTGGTTGCATAGTAGACCATGTGATGACGGGAAACACAAGTCAACCTATAGGCGGGCGCTGCTATCTGGCGGCAACATCGTACGGAGCGTCTGACGTCGGCGGTCTCCTTCAGCAAGGATCTGCCAGCGCGCTACATCTTCTCCTTCGTACTTTCCGCGGCGCCTTGAACCTTTTCGCCACCACGTTCGATGTCCTTGCCGGCGCCCGAAATGGTGTTGCAGCCAGCAATCACCAGCATCCCGGCGAGGGTGAGCAGTGCGAACAGCTTTCTCATGACGATCTCCTTGCTTCCTGTCGACGCGGGCGCGCATCGCGACTGGAACGGCCCGGACTGGTGAGTTGAGCGTAGCAAGCAAGAAATCGTACGAGCAGTCGGCAATCGTCCTACAAGGGTGTCAGCGGACAGCGCGGCGGAAGGCGAATTTCCCCATGTAACGGCGCACCTAACGCTTCCGAAACGCCGAAGTTGCTAAAACTCCTGCATACCAGCCGGACAGGAGGCAACCATGGCTCGGGTCAACCTGTTCCTCGTAATTCCAAACAACGGGCACGCCTGACGCAACACGCTTGCGACATGCGCGCCTGGCAATGGCTTGCACGGCGGAGGCGATCCCGTGCGGGCCGTGCTGTTCCGTAGCTGATCGCCTGCACGAGGAGGGCCGTCGCGGCAACACCGACGCCCTCTGTTGGAGATAGCAATGCATAAGACTCTTGCCAAGACCCTGCTCGCCGCTGCCGCACTTGCCGCGGGGCTCAGTCAAACCGCCCACGCCAGTGCATATGCTGATGCACTGGCCGTTGCCGCGCCGGGACACAGCGGCCAGCGCGACGCCTTTACCGATGGCGCCCACCGGCCGGCCACCGAGGCCAGCATGCTACCCGTGGTCGCGCAGCAGGGCCGGTCCGTGTGCGCAGTCCGTAGCTTCGATCCGTACCGGGACGGCATGCGCAAACCTGATCCTTACACCGATGGCGGCCGCATCAGTTCGCGCGATGGCTTCAGCGACGGTGCGCGCAGCGATGCGCGCGACAGCGGGGAATGCCGGTCCTGAGCAAGGCGCAGCAAAGGTGCAATTTGTCCGGGCAGCTTCGTTGCCCGGACTTGGCAAATCGTCCTTGGAAGCAATTTCTGGCAACTTTACGTTGGAGGAAACACACCAGGTCCGCCGGCCTCCGGTAATGCGTGATTTAACATAAGACAGATTATGTAGTGAACGGATGTTGGCCATTTTTTCTAACCCCGCCTCTTGTAGTCCGGAAAAGCTGCGACTCCGTGACGACGCGGACGACTGAAGGACGACTGAATTTGCGACCGGCAGGTGGTTTGACTTTGACTACATTGGCTACCAAGATGGACAACGAGCCGGACGCTGGCGACTCCAACAGGCGGCCGAAACAGCTTGTCCACGCTGCGCCGGCTCCTCGCCCCCTCGCCCCCATCACAGGACGCCGCCATGGAAGCCGAACCGCTCGCCACGCAATCCAAGGAAGCACCACGGAAGGAAGGCTTCTGGCCTCATGGCTGGTGGAGGCTGATGGAAATCCGCATCGGCATCTTCCCGCTGCCGGTCTATATCCTGTCCGCCGTGCTGCTGGCGGTGCTGGTCTCCATTCACAAGCTCGCCAACGAGATCTCGCTGGTGATCGTCCTGTTTGCGTTCTGTGGCTTCACGCTGGCCGAGATTGGCAAGCGCATCCCGCTGATCCGCGCCATCGGCGCCGCGGCCATCTTCGCCACGTTCGTGCCGTCCGCGCTGGTGTACTACAAGCTTTTGCCTGAGCAGGTGGTCAAGGTCACGGCGGACTTCACCAAGGCAACGAACTTTCTCTACCTGTTTATCGCCTGCATCATAGTCGGCAGCATTCTGGGCATGGACCGCCATGTGCTGATCAAGGGCTTCCTGAAGATCTTCGTGCCACTGGCCGCAGGCTCCGTCGCGGCGGGCGTGGTCGGCACGCTGGTCGGCACCGCACTCGGCCTCGGTGCCTCGCACACGTTCTTCTATATCGTCGTGCCGATCATGGCTGGCGGCGTCGGCGAGGGGGCGATTCCGCTCTCCATCGGGTACAGCGAGATCCTTCACCTGGACCAGGGCATCCTGTTTGCCACGGTGCTGCCGCCGGTGATGCTTGGCAGTCTGACCGCGATCATCCTGGCCGGCACGTTGAACTACGTCGGCAAGCGCTACCCCGCCTATACCGGCGAGGGCCGGTTACAGCCCGGCGAACATGACGAGCTGGACGTGAACCAGAAGGAAATCACCGGGCATGTCGACGTGGACCACATCGCCGCGGCAGGTGTCACGGCGCTGACGCTCTATGTGGTCGGCATCATGTGCCACCGCCTGTTCGGTCTGCCGGCTCCGGTGGCCATGCTCTTCATCGCGGTACTGCTCAAGCTGACACAGGCCGTGTCGCCGCCGCTGCAGGAAGGTGCATTCGTGGTCTACAAATTCTTCTCGACGGCCGTCACCTATCCGCTGCTGTTCGCCATCGGGGTGTCGTTGACACCCTGGGACAAACTGATCGCCGCCTTCAACCTGCCGACGATCATCACCATCGTCGCCACCGTGGCAACGCTGATGGCGATCGGCGCGTTGGTTGGCACCTGGATGAAGATGTACCCGATCGACACCGCCATCGTGACCGCCTGCCACAGCGGCCAGGGCGGGACCGGAGACGTGGCAATCCTGACCGCGGCCAACCGCATGACGCTAATGCCGTTCGCGCAGATCGCGACCCGCATCGGCGGCGCCGTGACCGTCACTGTGGTGCTGCTCGTGCTGGCCCGCATGCAGTAGGGGCATGCAGACTCCGGTCGTCATGGGTGCCCCGCCGCCGCTACTTGCCGGGCACCACTGGCGGCGGATACCAGTTGCCGGATGCCACGGACGGATCCGGGCCATACGCGCGGAAGGTCAGCTTGTAGTCCTGCTGGCCAGCGGTCGGCAGCCAGTTGCCGTCAGGGGCCCCGGCTGGCCTCTCAGGCGCAAAGTACAGCGTGAGCGAGCCATCGCCGCCGTACTGCAGCTTCGATTGGTTATTGAGCAGGTAACGCTTCGCCGGGTTCCCCATTACACAGGAATCGACTGAGTCAACGGCGCCGAGCGCCCAGAAATAGCGCACGTGCTCGCTCGGAATCTCGCCCTTGGGAAACGTCATCGTATATGTGTTGGCGGCGTTGAGCTTGTTGCCATCCCTATCGGCGTCGCTGTCAAAGTACGCGACCTCCTGGACTACGTTGGCCCAATTGCCAGCCAGGTTGGCCCGCGTGCGCGCCTTGTAATCATTGCCATACTGGCCGATGATCGCTGGCCGGGTCCACCCGTTCCTGGTCGTGCCCCCCTCGGTCACCAACTGTGGAATGGCTTTTTCGCGGATCAGCCTGTCAACGCGTTTGCGTTGCGCCGGGCTGGCTGCCACGTCCGCAGCAATCTGCCGCACGCGCGCCTGCAGCGGCATCATTCCGGGATTGATGTCGGGCTCGGAATCCAGTGCCACTGCGGCAGAATCGAATGCCTCGACCCCGGGCAATCTCGAATTGTCGAAGGGCGGGGTCACCGGCACAGGGTCGATTCGCGGTACTCCCGTGATGCGGATCTGGAACTGATGCTGTAGCAACGCCGCTTGCCTCTTGTCCTTGCCAAGCTCCACGCGAGCGATTACGCGGGCCGTCCTGGCCGGCAAGTTGATCCGCGTGATATCCGGCGCCAGTTGCACGTCAGCCCCCTTCAGGCAAACGCCGAAGCGACCTGCCTGCCGCTTGGGATAGGTGCGCTCATTGATGTTGGCTACCGTCTCGCCCCAGCCATTGAGGAACTGCACCGTGTAGTAGCGACCCTTGGTTCGTGGCACGCTGAACACCACGCAGGTACGTTCGTCCACGGCAATCCATGCCTCGCTGTATGCCACGTCAAGGTTGGGATTGCCCCATGCCGTGCCACCGATGTCCCGGTGAAGCATCTCGTTCCACCGGAAGCCCTCCTTCTGGAAGTCGATCTGCTCCTGGCGCAGCACCAGCAGCCTGCCGAGCAGGTAGACATAGGCATCGGCCACGTCCTGGTCAGCCTTGGTGTCGGGCGCGGGGGCGGATTCGGGCTTATGGGCGCAAGCCGCGAGTGCGGTAACCAAGATGACGGCTGGCAACGTGGAGAAATAACGCATGCGCGGCTCCGGAGCACGGCGATTAAAGCGCTTAGATTGCGCGAGGTCGCCTAGGCTCGCAATCCCACGGCCCGGTCAATCTGTGTTGCAGAACACGTTACGCCTCGGCCAATGGACGTGCGGCCGTCGGCTCCGTGAAGCAGCCTCAATTTCCGTGGACCAGGCGAGCGATCGTGTGGACCCTCCCGCGTCTTCTGCGTGAATTTTCGGCGCGCACAGATTTGTGCTCCATGAGGCCCATAAGTCCGAGCAAGCCTCGGCCGCTGCCGCACGGGCATGTGTCAAGCGTGAAAGCGTCATGGTAAAAACCCGGCGCTGAAAAAGCCGAATTGCTACTCCCGAATACTGACGAAGCTTGGTATTGTTCGTCGACAGCATTTCAGTTTCCAAGCCGGCCACGCTCAGAGCCGGCGCCGGTCACAAAAGTTGCCTTTGTTTCCAGCCAAGACAGCCGCCTTTTGAGAGCCTGACCATGAAACTCATCCGCGCCATCTACGATCGTATTCCGACGACCGCCCTTGTCGCGGTGCTGCTTTCCATTCTTGCCGCCGCGTACCTGGTTGACCGTGCCGACAACGCGCGTTATCGAAACGAGCACTGCAAATACATGCAGCAACATGGCTGGCCTGAGTCGAAATGCTCGGCGTCATGACAATCGCCCCGTGAGTTTCTCGTGCTTCCCGGGGGTACCCCGTGGGCAACGACTCGCCTCAACGCTTCAACTGAAACACCAGAGAACCACCCGCCGGATCGCGCCCCGCATCCGTCGCGTCAATTCGTCCATCCGGGCCTCTGCAACGCCGCCGCATCCCGGCATCAGGCCGTTGTATTCCTGCGTCGATCCAGGCAGGCAAATGCTTGAAAACGGGCGCGGCACCAGGCCGTAAGTACGCCCTGCCTGCCCTTCTCAAACGCCCCTGTGCAAGCGCAATGCCAGGCCCGCACACTTCACCGTTGTAAGCGACGTGAAATGCAGGCCTTACACATTCTTACAGCACGTTCGGCCCAACTTGACTAACTTTGAATCGCTCCTGCGCTGCATCGCATCAATGATGTGATGTTGTGTCGGGAGCTTCATGGGCGTTCGCGCCCCGCTTTACCGGTTCGCGCCAAAGATCAATCAGGCAAGACGCGACCAACTCTTCGGACCTCTCGCGAGGATCCACAAGCCTGCCGCGGCGGCGTTGTGACGGCCCGGGGCAACGGCTGATAAAAAATTTGGGGGACGATGCACTGCGCGACTGCGCGGGCGGCTTTCGCTCGCGCGGCGGAAAGGTGCTGACTGCTGAAGGCCGCGAAACGCCCATGCGCTTCGCGGGTGGCCCACGTTTTATCCTGGAGACGGTATGGACAGGAAAGTTGACCAGAAACCCTCGGTACCTGCGCGGTTGAAACCGTCTCAGCCGCCGCATCACGACTCGCTGGTGCAGCGGCGCGGCGGCTCGCTGAGCCTGCGGCCGCTATGGCAGATAATGCCGCGCCTGGCCAGCTACGGCATGGTTGCCTTCATCATCTGGGTGATCCTGTCCGTGATGTTTCCGTATGTCTTCTCGCGTTCGTCCGAGAGAGCCATCGTCAATAGCCCCGTCACACTCGTGACCACGCCCGTGGAAGGCGTGGTGACAAAGCAGATCGTCACGGTCGGCAGCAGTTTCAAGGCGGGCCAGCCGTTGATGGCGTTGCAGAATCCAAACATGGATCGCGCGCTGCTGGTCGAATTGACCGGCAAGCAGCTCGACAACCAGAAGCGGCTTGAAGCGGCAAAGGCCAAGCTTGCAAGCGATCAGACGCGGCTGGGGTCCACCAATGACGATTTCAAGCGCTATCAGGCATCTGCCGAGCGCGAGCACGCGGCACGAATACGCGGTATCGAGGCCCGGCTCTCGGTGGCCAAGCAGCAGATCGACCAGCAACAGGATGTGGTCAACCGCAATCAGGCCATGCAATGGGCCGGTGCGGTCAGCCAGGCCTACACCGATGCGTCGCGCAACCAGCTAACGGTGCTTTCCGGTTCGCGCGATGCGATCCAGGCGGAACTCGATAGCGCGCGCAACAGCAGCGAGGCCGCGCACAGCAAGGTGTTCAGTTCAAGCGCCGACGGCGCGGTGGGTGCGCTGACGCAACGGCAGGACGAGCTGAAGGCAGACATCGGGCAGGTGCAGGCCGAGATCCAGCAGCTTGAAGAGTACGGCACGGAAGTCGACAAGCTCATTGCATCGGAACAGCAGCGCCTCGATCGTATTTCGAATCTCGATATCAAGGCATACAACAACGGCGTCGTCGAAGACGTGCTGGCGCCGCCGGGCACACGCGTGGCCGCTGGCGCCACGTTGATGCGCACCACCAATTGCAGCGAACCCAACGTTGTTGCCGTCTTCCCGCGCAGCCTCAGCAAGGACCTGCTGCCCGGCGCGACGGTAACGGTGCTGATCGATGGCGTTCCGACGCCACAGGCCGGTACGGTCGCGGAGATCATGCCGCGCGCACCGGACGGCGACCAGGCACGCTACTTCGTCCCCTTCCCTCCTATCGAGAAGAACGAGATCTACCTGATCGTCAGGCTGCGCAAGCCGCTGCCCGACCTGCCCGGTCATGGCGTCGCCAGTACCGACCGCTGCGCGCTCGGCCACTGGGCGAAGGTCAGTATTGATCGTCCGTGGTTTCGTCGCCTGATTTGAACAGGCAGGCAACGAGATCATGCATTCAACGCCCGCAGGAAGGAGACAACCGTGCAGCGTCACTTATCAGGAAAGGGATTCACGGCCGGGGGCATCCGGCTGGCCAGCTGGTTCATCGTGTGCGCAATCGCCGTGTGGCCCACCCTTGCCGCATCGGCGCCAGCGTCTGGCGATGCTCGCGATCAATTGCGCGAGTCAGGTTGTCAGACGCTGGCGCATCGCGTAGCTGCCATACCGGGTTCCGGCCCCATTTTCCTGGCCAGCTACGAACCCGCGCCCGGCGGCGAGCCATTGCCTGGGCCGCTCCAGCAATCGGCCTTCGTCTATGACAACGCGCTGGCCGGCATTGCGCTGATCGCCTGTGGCCAGCGCGACGCGGCACGCCGCATTGCCGATGGCCTGGTAGCGGGCGTGACCCGCGACCGCCACTACCATGACGGCCGCGTGCGCAACGCCTATCGTGCCGGAGCCGTCCCGAGCGGACCGGTTCCGCTGCCAGGCTGGTGGGACGACAACAGCAAGCGCTGGTTCGAAGACCGCTATCAGGTGGGCACCGCCACCGGCAACGTGGCGTGGGCCGCCCTGTTTCTGCTGGCCACTTACGAGGCCACGCGTACGCCAGCGTATCTCGATGCCGCCAAGAGCCTGATGGGATGGGTCGACAAGGAAACGTTCGACGGCAACAGTCCGGCGGCGTTTATCGGCGGCTATTTCGGGCATGAACCTGTGCCGCAGCGTCAGGGCTGGAAGTCCACCGAACACAACGTGGACACCTATGCGGCGTTTCGCTGGCTGGCGCTTTACAGCAAGGACCCGCGCTGGAGCACGGGAGCAGATCGGTCCCGCCATTTCGTCGAAAGCATGTGGCAGCCGCGTGAAGGCCGCTTTGCCATCGGCACGCGCGATGACGGCCAAACATTGAACGGTGCGCCATCGGCGCTCGATGCATCGCTGTGGCCGCTGATCGCCATTCCCGACGCCGCCGTCACATGGCAGCGATCGCTGGACTGGGTACGCACGCGGCATGGCATCAAGGGCGGCTATGGCTTCAATGCCAACCCCGATGGCGTGTGGACAGAGGGCACCGGACAGGCAGCGCTGGTGCTGACCGCCACCAATCATGCGCGCGATGCCACGCCGCTCTGGCCGCTGCTGATGTCGCAGCGCGCGCCTGACGGGCTGCTCTTTGCCACGCCGGAGCAACGTATCCGCACGGGGCTTTCCATCGGCCCCGATTCGAAAACCGAGGACTTTTATTACTACCACCTGCCCCACCTCGGCGCCACGGCGTGGGCCGTGCTGGCCGCCACGGGATGGAATCCGTTCCAGCCGGGCGGATGCCGCGCGAGCTGTTCATCCACGACAGCTTCCACCAATTCTCCCGAGACCCTGCCCAAGGAGTGACGATGTTCGCTGAATTTCTTGATGGCCGCATGCTCATGCAGATCAACGCCGGCGCATTCCTGGTCGCCCTGCTCTGCCTGCGTGGCGACCGGCGCCGCCCGATTGACCGCTGGCTGTTCGGCGCCGCCGCCGCGGTGATGCTGATGGTCTACTACGTCTGGCGATTCAACGACACGCTGCCCGAATGGCGCATGGAGTTCCCGAGCATCTGGTCTCACGCGTTCTTCGGCTTCGAAAGCCTGACGATTGCGTACACGCTGATCTCGATCGTCACGCTGACACGCACGTCTGACCACAGCGCCGCTGCGAATGCCGGCGAAGCGGCCTTGCGGCAGGGCCGCGAGGCCCCGGCGGTGGACATCTTCATCGCCACCTACAACGAAGGCCTCGATGTACTGGAGAAGACCATCGTTGCTGCGCTGGCCATCGACTACCCAAATTTCCGCGTCTGGGTGTTAGACGATACGCGGCGCGACTGGCTTCGCGACTTCTGCGGGGAGGTTGGCGCGAACTATGTCACGCGGCCGGACAACGCGCACGCCAAGGCCGGCAATCTCAATAACGGGCTGCGGCACAGTGCGGAGATAGACGGGGGCGCGCCGTTCATCATGGTGCTCGATGCGGACTTTGCGCCCAATCGCAACATCCTGCTGCGCATCGTCGGCCTGTTCGACGACCCGAAAGTCGGCGTGGTGCAGACGCCGCAGTTCTATTACAACGCCGACCCGATCCAGTACAACCTGCGCTCCACCGAGTGCTGGGTGGACGAGCAACGCGCGTTCTTCGATGTCATGCAGCCAGCCAAGGATGCCTGGGGCACCGCGTTCTGCATCGGCACGTCGTTCGTGGTCCGGCGCGATGCCCTGGGCTGCATCGGCGGATTCCCGATCGGCACCGTGACCGAGGACATCCACCTGACGTACAAGCTGATGCCGCATGGCTACGTCACGCGCTGGCTCAACGAACGCCTGAGCGTGGGGTTGTCTGCCGAGGGGCTGCCCGAATACATCAGCCAGCGCAGCCGCTGGGGCCTGGGCACGATCCAGGTGGCACTGACCGCGGACGGGCCGCTGCGCGGACGCGGCTACACGCTGCGCCAGCGCCTTCATTATGTGCATGGCCTGCTGCACTGGCTCAGCCGCCCGTTCACGCTGATGCTGCTGGCCGGGCCGTTGCTGTACTGGTACCTCAATGTGCCCACGCTGTATGGCGATCCAATGGAGTTCCTCGCGTTCGGCGTGCCCGCGCTGCTGCTCTACTGGGCCTACAGCATCTGGATCACCGATTCGCGGGCGATGCCGATCTTCACCGAGGTCACGCAGATCGTAGCGTCGATGGCGGTTTCTGCCACGCTGGTCAGCGCCGTGTTCAAGCCGTTTGGGCGGCCATTCAAGGTCACCAACAAGGGGCTGGACCGATCGAAGCTCGTCATACACGGCAAGTTCGCGGCGTTCTATGGCGCGTTGTTCGCGCTGTGTGCGCTGGGGCTGGCCCGCGCGGTGGCGGCTGACGGCACGGCCGGGGGTACGGTTTTCAACATCGGCTGGACCGTGATTTCGATGATCCTGTACCTGGCCTCGCTGCTGGTTTGCTTCGAACTGCCGCGCCCACGCAAGGAAGAACGCTTTCCGCACCGTGAGCGCGCGCGCCTGTGCATCTATGGCGCCGATGGCATGGCGCGCGAGATCGATGGCGTCACGCGTGACATGTCCTGCAACGGCATCGCCATGATCAGCAACGATGCCGTCATGGTCGAGCCCGGCGGAACCGGCGCCGTGTGGCTGGCTGACCTTGGCTGGGTGACCTGCCGCATCGCCCGCACGAACGGCCACCTGATCGGCATCGAACTGCACCCCGACATGGCCGCGCGCCATCGGCTGATCCGCCTGCTGTTCAGCGAACCGGCCCACAACATCGCCGATCGCGGCCGGCCGGCCGTGGCGATCGCGCAATTGCTTCGCCGAGCATTTACCGGATGATCCATGAAGAAAACACGACTCACGCCCCTGAACCGCTCGCCACGCTGGACCACCGCCCTGGTATTGCCGCTGGCGCTGGCTGCCTGCTCGCTGGAACCCACCTATCAACGGCCGGAATCGCCGGTGCCGCAGGCATACCCAACCGGCCCGGCCTATGAGACCGGCAAGACCGGCGGCGCGCAAACGCCATCGCAGGCACCCGTCTCGCAAGCACCGGCCGCGAACTTGGGCTGGCAGGATTTCTTTACCGATCCGCGCCTGCGCAGGCTGATCGAGCTGTCGCTGGAAAACAACCGGGACTTGCGCATCGCCACGCTTTCGATTGACCAGGCACGCGCGCAGTACCGCATCCAGCGCGCAGCGCAGTTTCCAGCCATCAACGCCACCGGCGGCCTTTCCAGTACGCGGGTGAGCAGCGACCTGCGCGCACCGGGGCAGGATCAGGTCATCAATGCGTGGTCTGCGGGGGTGGGTTTCAATACGTTCGAGCTCGACGTGTTCGGCCGCGTGCGCAGCCTCAAGCATGAGGCGCTCGAACAGTACCTGGCGATCACCGAGGTCAGGCGCAGCGCGCAGATCAGCCTGATTGCGGAAGTCGCCAGTGCCTATCTGACCTGGCAGGCCGACCAGGAACTGCTGAAGCTTTCGCAGGACACGCTCAAGCTGCAACAGGACGCCGCGGAGATGATCAGCCGCAGCAAGCGTGCTGGCGGCATGGCCGAGATCGACATGCATCGCGGACAGACGCAGGTACAGACCGCGCAGGTGGACGTGGAGCAGTTCACGCGCCAGGTGGCACAGGACGAGAACGCGCTTACGCTGCTGATTGGCGGCCCACTGCCGGCAGACCTGCCGCCGCCGCAACCATTCCGTGGCGGGTCATACGTGGCTGAACTGCCTGCGGGGCTGCCATCGGCACTGATGGAACAGCGCCCGGACATCATGGCCGCCGAGCACCAGCTCAAGGCTGCCAATGCCAACATTGGCGCGGCACGTGCCGCGTTCTTCCCGCAGATTTCGCTGACGGCCGGCATTGGCGTGGCCAGTGGCGCGCTGGCCACGCTGTTCTCAAGCGGCATGGCGTGGGTATTCGCACCGCAGATCACGCTGCCAATCTTCAACGCCGGGGCCAATCAGGCGCGGCTGGACGTGGCCACGGTACAGAAGGACATCAACGTGGCCGCCTACGAGAAAACGATCCAGGGTGCGTTCCGTGAGGTCGCGGACGGTCTGGCCGCCCGCGGCACGTACGATCGTGAAACGGCCGCGCAGGAGCAGCTTACCAAGGAAGTTTCCGAGACCAAGCGGCTAGCGGAGATCCGCTTCAAGAACGGTGTGGACGACTATTTCGCGGTGTTCGACTCGCAGCGTCAACTCTATGAAGCGCAGAAGAAGATGGTGACGATCGAACTGGCCCGGCTCACCAGCCGCGCCGGGCTCTACAAGGCGCTGGGCGGCGGCTGGACCCGCGAGACCGTGGCAGCCCAGGCCAACGACTCACAGCATCCGCCGCAGTAGCCGGTCCTTCAGCACGAACTGGTGCCACAACGCCGCGGCCGCATGCAGGCCGACGAAAATGTACACGAACGTGGCACCCGTTCTATGCAAGTCCATTGCCAGATCGGAAAGCGCCTTGTTCTGGGCGATTGGCAGCGTCCACTCAAGCCCAAAGAACGGCACCGCCCTGCCGCGCCACGCCGATGCCAGCACGCCCAGCACCGGCATACCCAGCATCAGCACGTAAAGCAAAAGGTGCGTGGCGCCAGCCGCGCGCTCCATCAGCCTGGAGCCGCCCGGAGGCGGCGCCGGCACCGGCTGGCTGACGCGCGCCAGCAGGCGCAGCACCATCAGCGCCAGCACTGACAATCCAGCCGACTTGTGGAGGTTCATCAACGCCGATCGTGTGGCGCTGCCTTTCGGGAAGAAATCCGTCAATTCGACCGCCACAACCGCGATGGCGGCGCCCAGGAATACCAGCCAGTGCAACGCGCGCATCGCGAACGAGTATTTGGGATCCAGGGGTATGGAAAGGCCGTGTGGGGATGTTTTATGCATTCTCGTCAACGTTGAATCCAGCAGCGGGCATTGTGCGCGTCCCGCACATCCGGAAGCAACCTTCAAAGTCACGTACAGCTTGTGACAAATCAACTACCAGGGCCGGCGTTTGCCCAATTCCGGGGGCGCCACGACCCACCCTCTCGTTTTCCCCGACTGTCCCAAGATGCAAAAGAGTTGTCCCGAATGGTCAAACTGCGGACCGCCAATCCTAGATACTTCGCCCGACGACCCGAATGCGTCAGATGGTGACAACGGGTCTTACAGGAGACGTAGAAATGCACGGATACCGTTCCACCCTCGCACCCATGGCAGCCGCAGAGCCCGCCAAGACGGTCAGGCTGTCACGCTACTACCCGTGGGTGGTTTTTGGACTGAGCTTTGGCCTGCTGATTTCGGACTACATGTCCCGCCAGGTGCTGAATGCGCTGTTCCCCATGCTCAAACTCGAGTGGGCGCTTAGCGATGCACAGCTTGGTGCGCTGGGCGGTGTTGTTGCGCTGATGGTCGGCGTGCTGACATTCCCGCTGTCGATCCTGGCGGACCGCTGGGGCCGCGTGCGAAGCCTGACGCTGATGGCGGCGCTGTGGAGTGTAGCCACGCTTGGTTGTGCGCTGGCCAATTCGTATGGCGAAATGTTCATTGCCCGCCTCTGCGTGGGCATTGGCGAGGCAGCCTATGGCAGCGTGGGTATCGCCGTGGTCATGTCGGTATTCCCGCGTCATGTGCGCGCAAGCCTGAGTGCTGCGTTCATCGCCGGCGGCCCCTTCGGCTCCGTGCTCGGCATGGCGCTTGGCGGTGTGATCGCAACGCACTTCGGGTGGCGTGCCGCATTCGCCGGGATGGCGATCTTCGGCCTGGCCCTGGTTGCCCTGTACCGCCTGCTGATCACCGAAAAGAAGCTCCTGGCCCGCCGCCGTGAACTGGGTGAAGACGTAGCCGCCAGCACTACGGCCACGCAAGGCAAGCTTGCACTGCGCCCGCTGCTGTCCGCACTGTTCTCGGCCCGTTCGATTCTCTGCGCCTATGTCGGCAGCGCCCTGCAGCTGTTCGTGATGGGTGCGATGCTCGCCTGGCTGCCCAGCTACTTCGGCCGCTACTACGGCATGACGACCGAGCATGCGAGCCTGACCGCCGCAGGTTTCGTGCTGATCGGCGGCACCGGCATGATCGTGTGCGGTGCGTTCACGGACTGGCTTGCACGCCATGTGCCCGCCCGCAAGTGGATCGTGGCCATTGCGTACAGCGTGCTCTGCTGCGTGCTGCTGGGCGCTGCATTCCAGCTGCCGCCCGGTAAGGCACAGCTCGTGCTGATCGGTGCCGGCATGCTGCTGGCTGGCGGTACCGCTGGCCCGGCCAGCGCCGCAGTGGCCAACCTGACCGCTCCCGCCATCCACGGCACGGCCTTCGCCACGCTGACCCTGGTCAATAACCTGCTTGGGCTTGCACCCGGCCCCTTCTTTACGGGCCTGCTCGCCGACCGCATCGGCCTGAACGGCGCGCTTCAGTTCCTGCCGCTGATCGGCCTGCTTGCAGCCGTGTTCTTCGTCATTGGCCGCCGCAGCTACAGCGCCGATCTGCAACGCCTTGAACGCATGCGCAATGCTGCCGACAAGTCCTGATTCACCACCACTACCGCATTACTCGATGGATTTTCTCGCAGACACCACCGTACTGTTCGTTCCCGGTTTGCGTGACCACGTTCCGGAACATTGGCAGACCCTGCTTCAGGCACAAATCCCCAATTCCCGATCGGTCACCCCGCTCGAACACGACAAGCTGAGCCGCGACGCCCGCGTTGCAGCACTGGACGAAGCGCTGGCCGCCATCGACGGTCCAGTGGTGCTGGTTGCTCACAGCGCCGGCGTGATGATCACCGTTCACTGGGCCCAACAACACCACCGCAAGATTCGCGGCGCGCTGCTGGCGGCACCGGCCGACCTCGAAAACCCGATGCCCGCCGGCTATCCCACCCAGGCCGCGATCGAAGAACACGGCTGGCTGCCGATTCCGCGCAGCCGCCTGCCGTTCCCAACCATCGTCGGTGCCAGCCGCAATGACCCGCTGGCCCGATTCGAGCGCGTTGAGCAAATGGCGCGCGACTGGGGCAGCGAGCTGGCCGATCTTGGGGAAGTCGGCCACCTCAATCCTGCAGCCGGGTACGGCGAATGGCCGTACGCCATGACGCTGGTTGAGCGCCTGCTGCGCAACGCCTGACTGCTTCACCGAGGTTTTGTAGTTCCAGAAGTACCCATTTCGGACGGGACCACCCGCATTGCAATCAAAAGAAGAGAGGAGAATTACCCATGAAGCTCAAGGGCATGGCCGTTGCCGCCGCATTGCTCGCCTGTTCCGGTGGCGCTTACGCGCAATCGGCCGTCACGCTCTACGGAGTGATCGACGCGGGTCTGGAGTTTGTGAATCATGCAGCACCGTTTTCGTCGACGAACGCGGGCGCTGCCTTCCTGGCTAACCCGGGTACCGGCAACAACGCTTACCGCCTGAACTCCGGCGGCCTGTCTGGTTCGCGTTGGGGTCTGCG
>NZ_ALOU01000077.1 GCF_000292345.1 Cupriavidus sp. BIS7
ATCCCCAAAACCCCCAGCCCCAAAAGCTGGGGGTTTTGCTTTTGCGCGAGCGCAATCGATTTCAGGGCCGATCGATCGCCGTGTATGCCACCTCGGTCGATCTTCTCCGCAGAACTCAGGCAGAAAAGGCCCTCGCTGATCCGCGAGGGCCTTTTTTATTGTTGCAAACGGCGCAACGACGGATGTCACTGTCCTGTCAGTGCAAAACACCGTCTCGCCAATGTGCAAACTAGCGCGAAAAAGCCCCCGATCATGCGCGATTCGCCACGCTATGCCCCAGAATGGAAGTATTTCACCGCATTACAAGCGAATTTCGGTGATCCCGATTTATCTACAAACTGGTAGGATGGCGGGCTATTGGCAGCATGCTTATTGAACTGTTTCGCGACGCTGCTGCTCAAATGCTGCATTGCCGCAGAGCTGTGACAGCGCGTCTGGGGAGGACGACGCTGTCAGCGCCTTGAGAGATCAGGGCGATCGCCTGCGTCGCAAACATTACCGTTGATGCCATCGTCTGCAAACATCGGCAATACCGATTATTGTTGCGACCGATGAGGCGAAGCCCGCACAGATCGGGACACGGCTCGCGCGAATAACGGTAAGACCGGCAATCGAAGATAATGCAGGACAGTTCAGAATACGGGGAGCAGGGTCGGCCCGTAGGCCACTCTGCTGCCGGACGCGTCAGCGCGTCCGGTGTTGTGTTTCGAGGCCAGCAATCTGGCGAAAGCAGGGGCCCATGGCGATGACAGTCTGCTGAACCTGATAACCACATGTGCCGTTGTTCGGGCACGCCAATTGCGTCCGCGCACATCGCCGTGACGTCCGCCTGGCTGACCAGGCTCAAGAAGAACCATTCCGTTTCATCCTCGAGGAAATCGCTATGCAAGCAATGCGCGCCAGGCGTGCTTTGATTCCAGGCCTGCTGGCTGTTGCCGTAACAGTGCTCTCCGCCTGCGGCAAGGATAACAAGCCGCCCGTGGCACAGACGCCTGAAGTGAAAGTCGTCACGCTGAAGGACGAAACAGTGACGCTGGACTCGTCGCTGCCGGGGCGCACCACGCCCTACCGGATCGCAGAAGTTCGCCCGCAGGTCAATGGCATCCTCCAGAAGCGCCTGTTTGTGGAGGGCAGCGATGTAAAGCAGGGCCAGCAGCTCTACCAGATCGACCCGTCCACCTATGAGGCAACTGCGAAGAGCGCCGAGGCCAACCTCGAGTCGGCGCGACTGCTTGCAGAGCGCTACGGCAGGCTGGTCGGCGAAGAGGCCGTCAGCAAGCAGCAGTACGCGGAAGCGCAGGCCTCCTATCTGCAGGCCAAGGCCGCGGTGGACCAGGCGCATATCAATCTGCGCTATACCAAGGTCCTGTCGCCGATATCGGGCCGCATCAGCCGCTCGCTGGTAACGGAGGGCGCGCTGGTAACCAGCGGCCAGGCCAATGCGCTGGCGACGATCCAGCAACTCGATCCGATTTTTGTCGACGTGACGCAGCCGTCGTCGGCAATCCTGCGCCTGCGCAAGGAGCTTGCCAACGGGCAACTGCAGGGCGCCGGCGCGAATGCGGCCAAGGTCACGCTGCAGCTTGAGGATGGCAGCATCTACTCCGAGCCGGGGCGCCTCGAATTCTCGGAAGTGGCCGTCGACCAGGGCACAGGATCGGTGACGCTGCGCGCCGTATTCCCGAATCCGCGCCACGAGTTGCTGCCCGGTATGTTCGTCCACGCTAGGCTGGCTGAAGGCGTCAAGACATCCGCGATCCTGGCGCCGCAGCGCGGCGTCACGCGTGATCTGAAGGGCCAGGCGACTTCTCTGGTCGTCAACGCCAACAACGAGGTGGAACAGCGCATCCTCTCGACGGACCGCACGGTAGGCGACAAGTGGCTCGTCACCACGGGCCTCAAGGCCGGGGATCGCGTGATTGTTGAAGGACTGCAGTTTGTCCGCCCGGGCGCCAAGGTGAAGGCGACCGAGGCCGATGCCGCGACGGCGGGTGCCGTGGCCGCATCCGGTCCGACTGCAGCGTCGGCTCCCGCAGCCAAGTCCTGAACGGGACCGACGTATGAGGATTTGCCATGTCTAATTTCTTCATCGAACGGCCGATTTTTGCCTGGGTGATCGCACTGGTCATCATGCTGGCCGGCGTGCTCTCGATACGGGCCCTGCCGATCAACCAGTACCCGGCGATCGCGCCGCCCACCATTGCAATCTCCGTGACCTACCCGGGCGCTTCGGCGCAGACCGTGCAGGATACGGTGGTGCAGGTGATCGAGCAGCAGCTGAACGGCCTGGACGGCCTGCGTTACATTTCGTCGGAGTCGAACTCCGACGGCAGCATGACCATCACGGTCACGTTCGAGCAGGGCACCAACCCCGATATCGCACAGGTGCAGGTCCAGAACAAGCTGGCTCTGGCCACGCCGCTGTTGCCGCAGGAAGTGCAGCAGCAGGGTATTCGCGTGACCAAGTCGGTGCGTAACTTCCTGCTGATCGTGGGTCTGATTTCGACGGACCCCAGCATGACGCGGGAAGATCTGTCGAACTACATCGTGTCGAACATCCAGGACCCGCTCTCGCGTACCGCGGGCGTGGGTGACTTCCAGGTGTTCGGCTCGCAGTATGCGATGCGGATCTGGCTGGACCCGGCCAAGCTCAACAGCTATCAGCTTGCGCCGCTCGACGTGAGCAACGCGATCAAGGCGCAGAACGTCCAGGTGGCCTCGGGCCAGCTTGGCGGCCTGCCCGCCGTGCGCGGCCAGCAGCTGAACGCGACGGTGATCGGCAAGACGCGCCTGCAGACGGCTGAGGAGTTCGGCAACATCCTGCTGAAGGTCAACCCCGATGGCTCGCAAGTGCGCCTGAAGGACGTGGCCGAAGTGGGTCTGGGCGGCCAGGACTACACGATCAACGCGCAGTACAACGGTCGACCAGCATCGGGTATTGCAATTCGCCTGGCATCGGGTGCCAACGCACTGCAGACGGTCAAGAACATCCGTAACACGCTGGGCCAGCTTGAACCGACGTTCCCGCCGGGCATCAAGGTGGTGTTCCCGTACGACACAACGCCGGTGATTGCAGACTCGATCCACGAAGTGGTCAAGACGCTGCTCGAAGCCATCGTGCTCGTGTTCCTGGTGATGTACCTGTTCCTGCAGAACTTCCGCGCCACGCTGATCCCGACGATCGCCGTGCCGGTGGTGCTGCTTGGCACGTTCGGTGTGCTGGCCGCGTTTGGCTACTCGATCAACACACTGACGATGTTCGGCATGGTGCTGGCCATCGGTCTGCTGGTTGACGATGCGATCGTGGTGGTCGAAAACGTCGAGCGGGTGATGGCGGAGGACGGCCTCGGGCCGAAGGAAGCGGCACGCAAATCGATGGGGCAGATCCAGGGCGCGCTGGTCGGTATCGCACTGGTGCTGTCTGCCGTGTTCCTGCCGATGGCGTTCTTCGGCGGCTCCACCGGCGTGATCTACCGTCAGTTCTCGATCACGATCGTTTCGGCGATGGTGCTGTCGGTGCTCGTGGCGCTGATCCTGACCCCCGCGCTTTGCGCGACCATGCTCAAGCCCATCGAGAAGGGCGACCATGGCGAACACAAGCAAGGCTTCTTCGGCTGGTTCAACCGCAGCTTCATCAAGTCGACGCAGAGCTACGAGCGTGGTGTGGTGAGCATTCTCAAGCGCCGCGCACCGTTCCTGCTTCTCTATGTGGCGATCGTGGTGGCGATGGGCTTCCTGTTCACGCGCATCCCGACCTCGTTCCTGCCGGAAGAAGACCAGGGCGTGCTCTATGCACAGGTCCAGACACCACCCGGTTCCTCGTCCGAGCGTACGCAGGCAGTGCTGAAGCAGATGCGTAACTACCTGCTGAACGACGAAGGCAAGATCGTGGAGTCGCTCTTCACCGTGAACGGCTTCAACTTTGCCGGCCGCGGCCAGAGTTCGGGCCTCGCGTTCATCCTGCTCAAGCCGTTCAAGGATCGCGAAGGCGCATCCACGAGCGTGTTCGACCTGACCAAGCGCGCGCAGGCCAAGTTCAGCACGTTCCGTGATTCGCTGGCGTTCGCTTTCGCGCCGCCCGCCGTGCAGGAACTCGGTAACGCCACCGGCTTTGACTTCTACATGCAGGACCAGGCCGGTCTGGGGCATCAGGCACTGATGGACGCGCGCAACAAGTTCCTGTCGCTCGCGGCCAAGAATCCTGCACTGCAGCGCGTGCGCCCGAACGGCCTCAACGACGAGCCGCAGTACGTCCTTGAAATCGACGATGAACGCGCGCGTGCGCTCAGCGTCTCGCTGGCGGACATCAACAGCACGGTCTCGATCGCCTGGGGCTCCAGCTACGTGAACGACTTCATCGACCGGGGCCGCGTCAAGCGCGTGTACCTGCAAGGCCGGCCGAACTCGCGCATGTCGCCGGAGGATCTCAACAAGTGGTTCGTGCGTAACGACAAGGGCGAAATGGTGCCGTTCTCGTCGTTCGCCACGGGCAAGTGGGGATATGGGTCGCCGAAGCTGCAGCGCTACAACGGTGTGCCGGCGGTGGAAATCCTCGGTGAACCGGCGCCGGGCAAGAGCTCGGGCGAAGCGATGAAGGCCGTCGAGGAAATCATGAAGCAGATGCCCCCCGGCATCGCCTATTCCTGGACCGGCCTGTCATTTGAAGAGCGATTGTCCGGCTCGCAGGCACCCGCGCTGTACGCGTTGTCCCTGCTGGTGGTGTTCCTCTGTCTGGCAGCGCTGTACGAAAGCTGGTCGATTCCGTTCTCTGTGATGCTGGTGGTGCCGCTCGGCGTGATCGGCGCGCTGCTGGCGACGATTGCGCGTGGCCTGTCGAACGACGTGTTCTTCCAGGTGGGTCTGCTGACCACCGTGGGCCTGTCCGCCAAGAACGCAATTCTGATCGTGGAATTCGCGAAGGACCTGCACGACCACGGCAAGAGCCTTGTCGAAGCTGCGGTGGAAGCGTGCCGGATGCGTCTGCGTCCGATCATCATGACGTCGATGGCGTTCATGCTCGGCGTGTTCCCGCTGGCCGTGTCGCAAGGCGCGGGCGCGGGCAGCCAGCACGCAATCGGTACCGGCGTGATCGGCGGCATGATCACCGCGACGGTCCTGGCCATCTTCTGGGTGCCATTGTTCTTCGTCGTGGTCAGCGCGATCAAGGAGCGGCGCCGCAAGTCCGATTCGTCCTCCCTGGAGAAGGGAGCCCAAGCATGAGAAAGACGATACTTTGGCTGGCCGCCGTGGCGGCACTGAGCGGCTGCAGCCTGATTCCCAAGTACGAACGCCCGGCGGCACCCGTTGACGCCGCCTATCCGCAGGGAGGTGCGTATCTGCCTGCGACGGCCGGCACCCAATCGCCTGCGGCCGTCGATCTTGGCTGGCGCGAGTATTTTGCCGATCCGCGCCTGCGCGAGCTGATCCAGATCTCGCTGGAGAACAACCGCGATCTGCGCGTGGCCGTGCTGAACATGGATGCGTACCGTGCGCAGTACCGCATCCAGCGCGCCGACCTGTTTCCGCAGATCGACGCGGCCGCAGGCGCCACGCGGCAACGGGTGCCTGCCGATCTGTCGACGACTGGCCGGACCGTGATCAGCAGCCAGTATGGCGTGTCGCTGGGCACCACGGCGTGGGAGCTCGATCTGTTCGGCCGGCTGCGCAGCCTCAGCGAGGCGGCGTTCGAGCAGTACCTTTCGGGCGAAGAGGCGCGCCGCAGCACGCAGATCGCATTGGTGGCCAGTGTCGCCAATGCCTACCTGACGCTGCGCGCGGACGAGGCCCAACTGCAGGTCACGAACGACACCCTCACGACGTACGATCGCACGTACAAGCTCACGCGCCGGCGTTTCGAGGAAGGCATCGCCTCGCGGCTGGAATTGCGTCAGTCGGAGACGCAGGTCGAGACGGCGCACGCATCGCTGGCGTTCTACACGCGCGCGGTGGCGCAAGACACCAATGCGTTGACGCTGTTGCTGGGCACGAGCATGCCGTCGAACCTGCCCGATGGGCTTGGACTCGATCAGGCGCTCGTGGCTGAAGTACCGCCAGGCATGCCTTCGGATCTGCTGCAGAATCGTCCGGACATCCTTGCCGCGGAGCACCGGCTGAAGGCCGCCAACGCCGATATCGGGGCTGCCCGTGCGGCGTTCTTCCCGCGAATCACGCTGACGGCTACCGCTGGTACGGCCAGCAGGCAGCTATCCGATCTGTTCGCCGCGGGCCAGGGCACGTGGCTGTTTTCGCCGCAGATCGTGCTGCCGATCTTCACTGCCGGCAGCCTCAGTGCAAGCCTCGATTACGCGAAGATCCAGAAGGACATCAACGTTGCCACGTACGAGCGGACAATCCAGGGAGCGTTCCGCGAGGTGGCCGATGGACTGGCTGCGCGCGGGACATTTTCGGACCAGGTCCAGGCACAGTTGCGGCTAGTGGAAGCGAGCCAGGATTACTTCAGGCTTGCGGAGCACCGTTACAGCACCGGCGTGGACAGCTATCTGACCCTGCTCGATGCCCAGCGCCAGCTCTATAACGCGCAGCAGACGCTGATATCCGACCGTCTGAACCAGCTCACCAGCGAGGTGAACCTGTACAAGGCGCTCGGCGGTGGCTGGTACGACGTCACGCATACGCCTGACAGCGCGCCCGCAACTGGCAGCAGCACCAGCAGCAACCGTTCGGCGTCATAAGCGTTACCCCAAGCGTTACCCCAAGCGTTGCCACAAGCGTCGCTTTCACGGAGGCAGTCCCGGACTGCCTCCGTTTTTCATTCGGGGTTCCGATTCGTCTTGCGCAATGCTTTAGCCGTGCTTGCGCCGCTGCGGTTCCTGCTCGTGCAGGAAGCGTGTGAAGGTCTCGCGCGGCGGCGCGATGCCGTTCTCCACGAGGATGCGACCGATGCTGCCGCGGTGATAGCCGCCGTGCTGCAGCACATGCATCAGGATTTCCTCGCGCGACATGCTGCCGCGCTGGTCGTCGGTGAACACGAAGCCGATGCGTTCACCGTAGCGGTCGGCGGGCAGGCTGCTCACGTAGTCGACATACCACTGGTCGATCTCGACAACCTTCGGGCGCAGCACGTCCAGCGGCGGGATCTCGGCCGTATTGGGCGACCTGAAGCCGTGCGGGGTGTTTTCGAGATGGCCCTTGAAGATCTGGTCGATGACACGGATATGGCTCAGCAGGCGCATCACTTCGCGCCGCGCGTCGTCGGGTAGCCTGGCGGCTTCCTTGCCGAGCAGCGCATAGAGCTCGGCGTGCGACCAGGTCTTGAAGCTATAGAGCGAGTGGAACAGGTTCTTGAAGGGCATTGGCGTCTCCTGCCGCACCTGCCGCATCGGGCAGTTGCCTGCCATCATGGCATGAACACGGGCGGCGCGACAGCGAGCCGCGAACCCTCGCGCGCAATCCGCCATGCTCAGGTTCGGCAGCGATCCGATCGGTGTCACGCACTCGTTAGGCGCGACTCAACTCTATACTCCCGGAACGTCAACCCGGGAGCGAGCGATGCGCGGGGCAAGTTGGGGGCTTGTGGTCGTCGCAGTATTCCTGGGCCGAAACGCTGGTCGGCCTGTCACGCTGCCGGTCTCGAACGGCCTTGCGGGGGCGGTCATCTCCCGGACACGTCCGTTGATCTGGCCCGCATTGGTCGCACGGTGGCTGATATGGCTGTCGTTTGCCTTCGCCTTTCTGCCCGGCGCCGGGCAGGCCCAGGAGCTTGAGCCGCGCGCCTATTCAGCGGCCCCGGTCGGGACGCATTTTCTGCTTGGCACCTTTACAAGGCTCGGCGGTGATGTGCTGACCGACCCGTCTCTGCCGATTACCGACGTCAACGCCAAGATCGACATCTTTGCGGCCGGCTACCTGCAGGTGTTCGATCTGCTCGGCCGCACCGCGTCCATCGGCCTGGTGCTTCCGTTTTCCCGTGGCAATGTCTCGGGCCAGGTATTCGACGCAGCCAACCAGGTCTATCGTGCCGGCGTTGGCGACATGCGCGTGCGCCTTGCGGTCAATCTTCTGGGCGGCCCCGCTGCGACACCTGCCGAGTTCGTCAAGCATCCACCGGGGACGACCCTTGGCGCGAGCCTCACCGTGATCGCCCCCACCGGGCAATATCACCCGGATCGTCTCGTCAATGTCGGCACCAACAGATGGGCTGTCAAACCTGAACTTGGCCTTTCGCAGCCTTTCGGCAACTGGTTTGCCGAATCCTCCGCAGGGGTCTGGATCTTCGGCGACAACAACGACTTTCTCGGCGGCAAACATCGCAGCCAGTCGCCGATCGCGGTACTGCAATTTCATGGCGGGTATCAGTTCAGGCCTGGCTTCTGGCTCGCCGCGGATATTGGCTACTACGCCGGTGGCGACACCTCGGTCAATGGCATCGACAATGCGGACCGGCAGAACAATACGCGCTACGGAATGACGGTTTCCGTGCCGATTGTGCCGGGCTGGTCGGCCAAGCTGAGCGCCTCCAAGGGACTGATCACGCGGGCCGGCGGCGATTTCAAGGCGATCTCGCTGACGGTGCAATACCAGTGGATCGACCACTGACGTGCCGCCCGTGACTGTCGCCCCGTGATCAACGCTGCAAGTCGTCCGACAACCGCCTATAATGGTTTATTCGTTGATAAAGCAACTATTGATTGGGCAATAGAATGGCTTCGGAATCTCACCCTGAGCAGGGGGCGTCACTTGGTGCGGCGGCGGCAGGTCAAACGGCAAGCCAATCGGCCGATCGATCGCCGAAAAGCGGGCAGGTTCTGCCGTTTCGCGAATCACTGCTGGCGATAATCGGCATCGCCTTTGTTTTGATGCTGGTGGCACTCGACCAGACCGTGGTGGGTACTGCGCTGCCGACGGTCGTGGCGGAGTTGCAGGGGTTCGAGTACTACGCGTGGGTTGCCACGGCATATCTGCTGACCTCGGTCATCACGGTGCCAATCTTCGGGCGTCTGGGTGACTACTACGGGCGCAAGCCGTTCGTGCTGGCCTCGATTGTCGTGTTCCTGACGGCCTCGGGATTGTGTGGCATGGCTACGAGCATGCCATTCCTGGTGGCGGCCCGCGCGCTGCAGGGCATTGGCGGCGGGATGCTGGTTGGTACTGCCTTCGCCTGTATTCCTGACCTGTTCCCCGATCCCCATGTACGCCTTCGCTGGCAGGTCATGCTGAGCATCGCGTACGGCCTTGCCAACGCCGCCGGCCCGTCGTTGGGCGGTGTATTGACCGAGTGGTATGGCTGGCGTTCCGTCTTCTACGTCAATCTGCCCGTCGGTCTGCTCGGCCTGTTGTTTGCCTGGCGCTTCCTGCCGCATCTGCGCCAACAGGCGCATACGGGGCCGATCCGCATAGATTGGGCTGGCGCCCTGCTGATCGCCGTGGGTCTGGGAAGTCTGCAGTTGTCTGTGGAATGGCTGCCTACGCGCGGCCTGGGATTCGTGACGATTGGCCTGATGGTGTTGGCATGCGCGGCGTTCGTGGCGTTGTGGCAATGGTCGCGCCGGTCCGCCAACCCGATTCTGCCGCTCGACATGTTCCGCAATCCTGGTCTCGCGCCACTGTTCGTGCTCGCCGTACTTGGCGGTTTCACGATGTTCGGGCTGCTGCTGTACGCGCCGCTGCTATTCCAGGGCGGATTTGGCTATTCGCCCAAGGAGGCCGGACTGCTGGTAACACCTCTGGCGGTATGCATCACCGTTGGATCGATCGTGAACGGCCGCATCATCACGCGCATCCCACGCCCCAACAGCATGCTTTATGCGGGCTTCGCGATGATGGCGCTGGCGTTGCTGGGTTTGTCGCAGGCCACGCGCAACATGCATCACAATCTGCTGCTTTCTATCATGCTGCTTGCAGGGCTAGGCCTGGGCTTTCTCCTGCCCAACCTGACCGTCTTCGCCCAGCAGACAGCCGGCCGCGCGCACCTCGGGATTGCCACCGCGATGCTACAGTCGCTTCGAATGGTGGGCGGGATGGTCGGCACCGCGCTGGTTGGCACGCTGGTCACGCGGAGCTATACCTCCGGTGTGACTTCGGCGCTGGCCGAAGCCCATGCGACGGAGTGGACCGCCAGAATGGCCGATCCCCAGATCCTGATCGACAAGGCCGCGCAGGCGGAATTGCTGAACAATTTGCAGCAGGCAGGGCACAATGGAGCCCTGTTGCTGGAACAGGCGCGAGTGTCCCTGGTGGGCGCCATCCATCTTGGCCTGTTGCTGGCGGCAATCGTGGCACTGTTCGGTGTCTGGCGCGCGCGCCGGGTTCCACCGATCAGGCTGCTGCGGGTACATGAACCCGTCATGTCCGCAGACTGATGACTGCCGTGCGGATGCGCCAATCGCATTCGCCTACTTGGAGGAGTGGAGTGGAACTGGAGCGACAAAGCCTGGCCGTGCTGCAGCAGTTCGGCCGGACTTACCGAGCCTACGCAGCAGCGTTTGAACAGCGGATTGGGCATCCGCTGCCGCGCTGGCGCATTCTTTACGCGCTGCATGGCCACGAAGGGCCGATCGCGCAGAAGCCGCTGGCCGACCGCGTTGGCATGGACCCCGGCGCACTGACGCGCCAGCTCAAGGCACTGCAGGAACTTGGTTGGGTTGAGCGCATGACCAGCGAGCGCGACAACCGCATGACCAACGTCACATTGAGCGCGCTTGGCCGCGAGATCGTCGATCAGGCCATGCCGCGCCGCTCGGCGTTCCTGCAGGACGTGCTGGCCAATGTGTCTGAGACTACGATGCACAACCTGTCGAAGGGGCTCGCCCAGCTCGAGTCCGGTATCGCCGACGCCGTCGCGCGTTCGCAGGCAGAGCGCGACGCAGCCTGACTGGCTGGCTTTCCTTCCCGTGGGTTAGCCGCCAAAAAGCGCCGCAATGGCCGGCGGGTTCGACGGGAAGTACAGGTGTACGTACGACGCGGTTAGCGTTCCGGTCTGGTAGACAGCTTCACCCTGCCCGTCACTGCGCGGCGATTCGGCTCGCGCAACAGGTGCCAGCGGGGAATCCGTGGCCGAGTAGTGGAACGTATGGCCGCGGATTGTCTGGCCAGGCTGGCCGCGCGTGCCCGGCAGTGTCACGGCCTGATGGCCGATTGCCGCAAGCCTTCGTTGCATCGTCACGGTACCGGGCAGCAGCCCGGCCATTCGGTGAGCTTGCCCGTCCTTGTCCACCAGGGTGTCGAACAGCGCCATCATGCCGCCGCATTCGGCCAGGATCGGCAGGCCTTGCGCATGCGCGGCGCGTATTGCGTTGCACATCGGTACATTCGACGCAATCGCGGCTGCATGGAGTTCGGGGTAGCCCCCGGGCAGCCATAGCGCGTCACAAGGCGGTATCGCGCTGTCGCGCAGCGGCGAGAACCACGTAATGTGGGCCCCGAGCGCCCCCAGGGTTTCCACGTTGGCTGGATAGATGAAGCGGAACGCATCATCACGCGCGATGGCGATGCGCTTGCCTGCCAGCAGGCGTGGCAACTGCGGCGATGGTGCTTCAGGGAATGTCACCCGTTCCGGCAGATGCGACAGCGGGAGCGCCGCCAGCGCATCGGCCAGGCGATCGAGCCGCGCTGTCAGATCGGGCAGTTCGTCGGCGCTGAATAGTCCGAGATGGCGCTCAGGCAAGGCCGAGGAAGCGTCGCGCGCCAAAGCGCCGGCCCAACCTATGGCGGGTGGCAGGCTTTCGCGCAGCATGTCAGCGTGGCGTGGGCTGCCAACGCCATTGGCCAACACGTGCATGGCGTGGAACGGTGCGCCGTAAGTGGCCAGGCCGTGAGCCAGCGCACCGAATGTTTGCGCCATCGCTCCCGCATCGATGACGGCAAGCACGGGCAGCCCGAACAGGCGTGCAACGTCGGCACTGCTCGGTGTGCCGTCGTGCAGGCCCATGACGCCTTCCACAAGAATCAGGTCGGCGGTCTGCGCAGCCTTGGCAAGCCGTGCGCGGGCATCGGCTTCGCCAGTCATCCAGAGGTCGATCGAATGCACCGGCGCACCGCTTGCGGCGGCAAGCAGCGTTGGATCAAGAAAATCGGGCCCAACCTTGAACACGTGCACGGTACGGCCCTGGCGCGCGTGGAGCCGCGCCAGCGCGGCAGTGACGGTGGTCTTGCCTTGTCCGGATGCCGGCGCGGCAACCAGCAAGGCCGGCACGGGGCGTGTGTGTGGCAACGCGATGGAAGGCGAGGCGAGGGACTGGATCGATTCAGGGGGCATATCGGGACCGGCTACACATGGCGGCATGGCCATGCGGCAAGGGGGATTATATCGGGCACCTGGCATGGTTCTCAGCTCCTCGGCAGGATCACGCCCTGCAGCGCGGCGCACTCGAACAGTTCGCGGTCATTGGTGACGCCAAGCTTCTGCATCGCACAGTTCTTCTGGCGGCTGATGGTCTTGACGCTGCGACATAGCGTGGCCGCAATCTCGGTCACGGTGCGCCCGGTCAGGTAAAGCCTGAGAACCTCCATTTCGCGCGCCGACAGGCGCTGTTCGCCATCGCGCCCGAAGGGAAGCATCGTACGGATGTCTGTCGGAGCCAGCGCGCGCAAGGCGGACTTGCCAATGTAGGTAAAGCCGCGCTGGGCACGCGCAATTGCGGTCGAGATTTCGGATAGCTGGCAGTCCTTGAGCAGGAGCCCGTGTACGCGCGCATCCAGAATGGTGCGCAGCACGAGCGGATTCGTGATCATGGTCAGCACCACCACCGACATGGCGGGATACCGTCGCCGCAACGCGGTGATCAGGCGCACGCCATCAAGTTCGGCAGGGCCGGGCATGTGGTAGTCGGTCACCACCACGTCCGGCTGGAGCAGATCGACCTGCTGCTGCAGATCGGTGGCACTGGCAACTTCCCCGCAGACTTCCCAGCCGGTCTCAGACTGCACTCTGGCGCGGATCGCCGCAGTTATGACTGGGTGGTCATCGGCCAGCAAAATCCTCAACGTCATCCCTTGACTCCTGTACATATGGGTCGGATACGGCTTCACGCTGGCGTCAAAAAAGCGCCGCACGCGAAACGGGCGTGCGGCGCAAACACGCAGCAACTGCGCGCATGCGGGCCGCGGACCAAACGGGAGACGGTCCGGAGCGCTGCGATGCCCGGCGAGATTAATGCGCGGCGGCTCGGAAAGGAGTAAGAGGATTCGCAAAATGCAGGGTGCTTTGCCTTGCGTCGCCGCCGCCGCAAATGAAAAGGCCCCGCAGCGTCAACCGCTGCGGGGCCGGTGGTGCGGGCGGGAGTTCGTGCGGGTCAGGCGACCGCTAGTGGTCGGGCGGGTTGCCGCGCCTGCCGGCGTCCGTCGATGGCCCTCAGCGGATCACGCAACACCGATGCGCCGACGTCCATGATGTCCCGCAGCGTGGTGCGGTCGGGGGCTTCCTGCGGCATCCAGAAGTGGACTGCGGCCCAGGCCGGAAAGCTGGTAGGCGGCGCGAGCAGACGGGCCTTGCGGTCGCGCGTGACGAGCGGAACGTTGAAATCGAGCACGGGGCAAATCCCGCCGGCCGCGTGCAGCAGCGTGATCTGCGTATGCCATGATGGCACTACGGTTTCGCGATGGCCGGGGGTAAGGGCCTGGCGTTCCAGGAAGCCGCGCAGCGGACTGGCGTCGTCGCAGTCTTCCTGGAGCAGTATCCAGTCGCTCTCCATGCCGTCCATCGAATCCGTCCGCGTGACACTGACCAGGCGTCGCGGTGTAGCCATGATGCTATGCGGAATCACGGTGTCTGGTACGTTGGCGCCGTCAACGACAAACGCACAATCGAGGGCCCCGCTTTCCAGGCATTCCGCCAGTGCCGTATCGGCAATCACCGGCCGCGTAATAAAACTGTCATGCGGGAAACGCTCGCCCAGTGCGGTCAGGATTTCGCTGATTACCGGATCGCCGATTGACGAAGAAAAGCCGATCGAGATGCGCCGGCCGCTGATGGCCTGCTGCACTGGATTGCCGTCTGGCTGGACAAGCTGGGTCCATTTCGAAAGGATTTGTCGTGCAGTTTGCTCAAGACGCACTGCGTGGGGTGTGGGCTCGAGCGTCCCGTTGCGCTTGACGAACAGTGCATCGCCGGTGATCTCCCGCAGGCGGGCAAGACTGTAGGCAACCGTTGGAACGCGTCCCTGGGTACATGCCGCCACGGCGGTGAGGTCGCGGTACTCCATGAGCAGGACGAATACATGCAATAGCTTGGTGCTGACGTGCCGCATACTGACTTCTCCCGATCCGAGTCTGTCTTGTTCTTTGTTTTGGTGAAGCAACACCATCGCAACTTCCGACTGCACAACCACCGGCGCGTGCCTTGTGACAAGGCACGTGGGCTGCGGCAGGTACTACAGACACTGCAAAGGGGGCTGGAACGACAACGAGGGCGCCCTGGCAACTGAAACTGAAGATGCCGCGCGGATTTCAGGCTTCCCGGATTTCAGGCTTCCCGTATCGCGCTTCGCAGTTACCACATCCTCCGCGCCACGCCGACAGGTTTGTCGAGCGCGCGCTCTACGGCAACGGCTCCCGTTTCCTCAGGCCAAGATGGTGTGACGGCGTGTGTCTGGCACCATCTGCCGATGCCTTGCCGTCTGACGCCTGTCTGCACGTGCCGGGCGGCACCATTTGCAGGCGTTTCGAAATTTAGTTGATGCCTGGAAATCTTAATACAAGATTTAGGAAAGTACTAGTAATGGTATTCGATTCAAAGGCCGGAAGAATCGGCAAGGATGCTATGTCTGATCATCGATACAACCCTGAAACCCGCCCCAAATGGGGGATGCGGGCCCATCTTGCTGCATTGTGTCGCGCTGAATTGCACAGTTTTTCGCTATCACTTTCTTGTTTCAGGCAGGTTATTGTGGATCCTGGACATTTGCGTCGTTCCAAATTGGAATAACTAAATTTAATTTGCAAACAAGTGTGTCAATAATGGGGGCGGACTGTCAGGGGGGCGGACGTCCCTCTGACCGCACCGATGCTGCCATTCAATTTGCTTAAGTCGTGTCGCGAAGACACTGAATTGCCTTTTCCGCGGGCGGTGGGCTACCTTATGAGCGAGACAGGCGGGCCGGCGCACGGGCGCATGGGCTGCCGGACTGGAGGCCGGCCGAGCGGAGGCATTCGGGTGAACAGACGCTATTCGGAAGAGCAAATCCGCATGTATCTTGACGAGGCCGCCCGTGGCGTGCCGGTGCGGGAGCTCTGCGCGCGCTACGGCTTCAGCGATGCGTCGTTTTATGGATGGCGCGCGAAATACGGCCGTACGCGCCAGCACGATCCATCCGACACTCGCCGATTACGCCAGCTCGAGGAAGAAAACGCACGTCTCAAGAGTATGCTTGCGGATGCGCTGCTGAAGCTGGAGTTACTGCGCAATCGTACCGGCCGGCATGGGGACGGCAAGGGCCACGCCTAGGCCACGTCCAGGCGTGTTGCCGCACTCATCGCCAGCACCGGAGTCTGATGCAATCGCAATGCCGTGCACGGCATTGGTTTCTGGAGTTTTTTTGTGAAGAAGGTTTTTGCTGCCGCAGGCGTGATGGTGTGGCTTGGTCTGGCTGTCACGCAGGTTCATGCGGCGCCCCCGGTGGATCCCGGCTCGCCGATGGTGGCGCCGATGCCGCCGCGCATGCTCGATCCTGCCACGTCCACCGTGGAGGATACCGGGGGAACGCTCAGTGCTTCGCAGATCGAGCATTGCCGGCAGTTGCTCGACCAGATCAATGGTTTGCCCGCAGGTCCGCAGTGGTCGCAAGGCAAGTCGGCCGTAACCACCGCGGATGGCAGAACCTATTCCACGCTCGAGCGCGCACCGGATCGCAAGCGCCTTGAGGAAGCATACCGCCAGGAGTGTGCGCAGGCACGCAAGTAGGCGCTGCAGGCGGCGCCGGGTGCGCAGGCAGGTAGCGGACAGAGGTGGTGGTTTCATCCGTCATTGCAGGAGCAAAGATGTTCCACATGCGACGTTTACTTGCCTGGGCATTCGGGCTGATGTTGCTGACCGGCGCGGGCAGTGCCGTAGCGCAGGCGAAGCTGGACAAGGCTCACCTTGATCAGTTGCTTGCACCTGTCGCGCTGTATCCCGATGCGCTGCTTTCCCAGGTGCTGATGGCCTCGACCTATCCCGCGGACGTCGCTACCGCGGCGCAGTGGTCGAAATCGAACCCGAACCTCTCGGGGGATGCAGCGACGAAGGCCGTCGACGGTCAGTCATGGGACCCGAGCGTGAAGTCGCTCGTGGCATTCCCGTCCGTGATGGACCTGATGGGGCGCCAGCCGCAGTGGGTGCAGAACGTGGGCGATGCGTTCCTGGCGCAGCCTGACGACGTGATGGACTCGGTCCAGCGCTTGCGCGTGGAGGCGCAGAAAGCCGGCTCGCTGAAGAGTAACGAGCAGCAGAAGGTGGTGACGCAGCAGAGCGGCGGCACCACCATCGTCCAGATCGAGCCGGCCAGCCCTCAGGTTGTCTATGTGCCGTCGTACAACCCAACCGTGGTCTATGGCGCCTGGCCCTATCCCGCCTATCCGCCAGCCTACTATCCGCCGCCGCCCGGCTCGGTGTTCGCCACGTCGCTGGTGGCCGGCATCGGCTTCGGGCTCGGCGTAGCTGCGGTCAACTCGATGTGGGGCGGATTCAACTGGGGCGCGCATGACGTCAATATCAACGTCAACCGCTACAACAACATCAATGTGAACCAGCGACTCAACGTTAATAGCGCCAACGTGAACTGGCAGCACAACCCAGCGAATCGCGGCAACGTGCCGTACAACAATCCGAACGTTGCGGGCCGTTACGATGCCCAGCGGCAGCAGGCGATGGCCAATCGCCCTCAAGGCCAGGGCGGGCAAGGCGGGCAGCGCTTGGGCCAGGGTGGAGGCGGCGTGCAGAACTCGCGCGATGCCGCGCGTGATCGTGCCGCGCAATCGTTCCAGGGACGCACCGGTCAATCTATCGCCGGGCATGGCGCGCCAGCCGTCAACCGTCAGGCGGGTGGGCAGAACCCCCGGCCGGCCGGTGCAGATCGGCAGCGGGCCGATCAGGCCAATGCACGCAACAATGCGCGCGACAGCAACCGCAACAACGCGTTCAGCGATGCCGGCAACGGCGACCGCATGCGTCAGCAGACCAGCCGGGGCGACCATAGTGGATTCCAGCGAACCGCGGGCCAGCCGCAACGCTCGATGCCGGGCAATGGCGGCGGTGGGTTCCAGGGCGGCGGTGGTCGAGAAAGCCTGGGCGCAGCAGGCGGCGGTCACTTTGGTCACGGCCGGAGATAACGATGAAGCTTAAGTCGACGTTTGAATCCATGCTGCGTGCCGGTGCCCTGGTGATGCTGCTTGGCGTGTCTGTGCCCGCAGTCGCACAGCACATCTATCCCACGCCGGAAGCCGCTTCGGATGCGTTCGGCGATGCCGTGGCGCGCAGTGACAACGACGCGCTGAAGCAGGTGCTCGGCGCCAATTATGAAAACCTTGTGCCGCGTGGGCTGAGCCAGAACGATATCTACGATTTCCTGGGTGCCTGGGCTCGCCACCATGCGGTGCAGCGCGATGGCGACACCACCGCCCACATCGAGGTCGGAGACAGCGGGTGGACTTTCCCGGTGCCGGTGGTCAAGCGCAAGTCTGGCTGGCAGTTCGATCTGGCCGCCGGTGAGCACGAGGTTCGGCGCCGGCGCATCGGCCGCAATGAACTCGTGGCCATGGATACCCTGATGCAACTCGCAGACGCCCAGCAGCGCTATGCCGAGCAGGTTGGCAAGGGCGGCTTTGCCCGGCAGCTTGTGAGCACCCCGGGCAAGACCAATGGTCTGTACTGGCCGTCGGCATCTGCCGAGAACGATAGTCCGCTTGGCCCCGATGCACTGGCGATGGGCCCGGAGGTGCCGCCGGAAGAGTCGTTCTACGGCTATCGCTACCGCGTGATTGCACCGCCGAAGGGCAGCGACGCCAGGTTCGCGTTCATCGCCTGGCCGGCCCGCTACGGCGATAGCGGCATTCATTCGTTCATGGTCGACAGCGAACGCCGCTTCTACGAGCGCGATCTTGGCAAGGGTACGTCCGCACGCGCGGGCGCGGTTCGCACATTCGAGCCCGCGGGCTGGGAGAAAGCCACTGACCGATGATCCACGGGCCGCCGTTTCAGAATGAAGCGAAGCGGTTCTGCTCAGGCGCCGGACCGCGCAACGTGATGCGGTCCGGGTCCGCGTGCACCTCAGCCAGCCCGGCCGGATCGACGATATGCAGCAGACGGTGGCGCACGGTGATCAGTCCTACCGAGGCGAAGCGGGACAGCAATCGCGACACCGTTTCCAGCGTCAGGCCAAGGTAACTGGCGATGTCGACGCGCGTCATCGCCAGCATGACTTCGCCGCCATCGATGCCGCGCCGGCGGTGTTCGGCGGCCAGGTCGAGCAGCAGCATGGCCAGCCGCTGGGCGGCCTTCATCGAGCCGATCGCCACCAGCAGTTCGTGCTGCCTCAATGCATCGCGTCGGAGCATCGCCTGCGTCGCCGCTTGCACCGCAGAATCGGCCATGCTGGCCTTCGCGGCTTCCACCGACACCACGCAGCAGTCCGAAGCCTGCAAGGCAATTGCGCTCATGCTGAAGGTGCGGACGTCATTTGGCTCCAGGCCGACCGTATCGCCGGGAAGCGCGAATCCCGTCACCTGACGCCACCCGAGTGACGATTCGTACTCCATTTTGATGCCGCCAGTGCGCAACGGATAGAAAGCCAGTACCGGTTGGTTCTGCCTGAACAGCACATCACCGGCGTTCAGATGCTTCCTCTGGGGAACCAGCGTGCTTTCGCCAGGCAATGGCGTGTCGCCGCGTGCACTCGCGCATACGGGATGAAATGGACACAGGGTGCAGCATGAGACGCTGGGGGCTTGATGGTCCAGTGGATTGTCTCCCGGCAGACAGGTTGGACGTTGTTTTGCTGGCAGTATAAATGGTGGCCAACGTCGTTGATCACGAGTCGATCTGCATTCTTTCCGGGGAGCGTCCTTAGTTTTTTCGCGACTGTGCCATGCAACAGGGATGCGGCGGTTACAAAGCAGGGGAATTGTTTCGAAAATTCGTGTTGCGTCTTGCGGACAATGTGGATTTTCCGCCATGCCGGTTGTGATATGCTGCATCGCACAATAACGGAGGAGACCCGTTCCCAAGACGAGCAGGAGTCTTCATATGGCCAAAAGCCTTTCCCCGAGTTGGGAAGCACAGCTGCGACAAATCAGCCGCGCTCAATTCCAACCCGCTAAACATATTCGCTCATGGTTGGGGCGCCTGGAACAGGTGCACCCGGCCGTACGCCGCCTGCGCCATCCCGCGCCAGGCGAGCCCGTCCCTACCGAGCTTCCCGGCGCCTGGCAGTCGCTGAAGCTTGGACTGACGCCGCTGCCCGGCGAACTGGTCCCCCAGCTGGCATATCGTCTCTACATCCCCGCCGGGGCCAAGGGGGCATTGCCCGTCGTGGTCATGCTGCACGGCTGCCAGCAAACGCCCGAAAGCCTGGCGCTGGGCACGCGCATGAATGCACTGGCCGAGCGCGAAGGATTCATCGTTGCCTATCCGCAGCAGCCTCTGCGGCGCTCTGTTCATCGATGCTGGCAGTGGTTCGATCTGGGCGCCGGCCAGGGCGGGCGCGAAGTCCAGGCGCTGGCTCTGCTGGTCGACGAACTGGCAAGCCGGCCCGATGTGCGCACCGGGGAGATCTACCTTGCGGGGTTGTCTGCTGGCGCGGCGATGGCGGCGCTGGTGGCATTGCGATACCCGGACAAGATTGCCGCAGTGGGTTTGCATTCCGGCGTGGTGATTGGCGCAGCGGACTCGCCACGGGCAGGGCTCAAGGCAATGCGCCACGGCTCGGCCACAGATCCCGCGTTGCTGCTCGATGCGGCTGGCGTGGCGTCGGGTGGACCGGAGATGCCGGCCATCGTCGTCCACGGCATGGCTGACGACGCTGTCCATCCGGTCAACGGGCGGCTGCTGGCACGGCAGTTCCTGGCCTACAACGGTCTGGAGGATCGCCTGGAAAGCGCCAATGATGCACCGGGGCTGCCGGATGGCAATGTTCGCGATGCGCGCTTCGGCCGCTGGAATCGCGACATCGTGCGGCTGGTCGAGGTGGGCGGGCTGGGCCATGCCTGGAGCGGCGGCGATGCCGCCGTGCCGTATCACAGCGACGTCGGCCCCGATGCAAGCTGGCTGATGTGGCAGTTCTTCCGTCAACACAAACGGGCGGCCTGATTGGCCTGATTGCCCCGATTGTCCAGATCGAGAAAACGGGGCCAACAATGACAAAGGGGAAGGCTGGTTGCCTTCCCCTTTGTCATTTGCGCATCAGGCGCGATCAGGCGTGGCGCTTGCGTACGAACAGGGCGGCGACGATGCCGATCAGGCAAACGCCCACCACATAGTGGGCCGGCGCCAGCGTGTCGTTCTTGAGCATCAGCGAGACGGCTACCGGAGTCAGGCCGCCAAAGATCGCGTACGACACGTTGTACGAAAAGGACAGCCCCGAGAAACGGACCTGCGCCGGGAACGCATGCACCAGCACGTACGGCACCGCGCCGATCGTGCCGACGAAGAAGCCGGCCAGTGCGTACAGCGGCAGCAGCAGGTCAGGGCGCGTCCCGATCGTCGTGTAGAGCGTGTAGGCGCTGGCTGCAAGCAGCACGCCTCCGATCGATAGCGTCAGGCGCGCGCCGATGCGGTCCGCCAGCACGCCGGCCACCACGCAGCCGATCGACAGGAACAGCGTGGCAACGCTGTTGGCCACCAGGGCCGTGCGCGCGTCGAACCCGTACAGCGTCTGCAGGTACGTCGGCGTGAGCAGGATGACCACCACGATGCCCGCGGACAGCATCCACGTGAGCAGCATCGAAACGAGCACGGCGCCGCCGTGGTCGCGCACCACCGTCTTCAGCGGCATTTCGGCGGCCAGCGCCTTGCGTTGCTGCAGTTCGGCGAAAACCGGCGTTTCATGCAGCCAGCGACGCAGGTACATCGAGCCGACGCCAAACACACCGCCCAGCACGAACGGCACGCGCCAGCCGTGATCGATGAGTTCCTTCGGATCGAATACGGCATTGATGCCGGTGGCCACCAGGGAACCGAGCAGGATGCCGGCCGTCAGGCCGGCGGTCAGCGTGCCGCACGCATAGCCGATATGACGGCGGGGCACATGTTCGGACACGAATACCCAGGCGCCCGGGACTTCCCCGCCCACGGCGGCGCCTTGCAGGATGCGCAGCACCAGCAGTGCCATCGGCGCCAGCAGGCCAACCGACTCGTAGGTCGGCAGCAGGCCCATCAGCAGCGTCGGCACCGACATCAGCAGGATCGACAGCGTGAACATCTTCTTGCGGCCCAGCAGGTCGCCGAAGTGGGCCATGATGATGCCGCCCAGCGGGCGGGCCAGGTAGCCGGCCGCGAAGATGCCGAAGGTCTGCAGCATGCGCAGCCAGTCCGGCACCGAGGCCGGAAAGAACAACTGGCCGATAACCTTGGCGAAGAAAACAAAAATAATGAAATCGTAGAACTCGAGCGCGCCGCCCAGTGCGGCGAGCGCAAGAGTCTTGTAATCCTGGCCGGTCAGTGGGCGTGCGGCGTGGCCGCCTTGCGCGCCCAGTGCCCCGGCTGTACTGCTGGGTGTGGACATGAAAAGACTCGCATGGATACATTCACATGCGAAGCGCGCAACACGGTTGACGTGGAGGGAGACGGCCGAAGGGGTGACAGCACGAACTTGGCGAACCGGGGCCGGCGGGTAAGCAGGCTGGCTGGCGACGGACGCTTCGCAAAGGCGTAAAGATACCAGAACGCCCCCCCAAGTCCCTGATCCTGCATAAATCAGATACTAAATCGTCCTTTGCGCTGCCATAATCCGTCGCCATAATTCAAAAACAAGTGAAATCCGGGGCACAAAGCGTTGGACGGCAATAGGGCCGGAACCAGCGTGGGGTCAAACTTTCTGGGGTGACATGGCTTTCAAGGATTCCATCCAGGCCGCAACAGGGGCGGCAATGGCCACGCCACGCAGGCGCGTGGCCGTGCGCGTCGCGGGCGGCGTGGCGGCCGCGCTGGCCGTATTCGGGCTGGCAGGCTATTTCGGCGGACCGCCGCTGATCAAGTATCTGGTCGAAAAGAACGCCACCGAGGCGCTGGGCCGCAAGGTAACGCTGGGCGGTGCACACGTGCGCCCGTTCAACCTGGCGGCCACGATAAACGACCTGACCATCTTCGAGCCGGACGGCAAGACGCCGATGGTGACGCTCGGCGAGGTCGAGGCCACGACGTCGGCGGCATCGGTCTGGCACCTGGCGCCGGTCGTCGATTTCCTCCACGTGGACCGCCTGTCCGTGCACGTGGTGCGCGACGCCAATGGCCGCATGAACTTTGCCGACATCCAGGACCGCTTTGCCGCGCTGCCGCCCAAGCCGGCTGGCGCCAAGCCGGCGCGGTTCTCCGTCAGCAACATCGCGGTGACCAATACCAGCTTCGTCTATGACGACAAGCTGCTCAACACCGTGCAGCGTGTGGAGAACTTCACGCTGACGCTGCCGTTCCTGTCGAACCTGCCGCATGACGTAACCATCAATACGCGCCCAAGCCTGTTTGCGAAGGTCAATGGGTCGCCGCTGGCGCTGGACGGCACGATGCAGCCGTTCGCCGATACCCACGAGGCGAACCTCAACATCAACCTGGACGGGCTTGAGATTCCGAAGTACATGGCGTTCGCGCCAAGGCTCAAGGATGCTGAGGTCAAGAGCGGCCTGGTCGACACGCGGCTCAACATCGACTTCCGTCAGGAGAAGGACAAGCAGGACCTGTACGTGTCCGGCACTGTCACGCTGCGCGACGCCGACGTGGTGACCCATGCCGGCGCATCGATGGTCAAGGCGGGGCGGCTTGCGGTTGATCTCGACCGCGTGGAGCCGCTGGGCCGCAAGGCGCACGTCAAGAGCATCGAGCTTGACGGCTTTGACCTGCAGGCGCAGCGTCGCGCCGATGGCACGCTGGATCTTGCAACGGCGTTCCTGCCCGAAGGCATGAAGACGACGCCGGCCCAGGCGCCTTCGGCATCGGCATCCGCACCGGCCTCCGCGGTGGCTGCCTCGGGCGTGCAGGCGCCGCCCAAGACGGAAGACGCGCCGTGGGCCTATGCCGTCGACCATATCGTGGTCAAGGACGCTAAGCTTGGCTTTGCCGACGCCCTCGCGCCGTCGGGGCCCGGCAAGCTCGATATCGGGCCGGTGAATGTCGATATTGCGCAACTGGCCAGCAGCGGCGACAAGCCGGCCAGGCTAGATGCGACGATCACGATCGCCGATGGCCAGACAATCAAGCACTCGGGCGAACTCGACCTCAAGCGGGGCACGCTGAACGGCACGCTGGAAACCGCTGGCGTGCGTCCGCAGGGGCTTTCGGCCTGGTGGCCGCGCGAGTTGGAAAGCCAGTTCGGCGACACCGGCATCAATGCCACGTTGAACTACAAGATGGCGTGGTCGCAGCCGGTGCTCCAGTTCACGCTGGACAAATCCCGCGTCGAACTGTCGCCGGTCTATGTGGCCACGCGTGAGCCGGTGAGCGTGCCCAATTCTCCGGCGGCGGCAGCCGGCGATGCCGACAGCACGGCCAAGGCCGCGTCGGCCCCGGCGCGCAAGGACCGCGCGCAGCGCGGACCACGCACGGCACGGCGTGCTGCCGATACCGAGGGCGCCAATCTGCCGCTTCTCAAGGCAGACAAGCTCGTGCTGGAAGACATCCAGTTCGACCTCGCCAAACAGACGTTCGAAACCTCGCAAGTGTCGCTGGTCCAGCCGCAGATCGCGGCCACGCGTGACCACCAGGGACAGTTGCTGGAGATGGCGCGCATCTGGGCCGTGCAGTCGAAGGCCAGCACCGCCGCGCAGGCCCACGGCCCGGCTGCGGCAAAAGCGCCGACGAATGGCGGTGCGGCGGCGCAGGGCTGGAAGGTCCGCGTCGGCAAGGTGGTGGTGGACGGCGGCTCCGCGCGGCTGGCTGATTATGAGCCTGCCGATGCCAATCGCGGCCGCCCCGTCATTCACCAGTTCCGCAATATCGCGCTGAATACCGGCACGGTCACCTGGCCGCTCTCGCCTGGAGCGGTGCCGATGAAGCTGCATGCGGAAGGCGGGCGCAAGGGCGTGATGAATATCGACGGGCAGGTCATGCCGACCGGCCCGGCCGCTCAACTGCAGCTCGACCTGCGAGAACTCGATCTCGCGCCATTGCAACCCTACATGGCTGATCGCTTCAACGCCGCGCTGCGCAGTGGGGCGCTGACGCTCAAGGGCAAGGTCGCCTATGAAGCGCCTGCCGGCAAGCCGATGGCGGTGCGGTTCAACGGCAATGTGGTGGCCGGCAACGTGCGCACGGTGGACCGCATCACGGGCGACGACTTCCTGCGCTGGCGCACGCTGGCCGTAAGTGGCATCGACTTCAACATGAACGATGCCAAGGGGCCGCTGCAACTCGGCATCAACAACGTTGCGCTGTCTGACTTCTACGCGCGTGTGATCCTGAATGCCAATGGCCGGCTGAACCTGCAGGACGTGATGGCCGGCGGCGCGGCGAAGGGCGAGGCGGCACCGTCCACCAGCCTGACGCAGGCGAATCCCGCGTCGGCGCCGGCAGCGAAGGGCGAGGCCGCACCCGCGTCCGCCCCCGCAGCGGCACCGGCACCGGCACAGGCGGCGGGTCCGAAGCCGCAGATCCGCCTGGGCGGCGTCTCGATTGACAAGGGCAACATCAATTTTTCGGACTTCTTCGTCCAGCCGAACTATTCGGCCAACCTGACTGGCATGAAGGGCTCGGTGTCCAAGGTCTCCTCCGGTGACCCGACTCCCGCGGACCTGGCGCTGGACGGCCGGCTGGACGACGATGCGCCCGTCAGCATCAGCGGCAAGGTCAATCCACTTGGCGAACAGCTCTATCTTGATATCGTGGCCAAGGCATCGGGCGTGGAACTCACGCGCCTGACGCCGTATGCAGCCAAGTACGCGGGCTATCCGATCACCAAGGGCAAGCTGACCGTCGATGTGGCGTACAAGATCGAGAACGGCAAGCTGGACGCGAAGAACCACCTCTACCTGGACCAGCTCACGTTTGGCGACAAGGTGGACAGTCCCGACGCGGTCAAGCTGCCGGTGCTGCTGGCGGTGTCGCTGCTCAAGGACCGCAATGGCGTGATCGACATCAACCTGCCGGTCTCGGGCTCATTGTCGGACCCGGAGTTCAGTATTGGCGGCGTGATCCTGCGCGTGATCGGAAACCTGATTGCCAAGGCGATTACCTCGCCGTTTGCGCTGATTGCCCATGCGTTCGGCGGCAACGCCGAGGAACTCGGTTATATCGAGTTCGCACCAGGGTCATCCACGCTGACCGACGACGCGCGCAAGAAGATCGAGACGGTTGGCAAGGCGCTTGCAGACCGGCCGTCGCTCAAGCTGGAAATCAGCGGCCGTATCGATCCGGCCACCGATGCCGATGGCGCGCGCCGTGTCTGGCTGAACCAGCGCATTGCCGAAGCCAAGCAGCGTGATCTGCGCCGTTCGGCACAGGCGGGCGATCAGGCGGAGGAAGGCGAGGGCGGCGAGCAGGGTGCCAATGTCACCGTGTCCCCACAGGAGTATCCGAAGTACCTGGCGGCCGTGTACAAGCGGGAATCGTTCAAGAAGCCCACCAATTTCATCGGACTGAACAAGTCCTTGCCGCCAGCGGAAATGGAGAAGCTGCTGCTCGAACACGCGCCCGTGACCGACACGGAACTGCGCGCGCTGGCAGACCAGCGGGCGCTGGTGGTCAAGCAATCGCTCGAGCGTGATGGCAAGGTGCCTGGAGAGAGGCTGTTCCTGACGGCGCCGAAACTCAGCGCTGAAGGGATCAAGGACAAGGGCACTCCCAACCGCGTCGATTTCTCCATTCGCCAGTAACCACCCCTGCCACCGCAACTGCCGGCGTTTGAACGGTTCGCTCGAACGCCGGCAGGGGGCGCGTCACCAAAACCGCGTATCATGCGCCCGAACTTGAAAATCATATCGGGAGCGAGATGTGCAGCAGGAAGCAGAAGTAATTGCCTACAAGACCTGGGTTTGCCTGATTTGCGGCTGGGTGTACGACGAGGAACTGGGCTTGCCTGAAGACGGCCTTGCACCGGGCACGCGGTGGGAAGATATCCCCGAGGACTGGCGCTGCCCGGAGTGCGATGTCGGCAAGGGCGATTTCTCGATGATCGAGATCTGATTAGTGAGCTTCGTGCCGGGCATCGGGCCGGCATATGCCCGCCCGCTGCCGCCGACGCGAGCAACGCGTATAGCGTATGCGGTACGGGTGGCTGCAGCGCCACAATGCCGTACTGACAGTCACAACCAGCAGCGTCACCATGATGGCGGCGAGCACGGGTAACGACATCGCGCCTCCTTCTCTCTCAAACAGGCGCTTCACACTGGAACTGAACCGCGTCGGTCACCCTAGATCAGCAGCGGCAGTGCCTCCAGCACCAATACCCCAAGCAGTACCCCGATGATCGCGCCTGCGCAGCGGCAACTGATGCGCAACGCCTTGGCGGCAATCGGAATCGCGCTCATCGCCAGGAGGCCGACGAGTGCCATGGGGATCAGGAATACAAGATCATGCGCCTGTAACTGAAGATGCAGCATGGCGGTCTCCTGTCTTGCTTCTTTGTACTTCCAGTATAGGCAGTGTGTGGCGAATACAAGGCTGGAGCACTTGGGGTTGTCCCGCACCGTTTGATGCGTGGGGCGTACTCGGTGATGCGCCGTGTCTCGCCCGAGTGACTTCCGGGCGCGCGGTTTGTACGCCGGTTTGTACGCCGGCTTGTACCCCGTTTGTACCGTGGGCAACGCACGGCGCACCGTTTCTCGTGTGGTTTTCCTGCTGTGTCAGCCGTATCGATGCCAGGTGTCCTATGCTGGACGCACAGGGTCGCTCACGGAGTCACCCATAGGAGACTGGAGGACGCTATGGAACTACACATGCATTCGCACAACTACGTGCGTCGCCTGCCGGACTGGACAGCGGCCGCCGTATCGGGGCTGGCAGCGGGCGCGCTGTTGCTGGTCGTGGAAATGTTCTGGTCGTCGATGGTGACCGGCGTGCACCCGTGGGGCACCACACGCATGATTGCTGCCATCGTGATGGGGCGCGAGGTACTGCAGAACTCGTTCTTCAGCGTTGGCACCGTGGCGGCGGCACTGATCATTCACTTCGTGCTCGGTGCGGTACTTGGCTGCGTGCTGTGCGCGATCATCGCGCCGTTCCAGCTCGATTCGAGCGTCGGCATGTCGATGCTCGTGGGCGCCGCGTTCGGCCTGGTGGTGTACCTGTTCAATTTCTACGTGATGACCAGCGCGTTCCCCTGGTTCATCGATGTACGCGGCGCGCATACGCTGGTGGGCCACCTGATATTCGGCATGGCCATCGCACTCTGCTACTGGAAGCTGGAATCGCGCGATGTATCGCACTAGATACTCGGGAAGGTGCGCCAGATACATCATGCGTTGATGCAAAGGTTGCGTCGCGCGCTTTGCCACTACACGGGCCGCGCGCGGCCACAATGGCGGATGGGAAGGAAGCTTCCCCTCCGCCATTTTTTATTGCGGCGCACGCGTGGCCTTGCGTACGTCAATCGGGGCAATGTCGCCTTGCAGTGACCTGAAGCGATGCACTAGTCTTAATCCACTTGCGCAGTTTGCGCTTTCCTCGCGGCTTTCTGCCTGCGCGGAGGAGGGTGGATATGGCGATCGCCATCGCACTCGTCATCATCGTCGTCGCTTCGGTGCTCTTTCATTTCGTGAGCCCGTGGTGGGCGACGCCGCTGGCGTCCAACTGGAAACAGATGGACGATACGCTGACCATTACCCTCGTCATCACCGGCCTGTTCTTCGTCGTCCTCAACCTGCTGATCGGCTACATCGTCTGGCGCTTCCGCCACCGTGACGGACATCGCGCGGCCTATGAGCCGGAAAACCGGAAGCTTGAACTCTGGCTGGTGGGCGTGACGGCGGTGGGCATCATCGCGCTGCTGGCGCCAGGGCTGATCGTCTATGCCGACTATGTACGGCCGCCGCGCGAGGCGATGATTATGGAGGTGGTGGGGCAGCAGTGGCAGTGGGCATTCCGCTTTCCCGGCAAGAGTGGCCAGCTGGGTACCAGCGACCCGCGCTTCGTTAGCGGCACCAACCCGCTCGGGCTGAACCCGGACGATCCCAACGGGCAGGACAACGTAGTCGTGATGGGCCCGGAGGTGCATCTGCCGCTGAATCGCCCGATCAAGGTATTGCTGCGCTCCAAGGACGTGCTGCATGACTTCTACGTGCCGCCATTCCGCGCGCGCATGAATATGGTGCCGGGCATGGTGACCTCGTTCTGGTTCACGCCGACCAAGGCCGGCCGCTTCGATATCCTCTGCGCGCAGCTTTGCGGTATCGGCCACTACAACATGCGTGGGCATGTCGTGGTGGAGGACCAGGCGGCATTCGATGCGTGGCTGGGGCAGCAGCAGACGTTTGCGATGACGCTGGCCAAGGCCGCTGCGGCGGCTGCGCCCGCGGCGCCTGCTCCGGGCGCTGCACAGCCGCCCGCCGGCGGCGCCGACCTGGCGGCCGAGGGTCGCGCGCTGGCGCAGAGCAAGGGGTGCGTCGCCTGTCATAGCGCCGATGGCAGCGCCGGCGTAGGGCCGACGTGGAAGGGCTTGTATGGCAGCACCCAGACGTTCTCCGACGGCACCAGCGCGAAGGTCGACGATGCCTTCCTGAAGGAGGAGATCGAAGAACCGCAGGCGCGCATCGTCAAGGGGTTCGGCCCGGTCATGCCCAAGCTGCCGGTCACCGATGCGGACGTGGTGGCGCTATCCGCCTATATCCGGTCATTGGGCACGGGTGCGACGGGTGCGCCGCAGGCCGGCAAATAGCGGGCTGATGCGAAGTCAGAGATCGGGGGATTGAGAGATGGCCTACGCCGACGATGCTGCCCACCACGGCCCGCAGAGCTTCTGGACACGCTATGTCTGGAGCCAGGACCACAAGGTGATTGCGGTGCAGTACACGCTGGTTGCCATCTGCGTGGGGCTGGTGGGCGTGGCGTTGTCGAACCTGATGAGGCTGCAGCTGGGCTTCCCCGGCAAGTTCGCGTTTATCGACGCCAACCACTACTACCAGTTCGTGACGATGCACGGGATGATCATGGTGATCTACCTGCTGACGGCATTGTTCCTGGGGGGCTTTGGCAATTACCTGATCCCGCTGATGGTGGGCGCCCGCGACATGGTGTTCCCGTTCCTGAACATGCTCAGTTTCTGGGTCTACCTGCTTTCCGTGCTGGTGCTGCTGGCCAGCTTCTTCGTTCCGGGCGGGCCCACCGGGGCAGGCTGGACGCTCTATCCGCCGCAGGCAATTCTGCCCGGCACGCCGGGATATGAATGGGGCATCATCCTGATGCTGGTTTCGCTGCTGATCTTCATCGTGGCGGCAACCATGGGTGGCCTGAACTACGTGACCACCGTGCTGCAGGCGCGCACGGAAGGCATGACGATGCTGCGCATGCCACTGGCCGTGTGGGGCATCTTCATGGCGACGATCCTCGCGCTGCTGGCTTTCCCTGCGCTGTTCGTTTCTGGTGTGATGATGCTGCTCGACAAGACGCTCGGCACGAGCTTCTTCATGCCGGCAATGGTCTCGATGGGACAGCAGCTCAACTACAAGGGTGGCAGCCCGTTGCTGTTCCAGCACCTGTTCTGGTTCTTCGGCCACCCGGAGGTCTACATCGTCGCGCTGCCGGCGTTCGGCATCGTTTCCGATCTGGTCAGCGTTCATTCGCGCAAGAGCATCTTCGGCTATCGCACGATGGTGTGGGCCATCCTGGCCATCGGCGTGCTGTCTGTCGTCGTGTGGGCACACCACATGTTCGTGAGCGGGATGAACCCGTACTTCGGCTTCTTCTTCGCAACCACCACGCTGATCATTGCGGTGCCCACCGCCATCAAGGTCTACAACTGGGTGATCACGCTATGGCGCGGCGACATCCATTTCACCGTGCCGATGCTGTTCGCCATCGCGTTCATCAGCACGTTCGTGATCGGCGGCCTGACGGGCCTGTTCCTCGGCAACGTGAGCGTGGACATCCCGCTCTCGAATACTTACTTCGTTGTTGCGCATTTCCATATGGTGATGGGCGTATCGCCGATCCTGGTCGTGTTCGGCGGCATCTACCACTGGTACCCGAAGGTCACCGGCCGCATGCTCAACGATACGATGGGCCGCATTCATTTCTGGATCACGTTCGTCGGCACCTACGCGATCTTCTTCCCGATGCACTACCTGGGAATCCTGGGCATGCCACGGCGCTACTACGCCTGGGATAACTACAGCTTCATCCCGGAATCGGCGCACACGATGAACATGTACATCTCGATCGCGGCCTTCATCGTCGCGGCGGCGCAATTGCTGTTCGTCTTCAACCTGGCGTGGAGCCTGCGGCGCGGGCAGCACGCCGGGTCCAACCCGTGGCGTGCGGCATCGCTTGAATGGCAGACGCCGCAGACGCCGCCGGTGCACGGCAATTGGGGCGCGCATCTTCCCGTGGTCTATCGCTGGGCCTACGCGTACAGCGTGCCGGGCGCGAAGGAGGACTTCATCGCGCAGAACGCGCCGCCGGAGGAAGGGGGCAGCGAGCCCGAGCCGCACGCAAGACGGGGAGCTGTCGCATGAAAGCCAGATCATTGGCCGCGGATACACCGGCCGGCGTATTCAGGGTATCGCGCGAGTCCCCGGGGGGCGGGCCCGCCGGTGGCGACGCGCTCCACGGTCACGGCGCGCGCGCGCCGGGAAGTGTCGGCCTGTGGGTGTTCATGGGTGTGGTCACGGCGCTGTTCTCGCTGTTCCTTGCCGCCTACGTCATGCGCATGGACAGCCCCGACTGGCGGCGCATCGCGCTGCCGTGGCAGGTGTGGCTGTCAACAGCAGTGCTGGCTGCGGCCTGCGTGTCGATGGAGATAGCAAGGCGTGCCGCGCGGTCTGGCCGCATGGTGCGGGCGCGTCATGCGCTGCGCCTTGGGGGTGCCGGTGCGGTGGCGTTCGTCGCGGTGCAGTTGTGGGCATGGGAGGCCATGTACGCGATCCACGTTGTCCCCGCGAACAATCCGGCCGGCAGCTTCTTCTATCTGCTGACGGCCATGCACGGCCTGCACATGCTCGGCGGATTGGTCGGGTTTGCGTTCGTGGCCGCGGATCGTGGCAGCGGAGCACGCACGGTAATGCGCATCGGCTTGTGCGCGCGTTACTGGCACTTCCTGCTCGGTGTATGGATCGTGCTGCTCGGCGCGCTGGGCTGGCTGACGCCGGAGATCGTCGCCTATGTCTGTGGCCGGGGATGACGGAAAGGATGTGCCAATGAGCTCGCAAGTGTCTTCTTCGCAGGCGTCGCCTCAGGAAGGCGGCCACCTGCCGGGCGGCCTCAAGGGTCTTGTCGCGGACTGGTCCTCGGATCAGCGTGCGTTCAAGGTGTCCTGGGGCAAGGCCATGATGTGGATCTTCCTGCTGTCGGACACGTTCATCTTCAGTTGTTTCCTGACTGGCTACATGACCGTGCGCATTTCCACCACAGCGCCGTGGCCGGACCCCAGCAAGGTATTCGCGGAGAATATCGCCGGCCATACGCTGCCACTGATCCTGATCGCAATCATGACCTTCGTGCTGATCACAAGCAGCGGCACAATGGCGATGGCGGTGAACTTTGCCTACCGGCGCGAGCGGCGCCCGTGCGCGCTGCTGATGCTGGCCACCGCCGCGCTTGGGGCATCGTTCGTAGGCCTGCAGGCGTTCGAATGGACCACGCTGATTGTGGAGGAGGGCGTGCGGCCGTGGGGGAACCCGATGGGCGCAGCGCAGTTCGGCTCCACGTTCTTCATGATCACCGGCTTCCACGGCTTTCACGTGACCTGCGGCGTGATATACCTGCTGACCATCGCCAGCAAGGTACTGCGCGGCCACTACGAGGCCAGCGGTAACTACCAGGTGGTGGAGATTGCCGGCCTGTACTGGCACTTCGTGGATCTGGTCTGGGTCTTCATCTTCGCGCTGTTCTATCTCTGGTGAGGTCGGCCATGGCATCGACACCCGTCACCCCGGCGCCCGACGCTGCCCATGGCGGACATGGGAAGCAGGAGCACCCGATTGGCCTGTACCTGAAGGTCTGGGGCCTGCTGTTCGTCCTGTCCACCATGTCCTACCTGGTGGATTTCTTCAATTTCCACGGGTACCTGCGCTGGTTCCTGATCCTGCTGCTCATGGTCCTGAAGGCCGGCCTGATTATCGCCGTGTTCATGCATATGGCATGGGAGCGCATGGCGTTGATCTGCGCGATCCTGATTCCTCCACTGTGTCTGCTGGTGCTTGTCTTTCTCATGTTTGCCGAAGCGGATTACACTTTCCTGACTCGTGGCGTCTTCTTTCACTAATGTCGCATGACACAGGCGACGGGCGCCGCGCAACACAGCACCCGGTTGAGGAACCTGTTCGCCCATGCACGCCGCCACCGAGAAAATCCTGACCTACAACCATGGCCGCGACCCCGAGCGGCTGACAATGAAACTGGCGGCGATTGCCGCAGACCCTTTCGCATTCTTCCGTGGCACGAACCATCTTTATGCGGCGTCGATCGAGAACGAATCCGGCCTGCTGGACGCGCCCTGCACCTATGTATGTGGTGACCTCCACGTGGAGAACTTCGGCACGTTCAAGGGTGACAATGGGCTGGTCTACTTCGACCTGAACGATTTCGACGACGCGATGGTGGCGCCGCTGACGGTGGATGTCATTCGCATGCTGTCCAGCGTGCTGGTGGCCGGAGACAGCATGGGCCTGTCCGAGGCCGATGCGCGTACGGCATGCGCCCAGATGCTGTCGGTCTATACAACGATGCTGCGCGCCGGCAAGCCGCGCTGGCTGGAGCGCGCCACGGCCACAGGGCTGGTGGCCATGCTGCTGAGGCAGGTCAAGCGACGCAAGCGCGGCGCGCTGCTGAATGCGCGCACGGAAATGCGGGGCGGCCGGCGCCGCGTCAAGTTCGACAGCCATGCGCTGCGTGCCGACAAGGCACAGCGCGAGCGCGCCGCCGAGATACTGGCGATCTACTCCAGGCAGGAACATCACGGCCATCGCTTCATTGCGGAGGATTCCGCCCGGCGCGTGGCAGGCGTGGGCAGCCTGGGGCTCGAACGCTATGTGGTGCTGGCGCATGAACGCGAGACACCTGCGAATCAGCGGCTGATCGATATCAAGCGTGCGGCGCCGAGCGCCTGGGTTGGGATGCGCACGCGCGGCCAGCCGCGCTGGGGCAGCGATGCGCAGCGCGTGGCTGCCGCCCAGCAGATCATGCAGGCCGCATCGCCCGCGCTGCTGTCCTATGTGACGATGGACAAGGCGTCGTATCTTGTGAAGAGCCTGCAGCCGACAACCGATCGCGTGAACCTTGCGCATTGCCGAGACAAGGCTGCACTGCAGGAGGTGTTTTCAACGATGGCGCGTGCAGCCGCGTCGGCGCATCTGCGCGGCTGCGGCCATCAGGCAGCCGACCGTATCGAACGATTGCAGGATTTCGCGGCAGGCGGGCGCTGGCAGTCGACTGTGCTACGGCTGGCGAAGCACGGGCGCGATGTTTCGCAGACGCAGTGGAAGCAGTTCAGGGAGGATTATCTGAAGGCGAGGGGCGAGGCGGTCTGAGCGGTAGTATCGCGCGCGACAGCCGGCTTTGCTCCCCTCTCCCGCACGCGGGAGAGGGG
>NZ_ALOU01000078.1 GCF_000292345.1 Cupriavidus sp. BIS7
CTTTCTTCCTGGGTTCATCGAGACATTCAAACGTCGGCTTCGTCCCAGATAACGAACCTTCTTGCATGACTCTTACGCGGCGCGTCATCGGCCAAAAGAGCAAGTGGTGAGTATCCGGGCCATGGTGTCTTACAGGGAGGAACACGCTGACGGGGAAGCCCAGGAACGTGGACCGTGCGGGCGTCGCACCCACCCTGCTAGCTCCTCCGCCACCGCCCTTCCTCGATCAATGCCTCGGCCAGCTTCGGGATCATCTGGGCCACCTGCCGCGCGGCCTCGGTGAACGGACGCTGGCTGCTGGTCGCCAGCACCACCGACTGGCGCAAGGCGCGGTCGGTCAGCGCCACTGCCTCGAACTCGCCACTGTCCAGCTCCGCCGCTACAGCGTGGTAGGGCAACACCGAATACGCCGCGTGATCGACCAGGATGCGCTTGATGACTGCCGACGAACTGGCGTCCATGCAAACGTTGAGCGCAATGCGCTGCGCACTGCCCAGTTCGTCGAGCAGGTTGCGGATCGCATTCGGCGGTGCCGGCAGCACGAGCGGCAGGCCAGCCATCTGTCGCATAGGCATTGACGTTGGCACGCCTCCCAGCGCACGCCAGCGCCGCCGCATCGATGCGCGGCTGCCGACCAGCATCAGCGGTGTGTCGAACAGGCGCCGGTAGCTATTGCGGCCTTCGGCGCGGTAACGGTTCACTACGGCGAGATCAATACTGCCCTGCGTCAACCGGGTCTCGATGTCGCCGCTGTAGCCCTCGACAATCCGCAGCCGCACGGCAGGTAGCCGTTCGCCGACCGCCGCGTACAGCCGGCTCGCCAGTAGTGGCGCCACCGCCGGCACGAGTCCGATCGTCAGCACGCCGCTCACTTTGCCCGCCTGCCCGCGCGCGCTTTCCACCAGTTGCCGTGCGCTGGCGAGCAGCGGCTCGGCGTTTTCGAGCACCTGTTCGGCCAGCGCGGTCGGGCGCACACCCCGTCCAGTCCGGTAGAACAGTGCGCCGCCGAACATGTGTTCGAGTTCGGCCACCTGCCGGCTGATCGCGGACTGCGCGACCCCGAGGTTCGCCGCCGCCCCCGACACGCTGCCAGCGCGCGCCACCGTGATGAAGGTCGTCAGCGCCTTCAGCGTCAGTTCCTGACCGGCCTCCGCCGGCAAGCCAGCTTCCATCTGCATGCCTCCTGCTATCTGTTTATCAGAAATCTGGTTTCCGTCAGCGGCATTGATCGCAGCATAGTGGCTATCTATCGTTATGGGCAAGCGACTATAAAAACCAGGAGACATCTGCCTATGCCACTCACCGCTCACCACCACCCGCTCGCTCCGCTCGATGGCGCCGAGGCCGACATGCTTGCTCGTGTCCAGGCGCTCGCGCAGGAACATATCGGCCCAAAAGCCAACGCGGCCAATCGCGGCGACGCGTTCGCCTGGGACACGTTCCGCCTGCTGGCCAGCCACGGCGTGATCGCCACCGCATTCCCGCGTGAACTGGGGGGTACCGACGCGTCGATGCTGCTACGCGTACGGATGATCGAGGAACTTGCACGGGTGTGCAGTACAGCGGCATCGCTTGTCACGGGCACCGACCTGTCCTCGCGGCCCATCGTCGCCGGTGCGTCGCCGGCGCTGGCCGCGCAGACGGTGCCGCTGCTGGCGCGCGGCGAGAAGCAGTCCGCCTTTGCGCTGACCGAGCCCGGGGCCGGCTCCGACCTCGCCCGCCTGCGCACGGTCGCTACGCGCGACACGGGTGGCTATTGCCTGCAGGGAGTCAAGAAGTTCATCACTCGCGCGTCGGTGGCCGATTTGTTCGTCGTGGTCGCCTCGCTCGCCGATGGCCCCGGGGGCAGCAGGGGCCTTACCGCCTTTCTTGTGCCGCGTGACGCCGCCGGCCTCAGGGTTTCCCCAATCATCCCGAAAATGGGCTGGCACGGCGTACCGATTGCCGAGGTGTATCTCGACGACGTCCATGTGCCCACATCGCATCGACTTGGCGAGGAAGGTCACGGCATGGCGATCGCGCAAGACACGCTCCTGCGCGCCCGTATCGGCCACGCAGCCATCGCATTGGGCCGCATGACCGGCGCATTGCAGATCGCTGCGCAGTACTCCGGGCACCGGCAGGTATCGGGCAAGGCGGTCGGCGAACACCAGGGTATCCAGTGGATGCTGGCCGACATGGCTGCGCGCATCGAGGCGGCCCGCTGCCTCATCTATTGCGCCGCACAGCGCTATGACCGCAAGGACGCCGATTCGTCGATCCACGCGTCTATCGCCAAGATGCACGCCACGGATCTCTGCATGCGTGTGGTGGTGGACTGCGCGCAACTGCTCGGCGGAAATGGCTACCTGGACGCGTATCCGATCGAACGTTTCCTGCGCGACGCCAAGATGAACCAGATTGGCGAAGGCACCAGCGAAGTCCACAAGAACCTGATCGGTCGTCACGTAATGAAGGCTGCCTCGGCCATGCCGCAGCACCCATGCCTCGACTTCGAACCAAACCTGTTCGGAGATGCCCGATGACCAGCGCCGACACCCTCGCCAACGATCTGTGCCGCCGACTCGGCATCCGATATCCGATCTTCGGGCTGGCCCATAGCATCGAGGTGGCTGCCGCCATCTCGAACGCCGGGGGGCTTGGCGTCTACGCCGCTGCACGGGACGGCCCCAACGAACTGGCACACAAGCTGCGCGACTTGCGCGCGCTATGCCCGGGCGTGCCGGTTGGCGTCGATCTGCTGCTACCAACGTCGCTGCCAGGCGAGTCGACGCCTGAGGACATCGCCGCTGCCATCCCTGAAGGCCATCGGCGTTTCATCGACAGCCTGTTCGATCGCTTCAACGTGCCGCCCGCCACGCGCGGCAACTTCTTCTCGCAGTACGTGCGTTCGCAGGCGCTGTTTGAAGAACAGGTGGAGGCGGTTGCGGAGAGCGACATGGACGTCTTCGCAGCGGGCGTTGGCACGCCGGCGGATACCCTCGCACGCGTCCGCCTCGCTGGCAAGACCACAATGGCGCTGGTCGGCGCGGTCAAGCACGCGCAGAAGGCCATTGCGGCAGGCGTCGATGTGCTGGTCGCGCAAGGCTACGACGCGGGCGGCCACACCGGCAAGGTCGGCACCTTCACGCTGGTACCCCAGATCATCGCGGCGTCCGCTGGACGGCCCGTTCTCGCAGCCGGCGGTATTGGCGAGGGGAGTCAGATCGCTGCCGCGCTGGCAATGGGCGCGCAGGGCGCGTGGCTTGGGACGGTCTGGCTCGGCAGCACCGAACACAACCTGCCGCGGGCGTTGACTGACCGGCTCCTGTCGGCCGGCAGCGAGGACACCGTAATCACGCGCGCTCACAGCGGCAAGCCGTGCCGCGTGGTTCGCAGCGCGTTTTCTGACGCATGGGAAGCGCCTGGCGCGCCGGCCCCGCTCGACATGCCTTACCAGCAGGCGCTGACCGGCCGGCTGCTCGCGGCTGTCGAGGAGCACGAAGTCGCGCCGCTGATCTATGAGGCAGCCGGGCAGAGCGTGGCGTGGGTGCGCGAGGTCGAGCCGGTCGTTCAAATTGTGAACCGGCTCGTGCGTGAAACGCGCCAGTCGCTGGAGAACCTGCGAGGTTATCTGCCGGCATGACCGAACACACCCGACGCAGATCGGGTGAGCACACATCTGGAGACAACATGAACCGTCGTGCCTTTGGCAAGACAACCTTGCAAACCGCGCTGATGCTGTCGGCCCCCGGCTGGCTGCCGGCGGTCGCCCGTGCCGCCACCCCGCCGGGTCCGAACGGCTTCCCCAGCAAGCCGCTGCGCGCCGTGGTGCCGTACCCGGCCGGCGGCGTAGTGGACGTAACGCTGCGCCCGGCAATCGAGCGGATGTCGCTCGACTTGCCGCAACGCGTTGTGGTTGAGAATCGCCCCGGTGCCGACGGCCGCATCGCCATCGAGTACGCCATACGGGCGCCAGCCGACGGTTACACAATCCTCGCTGTGACACCGGTGCTGGCGGTTGCGCAGACGCTCTATCCGAACTCGGGCATCCGCGTGCAGAGTTTCCGCGCGATCGGCGGGGTGGCTGCAGTGCCGTCAGTGTTTGTAGTCCACGAGAGCGTGCCGGTGAAGACCCTGAAAGAGTTCACCACGTGGGCCAAGGCACGGCCGGGCGAGGTCAATGTGCCGGTGCCGGGCAACGGCAGCTCACTGCATCTGGCGCAAGAACTCTTTTTCGAATCCGCCGGTATCCGCGTGACCAACGTTGGCTACAAGGGGCAGCCTCCAACGGTGCCTGACCTTGCTGGCGGGCAGTTGCAGTTCGCCCTTCTGTCGCAGAATCTCGCGTTGCCGATGATTCAGGCGGGGAAGCTCCGGCCGCTCGCTGTCAACGCGGTGCAACGCACTCGCTCGCTGCCCGACGTGCCAACCATCACCGAGGCCGGCTTTCCCGACACACTCGTGCAGTCGTGGTATGGGCTAGCCGTGCACGCCAGCACGCCACAACCTATCGCCGACTACCTCGGCGCGACGCTGCAAGCGGCAATGACGACGGCCGACGTGCGCAACAGGCTGGCTGCGCTCGACGCCGAGATCCTTGCGCTCGACGCGAACCGCTTCGACGCATTGATGCGATCTGAATCCGCGCGCTGGGCCGCCCTGATCAAGGCACGCCACATCAAGGCGGAAGCATGAGCACCACCACCACGAAGTCCTTCGCCGACTATACGGAACTCGGACTGAATGCGAAGAATGGGCACTGACGTGCTGCCCCTCCCGAAGCAGTTGTTCCAGGAGCCCTCCCCTTGCGGTCGATGCACTGCACACTGTATATTTATACAGTATCTTGATTCCGCAACCCTGGCCCGCAGCGACGGACCGCCTCCCTAATTCCTTGACGACCATTGCCATGTCCCAAAACGACACCGCCCTTTTGGAAGACGAAACCTCTCAAATCCATGAGCCCCGGCTTTGGCGGGACAAAGGCTGGACGGCGAAGGTGGTCAAGAACGAGGACGGCGAGGGATGGGCCGTCGAGATGATTCGCGACGGCAGCGCGGAACCTGCCCTCGTTGGCCCATGGACGATGGGCAGAAACAAGGTCGATCCGAAGCCGCTCGACGCTGTTGCACACCAGACATTGGTGAAGACGGCATCTGAGGTCATCCGCCGGCACGAGCAACAATTGCACGCACAGCTCAACAAGCAAGTCTCCATTGAGATCGCCTCGCAGCTCGTGAATGTCAGGCTGGCGATTACGCCAGACGAATTCGAGCCATTCGGCACGCTGACGGCCATCGATCCATGCGGGGACGTTCTCGCAAGCGTCAATGTGCAAGCGGACTTTCGTTTGACAACGGAAAGCGCAACAAGATGGGCGGATGGCGGATTTGCTCAGATCCGGCATTGAACGTGGTAGTCGCGACCGTCGAAGTACATACAGGAGCCGGGAGGTGGAGAACCTCGCCGGCCCTGCGGCAATCGGAACTTGTGACGAATACCGACAGGGGCGCCGAGCATGGTGCTTTGGCCGCTTGCCAGGAAGTGGCCACTGGCCACAGCATCCCCGTTGCAAGCGGCATATGCACCGCCCCATCCAACAACGCCTGCTATGGGGCTATCGAGAACACGTAAGGTTGACCGAGAGGCCGCCCCAACTCGTCGCCTGGTTGTTGTCGAGCTGTACCTGCAGCTTGTCGCTATGATTTACAGCGCCTGCCGGAGCCTGCGCATTGCAGCTCTGCTGACCGTTGCTGATCTTGCAACTCAAGCCGCTGACCGGAGCGAAGGTAGCTGAGGCGCCAGAACCCGTGACCTTGGACACCGCGAGGTTTAGCACGCCCGTTACCTTGCCAAGTGTCGTGGCCGTTAGGGTCACGCTGCTGCAATCGTACGGGATCGTAACGCCGAAGTCGTTCGGCAAGGGCACTGCGCCGCCGTCACCCGTCATGACATACGTGCCTCGACTCAGCGTGTCGGGCACATTGAAGTTGCCGCTGTAGTTGGTGCCGGCAGTCAAGGTCACGCCGGTGGCAGGCCACTTGCCGTCCGTCTTGGGACCGTAGAGGGTTGACGTCGAAGTATCGAGATAGAAGTCGCCGTTTGCCCCGATATCGTCGGTCGGCGCACCGCTGCCGGACAGGATATGGCCACCGGTGTCGGAACCACCGCTGCCGCTGCTACCACCGGTACCGCTACCACTGGAAGGTTGGCTGATCAGCGATACACCGGCCGGCCAGGTGCCATTGACCTTGGGCCCGTAAATTGTCCAGGTATTGGTGTCGAGATAAAAGTCGCCATTGTTGCCGACGGTGTTGCTGGGGGCACCGGTGCCCGACAGGATGGTACTGCCGTTGGCACCGGGGTTGCCGTTCGAGCCGGCCGGACCGACCAGCGAAACACCCGGCGGCCACGTGCCGTTAGCCTTGGGCCCAAACAGCGTTGAAGTGGCGGTGTTGATGTAATAGTCCCCGTTATTGCCGACGCTGGCGGTCGGGTCGGTCGAGCCGGAGAGAATGGTATTGCCGGCTGCGCCTGTATTTCCGGTGGCGCCAGTCTCGCCTTTGACGCCATTCGTACCCGCGGGGCCCGCCAAGGACACGCCTGCCGGCCACACGCCATTGGCCTTGGGCCCGAAGATCATCCAGGTGGTCGTGTTGATGTAGAAGTCCCCATCGTTGCCGACACTCGGGCCAGGATCCGTAGTGCCTGACAGAAGCGTATTGCGCGTGACGATCGGCGCTTGCGTTGTTGCTGGTGTTGTAGCCGTCGTTCCCGTGCTCGGAGTGGTGGTGCTTGTAGTTGTGGAGTCGCCGCCCCCACCGCAACCCGCCAACGTAATTGCCAGGCAGGCAAAAGACACCGCAGTCAGCTTCGCAGGATGTGTCATACATGGCCCCTATTTACCCGGATTTCTCTGTATTCGTTGTTCGACCGCTCTTCGTGAGCGCGACAACGTGTACATAACGTATATCCAAAAGTGACGTTTCAATATCGACTGTTTGGATGAAGCACTAATAGCTGAGCCAAAGTCCGTTGTGGCATCGATTAAAGCGGTCGTTATATTTATTCGATGCAAGGACAAGCGTTGCCAGCCTCAATCGTGAGTGCTCCGCCGCAAGCTCGACGGGCAGCGGATGACCGAGTGGAAATGACCATCGGCACGTTATGACGCACCAGCTTTCGCCGCGAAAAATGGAGGGCGCAAGAGCGCGTCGAGCCCTACCGTAGAGGGGGGTGAAAATGGAAAGAAAAGCCTAGTACAAAAGGATGAATTTCGGATGAGTTTCGGGGCTCGGCGCCATGGCGTTGGCGCTTCGCCGTTCAGAAGATGTGCTTGACCCCGGCCACCACGCCGGTCTGATTCACGCCGGGTGCCACGGTACCGCCATTGACCACGCCGAGCGTCGAAGCGCCCTTGTTATCCATATACGACGCATTGAGGTAAAGGTCGGTACGCTTCGACAGACTGTAGGCCATGGCAACGGCATAGTTCATGGCGTCATTCGGTGAATTGCGCAGGTCGGCACGATAAACGCCGGCCCGTACCACAAAGGCCGGCGTAAAGTTGTACGAACCGCCAATCCAATACAGATGCGCGCGCAGCGATGGCGTGGCAATGGTTCCCTGAAGGAAGCGATAGCCCACGGTGGCGGTGAAAGGCCCATCGCTCCAAAGCAGGCCCGTAGCGTAACGTCGTTCGATATTGCCTTGAGACCCTGCCGTAGTGCCGCGACGCTGGTCATATGCCAGCACCATGCCGAGCCTGCCGATTGTGTATGACGTGCCAGCGCCAATTTCCTGCCCGATACGCGGATTGCCAGGCACCTCGCTACCGTTTGCGATGGTGGCGTCGTAACCGGCGCTATACATGCCCGTGACAGTCAGGTCGCCAAAGTTGCCGGTGTACTTGATCACGTTGTCCGCGCGGTTGGCGAACTGCGCGTCCTGCGCCAGCAGACCGTAGCTGGTATAGCGCACGGGATCGAGCGGCACGAACAGGTCATAGAGCGTGTTGTTTTGCCGGCCGAGCGAGATCAGGCCCCAGTCCCCCTGCAGGCCAACGTACGCTTGCCGGCCGAACAGCCGTCCGCCCTGCCCTGACGTGCCGGTGTCGTTATTGAAGCCGCTCTCCAGCACGAATACTGCGCCAAGACCGCCGCCAAGGTCCTCCCTGCCGCGCAGGCCCCAGCGCGAGCCCGTTACGTTGCCGGAGGATATCCGGTACTGCGAACCCGAGCCATTGGCGCCCGCGTGATTCAGGAATTCAATACCGGTATCTACCAGCCCGTACAGCGTGACCGATGTTGACGATTGTGCGTGAGCACCGCCGATGCAAAGCGCGGACGCGAGTGCGCCCAGGGCGGGCAGCGCCAGCCTGTTCTTCTTCATGTCTCCTCCGTTGTGATAAAAGCGGGTTCGCGCCGGTCTGTCTGGTGGTCTGCGCGCCGGCTGCGAGCAAGGTGACCGGGGTCTTCAGTCCAGCCGGGTCAATGAGGTCTTGTAGAGCGTCGCGCGGCGCGCGTAGTCATCGGCGTTGGCACGCAGGTTGTTCACTTCTTCCTGCGTCAGTTCGCGCACGGCCTTCGCGGGTGCCCCGAGAATCAGCGAGCGCGGCGGAAAGGTCTTGCCTTCGGTGACCAACGCGCCCGCCGCCACCAGCGATTCGGCACCAATCTTCGCGTTGTTCAGCACGATGGCCTGGATGCCGATCAGCGCACCATCGCCCACCGTGCAGCCGTGCAGCATGGCCTGATGGCCCACGCTGACCCGTTCACCGATATCAAGCGGACATCCCGGATCGGTATGCAGGACGGCACCTTCCTGAATGTTGCTGCCGGCACCAATGCGGATCGACTCGTTGTCGGCGCGGACAGTGGCGCCGGGCCAGACGCTGACTTGCTCGGCCAATTCCGCACGGCCGATAACGGTGGCTTCATTGGCAACGAAAGCGGTGCCGGCAATTGCTGGCGCGTATTCGCCAAGTTTGTAGATGGGCATTGTGGATGGGACGCTGATGGGGGTTACTCGATCTTGACGTTGGCCTTCTTGACCAAACCCGCGTAGCGGTCCGCCTCGGCACGGAAGAACTGCGCAGCCGCTTCGGGCGTGCCTGGCTTGATCACGGTGGCCTGCTTCTTCAGGGCCTCGACAACTTCCGGACTGGTGAACGCGGCGGCAAACGCGTCATGTACACGCTTCACATCAGCCGGTTTCATATTGGCCGGGCCGACGACGGCAAACCAGCCCGCCACGTTGAAGCCTGGCATGCCCTGTTCGGCGATGGTTGGAAGATCCGGCGCCACGGCAGAGCGGACGTCGCCGCACAGCCCGATGGCGCGCAGGCTGCCCGACTTCAGATGCGGCAACGCGGCGTTCAGGGCCACCACGCCCATGTCCACCTGCCCACCGAGAAGATCGGTCATCATCGGCCCGGTACCCTTGTAGGGAATGTGGTTGGCCTTCACGCCCGCTTCGGTCAGGAACATTTCGCCGGCAAGGTGAATGATCGTGCCGTTGCCAGAGGAGGCCAGGTTGTATGCATCAGGCTTTGCCTTCAGCAACGCCACCAGTTCCTTTACGTTCTTCGCCGGCACTTTGGGATTGACCACCAGCACTAGCTGCGTGGCGCCAATGACGCTGATCGGCGTAACGTCCTTGATGGGGTCGAATGGCATCGACTTGAACACGCTCGGGTTGATCACGTGATTGTTCGATACCAGACCGAGCGTGGAGCCATCAGGTTGCGCCTTCACGACTGCTGACGCTCCGGTGATGCCGCCAGCGCCGGGCAGGTTCTCGATCACTACAGGCTGGCCGAATGCCCTGCCTAGCGCAGGACCGGCCGCGCGGGCAATCGCGTCCACGCCCGATCCGGCACTGATCGGCAGGATCAGCCGTACCGGTTTGCTGGCCTGGGCAAGCACCGGCGTGGACAGCGTGAAAAACAGGGCCGCCGTGCCGGCCACGGCCTTCCATCCGGACCGCCATGCGGCCCGGGTTGCGGGGGTATGGAACATCGTTGTCTCCGTGATGCGTTGTTATGTGTGCGGGTCTGTGCGTGCTCGTGATTAGTCTGGCTTGCCGAGCCGCCCCAGTATTTCTGCGTTGTGCTCGCCCGGTCTGGGCAGCGGCCGTTGCACGCCAGGCCGCCGGCCGCCCATCAGCAAGGGCAGCAGCACGGTTGGCGCTGTCGAGCCGTCGTCCACCTGCATCGGCACAAGCCCGCCACTTGCCTTGAGGTGCGGATCATCGAGCAACTGGTCCGGCCGCACGATTGGTGCGTACGGAATGCCCGCCTCTTCCAGTCGAGGACTCAGGGCTTCGGCGCGTTCCAGCAGCAGGATTTCGCCAAGCTCAGCCAGCAATTGCGGCCGTACCGTGACGCGCGATGCGTTGTCCTTGTACTCGGGGCGGCCGACCAGTTCCGGATGCCCAAGCACATGGCACAGCGTGATGAACTGCTTGTCACTGACGGCTCCGATGAAGAGCTGTTCGTCGTCGGCCAGCGTGAACACGTCGTAGACGCTCCACGCCGATACACGCGATGGCATTGGCGGCGGCGCCTCGCCCGTCATCGCAAACTGCTGCATGTGTTGCGACGCCAGGAAGACGCAGTTCTCGAACAGGGCACTCTGGATTTCCTGCCCTTTTCCAGTGGCATCGCGTTCGCGCAATGCCGCGAGTACGCCAATGGCACCGAACATGCCGCCCATGATGTCGTTGACAGAGGTACCCGCGCGCAGCGGCCGGCCTTTCGGGCCTGTCATGTACGACAGCCCGCCCATCATCTGCACGACTTCATCGAGCGCCAGCCGTTTCTCGTATGGCCCGGGCAAGAAGCCCTTGTGAGAGACGTAGATCAGGTGCGGATACTTTTCAGCCAGCGTGCCGTAGTCAAGCCCCAGCTTCTCCATCAGACCGGGCCGAAAATTCTCCAGCAGCACATCGCTCTGACCGGCCAGTTCGGCCGCTGCTGCGCGTCCTTCCTCGGTAGTGATGTTCAGCACCACGCTCTTCTTGTTGCGATTGAAGGCACGAAAAAAGCCGATACCGAGCCCGGGCAGGTTGCGAGTCTTGTCACCACCGGGCGGCTCGATCTTGATGACCTCGGCGCCCAGATCCGCGAGGATCATGCCGCAGGTGGGACCCATCACCATATGCGTGAATTCGACGACGCGAATGCCGGACAACGGCAACGATGTGTTCTGTGGTTGCATGATTGAAATCCTGTTGTTGCTCAGACCATTGCCCGGTCGATGCTAGTGGTCAGAGTTTTCGGAAGCCCGGCGCGCCACAGCGTGCCCTGCAGCGTCTCGCCTTCCAGCCAGGCGGCCACCTGCGCGCGCAGCGCCAGCAGCGCGTAGATATCGATCCCCGTTTCCATTCCCATGCTGGCCAACATGTACGCGAGGTCTTCAGTGGTCACATTGCCACTTGCCCCCGGTGCATGCGGGCAACCGCCAATTCCGGCCAGACACGCATCGAAGCGCGTGACGCCGGTCTGGAGTGCGGCCAGCACATTGGCGAGCCCCAGGCCGCGCGTGTCGTGGAAATGTCCGCACCAGAGACGATCGCCGGCAATGTCGAAAGCGCGTTCGAACAGGTCGCGCACCATGCGCGGATCGGCATAACCCACGGTGTCGGCCAGGCTGACGCGGTCTGCACCGGCATCGAGCAGCGCCTGCATCAGTCGGAGAACCTCCGCTGGGTCCACGCGACCCTGGAGCGTGCAACCGAACGCGGTACCAACGCCGCCTTCGATCAGTGTCTTCGCGCCGGCGGCGTCGCGCGCAGCCCGAATCCGCGCCACTTCGGCCACCACATCGTCAGGCGTCTTGCGCAGGTTCGCCAGACTGTGCGCGTGACTGGCGGAAAGCGGCACGATCATCAGATCGGCCCCGCTGGCAATGGCGTTCTCCGCACCGCGCAGGTTCGGCACCAGCACTGAGACAAACAGGCCGGGCAGTGTCCTGGCAAATTCCACCAGTTCAGCCGTATCAGCCAGTTGCGGCAGCAGCCTTGCTGGCACGAACGAGCCGACTTCGATCTCGCGCTGCCCGGCAGCGTGGGCCGCGCGGATCCACGCCTTCTTCCGATCGGTCGGCACGATGGTCCGGATGCTCTGCAGGCCGTCACGCAGGCCAACTTCACGGATCACGGCACGCGCCGGCCAGGCGGTGGATTGAAAGGAATCTGAAACGACGGTCATGGCTTCGGGTGATGGAAATCACCGGCGGGAATGGCGATAGACGCAATGTATGAGCTTCCCAATCGAGACGAAAGCGATCATTCATCAACGCTATCGTTCCATTTCGGAATGTCTCAAACTACAATCCCGAGCATGAGAGACCTTGACCTGACCACCCTGCGGCTGTTCGTCGCCGTCTGCGAGACCCAGAATATGGCGCGTGCTGGCGAGCAGGAGCACATCGTGGCCTCCGCCATCAGCAAACGCCTGGCTCAACTTGAGGAAACGGTGGGCGCCACGCTGCTAGAGCGGCAGCGGCGCGGTGTGACGCCAACGCCTGCCGGTGAAATCGTGCTGACGCATGCCCGCGCCATGCTTGCGGCGGCGGATCGCGTTGCCCGGGACATGGAGGATTACGGCTCGGGAATCCGAGGCCAGGTGCGACTGCTGGCCACCGTGTCGTCGATGGCCGAATCGCTGCCAGATGACATCGCGGCATTCCTTCAAATGCCGGGCCATCAGGACGTAGGTATCACCATCGAGGAAAGTCTGAGCATCGATGTAGTGCGATCGCTGCGCGAAGGCTCGGCACCACTGGCCATATGCTGGGACGCTGCAGATCTCGAGGGTTTCCAGACGCGCCCGTATCGCGCGGATCGGCTGGCGGCAATCGTGTCCAACTCTCACCCGCTGGCACAGGCAATCAGTTGCGATTTCGCGCAGACGCTCGACTACAACCACATCGGCATGCCCGCGCAGACCGCCGTGCAGACCATGCTGAACCGGCATGCCGCCATCCTCGGCCGCCGCATCAACTACCGCGCAGTCGTCTCAACGTTCGATGCAGCACTGCGCTGTGTGCGCGCCGACCTTGGACTCGCCATCATCCCGTCGGAAATTGCGGCCCCCGTCGCGCAGGCACTCGACATACGCGCCGTTCCCCTGCGCAACGACTGGGCGCAGCGCAGGTTCGCCATCTGCTCGCGTGACTTCGATGCGCTCTCACCTGCGGCCAAGCTGCTGGTCGACTTCCTGCAAGCGCGTGCTACAGACCATCAGTAGATACGGTCTCGCTGCACTGACATGTCAACGGCCTTGGACACCCGCCTGGGGGCCTGGGGACGTGTTGCTCGGGGCAACTTCCCGCAGACCCGCGAAAAGATTGGCCCGCCCTAGAGGATTCGAACCTCTGGCCGCTCGCTTAGAAGGCGAGTGCTCTATCCAACTGAGCTAAGGGCGGAGCGACCTTGCCATTGCGGCAAGGCGTGCATTCTACCGCAGCGAACCTGACGGGAGCAGCGCGCGGCGTTCTTTTTGCTACGAATCGCGCTCGCCCTCGCGCACTCGCGGACGGCGCGGCATGCCAATGGTCTCGGCGGTGTCATGCGACGAGACGCAGTTGCGTCCCATCTGTTTGGCATCATAAAGCGCGCGGTCCGCACGTCGCATCACTGCATCGGCATTCTCGCCCGCCTGGTGTTCCGCCATGCCGATACTGACTGTGTAGGCAATCGAATCAGGTTCTGACGGACACGGTGTCGCGCGCACCATCGCGCTCAGCCGCAGGCTCACGGCGCGGCCCGTTTCCAGATTCATGTCCGGCATCACAATGGCAAACTCCTCGCCGCCCAGCCTGCCGATTACCGCCCCACCCGGCGCCGCCTTGCGCAACAGGCCGGCGAAATGGCGCAGGACGCTGTCGCCGGCCAGATGACCATAAAGATCATTGATGGCCTTGAAGTGATCCAGATCGATGAACGAGACCGTAAACGGCTTGCGCTGGCGTTCGGCTTGCCGGCATGCGATTTCAAGCTCTTCCCAGAACGCGCCGCGGGAGAGAACGTCGGTCAGGTCGTCATGCCGTGCCCGCCGTTCGATGATCCGGCGCAGGCGGTCGTGGGCCATCAGCGCGAAGCTGACAGACAACCCCATCACCCCGAACACGAACCAGACAGTCATGCTGTCGTGCTTGTCCGCAACCGAAAGCACGTGGCCATCCACCAGTGCCAACAGCAACGGCCAGGCCTGTGCGCCAGCCAACACCGTGCAGCCCAGTGCCATGATCGACAGCGAGAGTGCGGCGAGGCGGCCCGTACTTCGTTTGAGCGGCGCCAGCAATACCGAGACCCGGATGATCTCGAGCAGAAGCAACATCTGGATCACGGAGGCAGCGAGCGCCAGCCAGGTCGCGACCGGGGTCGTCAGTTCGAGTGGCGCACCGCCCAGCCCCCTGGTCGCATGAACGGCCAGCGCGGCCAACCCCGGCAGGTTCAGCAAGGCCAGAATTACACCGCGCCCCCGCTTGCCGGCGAAGTGGCGGGTGCCATGGACCATCATGGACAGCCCGGCTGTCAGCGCGAGTTCAGGGAGCGCTGCCAGCGGCCATTCCGGCCGGTAGGCATGAGCGGCCAGCAGAACCACGGCCAAGGTCACAATCAGATCGCCGAGCGCCCACGATGTGAGCCCGCTGCGCTCCATACCCGTAGAGCGCCGCAGCACGGCACAGACGATCGCCATCTGCAGCGCAAACAAGCCTGCGATCAGCACCACCACCTGCGACTGAAACATCTTTATTCCCGTTCACAAAGGCGTCGCCAGTACTCCGCTCGGCACTTGGCGCGTCTTCTGATTACGGCCCCGCGAAAAGCCGTCATGTAATGTTTTCCGCAGGTCCGGCTGTCCAGGCTGCCACCGGCACTCGTGCCGGGCGGGACATGACTCAGGCGCATCCCGGCCAACCGCGTCGCGCGCAGGGCCGGCACACCATTATTGTGATAATCGGGACCAGGTCCGGGTGAACAAGGCAATGCCTGGCGCGAAGCCCGGCTCGGACCATTTTGCGGTCTGCGGATTATGTCAGCGCGCCGCATCAAGTCAAGCCAAAACCGAACCCACCTGAAGCAGGGTGTCGCAGTGAGGTTCAACCGGCACTCCGGCCCCCAATCAACACCAGCTTTCACTATCGATCACGCCGCATTTGACCTGGCGCCCATGATCGAGATAGAATCGCCGGCTCCGGAGCGTAGCGCAGCCTGGTAGCGCATCTGATTTGGGATCAGAGGGTCGTAGGTTCGAATCCTATCGCTCCGACCATATTTGCAAGTTGTTTAGGTAGTGAGATCAAGGGCTTACGTTGGAAGACGTGAGCCCTTTTTCTTTGGCGCCGCGGCGCCCGCCAATGCCGCACCGCATCATGCTCCCCGCCGGCATCACACGAACGATTCCGCCGCGCGATGCTGCGCCTGCGAAGCGGGTGCGAACGTGCTACAATCCCGCGTCAGTTCGGGGTATCTGAGCATGCCCTGTAACCGGGTCGGCGCCGCCAGGCGCACTGGAAAATTTGGCCCCCACGGCCCATATCGGGAAGTCGGGACCGGCCAGACCCGGAAACACCTTGCCCGCCTTTCCCCGTGACGTACGGACGCGCCGCCGATCAGGTGGCACGCTCGCGGGTGAGTGCCCTCAGGGTCCGCTCCATCCCTCTAACTCATGCAGCCATGCGGGCTGCCGCAAAGGAAAACAGATTGGCTAAGGAAGAACTCATTGAATTTGGCGGCGTGGTGTCGGAAGCCCTGCCCGACAACCGTTATCGCGTCACGCTGGAAAACGGCGTGGAAATCTGGGCATACGCCTCGGGCAAGATGCAGAAGCACCGCATCCGTATCCTGGCAGGCGACCGCGTGACCCTGGAAATGTCGCCCTACGACCTGACCAAGGGCCGCATCAATTTCCGCCACAAATCCTGAGTTCGCTCCTGTCACGCGGCTGACACGGCCGCTACAGAGACTAACGGGCTATCCGTGGGCCATCCCCATCGGATGGCCCGTTTTGTTTTTGGCGCCCGTCTTGCGGTGGGCTGCCCGCTTCACCATACTCAAGACTCGAACGAAGCCCCTGCTCCGAACATGAACCTGATTCTGTGGCGTCACGCCGAAGCCGAGGATCTGCCCGACGTGCTGAGCATCTCGCGCAGCGCCGATCTCCAGCGGCCCCTGACCCGCCGCGGCCGCAAGCAGGCCGATTCCTCCGCAGCATGGTTGCGTGCACACCTGCCGGCCGACTTTCGGGTTGTCAGCAGCCCGGCATTGCGCACCCGCGAAACCGCCGCCGCACTGACCAGCAAGGCAGAAATTCTGGATGCCCTCGCCCCAGGCGCGGATGTTGGCGCCGTGCTTGCTGCGATCGACTGGCCGCAAGGACACGAGCACACGGTCGTGGTTGGGCATCAACCCTGGATCGGCCAGATCGCCAGCCTGCTGCTGGCCGGCCAGGAGATCAATTGGAGTGTGAAGAAAAGCGGCATCTGGTGGCTCGCTGCACGCACGCGCGAAAGCGAGGCGCAGGTCGTACTGCGCGCCGTCATCCAGCCCGATTTTCTCTGACACCCTCTTCGACACTGGCAACGTATTTGTTGCCTGCTGTCACAGTTTTGCATTAGTGCGTTCACATTTCGTAGAACGGCGATAGCTGTAAAGCGGCCCCCCGCTTATGGTCGGGGGCTTGCCGCCATGTAGCGCAGGCACAAGAGCGTGACCGTCACTGAAGCGTCATCATCAGTTCACGGCGCTGTCACCGGGCCTCTCTACATTGCTTCGAAGCCGTTTCGTCACCGAAAGGACACACCTGATGCGAGACCTTCCGACGCCTACCCAGCCGCTCTTCGACTCCTTGCCCACTGGCCTGACTGGCCAGTCGGCGCGGAGGCGTCTTCCTCGTCAGCCAGCACAACGCCAAGCCGAAACACAAGTTGCAACGCCTGCTTTCAGCGTGGCGTGGGCACGTCACCAGGACGAAGTAGCCGAAGCCCAGCGGCTGCGCTACAAAGTCTTTGCCGAAGAAATGGGCGCACGCCTGCAATCGTCGGCCACCGAAACCGATGTCGACATGTTCGACGCCTACTGCGATCACCTGATCGTTCGCGATCAGGAAACGCTCAAGGTGGTGGGTACCTACCGCGTGCTGCCGCCCCACCAGGCCAAGCGCATCGGTTGCCTGTACGCCGAATCGGAATTCGACCTCGTCCGCCTGGCCCACCTTCGGCCGAAGATGCTCGAACTGGGCCGATCCTGCGTGCATCGCGACTATCGCTCGGGCAGCGTCATCATGGCGCTGTGGGGCGGTCTCGGCGAATACCTGCAGCGCTACAACCTTGAGTCGATGCTTGGTTGCGCAAGCGTGCCGATGAGCGACGGCGGCCACTACGCAGCCAGCCTCTACCGCCTGTTCGCCGAGAAGTCTCTGGCGCCGATCGAGTATCACGCCTTCCCGCGCGTGCCGCTGCCGGTCGAAGACCTGAACCAGATGCTCGAGGTTGAGCCGCCCGCGCTGATCAAGGGCTACCTGCGGCTGGGCGCAAAAATCTGCGGCCTGCCTGCCTGGGATCCTGACTTCAACGTAGCGGATTTCCTGACGCTGCTGCGCGTGCGCGACATGAATCCGCGCTATGCACGGCACTTCCTGGGCCTGCACCACGTCTGATCCTCAGACGTAGCAGCCCGATCCCGCAAAGAAGAACGGCGACTCCTGCGAGTCGCCGTTCCTGCATTCTGGCCTGACAGCCATTCAAACGTAGACGACCTTGTAGCGCTTGCCGACGCGCTCCCACTCGTCGGCCTCCTGGGCCAGGCTGTACTCGACCAGCGGGTTGACGTCGATCCACGACTTCGGCAATCGCACTTCAAACCCTTCGTCGAGTTCGTCGGAACGCTGTCCGACTTGGATCTCCGGCAGCTTCATGTCACCGCGCCGACGACACAGCACAAAGGCCAGCCGCAGGCTGAACAGCATGCGCCAGTCCAGGAACCTGCTGCTGCCAGTGAGCTTGCCAAGCTTGCCGGCATGACCGAGCAGCAGCGTGGCCAGGCGTGCCTGGTCGGTTTTGGAGAACCCAGGCATATCGGCATGCGTGGCGATGTAGGCCGAATGCTTGTGATACCCGCTGTGCGAGATCGACATGCCGATCTCATGCAGGCTCGCGGCCCAGCCCAGCAACGAGAGATTGTCCTCCCGGCGCTCGTTTGGCGGATCGGGGAACTGCGCAAGCAGGTCGCGTGCGGCCTGCCCCACCCTAGTCGCCTGTGCCCGATCGACACCGTAGCGGCGCATGAACTGATCCACAGTCACCGTGCGCATGTCCTCGTGATGGCTGCGGCCAAGCAGGTCATACAGCACGCCAAGCCGCAACGCGCCGTCGGTCACGTCCATGCGGTCGATATCGAGCTCGGCAAATACCCCCAACATGATCGACAAGCCACCCGGCAACACGGGAATGCGATCGGCCTTGAGGCCGGCCAGCTTGACCCGATTGGTGTTCTCGGCCTTGATCAGCGCACGTTTCAGGCGCTCCAGGCCTTCGCGCGTGATACCGTGCTCGGCCGGATTGTCATTCATGCCGTTCAGCTCGATCAGCTCGGCCAGCGCGCGCGCGGTGCCGGATGAACCCACGGCCTGCTCCCAGCCGGCCGCCCGATACTGGCGGACCAGCACCTGGATTTCCCGGCGCGCGGCCAGTTCGGCCTGCTTCATCGCATATTCATCGACATTGCCGCTCGGAAAGAACTGGCGGCTGTGGGACACGCAGCCAATATAGAGACTCTCCATCAGCTTGGACTGATAGCCGCTGCCGATGATGAACTCGGTAGAGCCGCCGCCGATGTCGACGACCAGCCGGTTGCCCGGGCAGGCCGGCGCATCGTGCGACGCGCCCAGGTAAATCAGCCGTGCCTCTTCCCGTCCGGCGATCACCTCGATCGGGAAACCCAGTGCGGCTTCCCCCTCGATCAGGAAGTCGGAAGCATTCTTGGCCACGCGCAATGTGTTGGTGGCCACTGCGCGCACCTGGTCCGGGGCGAAGTCGCGCAAGCGATCGCCAAAACGCCGCAGCGCATCAATGCCGCGCCGGCGAGCCGGCTGGTCCAGGTATTTGTCAGGCGTCAGGCCAGCCGCCAGCCTTACGGGTTCGCGCAGGGCGTCGACCTGGAAGATCTGGCTGGCTGGCCCGGAGGCCGTGGGCGTCTCATCCACCCGCCCGATCATCAGGCGGAAGCTGTTGGAGCCCATGTCGACGGCGGCCAGCAGGCGGGGATTCTGTGTCATTGCGTGGGATATACGCGGGCTAGGCCCAATCGGGCCGAACCCGTAAGATTATGTCGTAGCCATGTCCGCATCATGACAAAATCAAAGTGTCATCAAACCGACACGATTCTATGAAAAAGTCGCCACATCGCCAAAACAAGGTCATAGACATGTCGACGACGCCGCCCGGCACGCTGCTGAATCGCGAGCTGGGCATCCTGGAATTCAATGGGCGCGTCCTGGCGCAGGCCGCCGACCCCAATGTTCCCCTGCTGGAACGGCTCAAGTTCATCTGCATCGTATCCAGCAATCTGGACGAATTTTTTGAAATCCGGATGGCGGGCCTGAAGGAACAGATGCGGGAAAACGCGTCGGGCCTCACGCCCGACGGCCTCTCGTTCCAGCAGGCCTACCAGCTTGTCACCGAGCGCACTCAGAAGCTGGTTGCCTCGCAGTATGACATGCTGCAGAACGTGATATTCCCCGCGCTTGAGCAAGAGGGTGTGTTCTTCCACCTGACCAGCACATGGACCGAGGCCCAGCGCGCCTGGGCGCGCGATTTCTTCGTGCATGAGCTTGGCCCGGTGCTGACGCCGATTGCACTCGATCCCGCGCACCCGTTCCCGCGTGTGCTCAACAAGAGCCTGAACTTTGTGATCGAGCTGTCTGGCAAGGATGCGTTCGGCCGGGAAGCCGATCTTGCCATTGTCCAGGCGCCGCGCGCACTGCCGCGGGTGGTGCGCATGCCCGAGGAGCTCTCGGGCTTCCCGCATGGCTTCGTGATGCTGTCGTCGTTCATGCAGGCGTTCGTGCATGAGCTGTTCCCGGCAATCGAGGTGGAAGGCTGCTACCAGTTCCGTGTCACGCGCAATTCGGACCTGTTCGTGTCCGAGGACGATATCACCGATTTGCGCGAAGCGCTGCAGGGCGAACTGCCGACGCGCCACTTTGGCGACATGGTCCGGCTTGAGGTGTCGTCCGACACACCGCCCGCGCTGGCGCGGCGCCTGTTGCTCGAATCCGGCCTGACCGAGAATGACCTGTACCGTGTGAGCGGCCCCGTCAACCTGGTTCGGCTGATGCAGATCCCCGACATGGTGGATCGCCCCAACCTGAAGTTCCCGCCGCATGTGCCGGCAGTGGTCAAGGCATTCCCGGCCAGCGCGAACATGTTCGATGTGGTGCGCCAGCGCGATGTGCTGCTGCATCACCCGTACGAAAGTTTCTCGTCGGTGCTGGACTTCCTGCAGCTTGCGGCCAGTGACCCGAACGTAGTGGCGATCAAGCAGACCGTGTACCGCACCGGCAATGAATCCGCGGTGATGGAAGCGCTGATGACGGCCGCGCGGAACGGCAAGGAAGTCACCGTGGTGGTGGAACTGCTTGCCCGCTTCGACGAGGAAACCAATATCAACTGGGCCGAACGGCTCGAATCGGCCGGCGCCCATGTCGTCTACGGCGTGGTGGGCCACAAGTGCCACGCCAAGATGCTGCTGATCGTGCGCCGCGAGCCGGCCACGCCAAAGGCGAAGCAATTCGTCCTGCGCCGCTACGTCCACCTTGGCACCGGCAACTATCATCCTCGCACCGCCCGGCTGTACACGGATTTCGGCCTGCTGACCTCCGACGAGAAGATCTGCGAGGACGTGCATCATGTGTTCCAGCTTCTTACGGGCACGGCCGGAACGATCCGTCTGAACCACCTGTGGCAGTCGCCGTTCACGATGCACAGCAACCTCGTCGAGCATATCCGCGCCGAGGCCCGTAATGCCCGCGCCGGCAAGCGAGCGCGCATCATCGGCAAGATGAACGCGCTGCTGGAACCGACGATCATCGACGAGCTCTACAAGGCATCGCGCGCTGGCGTGAAGATCGACCTGATCGTTCGCGGCGTGTGCGCACTGCGTCCGGGTGTGCCGGGGATGTCCGAAAACATCTCGGTGCGCTCGATCGTCGGCCGCTTCCTCGAGCACCATCGCGTCTACTATTTCCATGCCGGTGGCGAGGACGTCCTGTACCTATCGAGTGCGGACTGGATGGATCGCAACCTGTTCCGCCGTGTGGAGGTCGCCTTCCCGGTGCTTGATCGCTCGCTCAAGGCGCGCGTGATCAAGGAAGGCCTGCAGGTCCATCTGCGCGACAACGCTTCGGCATGGATCATGGAGCCCAATGGCGAGTATGTGCGTAAGGCCTCGCGGGCCAAGGAACAGCGCGTGAGCCAGGTGGAGCTGCTTGAGAAGTTCGGAACCTGAACGGCTGCGCGAAGCGAAGAGGAAAGAGAAAGGCCGCTCCAGATACAACGGAGCGGCCTTTCTTACTATCGCTATCTTTAGCGCAACAAGAAGAACCTATGCCGCGTGGCGCGAGGCATCACCGAGTTGCTGAATCTCCTGCGCGGCCTCTGGCTCATACCCGCTGCGATCGACCGGGAAGACGATGCGGAACGTGCTGCCCCGCCCCACTTCGCTGGTCACACGCAGGTCTGCCTGGTGGCGCGACAGCACGTGCTTGACGATTGCAAGACCAAGCCCCGTACCGCCGGTATCGCGTGAACGGCTGCGGTCGACCCGATAGAAGCGCTCGGTCAGTCGTGGAATATGCTCCGGCGCGATGCCCAGCCCCGTGTCGCTGACGGAAAACACCGAATGGCCGTCCGTGAAGGTCATGCGGATCGCAATGCGGCCGCCGTCTGGCGTATACCGCACAGCATTCGATACCAGGTTGCCGAGCGCCGACAGCAACTCGCCTTCGGAGCCGCGCAGCACCACGGCGGTATCGATCTCGGTCAGGATTTCGTGATGACCCTGCGACAGCGCCTCGGCGTCATGCACAAGGTGAGCGGCCAGGCCGGCCACATCCACGCGATCGAGAGTCGGCGGCTGGGCGTCCGATTCCAGCTTGGCCAGCGCCAGCAGATCCTCGACGATATGCTGCATGCGCATCGACTGCACCAGCATTAGATCGATGTAGCGCTTGCGGTCATCCTCCGACACCGGCAGATCGCGCACGGTTTCCAGAAAACCTGTCAGCACGGTCAGCGGTGTCTTCAGTTCATGCGACACATTGGCCACGAAGTCACGGCGCATCGCCTCGGTGTTCTCCACCTTGGTGATGTCCTGCGTCAGCACGAGCTTGCGGTTTTCGCCGTAAGGAAGGATCTGCACCGACGTGATGCTGCGCTTGTGCTCGCCCATGTCACGCATGATCAGCGGCTCGTCATAGCGCTCGCGCGTCAGATATTGCACGAACTCCGGTCGGCGGATCAGATGGGTAATGCGCTGGCGCACGTCGCGACGCGCATTGAGGCCGAAGTGCTGCTCGGCTACGCCGTTGCACCATTCGATCTGGTCGGCATCGTCGAGCATCAGCACGCCGTACGGCGACGCCTGGATAGCCTGGATGAAGCGGGTGTGCTGCTGCTCGACCTGCAGCACCTGGGTGCGCCAGCGCTTGACCAGCCGATGCAGGCGGTAATACACCTCGCCCCACAACCCAAGTGCACTCGGAACCTCGCCATAGGCAGGGGCGTCCAGCACCTTCCAGAGTCTGTTGATCTGGAACAGGTAGTAGCCGAGCAGCAGAAACAGCGAAATGCAGAGGAACAGCAGGCCGATGATTGGGCCGGCAAATACGTACAGTCCGGCGCCGATAACCGCCAGGCTGACGAGGATGGCCGCGGAACGGGCCCAGATGACATTCATGCGAGGGTAGAAGGTTCAGGCGGCAATCGCATTGCGACGGAGTGTGCCACGAAACGGCCCCGTCCGATATGACCTGACTCGGCCAGACGGGGCCCTCGCTGCACCGCCATCGGCCGAAATCTGTCAGTGGCTCGGTGAGCGTGCCAGGCGATAACCACTGCCCCGCACGGTTTCGATCATGGTGCTGTACCCGCCGGGCGTCAGCGCTGCACGCAGCCGCTTGATATGCACGTCCACCGTCCGTTCTTCGACGAATACGTGGTCGCCCCACACCTGGTCGAGCAATTGTGAACGACTGTGCACACGCTCCGGATGAGTCATCAGGAAGTGCAGCAAGCGAAACTCGGTGGGCCCCAAGTCCAGCTTGATCGGGCCGCCGTCGTCGTGACCAGTCACGCGGTGCGTGGCCGGGTCCAGACGCAGGCCGTTAATCGCCACCACGTCGTCGGTCAACTGCGGCGCACGGCGGCGCAGCACGGCCTTGATGCGGGCCAGCAACTCCTTCGGCGAGAACGGCTTGGTCACATAGTCGTCCGCGCCGGCCTCAAGCCCCATCACCTTGTCCTGCTCCTCGCTGCGGGCGGTGAGCATGATGATCGGGATCTGCTTGGTGCGGTCGTTGGTGCGCAGCTCCTTGGCGAAGGTTGCGCCCGACTTGCCCGGGAGCATCCAGTCCAGCAGCACGAGATCCGGCAGCACATCGCTCATCAGCGAAAGCGCCTGCTCGGCGTTGTACGCGCGGATCGGATAGTGCCCGGCGTGCTGCAGATTGACGGCAATCAGCTCGGCGATTGCCGGTTCGTCTTCGACAACGAGAATACTGCTCGGCATGTATGGTTTCTCCGCTTACTCAGTCCTGGCGCAGCATCAGCTCAACGCCTCGCGCTCCATGTCCTCACGCGAGGCATGGCGCACGTCCGTGCCCTTGACGATATAGATGATGAACTCTGCAATGTTCTTCGCGTGGTCGCCGATACGCTCGACGGCCTTGGCGATGAACAGGAAGTCCAGCGCTACCGAGATCGTGCGCGGGTCTTCCATCATGTACGTGATCAGCTTGCGCACGAAGGCCCGGAATTCGTCGTCGATGGCCTTGTCGTCCTTGACGATGCGCGCGGCAGCAACGGTGTCCAGGCGCGCAAACGCGTCCAGCGCCTGACGCAGCAGCGTGATGGCCATCTCGCCGGACAGCTTCACTTCGGCATAGTTGATGGTGTGGGCAGCAGCATCTTCCATGATGTGCTTGGTCCGCTTTGCAATCTTCTCGGCTTCATCGCCGGCGCGCTCGAGGTTGGTGATCGTCTTCGAGATCGCCATCACCAGGCGCAGGTCGCGCGCGGTGGGCTGGCGGCGCGCGATGATGTTGCCGCAGTCGGCGTCGATCTCGACTTCCATCGCGTTGAGATCGTGCTCGCGGGCGATGACCTGGTCTGCAACTTCAGCGTCAAAATCGGCCAGCGCACGCATGGCCATTTCGATCTGCGATTCCACCAGGCCACCCATCTGCAGCAGCTTGGTGTTGATCGCGTTGAGGTCAGCGTCGAATTGTGTCGACAGGTGCTTGTCAGTCATGATGTTCTCCTGGCCGCTATACGTATGCTAAGCGTGGATGCTCGAGTCCTGCAAATCGCCGTAAATCAGCCGAAGCGGCCGGTGATGTAGTCTTCGGTTTCCTTGCGATGCGGCTTGATGAAGATCTTCTCGGTCTCGCCGAATTCGATCAGCTCGCCCAGGTACATATAGGCGGTGTAGTCCGAGCAGCGCGCCGCCTGCTGCATGTTATGCGTCACGATCACGACCGTGTATTCATCCTTGAGCTCGGCGATCAGCTCCTCGATGCGGCCCGTCGAGATCGGGTCCAGTGCCGAGCACGGTTCATCGAGCAGCAGCACTTCGGGGCGGATTGCGATACCGCGCGCGATGCACAGCCGCTGCTGCTGGCCGCCGGACAGGCCGTAGCCAGACTGGTGCAGCTTGTCCTTGGCTTCGTTCCAGAGCGCCGCCTTGGAGAGCGCCCATTCGACGCGGTCATCCATCTCCGAGCGCGATAACTTCTCGAATAATCGAACGCCAAAGGCGATGTTGTCGTAGATCGACATCGGGAACGGCGTCGGCTTCTGGAACACCATGCCCACCTTGGCGCGCAGCAGCGAGATGTCTTCCTTGCTGGTCAGCAGGTTCGCGCCGTCCATGTTGATCTCGCCCTCGGCGCGTTGCTCCGGGTACAGCGCGTACATCTTGTTGAAAGTGCGCAGCAACGTGGACTTGCCGCAGCCGGACGGACCGATGAACGCAGTCACCTTCCTGTCCGGGATCGACATGTTGATGTTCTTGAGCGCGTGGAACTGGTTGTAGAAGAAGTTCAGGTTCCGGACGTCAATCTTGGCGCGCACGGTGTCGGGAATATCGATGACGGTAGAGGTCATGCTGATGTCTCGCTGGAATTCGTTGATCGGGCTCACGGGCGCGGGTTACTTCTTGAAAAGCATGCGCGCGATGATGTTCAGCGCAAGCACACCGATCGTAATCAGGAACACGCCGGCCCAGGCCAGCTGCTGCCATTCGGTGAACGGGCTCATGGCGAAGCGGAAAATCGTAACCGGCAGGTTGGCCATCGGCTTGTTCAGGTCCGCGCTCCAGAACTGGTTGGACAGCGCAGTGAACAGCAGCGGCGCGGTTTCGCCGGCGATACGGGCCACGGCCAGCAGCACGCCGGTCACGATGCCCGCGTACGACGACTTGACCGTGATCGACATCACCATCTTCCACTTCGGCGTGCCGAGTGCCACGGCCGCTTCACGCAGCGCGTTGGGCACCAGGTTCAGCATGTTCTCGGTGGTGCGGACCACGATCGGGATCTGCAGCAGCGCCAGCGAGCACACACCGGCCCAACCCGAGAAATGGCCCATACGGGTCACCACAAGCGCGTAGACGAACAGGCCGATCACGATTGACGGCGCGGACAACAGGATGTCGTTGATAAAGCGGATGAAGCTTGCGAGCGGCGACTTCTTGCCATACTCGGCCAGGTAGATGCCGGCCAGGATGCCCAGCGGCGTGCCAACCAGCGTGGCCACGCCGACCAGCACGAAGCTGCCGAAAATCGCATTGGCCAGACCACCGCCCTCGGTGTTCGGGGCCGGCGTCATCTGCGTGAACAGATCCAGCGAGAGTCCGCCGACACCCAGTGAGACCGTGGTCCAGAGAATCCATGCGAGCCAGAACAGGCCGAAGCCCATGGCCCCGAGCGACGCCGTCAGGGCGATCATGTTCATGCGGCGGCGCGAGCCTTGCAGGCGCGCACGCACGGCGTCCGAATCGGGACGTACGGCGGGAATGGTCGAGGTTGCCACGACGTGATTGGCTTGGTTCATTTGCCACCCTCATTCTTGGCCAGACGCAGCAGCAGGACCTTGGATAGCGCCAGCACCACGAACGTAATGAAGAACAGGATCAGGCCCAGTTCCATCAGGGCAGCGGTATGCAGACCGGCACCGGCTTCCGCGAACTCGTTGGCCAGCGCCGAGGTGATGCTGTTGCCCGGCGAGAACAGCGAAACGTTGTCAAGGATGTTGGTATTGCCGATCACGAACGTGACGGCCATCGTCTCTCCCAGCGCACGGCCCAGGCCCAGCATGACGCCACCGATGACGCCCGCGCGGGTATAGGGCAGCACCACATTCCACATTACTTCCCAGGTGGTGCAGCCGATGCCGTAGGCAGACTCCTTGAGCAGCACCGGGGTAACTTCGAACACGTCGCGCATGACCGAAGCGATGTACGGGATGATCATGATCGCGAGGATCACGCCCGCGCAGAGCAGGCCGATACCGAGCGGCGCGCCCTGGAACAGCTTGCCGATCACGGGTACCTGGCCGATGGTGTTGGCCAGCGGCTTCTGGAAGTATTCGCCAAAGATAGGCGAGAACACGAGCAGGCCCCACATGCCGTACACGATCGACGGTACTGCGGCAAGCAGCTCGATGGCGGTGCCGAGCGGCCGGCGCAGCCAGGCAGGCGACAGCTCGGTAAGAAACAGTGCGATGCCGAAGCTGACCGGCACGGCGATGATAAGCGCGATGAGCGAGGTGACGATCGTGCCATAGATGGGCACGAGCGCGCCGTAGACATCGGCGGGCGGATCCCATTCCGAAGCCCACAGGAACGAGAAACCGAACTTGCTGATCGACGGCCATGCGCTGATGGCCAGGGACACGATGATGCCGCCAAGCAGCAACAGCGTCACGATGGCGGCACCGCGGGTCAGGCCGCCGAACAGGATGTCGCCAAGGCGGCTGGGAGGCCGGACGACGGGAAGATCGGACGAGGTCGCCATGATGAAAAGATCGATGGGTGGATCGGAGCCGGGCGGCGTACAGTCCGCCGCGGCCACCCGTCACGCAACGCCGGGGCCGTGCCCCGGGTTGCGTGATCGGACAAGCTTCGAGCTTAGTACAGCGACTTGCCCGAAGCGTCCTTGACGCTGTTCTTCCAGGTCGAACGGATCTGGTTCACGACCGAATCCGGCAGCGGAACGTAGTCGAGGTTCGCAGCCATCGTGCCACCGCTCTTGTAGGCCCAGTCAAAGAACTTCATGACTTCCTGGCCCTGTGCCGGCTTCTCCTGCGTCTTGTGCAGCAGGATGAAGGTGGCGCCGGCGATCGGCCATGCGGCCTTGCCCGGCTCGTTGGTCAGGATCTGGTAGAACGACTTGTTCCAGTCGGCGCCGGCGGCAGCGGCCTTGAACGCTTCGTCGCTCGGCTTGACGATTTCACCGGCCGAGTTCTTCATCGTCAGGTACGTCATCTTGTTCTGCTTGGCGTAGGCGTACTCGACGTAGCCGATGGCGCCATTCAGACGCTGCACGAATGCAGCCACGCCTTCGTTACCCTTGCCACCCGTGCCGCCGCCCGGCCAGTTCACCGTGGTGCCCTCGCCCACCGAGTTCTTCCACTCGGGGCTGACCTTCGACAGGTAGTTCGTGAAGATGAACGTCGTGCCCGAGCCGTCAGCACGGCGCACCGGCAGGATGTCCTGGTTCGGCAGGTGGGCCTTCGGGTTCAGGGCCTTGATCGCGGGATCGTCCCACTTCTTGATCTTGCCCAGGTAGATGTTGGCCAGCACGTCACCCGTGATGATGAGTTCGCCCGGCTTCACGCCTTGCAGGTTGATCACCGGCACCACGCCGCCGATCACCGTCGGGAACTGAATCAGGTTGCCCTTGGCCAGTTCTTCGTCCTTCAGCGGAGCATCGGAAGCACCAAAATCGACGGTCTTGGCGCCGATCTGCTTGATACCGCCCGACGAACCGATCGATTGGTAGTTGACTTTGTTACCCGTCGCTTTTTGGTAGGCATCAGCCCACTTGGAATACACAGGCGCCGGGAAAGAAGCGCCAGCACCGGTAATTTCCGCCGCGAACGCAGTACCCGCCACCACAATCGACACGATGCCTGCTACGGCAGTCTTGACCAGCTTCATATGTCCTCCAGAGAACATGGGTTGGGAATGACAAATTTTTGACAAGGCGAACTTTATGCTCCCTATATGACAGTTCCATGACATCTCCAAATCTTCTTCAAACGTCACCTGAACCTGCCGATATCCAAGGCCTTGTCATAAGCCAGCCGCATTAATGTGACGCAGTAGGCCCTCCGACCTGCAAGCCAGATCAAGCTCCGCGCGGGTGGAAATTACGGCGGTTAATTGCTAAATTTCCAAGCAAAAACGCCACGGCGCGGTGCCGTGGCGTCTGAGAGCAAAAGCTGCGATCTCGCTCAGGTACGCAGCGCGTCGGCAAGCTCCTGGGCGGCTCGTTCGGCGGTCTCCACTTGTTCGGCCTCCACCATCACGCGCACCACGGGCTCCGTGCCCGATGCGCGAATCAGCACGCGGCCACGGCCTTCCAGCTGCGGCTCCACCCGCTCGCGAGCGGCCTTGAGGCCGGCGTGGTTCTGCCAGTCGAACCCCTTCTCCACCCGCACGTTGATCAGTGTTTGCGGGAATAGGCTCACACCGTCCAGCAGTTGCGCCAGCGTCTTGCCGCTGCGGCGCAACGCCGCGAGCACCTGTAGCGCCGACACGATTCCGTCGCCCGTCGTATGACGATCCAGGCACAACAGGTGGCCAGAGCCTTCGCCGCCAAGCTGCCAGTGATGCCGGTTCAGTTCTTCGAGTACATAGCGGTCACCGACCTTGGCGCGCACGAACGACACGCCGATGCGTTTGAGCGCCAGTTCGACGGCCATATTCGTCATCAGCGTGCCGACTGCGCCTTCCACCTGCTGGCCCGATGCCTGACGATCACGGACGATCAGATAAAGCAACTCGTCGCCGTTGTACAGGCGGCCATTGGCATCCACCACTTGCAGCCGGTCGGCATCGCCATCGAATGCCAGGCCCAGATCGGCACCATTGGCCTTGACTGCCTCGACCAGCTTCTCCGGCGCAGTGGCACCGTAACCCGCGTTGATGTTGCGGCCGTCAGGCTGGTTGCCGATCGAGATCACCTCTGCGCCCAGTTCATGGAACACGTGCGGGGCGATGTGATACGCGGCACCGTGGGCACAATCGACCACGATCTTCAGGCCATGCAGATCCTGCTCGTACGGGAACGTGCTCTTGCAGAACTCGATGTAGCGGCCTGCGGCATCGTCGATCCGGCGCGCGCGGCCGAGTTCTTCGGAACGCACGCACGTCATCGGCTCGTCAACCATCGCCTCGATCTGCGCCTCGACCTCATCAGGCAGCTTGTCGCCCGAAGCCGAGAAGAACTTGATGCCGTTGTCGTAGTACGGGTTGTGACTTGCGGAAATCACCACGCCGGCCGCCAACCGCAGCGCGCGCGTCAGGTAGGCGATGCCAGGCGTTGGCAGCGGACCGGTCAGCAGCACATTGACACCCGCCGCAGTAAAACCGGCCTCGAGCGCCGCTTCAAGCATATAGCCTGAAATACGCGTGTCCTTGCCGATCAGCACGGTCGGCTTGCCCAGGTGGGCGGCCTTCTGCCCCAGCGCCAGCACCTTGCCGGCGGCATGGCCCAGCCGCATCACGAAGTCCGGCGTGATCGGCGCATCGCCAACCCGACCCCGCACGCCGTCTGTCCCGAAATACTTGCGTGTCATTGGTTTATTCTCCTTGCTGCCCGGCTGGGGCAACTGATTCATGGCGGATCGCCCACCACACCTTGAGGGCGTCCACGGTTTGTTCGACATCGTGCACGCGCACGATATAGGCGCCGCGCTCGGCTGCACACACGGCCGCAGCCACGCTGGCCGCGACGCGCTCGCTGGGCGGCTTGCCACCGAGGATGGCTCCCAGCGTCGACTTGCGCGACAGGCCCGCGAGAATCGGCAGGCCGTCGATGGCAAGCCGTGGCAATTGTCCGAGCAAACGGAGATTATGATCCGGAGTCTTGCCAAACCCAAAGCCCGGATCGAGCGAGATGCGTGTTTCGTCGACGCCCGCCGCACGCAGGGTTGACACCCTTTCGCGCAGGAACGCCTCGACTTCGGCCACCACGTCGGTGTACTGCGGGGCCTCCTGCATCGTCTGGGGGTCCCGCTGCATATGCATCACGCATAGCCCCGACTGCCCTGCCGTAACTGCCTCGACGGCACCGGGCATGCGAAAGCCCCAGATATCGTTGATCAGATCGGCTCCGCCCGCCAGTGCCGCGCGCATGACCTCCGGCTTATAGGTATCGATTGACAACGGCTTGCCGCAATCCACCAGTGCCTCGACGATCGGCATGACGCGATCGAGTTCCTGTTCAAGCGGCAGCGCGGCCGAACCCGGGCGGCTCGATTCCCCGCCGATATCGATGATGTCGACACCCTCGGCAATCATCTGCTCCGCGTGGCGCAGTGCCGCGTCACGCGTGGCATGCTCGCCACCATCGGAAAACGAATCGGGAGTCACATTGAGGATGCCCATTACCAGCGGGCAGCGATTGCGAGCAAAGCGATAGCGCCCGCACTGGAAAAACTCGGTCGACAAGATGCGTGTCCTGAATACAAAAAGGCCGGTGCGCAAGGCACCGGCCTGAGAGGCTATCAGAAACTATCCCGGCTGGGGATGGCCTCCGCGACTACCGCCCAATTACGCCGTTTCGTCCGCGCGAGCCGTGGCGGGCGCGTTGGTCGGCGCCACCGGCGAGCCGCCCGAAGGCGTGCTGCCACCGCCGCTCGGGCCCTGCGCGCTGCGCGGCGGGCGCGGCGGGCGGCCGGCCATGATGTCGTTGACCTGCTCGGCGTCGATCGTTTCCCATTCCATCAGCGCGTTGGTCATCGCCTCGACCTTGTCGCGGTTCTCTTCAAGCAGGCGCTTGGCCAGCGCGTATTGCTCGTCGATGATGCGACGGATCTCGGAATCGACCTTCTGCTGAGTGGCTTCGGACACGGTCTTCGACGACAGCTTGCCGAACATGCCATCCTGCTCGGTGTCGACATAGACCATCGCGCCGAGCGTGTCGCTCATGCCGAATCGGGTCACCATGTCGCGGGCAATCTTGGTAGCACGCTCAAAGTCGTTCGAAGCGCCGGTGCTCATTGCATTGAGGAACACCTCTTCGGCAGCACGTCCGCCAAACAGGATAGCGATCTCCTCGAGCATGTTGTCCTTGTACTTCGAGTACTTGTCATGCTCCGGCAGTTGCCAGGTTACGCCCAGCGCCCAGCCGCGCGGCATGATCGTGACCTTGTGCACCGGGTCGGCCTTCGGCAGCAGCTTGGCCACTACCGCATGGCCGGACTCGTGGTAAGCCGTGGCCTTGCGCTCTTCCTCGCGCATGACCGTCGACTTGCGCTCCGGGCCCATGTAGATCTTGTCCTTCGCGTCCTCGAAGTCCTGCATGTCCACCACGCGCTTGTTGCGGCGGGCGGCAAACAGCGCGGCCTCGTTGACGAGGTTGGCCAGGTCGGCGCCCGAGAAACCAGGCGTGCCGCGCGCGATCACCGACGCGTCGACGTCGTTGCCGATCGGCACCTTGCGCATATGGACCTTCAGGATCTGCTCGCGGCCGCGGATATCCGGCAGGCCCACGTAGACCTGGCGGTCGAAACGACCCGGACGCAGTAGCGCCTTGTCGAGCACATCGGCACGGTTGGTCGCGGCAATCACGATCACGCCCGAGTTGGCCTCGAAGCCATCCATCTCGACCAGCATCTGGTTCAGGGTCTGTTCGCGCTCGTCGTTACCGCCGCCCATGCCGGCGCCACGATGGCGGCCGACCGCGTCGATTTCGTCGATGAACACGATGCAGGGAGCCTGCTTCTTGGCGTTCTCGAACATGTCGCGCACGCGGGCCGCGCCCACGCCGACGAACATTTCCACGAAGTCGGAACCCGAGATGCTGAAGAACGGCACCTTGGCCTCACCGGCAATCGCACGAGCCAGCAGCGTCTTGCCGGTACCCGGGGGACCAACCAGCAGCACGCCGCGCGGAATGCGTCCGCCCAGCTTCTGGAATTTCTGGGGATCCTTGAGGAAGTCGACCAGCTCGACCACTTCTTCCTTCGACTCGTCGCAGCCGGCGACGTCGGCGAAGGTAACGGCGTTCTGGTTTTCGTCGATCAGACGCGCACGGGATTTGCCGAAGGAGAAGGCGCCGCCTTTCCCTCCACCCTGCATCTGTCGCATCATGTAGAACCAGAACACGATGATCAGGAGCGTCGGTCCAAGGTAGTACAACGCCTGGACCAGCACGTTCGGCTCGTCATCGGCCTTGCCGGTCACCTGGACGCCGTACTTCATCAGATCGCCGACCATCCAGATGTCGCCCGGCGAGATGATCGTGTACTTCGCCCCTTCCTTGGGCGACACCACAAGGTTGCGGCCCTGTACGTCGACGCGCGACACCTTGCCGTTCTTGGCGTCATCCATGAACTGCGAATAGGTGACACCTTCCTGGGCACGTGGTTTGTCGAACTGCTTGAAGACGGTGAACAAAACCAGCGCGATTACGAGCCAGATTGCCGCCTTTTGAAACAGGTTGTTATTCAAGGCCGAACTCCTTTGCAATTGCCTTGCCAACGGGTAGCTGCATTGCATTGTAATGCAGCGCCCGCCCCCGCAGGGAAATCTGAATCTATGGGCCTGATAGTGCCCGATACGGCCCGTTCGGGGCAAGCCACGCTGCGCGCTGCCCCGCGGATCCCTCCTCCGGAGGGGTCCGGCGGCCCGTTTTCAGTCCACCGACTTCAGGTAACGCCCAAGAATGAAGGTTTCTGAAGACTTGTCGCGCGACGCCTTGGGCTTGCGCTTGGCGACGACCTTGAACTGCCGCTTGAACTTTTCCACGATCTGGCTGTAGCCCGACCCGTGGAAACACTTGACCAGCAACGACCCTTCCGGCTTCAGGTGCGCCTGGGCAAAATCCAGTGCCAGGTCACACAAATACTCGATCCGCGCGGAGTCGGCCGACGCTACACCCGACAAGTTGGGGGCCATATCCGAGATAACAAGGTCGATTCGCGATCCGCCCGACGCCTCCAGCACCACTTCCTCAAGCTGGCGGAACACCTCTTCCTCGCGGAAATCGCCCTGGATGAACGTCACATCGGCCACCGGCTCCATCGGCAGGATGTCGATCGCCACCACGGCGCCGTCGATCCGGCCGTCCTTGGCACGTGACGATGCCGCCAGCTTGTTGCGGGCGTACTGGCTCCAGCTGCCCGGCGCCGCACCCAGGTCGACGATGACATGGCCCGGCTGGATCAGCTTGTCCTGCTCGTCGATCTCCTTGAGCTTGTAGGCCGCGCGGGCGCGATAGCCCTCGCGCTGGGCCATCTTTACGTACGGATCGTTGATGTGGTCGTGCAGCCACGACTGGTTGAACTTGTTCTTGCCCTTGGACATCCTGAGACATGCCTGTTTTGCGGGAGTGCCAGCGCACGTCGTGTGACTGTACGCAGCTTTTTCTCCCGATTTGGAGATCTTTGCCGCCTGCCGACGACATTTTGGCGGATAATACGCGCCAAATCGCTTTTTGCCCTCTATGCCAGCCCTACAACTGATTCCCGCCCAACGCTCCGACCTGCGCTCGCGCGCCCACAGCCTCAATCCCGTGGTCATGATCGGCGCAGAAGGCCTGACCCGTGCGGTCCTGGCCGAGATCGACCGCAGCCTGGCGGCCCACGATCTGATCAAGATTCGCGTGTTTGGCGACGAGCGCGATACGCGCGTGGCCATTTACGAATCCATCTGCGACGAACTCGACGCCGCGCCGATCCAGCACATCGGCAAGCTGCTCGTGATCTGGCGTCCGGGCCCCGCCCGCCTGAAGGAAAACCAGCCGGACGAACTCGGCCATGGCCAGCACCGTCGGCTTGGTACCGGCGCCGCACCGCGTACCGTGATGGTTCGCAAACCGGCCAAAACCGGGCAGCGCCGCCCCAGTCGCACGGCAGTAACCGTGCTGGGCAACGAGCGTGTGACCCAGGGCGGCAACGTCAAGCGTTCGCGCGCGCGTCCGGCCAGCCAGAAGAAGAAGGCGTTGGGTTGATGCCGTGGCCGAACCGGCCACCTGCACCCACTCCAACCAGAAGGCGGCCCAGGCCGCCTTTTTTCATTCCCCTGCCGAACGTGGCGCGCTGGCGCGCCATACGAGTACCAGCGCCAGCAGGCTCTGCACAAGGTAGATCACGCTCGACACCCCGTGCAGCATGCCGAACTCGCTCCTGTACGGCGACTCCGACACGCCCAGGCTGAGTGCCTGAGCCTTGGCCTTGAGCCCTTCCATGAGCGGCTGCACGCCGAAATAGCCGGCCAGCACACATACCAGCATCGCCAGCACGACCCACCGCAACGAGCGGTAGCGCGCCGCGCCGCGGCGGATCAGCACATTGCAGAGCACAAGCTGGAGCACACCCACGGTAATGCCGAGGATGGCCTCATAGCGGAACAGATGACCGGCGATCATGCCGGCCGTCTCGCGGCTTGGCAGCACCGCGAACAACGTGGGCGCCACCATGTAGCCAACCGTCCACAGGCTACCGGCCCAGATCACGGTCAGCAGCAGGAATAGCCGGTGCGGCAGCGGCGGCAGGTTGGCGTAGGAAGACGAAAACACGTCTGTCCCGCGTCAGATGTAGCGCACCGTGATGACTTCGTATTCGCGCTCGCCGCCAGGGGCCAGCACGGTGGCCACGTCGCCTTCGAACTTGCCGATCAGCGCGCGGGCAATTGGGGAGCTCACGGAAATCTTGCCGCTGTCCAGGTCGGCTTCGTCGTCGCCAACGATCTGGTAGCTCACGGGCCTGCCCGATTCCAGGTCTTCCAGGTCCACCGTGGCGCCAAAGACGATGCGGCCGTCCGTGTCAAGTTGAGTGGGGTCGATGACCTGTGCGGCGGACAGCTTTGCCTCCACTTCCAGGATGCGGCCCTCGATGAATGCCTGCTTTTCCTTGGCAGCGTCGTATTCGGCATTTTCCGACAGGTCACCCTGTGCGCGGGCCTCGGAGATGGCATTGATCACCGCGGGACGTTCGACGGCCTTGAGGTGCTGGAGCTCTTCCTTCAGGAGTTCGGCGCCACGCTTGGTAATCGGAATGGTGCTCATTGTCTTGTTCAACAAAAAAATGAGCCGCAGCGGAGCTGGAGCCGTACCGCCGGCAACACCTGCCAGGCAGCACTTCCGCTCAACCGCGGCTTTCGGGTGGGACCGCACGGCACATGGCCCGTCCGGTCAACGAATTCGACGTAGTTTAGGCCAGAACCGCTGCCGGTATCAACCCGGCGGCGGGGCCGCTGCAGGCGGGTCGCTTCCCCCGCACTGCAGCATCAGGCACTTCGGATGCTTCAGGCCAGTTGCTTGTGCAGGCCCTGCAGGTCATAGACCTCCAGGCTTTGCATGTGCTTCAGACCTTCCACTGCGGCGTTGGCGCCGGCGATGGTGGTGTAGTACGGCACGCGGGCGGCCAGCGCGGCGATACGGATCGAGCGCGAGTCGGCGATTGCCGTGCGCGTCTCGTCGACGGTGGTGAACACCAGCGCCAGTTCGCCGTTCTTGATCATGTCCACGATGTGCGGACGGCCGTCCTTGACCTTGTTGACCACCTTGACCGGGATGCCTGCGGCCTCGATGGCCGACGCCGTGCCACGCGTGGCAACGATCGGGTAGCCCAGGTCATGCAGCATGCGGGCCACGCTCACGGCGCGCGGCTTGTCGCTGTCCTTGACCGTGATCAGCACCGTGCCCTTCTCGGGCAGGCGCGAACCGGCTGCAAGCTGGCTCTTGAACAGCGCTTCGCCGAACACCTTGCCCACGCCCATCACTTCACCGGTCGAACGCATTTCCGGTCCAAGCACCGGGTCAACGCCCGGGAACTTGTTGAACGGGAACACGGCTTCCTTGACGCTGTAGTACGGCGGCACGACTTCGTCGCCGATCCCTTGTGAGTCCAGCGACTGGCCGGCCATGCAGCGCGCGGCGATCTTGGCCAGCGACAGGCCGGTAGCCTTCGACACGTACGGCACGGTACGCGACGCGCGCGGGTTCACTTCCAGCACGTAGACGATGTCCTCGCCGTTCTTCTGCTGGATTGCGAACTGCACGTTCATCAGGCCCACCACGTTCAGCGCCTTGGCCATTGCGGCGGTCTGCCGCTTCAGTTCGTCGACCGTAGCCTGCGAAAGCGAGTACGGCGGCAGCGAGCAGGCCGAGTCGCCCGAGTGGACGCCTGCCTGTTCGATGTGCTCCATCACGCCGCCGATGAACACGCGCTTGCCGTCGCACAGGGCGTCGACGTCGCACTCGATGGCGTCATTCAGGAAGCGGTCCAGCAGCACCGGCGAGTCGTTCGAGACCTTCACGGCCTCGCGCATGTAGCGCTCGAGGTCGCGCGGCTCGTGCACGATTTCCATCGCGCGGCCACCCAGCACGTACGACGGACGCACCACCAGCGGATAGCCGATTTCCTCGGCCAGGCGCAGGGCTTCGTCCTCGGCACGCGCGGTGCGGTTCGGCGGCTGACGCAGGCCCAGCTCCTGCAGCAGCTTCTGGAAGCGCTCGCGGTCTTCCGCGGCGTCGATCATGTCCGGGCTCGTGCCGATGATGGGCACGCCGTTGGCTTCCAGGTCCAGCGCCAGCTTCAGCGGGGTCTGGCCGCCGTACTGGACGATCACGCCAACCGGCTTTTCCTTGTCGACGATTTCCAGCACGTCTTCCAGCGTCAGCGGCTCGAAGTACAGGCGGTCCGACGTGTCGTAGTCGGTGGAAACCGTTTCCGGGTTGCAGTTGACCATGATGGTCTCGTACCCGTCTTCGCGCAGCGCCAGCGCGGCGTGCACGCAGCAGTAATCGAACTCGATACCCTGGCCGATCCGGTTCGGACCACCGCCCAGCACCATGATCTTCTTGTTCGTGGTCGGGTCCGCCTCGCACTCGCCGTGTTCGGCTTCATACGTGCCGTACATGTAGGCGGTGTTGGTGGCGAACTCAGCCGCGCAGGTGTCCACGCGCTTGTAGACCGGGCGAACGTTCTGGGCCAGACGCGCCTGGCGCACGGACTTCGCGTCGGTCTTCAGCAGCTTCGCCAGGCGGCGATCCGAAAAGCCCTTCTGCTTCAGGTAGCGCAGTTCGGGGGCCGACAGGCTTTCCAGCGTGCGGTTGCGCACCAGGCCTTCGGCCTTGACGATGTCTTCGATCTGGGCCAGGAACCACGGATCGATGTCGGTCTCGGCCTGCACTTCTTCCAGCGACATGCCCAGGCGGAATGCGTCGCCCACGTACCAGATGCGGTCCGGGCCGGCTTCGCCGATTTCCTCGATCACTTCATCGCGGTCGGTCGACTTTTCGTCCAGGCCGTCCACGCCAACTTCCAGGCCGCGCAGCGCCTTCTGGAACGATTCCTGGAACGTGCGGCCCATGGCCATCACCTCGCCCACCGACTTCATCTGGGTGGTCAGGTGGCTGTCGGCCTGCGGGAATTTCTCGAACGCGAAACGCGGCACCTTGGTGACCACGTAGTCGATCGACGGTTCGAACGAGGCCGGGGTCTGGCCGCCGGTGATTTCGTTCTTGAGCTCGTCGAGCGTGTAGCCAACGGCCAGCTTGGCCGCGACCTTGGCGATCGGGAAGCCCGTGGCCTTCGAGGCCAGCGCCGACGAACGCGACACACGCGGGTTCATTTCGATCACGATCATCCGGCCATCCTGCGGATTGATCGAGAACTGCACGTTCGAGCCGCCGGTGTCCACGCCGATCTCGCGCAGCACGGCCAGCGAGGCGTTACGCAGGATCTGGTATTCCTTGTCCGTCAGCGTCTGAGCCGGGGCCACGGTGATCGAGTCACCGGTGTGGATGCCCATCGGGTCCAGGTTTTCGATCGAGCAGATGATGATGCAGTTGTCCGCCTTGTCGCGGACCACTTCCATCTCGTATTCCTTCCAGCCCAGCAGCGATTCCTCGATCAGCAGTTCACGCGTCGGCGACAGGTCCAGGCCGCGCTTGCAGATCTCTTCGAACTCTTCGCGGTTGTAGGCGATGCCACCGCCCGAGCCGCCCAGCGTGAACGACGGGCGGATCACGATCGGGTAGCCGGTGGTGCCGGTTTCCTGGGCGATGCGCGACTGCACGGCCACAGCTTCGTCCATCGAGTGGGCGATGCCCGACTTGGCCGAACCGAGACCGATCTTGGTCATCGCGTCCTTGAACTTCTGGCGGTCTTCGGCCTTGTCGATGGCTTCCGGCGACGCGCCGATCAGTTCGACGTTGTACTTGGCCAGCACGCCGTGGCGGTGCAGGTCCAGCGCGCAGTTCAGCGCGGTCTGGCCGCCCATGGTCGGCAGGATCGCGTCCGGGCGCTCCTTCTCGATGATGCGCTCGACCACTTCCCACGTGATGGGCTCGATGTACGTCACGTCGGCCGTGTTCGGGTCCGTCATGATGGTCGCCGGGTTCGAGTTGACCAGGACGACCTTGTAGCCCTCTTCGCGCAGCGCCTTGCAGGCCTGTGCGCCGGAGTAGTCGAACTCGCACGCCTGGCCGATGATGATCGGGCCCGCGCCGATGATTAGGATGCTCTTGATGTCTGTGCGCTTTGGCATTGCACGCTCTCTTTGTTGGCCGGCCCGCGCGTTTGGCGCGAGCCGTGCCGGATATCAGGTTGTAGGCCGTCAGCCCAGTGTGGCAGTGGCCAGCTTGGCGCCGAAGCCGATGAACATCGCCCCGACACCACTCGACATGCCTGCGGACAGGCGGCGTCGGCGGCGGAACGCATCGGCCAGCTTCGCGCCCACGAAGATGATCGTGGTCAGGTAGGCGAAGCTGCAGATCTGGCAGACCAGGCCCAGCGCCACGAACGACAGCGCCGGATAGCCGAACTGCGGATCCACGAACTGGATGAAGAACGAGATGAAGAACAGGATGGCCTTCGGGTTCAGCAGGCTGATGAACAGCGCCTTGCTGAACGGATTGGCCGACCGGTCCAGCGGCACCTCGGCCGCCTTCGCACCCGCTTCAGCCGGCTTCGACCAGTTGCGCAGCGCGCCGCGCAGCATCTGGAAGCCGACCCAGGCCAGGTAAGCGGCGCCCACGTACTTGATCACGTGGAACAGCGCCGGGCTGGCCTTGAGCAGCGACGCCACGCCGGCGGCCGACAGCACCATCAGGATGGCATCGCCGAGGAACACGCCGCACGCGCCCTTGTAGCCGGCACGCACGCCGCGCTGGGCGGCCACCGACAGCACGTACATCGAGTTCGGCCCCGGCAGCAGCACGATGAAGATCGTGCCCAGCACATAGGTCCAGAAATCGGTGATGCCGAAGTTGGCGAGCATAAAGGCGTTCACGGGTGTTTCCTGTTCAGGCTCTCGTTATCAGGCAGCGGCCTTCGCACGCGCGTCCTGCATCAGCTTCGTGAAGCGATCGAACAGGTACGCGATATCGTGCGGGCCCGGCGACGCTTCCGGGTGACCCTGGAAGCAGAACGCCGGCTTGTCGGTCAGCGCGAAGCCCTGCAGCGTGCCGTCGAACAGCGACGTATGCGTCACACGCGCGTTGGCCGGCAGCGTCGATGCATCGACAGCAAAACCGTGGTTCTGCGACGTGATCACCACGCGGCCGTCATCGTGGTCCTTGACCGGATGGTTGGCGCCATGGTGGCCCGTGCTCATCTTGAGCGTCTTGGCGCCCACGGCCAGGGCCATGATCTGGTGACCCAGGCAGATGCCGAACGTGGGAATGCCGCGGGCGAGGAACTCTCGCGTGGCGGCGATTGCGTAGTCGCAAGGCTCAGGGTCGCCGGGGCCGTTCGACAGGAAGATGCCGTCCGGATTCAGCGCCAGGGCGTCGGCCGCGCTGGCTTGCGCCGGCAGCACCGTAACCTTGCAGCCGCGCTCGGCCAGCATGCGCAGGATGTTGAACTTGACACCGTAGTCATAGGCCACGACGTGGAACTGCGGCTTGTCCTGCTTGCCGTAGCCCTCGCCCAGCTTCCACTCGGTCTGGGTCCACTCGTACGGTTCCTTGACGGAGACCACCTTGGCCAGGTCCATGCCGGACAGGCCCGGGAACGAGCGTGCCAGGTCGATGGCCTTCTGCACGTTGTCCTCGCCAGCCAGGATGCAGCCGTTCTGGGCACCCTTTTCGCGCAGGATGCGGGTCAGCTTGCGGGTATCGATACCTGCAATCGCCACGACCTTTTCCTGCTTCAGGTAATGGCCGAGCGTGTGTTCCTTGCGGAAATTGGAGGCCAGGATCGGCAGATCCTTGATGATCAGGCCGGCGGCATGGACTTTCGTGGCTTCAACATCCTCAGGATTGACACCGTAATTGCCGATATGCGGATACGTCAGCGTGACGATCTGCCGGGAATAGCTCGGGTCGGTGAGGATTTCCTGATAACCGGTGATAGCGGTGTTGAACACCACTTCGCCGATCGTATGGCCGGAAGCGCCGATGGAATAGCCACGAAAGACCGTGCCGTCTGCAAGCGCGAGGATGGCGGACGGAAAAGACGGTAACACGGGTAGGCTCCTGCTGGATTCACCCCGTGACCGACCTGCTCAACGCCTCGTGCCCCGTGGGCGAGTCCGTGGCCATCTGGATGGCGAGACTCGCGGCGGCGGCGTTTTCGTCACTTTGCACAATGTCTGCAAGATGCACGAATAGCCCTCGCGAATGGGGGGCGGCGGAAGGTGGAATACGGTAGGCGCTAGGGTGAAGGGTTCTGAAAGCGAAACTTTCGAATTATATCCCGCGGCGCCCAATTTCTCAAGTATTCAAGGACTTGCGATGACGCACAGCGCGGGCGGCATGTCGACCATGCCACCCGGCGCCCGCATCACGCGGATGGCGGCACAACGGCCGTGACCTCGATTTCCACCTTGGCACGCGGCTCGACGAGATCGGCCACCTCCACCGCGGTCATCGCCGGGAAATGGCGGCCGATGATGTCGCGGTAGTGCTGCCCGATTGCCTTGTAGGCATTCACGTACGCGGCCTTGTCCTTCACATACCAGGTCATGCGTGCGATGTGCTCCGGGCGTGCCCCGCCCTGCTCCAGCACCGCAACGATATTGCGCAGCGTCTGCGCCACCTGCAGCCCGAAATCGTCGGTCTCGAATTCACATTGGCCGTTCCAGCCGATCTGCCCGCCGACGAAGATCAGGCGGCTGCCCACCTGCATTTCGGCGAGGATGCCGTTGGCGTAACCCTTCGGGGGTGCCCAGTCGGGCGGTTGCAGTGTTTTCAGCATGATGTCGATATCCGTATCAATAAAATTGTTCAGGTTGTTCGTCAGGCCGTCAGGTACCGCCCCATCGCGGTGCGCACCTGGTCCGGCAGGGACTGGGCGGTCATCGTGCGCGTATCGACGCACACAAGCCGCTGTGAAACGTGCATGCGGGTGCTATCGTCGGGGCCCGCCAGGCGGACCTCCACCGAGAAACTGCTGCGGCCGATATGCGACACACGCAACTCGCGCGTCAGCAGTTCGCCAAGCCGGCTCGGCGCTTCGAAGCGGCACTGCAACTCGGCGGTCGGCACGCCCGCGTGGCCCGAGATGTGCATGGCATCGAACGGCCAGTCGAGCGCGTCGGCAAACCAGTCCTCGATAAAGTCGTTCAGCATTTCGAAGTAGCGCGGGTAGAAGACGATGCCGGCCGTATCGCAATGCTTGAAGCGCACTCGGACTTGGTTGCGGAATACCTCGCTCATGGCTGCGCGCCCTCCGTCGCCATCTGCCGCAGGCGGAAGCGCTGCAGCTTGCCGGTCTCGGTACGCGGCAGCGCCCCCACGAACTCGATGCGGCGCGGATACTTGTACGGGGCGATCTCGCGCTTGACGTAGTCCTGCAGCGCAGTCCGCGTGGCATCGCTGGCCTCCACGCCCGGCCGCAGCACCACGTAGGCGGTCACCACCTGCCCGCGCTCGGCGTCCGGCGCACCCACCACACCGCATTCGGCCACCCATTCGTGGCGCATCAGCGATCCCTCGACCTCGGGCCCCGCGATGTTGTAGCCGGCCGAGATGATCATGTCGTCCGAACGTGCCTGATAGAAGTAGTAACCATCGGCGTCAGCCATGAACGTGTCGCCCGGCAGGTTCCAGCCATCGCGCACGTACGCTTCCTGGCGCGGATCGTCGAGATAGCGGCAACCGGTGGGGCCGCGCACCGCGAGCTTGCCAACCGTGCCCGGCGGCACCGGCTGCATGTTCTCGTCGACGATGCGCGCTTCGTAGCCGGGGACCACGCGGCCCACCGCGCCGGGACGTACATCGGCACCGGCGCTGGAAACGAAGATATGCATCATCTCCGTGCCGCCCAGGCCATCGGTCATCTCGATGCCGGTGGCGGCCTTCCACGCCTGCCGTGTCGCATCGGGCAGCGCTTCGCCCGCCGATACGCTCTTCTTCAGGCTCGACAGGTCGAAGTTCTTCACCAGCGTTGCCATCTGGCGATAGAACGTTGGCGCCGTGAAGACGATCGTTGCACGATGGTCCTGGATCAGCTTGAGCAGCAGCTCCGGCGTAAGTTTCTCGGCAAGCGCCGTGCTCGCGCCGATACGCAACGGAAAGCAGAGCATGCCGCCAAGCCCGAACGTGAACGCGATCGGCGGCGTGCCGCAGAAGATGTCATCGGGCGTGGGCTTGAGCACATGACGCGGGAACAGGTCGCACATCGCCAGCACATCGCGGTGGAAGTGCATCGTACCCTTGGGCTGCCCCGTGGTGCCGCTGGTGAACGCGATCAGGCAGATGTCGTCGGCGGCCGTGTCGCAGGCGGTGAACGTTTCCGGCTTGCCGGCCATCGCCGTCTCCAGCGCGTCGGCGCCTTCGCCATGGAAGTAGCGCACCTGGGCCAGCGTCGGACAGAAGTGCTCGCCATCGGCACGCTGGTTGGCTTCCAGCTCGTCGCGCAGGCGCGCATCGCACAGCGCGGCCGTCACCTGGGCCTTGTCGATGATCTGCTTGAGCTCCTTGGCGCGCAGCAGCGGCATGGTTGGCACCGCGATCAGCCCCGCTTTGAGCGTGGCCAGCCAGCTTGCCGCCATCATCAGGTTGTTCGGGCCACGCAGCAGCACGCGGTTGCCCGGCACCAGCCGCATGTCCTCGACGAGCACATGCGCGATGCGATTGACCAGCGCGGCCAGCCCGGCATAGGTCACGGTCTCGATGCGTCCGTCGCGCTCATGGCGCACCGCCACGCGCGCGCCGTTGCCCGCAGCGACGTGGCGGTCCACAAGCTCCACCGCCGCGTTGAGGCGATCGGGGTAGCGCGTATCGTCGTTGAACTGGAATACCGGCCACGTACCCGGCGGGGGCAGCCGGTCCCGCGCAAAGGTATCAACATGAGCGGTGGCTTGGTTGGGGGCGGCCATGCTTGTCTCCTGTCTCGTGTTCTATCGCGTGTTCTATCGCGTGTTCTATCGAGCTGCCAGCGTCTCGCGCGCAATGATCAGCTTCTGCACTTCGGTGGCGCCTTCGTAGATCCGCAGTGAACGGATCTCGCGATACAGACCCTCCACACGTGTGCCAACCTTGACGCCAAGGCCGCCAAAGATCTGCACCGCGCGATCGATCACCTGCTGCGCGTTCTCCGTGGCAACCATCTTGGCCATCGCCGCTTCGCGCGTCGTACGCTGCTGCTTCACGTCGCGCAGCCACGCGGCGCGATAGGTCAGCAGTGCGGCGCTATCGATGGCCGTGGCCATGTCGCCAATCGCAGCCTGCGTCAGTTGCAGATCGGCCAGCACGCCGCCGAACATCGGGCGCGACGTGGCGCGCGCCAGCGCATCGTCCAGCGCGGCGCGGCCGAAGCCGAGCGCGGCGGCCGCCACGGAGGCACGGAAAATGTCGAGCGTCATCATCGCCACCTTGAAGCCCTGCCCCGCGTCGCCCAGCCGGTTGCCCACGGGCACGCGGCAGTTGTCAAAGCGCAGCGTTGCCAGCGGATGCGGCGCAATCACGTCGATCCGTTCGGCGATGGTCAGCCCCGGCGCATCGGCATCCACCACGAACGCGGTGATGCCGCGCGCACCGGGCGCTTCACCAGTGCGGGCGAATACGCAATAGAAGTCGGCAATGCCTCCGTTCGAAATCCACGTCTTGGCGCCGTCCAGCACGTAGTGCGTACCATCATCGGACAGCCTGGCGCTGCATTGCATCGCGGCCACGTCGGAACCGGCCTCCGGCTCTGACAGCGCGAACGCCGCAATCGCCTCGCCACGCGCCACGCGCGGCAGGTAGCGTTCGCGCACGGCATCGCTGCCGGCCAGTGTGATGGCGCCGGAGCCGAGCCCCTGCATCGCAAAAGCGAAATCGGCCAGGCCATCGTGCCGTGCCAGCGTTTCGCGCAGCACGCAAAGCGCACGCGAATCGAGCGCGGGCAGTGCGCCGCCGAAAGCCGCCGGCACGCAATAGCGCAGCCAGCCAGCCTGACCGAGCTGGCGCACCAGCGCGCGGCAGGCCGCATCGGCATCATGGTGATCAACGTGCTGCAGGTTTTCACCGCACCAGGCGTCCAGCTCGCGTTCCAGCGTGCGATGGGCGTCGTCGAAGAACGGCAGGTCGAGGTAGGTCTTGTCGCTCATATCAGTTCCTCAATCGCCTTCGAACACGGGCTTCTGCTTGGCGACGAACGCGTCGTAGGCGCGCCGGAAGTCGCGCGTCTGCATGCAGATCGCCTGTGCCTCGGCCTCGGCCTCGATCGCTTCGTCCAGCCCCATATTCCATTCCTGATGCAGCAGCTTCTTGGTCACGCCATGCGCAAAGGTCGGGCCTGCGGCGATCTGCGCGGCCAGCGCCTGGGCTTCGGCCAGCAACGTATCCGACGCGTGCAGCGCGTTGAAGAAGCCCCATTGCAGGCCTTCCTCAGCGCTCATCGAACGGCCGGTGTAAAGCAACTCGCTCGCGCGCCCCTGTCCGATCATGCGCGGCAGCAACGAACATGCACCCATGTCGGCACCGGCCAGACCCACACGCACAAACAGGAATGCGGTCTTTGCCAGCGCCGTGCCAAGACGCATGTCGGACGCCAGCGCCACCATCGCGCCAGCGCCGGCGCAGATGCCGTCGATTGCGCTGATAATCGGCTGCGGGCATGCGCGCATGGCCTTGATCAGGTCACCGGTCATGCGCGTGAAGTCGAGCAGTTCCGGCATCGTCATGCGCGTCAGCGGGCCGATGATCTCGTGTACGTCACCGCCAGAGCAGAAGTTGCTGCCCGCGCCGGTCACGACCACGGTCTTGATGTCGGTGGCGTAGCAGAGGCCGCGGAACAGATCACGCAGCTCGGCATAGGAATCGAACGTCAGCGGGTTCTTGCGCTCGGGCCGATTCAGCGTGATCGTGCCAACCTTGCCGTCCGCAGAGACGGACCACAGGAAATGCTTCGGTTGATAGTCCGCAAAGGCGCGCTTGTGGTGGCGCATATCCAGTGCAATGTCGCTCATCTCTTGTCTCACTCCAGTCCGTGTTCTCCCCTCTCCCACGGCGTGGGAGAGGGGTCGGGGAAGAGGGCTTTGAGGTTCAAAATGCGACATGTCGCGCCTTGAGCCGCTGGCCCTCTC
>NZ_ALOU01000079.1 GCF_000292345.1 Cupriavidus sp. BIS7
TTCCTGCTGTTGCTGCTGTCCGTGGCCGGCCTGCTGGCCTACGGCAGCCTAGGCCAGAAGGAAGACCCCGAGTTCACGATCAAGACCATGGTCGTGCAGGCGTACTGGCCGGGAAGTTCCGCGCAGCAGATGGCCGACCAGGTTGCCGACAAGCTCGAGCGTAAGTTGCAGGAGGTGGCGGAGATCGACTATACGTCCACCTACGTGAAGCCGGGGGAGGCGCAGATCAAGGTCAACCTTCGTGAGGACGTACCCCGGTCCGCCGTGCCAGATGTGTGGTATCAGGTCCGCAAGAAGATGGGGGACATCCGCCATACCCTGCCGCAGGGCACGCAGGGGCCCTTCTTCAATGACGAGTTCGGGGACACCTTCGGTAACCTCTACGCCATCACAGGCGACGGCTTTGACTATGACGATCTGCGACGGATTGCGGACGCCGCACGTAACGAGTTTCTGCGTGTCGACGACGTCAACAAGGTCGATCTGGTGGGCAAGCAGGAGCAGAAGATCTATGTGGAAGTTTCCACCGCCAAGCTCGCTTCGCTGGGGATCGATCCGGCACTGATTGCCCAGACCCTCGCGCAAACCAATGTGGTGACGTCGGGCGGGACGGTGCAAACCAGCGCCGAACGGGTGCGGCTGGACGTGAGCGGCGAATTCGACTCCGTCGAAGGCATTCGCGCCATCGGCATCCGTGCCGGCCAGCGCACTTTCCGTCTTGGCGATATCGCCGACGTCCGTCGCGGTTTTGTGGAGCCGGCCACCTCGCGGATGCGCTTCAACGGCAACGAGGCGATCGGATTGGCGGTGAGCATGCGCAAGGGCGGCGACGTGATTCGGCTTGGCACGAAGCTCGATGAAACGCTCAAGCGGATCGAGTCCAATTTGCCGGTGGGCGTGCAGATACACGCGGTCAGCGACCAGCCGCATGTCGTCGAGCACTCCGTATTCGAGTTCAAGAAGAGTCTGGCCGAGGCAGTGATCATTGTACTCGTGGTCAGCTTCCTGTCGCTGGGCTTGCGGACCGGACTGGTCGTCGCGCTCAGTATCCCGCTCGTGCTGGCCATGACATTCCTGGCCATGTACGTGATGGGCATCGACTTGCAGCGCATCTCTCTGGGTGCGCTGATCATTGCGCTCGGACTGCTGGTGGACGACGCCATTATTGCCGTCGAGATGATGGCATTGAAACTGGAGCAGGGCTGGGACAAGTTCCGCGCCGCCACCTATGCCTACACGGCCACTGCATTCCCGATGCTCACCGGCACGCTGATCACGGCGGCGGGCTTTCTTCCGGTCGGCTTCGCGAAGTCCGGCACCGGCGAGTATGTGTACTCGCTGTTCCAGGTGGTGGGCATCTCGCTGCTGTTGTCGTGGATCGTGGCCGTGCTGTTCACGCCGTACATCGGTTTCAAGCTGTTGAAGGAGCATGCGCACGCGTCGCATGACGAGGAAGCGGTCTACCAGCGCGGTTTCTATGTCAAGTTCCGCCACTTCATTGACTTCTGCCTGAGGCAGCGCGTGTGGGTGCTCGGCATCACGCTCGCCGCATTCGTGGGCGCGTTGGTGCTGTTCAAGGCAGTGCCCCAGCAGTTCTTTCCGGCATCGGATCGAGCCGAGCTGATCGTGGATATGTGGATGCCCGAGGCCTCGACGTTCGAGGCAAGCCAGAGCGAGGTGCAGAAGCTCGAAGCGATGCTCAAGAGAGATCCGGACATTGCCGCGGTGACCAGCTTCGTTGGCAATGGCGCGCCGCGCTTCTACCTGCCTCTCGATGCACAGACCCCGAACCTGAACCTCGGCGAAATGATGGTGATGACCAAGGGCGGCGAGGCACGTGAGCGCGTGAAGGAAAAGCTCGAGAAGCTGTTCGCAGACAAGTTCCCCAACGTGCGCGGCCGCGTCAACCGGCTCGAGAACGGTCCGCCCGTCGGTTATCCAGTGCAGTTCCGCGTGTACGGCCAGGACAACGACAAGGTCCGTGCCATCGGGGACAAGGTGGCGGCCATCATGCGTGAGGAGCCGCACGTGCGCCAGGTCAACCAGGACTGGAGCGAGCGCATCAAGCGCGTGCAAGTCGACGTCGACCAGGACAAGGCGCGTGCACTGGGCATCAGTTCGGGCCAGATCAAGCAGGCGCTCGAGGCATCGATCTCGGGCACGCCTATCACGCAGTTCCGCGAGGAAGACCAGGATATCGACGTTGTGTCGCGCCTCGTCGCAGCGGAACGGACGGACCTGAACAACCTGAAGGACGCCAAGATCTATGTGCGCGACGGAAAGTTCGTGCCGGTCTCGCAAGTAGCCCGGCTCACGCTCGCCAGCGAGGAAGGTGAGCTGTGGCGGCGCAACCGCGTGCCGACGATGACCGTGCGTGCCGATATCGCCGGGGCGCAGGCGCCCGACGTAACGCGTGCGTTGCAGCCCAGGATCGATACCCTCAAGAAGGAGCTCCCGCTCGGCTATGGCATCGAGATCGGCGGCGCTTACGAATCGAGTGCAAAGGCCCAGCGTTCCGTTTTCGCGGTGATGCCTGTGACGATCATCGCGGTGCTCGTATTGCTGATGATTCAGCTGCAGGACATGAAGAAGATGGCGATGGTTCTGATGACCGCGCCGCTCGGGCTGATCGGCGTGAGCGCGATCATGGCCGCGTTCCGGATCCCGTTCGGTTTTGTCGCCATGTTGGGCGTCATCGCCCTCGCTGGAATGATTATCCGCAACTCGGTGATCCTGGTCGTACAGATTGATCAGGACGTGGGCGCGGGCGTCGCACTGTGGACGGCCATCGTCGAGGCAGCGGTGCGGCGACTGCGACCGATCGTGCTGACTGCCCTGGCGGCGATTCTGGCGATGGTACCCCTTACCCATTCCGTGTTCTGGGGCCCCATGGCGTGGGCAATCATGGGAGGGCTCGCCGTTGCCACGGTGCTGACGCTCGTCTTCCTTCCCGCTCTGTATGCGACCTGGTACCGGGCCAAGCGCCCCGCGACCGTCTGATCGCAAGTGTGACGTTGAGAGTTATTTCGATGAAAAGACTGAGTATGGCCCTGCGGGCCGGGCAGGTGGCCTTGGGCTGCATGCTTCTCCTGAGCGCTGGAGAATCAAGCGCGATCGATCTCGTGGGAGCCTATGAGCAGGCATTGGCGCATGATCCGACGAGCCTTGCTGCAAATGACGCGCTCACGGCGGGGCGCGA
>NZ_ALOU01000080.1 GCF_000292345.1 Cupriavidus sp. BIS7
CCCGCATGCGGGAGAGGGGTCGGGGGAGAGGGCAGGCGTTTAAACCGCCGCTGCGCTACCTGACCAGCTGATTAATCTCGATGATCGGCATCAGCACGGCCAGCACGATCATCAGTACCACTACACCCATCGTCAGGATCAGCAGCGGCTCCAGCAGGCTGGTCAGGAACAGCGTGCGGCGCTCCAGTTCCTGGCCTTCGCCGGTGGCCGCACGATCGAGCATCACGGGCAGGTTGCCGGTGGCTTCGCCCGAGCGGATCAGATGAACCAGCACGGGCGGGAACTGGTTTTGCGCGGCCAGCGCGCGCGCCAGCGATGCCCCTTCACGCACGCGCGTGGTGGCATCCTCGACGTTGGCCTTGAGTGCCTGATTGGTCAGCGTTTCCCCGGCGGCCTGCAGGCTGCGCAGGATCGGCACGCCGGCCGAAACCAGGATCGCCAGCGTACTGGCAAAGCGCGCGGTGTTGTATCCGCGAATCAGCTTGCCGACGAGCGGCGCGGTCAGCAGCCACCGATGCCACGCCAGCCGGATGTCCGGCTGCTTCAGCAGGCGGCGAATGATTGCGACAACAACAGCGATAACCCCCAGCGCCGCCCACCACCAGTTGCGCACGAAATCCGACAGCCACAGCATGACAATGGTCAGCGTGGGCAGCTTCTGCTTGGTGTTGGCAAACACGCTGACCACCTGCGGCACCACGTACGACAGCAGGAAGATCACGATCGCAAACGCCACGACGGTAACGATGGCCGGGTACGTGAACGCAAGCCGGATCTTCGATGTCAGCGTGTTGCGTGTCTCGATGTACGTGGCCAGGCGCTCAAGCACCATGCCCAGATGGCCCGAGTGTTCGCCGGCCGAGACCAGTGCCCGGTAGATATCGGGGAAGTCCTTCGGGTTCTGGGCCAGCGCGACGGACAGCGAACTGCCACCCATCACCTCGGCGCGGATACCCGCGAGCAACTCGTGCACATACTGGCGCTCGGCCTGGTCGGCCAGCGCGCCAAGTGCCTCGTCGAGCGGCAGGCCGGAGACGATCAGGCTGGCAAGCTGGCGCGTGAACAGCGCCTGCTCCTGCGTGGACAGGCGCCGCACGAATGCGCTGCCGCCGCTGCGTTTTGCCAGCCCGGCGCCAGCGAGCGGATCGACGGTGATCGGCGTGAGCCCGCGTGCGCGCAACTGCGAGCGCGCCTGCTTCGGGCTGTCGGCCTCGATAACGCCGCGATCGGCGCGACCGGCGGCGTCAGCGGCTTCGTAGCGATAGGCTGGCATGCGGCTCCTTGATCCCGCTTAGTCGCGCGTCACGCGCAGCACCTCTTCGAGCGACGTGGCGCCGCTGTCGATCCAGCGCTGCGCATCGCCGCGCATCGTGTGCATGCCCTTGGCCAGCGCCACCTGCTTGATCTCGGATTCGGGCTGCTGCCGGTGGATCATCGTCTGGATTTCGGCATCGACGGTCAGCAGTTCATACACACCCATGCGGCCCTGATAGCCGGACTGGCCGCATTTTTCGCAGCCCACCGCGTGCCAAACGCGCTGCAGCGGCTTGCCCTCGGCTCGCAGTGTTTCGGCTTCACCGGGTCTGACTTCGATCACTTCCTCACGCTTGCATTGCGGGCAAAGGCGGCGTACCAGCCGCTGCGCCAGCACGCCGATCAGCGACGACGACAGCAGGAACGGCTCGATCCCCATGTCGACGAGTCGCGTCACCGCCGAGGCCGAATCGTTCGTGTGCAGGGTAGCCAGCACCAGGTGGCCGGTCAGCGATGCCTGTACCGCGATCTGCGCGGTCTCCAGATCGCGGATTTCGCCGATCATGACCACGTCCGGGTCCTGCCGCAGGATCGCGCGCAGGGCCTTGCCGAACGTCATGTCGATGCGCGGATTGACCTGGGTCTGACCGATGCCGTCGAGGTCGTATTCGATCGGGTCCTCGACGGTCATGATGTTCGTCGTGCGCGCGTCCAGCCGCGACAGCGCCGCGTATAGCGTGGTGGTCTTGCCGGAGCCAGTCGGCCCGGTCACCAGCACGATGCCGTGCGGCTGGCGGATCAGGTCGTCAAAGCCGGCCAGTGTTGTTGGCGACATGCCGAGCTTGGCCAGGTCGAGCCGGCCCGCTTCCTTGTCCAGCAGACGCAGCACCGCGCGCTCGCCGTGGCCGGTGGGCAGCGTCGAGACGCGCACGTCAACGGGGCGGCCGCCCACGCGCAGCGTGATGCGGCCGTCCTGCGGCAATCGTTTCTCGGCGATATCGAGCTGCGCCATGATCTTGATCCGCGAGATCAGTGCGCCATGCAGCGCCTTCTTCGGGCGCACCACGTCGCGCAGCGTGCCATCGACGCGGAAACGCACGACCGAGGCCGACTCGAACGGTTCGATGTGGATGTCCGACGCCTGCTCGCGCGCGGCCTGCGTCAGCAGCGCGTTGATCATGCGGATGATCGGCGCGTCGTCCTCCGATTCCAGCAGGTCTTCCACGGCCGGAATGTCCTGCATCAGGCGCGACAGGTCGACTTCGCCCTCGACCTCGCCCACCACCTGTGCGGCGGAGCCATCCTGGCGGTTGTAGGCGTCGGACATTGCCGCTTCGAGTGCGGCCTGTTCCAGCACGCGCAGATGCAACGCACCGTGCACGCGCGCCACTTCCGCCAGCGCGGCCGGCGAAGTCTTGCGGCTGACCCAGACCTCCAGGCCATCCGGGCGCTGATGCGCGATCAGCAGCGGCGCCTCGCGCGAGAACGAGTACGAGACCAGCCGCGCCGCCATCGGCGAGGGCGTCTCGAGTGACGACTCAAGCGCAGCCTCATGTGGCGGTTCCGTTCCGGCGGAAATTGTCACTGGCGTGTCGGTTGCCATGATGATGCTTTAGCCTTGCGTGCCCTGGAAGCCTTGCGACAGCGGACGCGGCGGCGCCTTGGGTGCGGACTGCGGCACGGACTGCGACGAAGGCGCTGACGGCTGTCCCGGCTCGAGCGGCAGCGGGCCGGGTACTGGACCGTTATAGCGCGGATCGACAAACGGTGTGGTCGGCGCATCGGCCGGCGGCAGCACCGGCGTGTTCTGATCACGCACCACGATGTTCGGCGACACGAAGCCCTGCTGCTGGCCGCGGATGTAGTCGTAGCGGTCCTGCGTCAGGCGATCGGTGGCACTGGCCGTACGCATCACGTAAGGGCGCAGGAACACCAGCAGGTTGGTCTTCGAGCGGTTCTTGTTCTCGTAGCGGAACAGTGAGCCGATGTAAGGGATGTCGCCAAGCAGCGGCACCTTCTGCACGTTGTCGCCGTAGTTGTCTTCGATCAGGCCGCCGAGCACGATGATCTGGCCATCGTCCACCAGCACGTTGGTCTCGATCGAACGCACGTTGGTCGTGGGGCCCTGCGGCAGCGTGAGCGTGCCGGGCACCACTGTCGAGGACTCCTGGTAGATCTGCATCTTGACCAGCCCGCCCTCGGAGATCGTCGGGCGCACGCGCAGCGTGATGCCAACGTCCTTGCGGTCGAAGGTCTGGAACGGCGTCACCGTGGCGGTGCTGCCGGTCTGTGCGTACGAACCCGTTGTGATCGGAATGTTCTGGCCGATAAGGATCTTGGCCTCTTCGTTCTCAAGCGTGATCAGGTTCGGCGTCGACAGCAGGTTCACACTCGTGTTCTGGCCCAGCGCGTGCAGCAGTGCACCCAGGCCAAGCGCCTTGTTGACCACGCCGATGTTCAGCCCGGCGACATCGGGCACCAGGTTGGTGATGGCGGCCAGGCCGGCCGTCTTGTTCTGGTTGTACAGCGCCGCGGCCGCGGTCAGGTTAATGATGTTCTGGCCGCCCGTGCCGAAGTTGGTCCCGGCGAATCCCTGGGTGTTGCCGCCAGAATTGATCAGCCCCTGCCACTGGATGCCAAGCTGGCTGTCCAGCGTACCGCTGACTTCCACGATCATCGACTCGATGTAGACCTGCGCGCGTCGCGCGTCGAGGTCGTCGATCACGCCGCGCAGGTTGCGGTAGACCGGCTCGCTGGCGGTAATGATCAGCGAGTTCGTCGAGGGGTCGGCCTGGATGATGCCGCCCGTGGTCGGCTGCTGGTTGACGGCGAACGACGACGAGAAAGCGTTGCTGCCGCCACCGCCGAAACTGCTGCTGCCTGTGCGGTTGGCGGTACTGGTGCCGCCGCCGGTGTACTGGCCGGTCTGCGGAGCCGAGGTGGTTTGCATCGCGCCGCCCATGCCGGCCGCGCCGCCACCGGGCTGCGCCGAACTGGAGAAGCTGCCGTCGGCCGCGACGATGGCGCGCAGCGTCGCTGCAAGCTTCACGGCATCGGCGTTCTTGAGCGGCACCACCCAGATGTTGCCGGGCCGTGCGAACGGCTGGTCGATCTTCTCGATCAGCTGGCGTGCCTGCTGCACGCGTGCGCGGCTGGAGGCGCGGATCATCAGCGAGTTGCTGCGCGGCTCCGCCACCACGGTGGTGCGCAGGCTGGCGTCGGTTGCACCGCCGCCGGCGCCGCCAGCGGCGGACGGATCAAGCAGCTTCTGCAGGACCACTGCCGCATCGCTGGCCACGGCGTTCTTGAGCGGTATGAGTTCCACTTCGCCCGATGCCGGCGCGTCCACGGCGGCGATGATGCGGGCCAGCCGGCGCAGGTTGTCCGCGTAGTCGGTGATGACCAGCGTGTTGTTGGCCGGGTACGCGGTGATCGTGTTGTTCGGCGCGATCATCGGCCGCAGCACTGGCACCAGGTTGTTGGCCGATTCGTAGTTCAGGCGGAATACCTGCGTCACCACCTGGTCACCACGGCTGCCGCCGGGGCCGATCACCGTGGGCGAACCCTGCAGCTTGGCGTCGGCTTCCGGCACGACCTTGGTGAAGCCGTTGGATTCCACCATCGCGTAGCCCTGCATGCGCAGTACGGAACCGAGCGTCTCCAGCGCCTGCGCGCGCGAGACTGGCTGCTCCGTGACCAGGTTCACAGTGCCCTTCACGCGCGGGTCGATCACGAAGTTCTTGCCAGTGGCCTGGCCCACCGCCTTCACCACCGAATCGAGATCGGCATTGACGAAGTTCAGCACCACCTGGTCGCGATTGCGCGGACTCACGTCGTTCGGTTGCGGTGGCTGCTGGGCCTGGGCCCAGAGTGGTGCAGGCGCCAGCAGCGACAGGCTGCACAGCAGCACAACGGCGCGGGCGCAGGCGGTACGGAAGACGGGTTGGTTGGCTCGGGTTTTCATCATCGATTCAAAGCGGGCTGCCGGTGGCGGGGGCCTCAGAAGCGCAGCCTGGTCACGTTGTCCTCATGTCGTCCCAGCAGGCTCATCAGGCCTGCCAGCTGGGTGGCCACTTCGGGGTCGGTACGTGCCGTGCCATCGAAGCGTGCCTGCTGGCCGAGTGTGCCGCTGCCCTCCAGGTACAGCGGCCCGGCCGTGGTCTTCAACTGCAGCCTGCCGTCCGCGCCGGTCAGATCGACCTCGGCGCGATAGCTGCCCAGCGGGCGCAGCCGGCTGACTGCCGCGGACATCTGGTCGAGTTGCATCGACAGGTGCCCGTACTTCTGGTTGCCGGCGAACCGGCCCTGCAGCGCCGACCATTCGATACGCATCGTGCCGTCCGGGCGCAGCGTATTGAACGGCGCGCCAATGCCCTCCAGCAGCGACGCAGGCAGTCGGATGCTGCCCGGCTGCACGCTCCATCCCGATGGCGTGACCGCCACGGCAACCGGCGCGGTCATCGCCTCGGTCTGCGTCAGCGCCACGCGCAGCGTGCCGGTCAGCAGCGGCCAGAACGCCACGTCCCACGCCAGGCGGCCCGGCAGTACCGTGGCGGTCTGGCTGTCCGCGCCGGCCGATAGCGCTACCGTGGCGCTGCCGTGCCAGATCGTGCCAGCCGCATCGGCCAGCAGCACGCGGCGTTGCGTTTCGCTGGCGACGCGATCCGCGAGCCACACGGCCGGCATCGACGCAACCACGGTCACGCCGATCGTGACCGCACCGAGCACGGCCCAGCGCAAGCGCTGCCAGCCGCGTGGCGCGCGGACTTGCCGGCGCGGCAGGCGCAGGGCTTCAAGCCGCGCCATCAGTGGCCGCCAGCGTCGGGGCCCTGCAACGTCGCGGTCACGTTGACCAGCGCCGTGGCACCCACGTAGCTGATGCGTGCATCGGTGACCTTGAGCCGCTGCTGCAGCCGCACATCCTGCAGCCATCCGGCCACGGACCCGAACGGCGCCTTGTCCAGTTGAAGCTGGACGGCGTTGTCGGCTGTCGCCATCAGGCGCGTGGCCTTCAGGCCGTGCTGCCCCAGGCTGTCCTGCAGCGCCTGCGTCAGCGCATCGCCGCGCAACGACGGCCCGCGATTGGCCGACAGGCCGCGCGCTTCCTGCGCCAGCGTTTCCATCTCCGCCAGATCGGCACGCAGCGCCGGCAGGTTGCGCGCAAGGCGCGTACGTTCGATCGATGCGGGCTCCCACAGCAGCAGGTAGCCAAAAACAAGTACAAGCACCACGGCGCCGCCGCCGAGGATGGCCTGCTCGCGCGGATTGCGCGCGTTCCAGAACGCGCCGAACTGTTCGCGCCAGCGTTCCGGAATGCGCGGCTTGAGACGTGCGAGCCGCGCGGTCAGGGCGGTTTGATTGCCGTGCTTCATGACGCAACCTTGCCTTCCGCCTTCACGGTCCAGCGCGAACCGGGTGGCGTGGGCCCGCCGCCCGCCCGCACGGCGGCGTCCGGCGGATTCCTGTCCTCTTCCATCTGCAGACCGATCTGGCGCACGGCGTTCTGCAGTGCGGCGGTGTTGGTGCCGGGCTTGAGCGCGACATAGAGCGTGCCGGCGCGGTAGTCGAGCTGCAGCAGCGCGTCGGGCGCCAGGTCATGCGCGGCACGCGCAAAGCCATCGGCAAGCGGCAGGAAATCGCTCGGCGTGCTGCGGCCGCTGGCGGTGCGCAACTGCTCCACCTGTCGGCGCATCAGCAGCGCCGGTTCCGCCACGGGCGGCACATTCGGAAATACCGCGTGCAGCAGGTCCACCTGAGCGGTTTCCAGGCGCCTGGCTTCGTTGCGCAACATCATCCACTGCACGTTCATGCCGACGATCTGCACGAGCACCAGCGTAATGGCCAGCGCGGCTGGCATACGCCATGCACGCAGGTTCCAGCGATCCATGCGGCCCTGGGCGAATTCGAACTGGGCCAGATCGAGCTGGGGCTGCTGCAGGCATTCGTCGGCGCCAGCCAGCCAGATGCGCCACGTCTCGGACACGCCTGTAGCGCGCGCTGGCGCACGCTGCGTGCGCAGTGCCGGCACGGGTGCGTCAGCCAGTGCTGCGCTGTCGCCGTGCCATTGGCCCGCCGGGGCCAGTGCCTGCCATGCGGCCAGCGCGTTGTTGTTGAGCAGCAGGCCAAAGCCTTCGTAAGGTCCCGTGCGTACGGTCAACTGCCAGAGACGGGAGATATTGCCGGGCGCGGGTGCTGCGGTGTCGAGCAGCAGGCCCGACTGCGCCAGCGCAGAGGTGGCCGCTTCCACAACCAGCGTGGCGGGGTGCTCCGGTTCGCCGGCGGCCGTTGGCACCTCCGGCGCGGCGGGCTGCGCAGCCGCGGGTGCGGCCGATGTGCGTGCCACCGGTTCAGGTCCGGGCGCCACGGCCAGCACGGGTTCGCGAAGTGGATCGAATGCGGGCTCGAATGCGGGCTCGGTTGCGGGTTCGGGTGCGCCGGCCATCGCCGGCACCAGCGGCAGGCAAAGCTGGGCCGCCACCACGTGCCGGCGGCGATGCTTGTGTTCGGCGAACTGGTCGAGCGCGGCGCGCAGCCACGCGCGGTCCGTCACCATCAGCAGGCGGCGGCGCGCCCCGCGCGATGGCGCAGCGCCATCGAGTGCCGGGCCCAGTGCGATGTGGCAGGGCGCGGCGTCGGTGGCGAGCATGTCCTCGACGAGATTGGGCAGCGCAAGCCGCAGCCGGGCCGGGGGCAGCGGCGGCACCACGGCGGCCGTCAGCAGCACATCGCTGGCTGCGACGATCAGCACCAGGCGGTCCGCCGCCGGCATTTCCGCAGGCAGGGCGTGGCCTTCGCGCAACAGTTCGGGCGCGCGACCGGACGCCGGGCGACGGCTCCTGTCCCCTACGGGCGTGCGTGCCAGCGCAAAAGGCATGGCGCCGAACTGCCACGGTTGCGGCTGGTCGTGCGGCCGGTGCGGCAGGCGGACGTAGAGGGTGGTGCTCAAATTTTCCCTGTAATCAGTGGAGCTTTCGTGCCGAGGATGCCCGGCGGGAGCGCCCGGGCAATGCAAGATCTTGCTGAGGGCATCCCGGCGGCGGCTGGCCGGGCGGCTGACAGCCGACCGGGTTCGGCGCAGCAGCATACCTTGCCTGTGTGACTAACTAACGTCAATAGCGTGCCATCCCAACTTGCAGGCGGCCGAAAAGCGTTCGTGAGCCTGGACAAAAGCGGCTTCCGATCCGTGGCTGGATGGGGCTTGTTCAGGTTGCAGCGGGCATCGCGTCCGCGTCGCGTACCCAGATGATGCGTGTGGTGTTGCCGCTGCCCTGGACGTCGGCGCGGTAGACCAGCGATACCTTTAGCCGCCGCGCGCGGTCGTGCCGCACCAGCCCATAGATCAGGAAGTACCGCGTGCGGACGTCGAGCACATTGGCGCCGGCGGTGGCTTGCGGCGCAATCGCCTGCAACTGCTTCGTGATGTCGGCGGTATTGTTGAAGTAGGAGCGGTCGCGCTGGCGCACCAGTTCGCGCGCGCGGTCGAGAGGCAGGCCGTCGATTACTGCCGCCAGCACCTCGGCCTCCGCGGTGTTGGCGTTGACGGCGGTACGCTCGGGCAGCACGGTCACGAACCGGTCGAGCGTATCGATCATTTCGGGCGTATAGCCGGGGATGGCGAGCAGATCCTGCACGCTGTCGGGTGGGCGCGGCACGGGCTGGCCATCGCCAGACACCCCCTTGGCCGCGCGCAGGAAATACTGCGCCGTGGGTTCGGCCAGCGCCGCGTTCATGCCGAGCGTTTGAAGCAGGCGACCAAACGCCGTCACCGACGCAGGGTCGAGGCCGAGCGTGCGCCCCGTGCTATCGGTCGTCCATTGATAGAGGTTGGTCAGGTTGAAGCGCGCCTGGGCGTCCAGGATGCGGCCGGACACGAACGATGTCTCGCCGCTCTGGTCCGTGCGCAGCCCCGCGCCAAGGAAATCCGACAGGCGCGTTTCTGCCACCGGAACTGCCCACGGCTCGCCGAGATAGTCGATATTCGAGCGGCGCTGGTCGTCGCGCAGGATCAGGCGGGCCCAGTCCACCGCCGCGCGGTCGATCCACTGCGCCTGCGCCATCAGGCGCTGGTTCTCGATCGAACGGATCTGCACCTGCTGGCGCCAGAGCAGGCCGGATACCACCACTACGGCCAACGTCACGATCAGCAGTGCCGTGACGACCGCGGCGCCACGCTGGCGCGACGTCGGGGAAAGCAGGGTGGGGCGGCGGCGCATCATCAAAGTCCCGTCATGCAGATTTTCTGGAACTGGCGCGGGGTGTCGCCATCGCCCATGCGCGCGAACACCGTCAGCTCAATCGCCCGGATGGCGGCGTTGTTCGATACGTTGCCAAGTGCTGCCTGCGCATCGCTGGCAGCGCCGACGGCCGCCGCCGCGCTGCCCTGCTGGATGGCGGCACTCACGCGCCCGTTGTCTGTCAGCCAGCCAGCCGGCTCCACCCAGACACGTGCGGACAGCCGTCCGGCGTCAGCCAGCAGCGGGCGTGTTTGGATGCCCGTGCCGCCCGCCTGCCGCAGCGCCTGGATCGCGTTCTGCACTTCATTGCGCGAGTTCGCCTGACGGCTGGCCGCGCGTACGACAGTGTTGCCGTCGACACGGTAAGTCACCACCTGCCAGGCGGGCGGCATGCCGGAATCGCGGCGATCGCGGACCATCAGGATCTGGTTCGGCGCAAGTTCCACCGGGCTCGCCTGAAGCAATGCCGGCTGGGTCAGATGCTCGCAGTCGGACTGGAACTGGCCGTAGAGGACCTTGAGCGCATCAAGCCGCGCGTCATGATCGACCAGCCGCTCGCGGCTGCGTGTCATCGATTCGAGCGCACGCCAGCCGATCACGGCCATCACCGCCAGCAGCGTGATCGCCACCAGCATTTCGAGCAGCGTGAAGCCGCGGCCAAGGTCAGAGCACGTTGCGCGTTTCATTGGGCACCAGCGTGACAAGCCAGGCCAGCCGCACGGACTTGTTGGCGGCCGACGGATAAACCGCGATCTCGACGCGGCGGAACGAAGGGTTTGGCGTGCCGGAGACGGATTCCTCGCACCACAGCGCCACGCCGCCCTGCGGACAGTCGTAGCCGCGCGATCCGGGATCGGGCCAGGTCTTCGACAGACGCAGCGTGGCCAGGTGATTCTCGGCGCTGAACTCGGCCAGCATGCGCTGCTGGAGTGACGCGCTCGATTCGGTCATCGAACCCATCGCGCGCATCGCGGCGGTGAGCGCCACGGCAAGGATCGTCAGTGCGACGAGTACCTCGATCAGCGTGAACCCGCCGTGGCGGGCCGCTTGACGAGCCGAAAGGGGGCGAAGGGCGTTCATTGCAGGACTGTGGCCACGTAGCGGCCGCTGCCGTCACCGGTCACATCGACGCGGATATTGCCGCGTGTCAGCACCAGGCGCTGCGGCTCGTCGATCAGCTCGCGGCCAAATACCAGCCGGACCGGACCATTACCCAGGCGGCGGCCGCCTTCGGCCACCACGGCGCCGTCCAGCGGCACCCGCCATTTGCCTGGCGCGAAGATGTCGGTGCGCATCGGCAGCCATCCCTGCGGCGTGGATTCCAGGAAGCGCCAGCCGTTGGCGTCGCCCTCCCAGGCCAGTGGCCGGGCCCCGAGCTGGGCATCTTCCTGGGCGAGTTCGAAAAGGCGGGCAATGCGCTGGCCATCGTCGAGCACGCGCCCGCGTTCATTGGGCGAGGCGTTGACGGCGACCAGCGAAATGACGATGCCGGCGATCACCATGACCACCAGCAATTCCAGCAGCGTGAAGCCGGCAATCCGGCGACGGTGGAAGAGGGCGGCGGGGCCGCGCAACGTCGCCGGACGCATGGGTAGTGAGGGGGATTATTCCCAGTTGCCGATATCGGCGTCGTTGCCGCTGCCGCCGGGCTGACCGTCCGCGCCGAAGCTGAACACGTCGATTTCACCGCGCACGCCGGGGTTCAGGTACTGGTACGGGTGACCCCAGGGGTCCTTCGGCAGCTTTTCCAGGTAGCCGCCGCCCTTCCAGTTGTTGGGCACCGGTTCGACGGCCGGCTTGGTCACCAGAGCGGTCAGGCCCTGTTCGGTGGTGGGATAGCGGCCGTTGTCGAGCCGGTATAGCTTGAGCGCCTGCATGATCGACGAGATGTCCTGACGCGCGGCGACAATACGCGCTTCGTCGGGACGGCTCATGATCTTGGGCACCACCAGAGCAGCCAGCACACCCAGGATCACGATCACCACCATGATTTCGATCAGGGTGAAGCCGCGCGCGCGGCGGCGTTGGCTGGGGAGTCGGTCTAGCTTGGCGATTCTGCGCATCGTGTGGTGTGCCTTGGATGTGTTGACGGAAAAGCGCCGCGCCGAGGCAGACGGCACGGCGGATATGGTTGAAAAGTATAACCGCCGCTGCGTGACTATTTAGCGTGCTCAATAGTGACCTTTTCTGCGCATGTGTTCCCATGTGCACTGGCCTGCAACTGCAACAAAAATCTTGCATTGAAGATGCACGTTATCTATGATTCGACGCACGATGCAACTGACCCGATTCTCCGACTACGCCCTGCGCCTGCTGATGTACGTATCGCGCGGCGACGGCAGCCGGCCGATCACGATTGCCGAGGTTGGCCAGCAATTCGACATCTCGCATAACCACCTTGTGAAGGTGGCCGCGCGATTGTCGAAGCTCGGCTGGATTTCGGCCACGCGCGGGCGCCATGGCGGCCTGCAGCTTGGGCCCGGTGCCGAGAAGCTGACTGTCGGCACCATCCTGCGTGAACTCGAAGGGCACAAGGCCGTCGTCGATTGTGCCGACCCGCCCTGCGCGCTGAAAGGCAACTGCCGATTGAAGCGGGCGCTGGACGACGCCGAAGAGGCGTTCTATCGGGCACTGGATGGCGTAACCCTGGCCGAAGTGTCCGGTAGCCGCACGGCCGAATCGCTTATCAGCCTGCATCTGGATTTCCTGCGCCGGCACGTGGCATAAGGGTCCGGGGCCAACCCCGACCAATGTCCCGCGCCGGCTTTATTGTGCGAAAAAACATGCATTATTAATGCATGATTAAAGGAGTTTGTAGATGTTGTCCGCTGCTTCCCGCCCCTACATCGATGCCAGCGTCCCCGTGCTGCGCGAGCATGGCCTCGCGATCACGACGCACTTCTACCGCGAGATGTTCGCCGCGCGGCCCGAACTGAAGAGCATCTTCAACATGGGCAACCAGGCCAATGGCTCGCAGCAGCAATCGCTGGCCTCGGCTGTGTTTGCGTATGCAGCCAACATCGATCGCGCCGACGTACTGGCGCCCGTGGTGGAGCGGATCGTCCACAAGCACGTGGCCGTTGGCCTGACGCCGGCTCACTATCCGATCGTGGGCAAGTATCTGCTGGAAGCCATTGCCGCCGTGCTCGGTGACGCCGCCACGCCGCCGCTGCTGGCCGCCTGGGATGAAGCGTACTGGCTGCTTGCCGGGGAACTGATTGCCGCTGAAGCGCGCCTCTATGAGCGCCACGGCGTGGCACCGGGCCAGCTGGTGCGCGTGCGCGTGGTCAGCCGCGAGCAGGAAGGCGACCAGGTGGTGGCACTGACGCTGGCTGCCGACGATGGTTCGGCGCTGCGCGACTTCGCGCCGGGTCAGTACATCAGCGTCGAGGCAATGTTTGCGGACGGCCGCCGGCAGCTTCGCCAGTACTCGCTTTCCGGCGAGCGCGGCCTGCCGACGTGGCGCATCTCGGTCAAGCGCGAGGACGGCAATGAAGCGTCGCCGGCCGGCACGGTATCGAACTGGCTGCACGATAACGCTCAAGTTGGCACGACGCTGCACGTCAGCACGCCGTGGGGCGACTTCGCTCCCGAGATCGACAGCCGCCAGCCGATCGTGCTGATGTCCGCCGGGATCGGCGTGACGCCGATGGTGTCGGTGCTGCGCACGCTGGCACAAGAGAATCCGCACCGCCCGGTGCTGTTTGCCCATGCCGCCCGTCACGGCCGTCACCACGCACACCGCCGCGATGTGGCCTGGGCGCGCGAGCGGATGCCCAACCTGCGTACCCACGTCAGCTACGAAGCGCCTAGCGCTACGGATGCGTCGGGACGTGATTTCGACCACGCCGGCACCATGCCGGTGGAATCGCTGCTGAAGTCCTCGGACAACGCGACTTTCAACGACGCACGCTTCTACCTCTGCGGCCCCATCGGCTTCATGCAGGAACAGCGTCGCGCACTGATCGCATCCGGCGTGCCGGTCGGCCAGATCCACCGCGAGGTCTTCGGCCCGGACCTGCTCGACGACATCCTCTGATCGACGCAGCAGGCTGACAGCGGACGGCGGACGGCGGGCAAGGGACGACAATCGTCACTTGCCTCTGGTACGCTAGGCGATCCTTGTTTCCAGACGCCTGGCGTACCGACTCGTGCCAACCCTGCTCCGGCCTGCTTTCCGCTTCGACCCATCCGCCGCCTGGATGCCACGCGCGGCCAGCCTGGTGCTCTTTGTTGCACTGTGCGCGCTGGCAACCCACTGGGTGCTGACATTCAGCGCGATGCGGACGATTCCCGTACCAAAATCCGCACGCATCGCACAAACCGAGCCGGTTGAAACGGGTGCCGTGGCGACACTGTTCGGCGGCAGCGCGCAGGCGGGTGTGCGCGATGTCCAGTTGATCGGCGTGGTGGCGGACCTCGATGGCGTGGGCCCTGCGGCGGCGATTCTGTCGCTCGACGGTGGGCCGCCCAAGGCCGTGCGCGTCGGTGCATCGCTGTCTCCTCAGATTCGTCTGACGGAAATTCATAGCCGCAATATCGTGATCGAGCGCAACGGCGTGCGTCAGGAAATCCAGCTGCCGGTTCAGGGCGCGATGATTCCAGGCCGGGCTGGCAACGTTCCCGCTGCGCCGCCGGCTGGCGCTGGCGCACCGCTCTCGACGCCGATGCCGGCACCGCCTGCCCCATCGCCGGTAACAAACGCACCGGCCCAGCCGCCCGAGAACATGGCGGTTCCGGGACAGAACGCGCCGCAACCGATCCAGCCGACGCCGCCGCAGGGCGCGGTCGGTGAAAATCTCGGCGCGAAAGACTAGGAACGCCAGGCGCGGCGCCGAATTCCCGGTTTCAGAATATTGCGCACTGTTTGAATATCTTGCGTCCGTTTACGGCATTCGTCCGTTCTGTGACCTCCGTAACATCGTATTAAAAGCGCCAACTCTGCGCGGTTGTCTGCGTTCTAATCTGTACATGCCCAACGTGATGAAAAGGAGCACAGACATGCAACGCAATCACAAGACGCACGCACTCAAGCAATTCATTGCAGCCTCGGCGGTCTTCCTGGTCGCCGGCGGCGCCTTTGCGCAGGCCGCCGCGCCTGCCCCGTCGGGCGGCCCCCAAGGCGGCCCCCAAGGCGGCATGCCCATGCACCGCATGGGTGGTCCCGGTGAACACCGTGGTGGCGACTGGATGTTGAAGTCGATCGATACGGACAAGGACGGCACGATCTCGAAGGCAGAGTGGGATGCGCTGTTCAACAAGATCGACACGAACCACGACGGCAAGCTCGACAAGGCCGAACTGGAGGCCTACCACAAGGCCATGTGGGAGCAACGCCGTGCCGAGATGAAGGCCGAGTTCGAGGCCAAGTTCAAGGCGGCCGACAAGAATCATGATGGCGCGCTGACCCGCGACGAGTTCAAGGCCGCGTTCCCGCGCATGGCGGACCGTTTCGACCAGTTCGATACCAACCACGATGGCAAGGTGACGATGTCCGAGATGGAAGCCACCATGCAGAAGATGCACAAGGACCGCATGGAGCGCATGGAGCGCCGTGGTCCGGGCGGCCCCGGTGCGGCCCCGGCGCCTGCCGCGCCTTCGAGCAGCGGCAACTGAGCGGCCAGACCTGCTGGCGAGCGCGACCTTCGGGTCGCGCTTTTTTTTTGCAATGAATCTGCCAGGAATGATGCTTGATGCGCGGCCTGACGAAAGCTGGCACCATCCTTGCCTCTGCAAGTTGTTGCATTTCTCCGGCGCATTGCGCTCGTGAAGGCGAGTATTGCATTAAAGAAATTGCGTACTTGTGCACGGCTTGCTAAATTTGCGCAAGAAAATTGCCGACAAATATTTTGCGGAGCAACAAAACGTGAGCAAGGTGGAGCTGGACAAGATCGACCGGAAGATCCTGGAAGTCCTGCAGACCAATGGGAGGCTGACCAACCTCGAGGTGGCTGAGCGAGTGAATCTGTCGCCGAGCCCCTGTCTGCGTCGCATCCGTCGGCTCGAGGAGATTGGCGTGATTCGCCAATACGCAGCGCTGCTGGAGCCCAACAAGATCGGGCTGGGCCTGCTCGCCTATATCAACGTGCGGCTGGAGAAGCAGGGCGGCACCCCGAAGGGCAAGGCGCCGCTTGACCTGTTCCGTGCGGCCATCCACACGTGGCCGGAGGTGGCCGCCTGCCACGCCATGACCGGCGAGATGGATTTGCTGCTGAAGGTCTATGTGGAAGACATGGAGCACTTCGCGCGCTTCATGCAGGAGCAACTGCTCGCGCACCCGTCCGTGATCGATGTACGGTCGAGCTTCGCGCTCGAATCGATCAAGGACACCACGGCGCTGCCCGTGGCCGGCGGAGCGTGATCGGCGGCAGTAAATCGACGCGCACAAAAGAGCACAAAAGGAAACGGCGCACCGCCTGGGTGCGCCGTTTCCTTTTCCAGCCGTCCGTTGCCGGCGTCAGGCTGTGCCTTTCTGCGGCACCAGCGAGCGCCAGAAGCGCAGGCCGAAGCGGCGGGCGTCGCGCAGATTGCGGCGCACCATGTAGTCGAGATCGGCAACCTGCTCGTCGATGGCCTCGGTCAGGCGGCTCACGGTATCGGCCGGCGGCAGTTCCAGGTACGCGTCCGCTTCACCGTATGCGTACTGCACTTTCATGCCGGCCTTCTTGGCGATGTGCATCATCGCGGCGTTGCGCGACAGGCAGTGCATATAGAGCGTGCGCACGCTGGTATTGCGGCCATGCATGGCGGCCCGCTCGAACAGCGAGCTGCCGATGCCGCGGCCGCGTGCGCTCTTGGAGACCGATACGCCGAACTCGGCGACGCGCCCCTGCGCGTTGTCGCGCAGGTTGGCGAAGTGGCCGACACCGACCAGTTCAAGATTGGCGTCATAGACACCAAACACACTGTCGTGGTCGAAGTCGATGCTTTCCACGTACGCCTCGACCACGTGGTCACCAACCGATTGGCCGAAGCGGAGCAGGCGATCTTCCTCGCCAAGGGCGAGAAAATGCTTGAGCAGGCGCGAGCGATGGTGGGCAGCCAGTTCACGAACCAGAATGGTGTGACGATGGGCTGCCTGGCTTGCTTCGGCTGCACGGCGGAGATCTTCGTCGGTTACGGCTCCGACGGCCTTGCTCAGTTCGAGCGGATTCACTTGGTTTCCTTCTTCAGTGATCGGTATAAAAATAGCACCGACGCTGTGTATGCCCATGCACTTTCGTGCGACGATGCGCCGGATCCGGGCAAACACTAGGTTGCTGCGGCGCGAAAAGTATTGTAGTGGAATTGTCAGTCTCGTGTAAGCATGCGTGCGCCGCAACATCCACTTGAAAGTGTGACATTTCGAAAAATTGAGCCAAATCAACGGTTTGGCCGTCCAGTAGTGACGCCATCGGGGTGCGGATTGTGGATTTGCTGCAACGCCGCATATTTTCGGTTGCCGGTCACCAATGGACCCGTTCCGCATCCAGGACTACATGACCGAGCCCCCCATTGTTGTGATTTACGCGCACCCCGCGCCCCGGCGCTCTCGCGTCAACCGCCCCCTCGCCGAGGCGCTGGCTGCGTTGCCGCACGTTGAGGTGCGCGAGCTGTACCGGCTCTATGTCGATTACGACATCGACGTCGTGGCCGAACAACGGCTGCTCTCGACCGCGGAGACGGTGGTCCTGCAATTTCCCGTGCGCTGGTACAGCGTGCCTGCCCTGCTCAAGCTCTGGCTCGACGAAGTCCTCGAGAGCGGCTGGGCCTTTGGCCCTGGCGGCACGGCGCTGCGCGGCAAGTCCATGCTCGCCGTGATCAGCACGGGCGGTCACGCCGACGCCTATGGCCCCGACGGCGTCCACGGCCACCCGATTGCCGACTTCCTGCTGCCGCTTGAACAGACCGCGCTGCTGTGCGGCATGACCTGGCTGCCGCCCGTGGTCCTCCACGACGCCGACAACGCCGATAGCGATGCCGTGGCGTTGCATATCGAGCACGTGGCCCGTCATCTTCCGGCCCTGCCGCTGCCCCAGGAGACGCAGCAGTGGACCCGCGCGGAAGTGGCCGGGGAGGACGCGTCATGAACCAGCACGATTTCATGATTGCGCTGGTCGTCTTCCTGGTGGCGGCGGTGGTTGCGGTGCCGCTTGCGCGACGCTTCGGACTGGGCGCTGTGCTCGGATACCTGCTGGCGGGCGCGGCAATCGGGCCGTTCGCGCTGCGCCTGGTTACCAACGTCGAGTCGATCCTGCATTTCTCAGAATTCGGCGTGGTCCTGATGATGTTCGTGATCGGCCTGGAACTCGAACCACGCAAGCTCAAGAACCTGCGCAAGACGATTTTTGGCTTTGGCACGGCGCAGATGGCCGCGTGTGCATTGGTGGTGGGAACACTGGCTGCGCTGCTTGGCGCGCCGTGGCAGATCGCGGTCGTTGCGGGGCTGGGTCTGGCGCTGTCCTCCACCGCCATCGCGTTTGCCACGCTGGCTGAACGGAACCTCATGGGTACGCCGGCTGGCGCGGCCAGCTTCGGCATCCTTCTATTCCAGGACATCGCGGCGATTCCGATGATCGCGTTGCTGCCGCTGCTGGCGGTAGATGCGGCCGGCGTGGCCCCGCACGGCCCGCCGCACTGGCAGACCGCGGCCCGAGCGGTGGCCGCAATCGCCATCGTGGTGGTGGGCGGCCGGTACCTGGTGCGCCCGGCGCTGCGCTTCATCGCGCGCACGGACATGCGCGAGATGTTCACCGCATTTGCGTTGCTGCTGGTGGTGGGTATCGCGCTGCTGATGGACGCCGTGGGCGTGTCGATGGCGCTTGGCACGTTCGTGGCCGGCGTGCTGCTGGCGGATTCCGAATACCGCCATGCGCTGGAGGCCGACATCGAGCCGTTCAAGGGACTGCTGCTCGGCCTGTTTTTCATGGCCGTTGGCATGTCGATCGACTTCGGCGTGCTCGCGCAGGCGCCGTGGAAGGTGCTGGGACTGGTGGCCGGCTTCGTGCTGGTCAAGACGCTGGTGCTGACGCTGCTCGCGCCTCGATTCGGGATTGCGCGCGGCCAGTGGCTGCTGTTCGGGCTGCTGATCTCGCAAGGCGGGGAGTTCGCATTCGTGGTGTTCGGCGTTGCCGGCAATGCCGGCTTGCTGCCCGAGCGTATCGAAGCGTTGCTGGTTCTGATCGTCGCGCTGTCGATGGTGGCCACGCCGCTGATGCTGCTCGTTTTCGATCGTTTGATCGCGCCACGCCTGCACGCGCTTACGCGGCGGCCTGATGACGCGATTCCGCCGCAGCGCAATCCCGTGATCATTGCGGGCTTCGGCCGGTTCGGCCAGATCATTGGTCGCCTGCTCTACGCACAGGGTATCGGTGTGACAGTGCTTGACCACGATCCCGACCAGATCGAGTTCCTGCGCCAGTATGGCTTCAAGATCTTCTACGGCGACGCCACGCGGGTGGACCTGCTCGAAGCGGCAGGCGCGGGGGAGGCAAAGATCCTGGTGGTGGCGATCGACGGCATGGAAGACAGCCTGGCGCTGATCGACCGCGTGCGTGAACGGTGGCCGGAGTTGACCATCTACGCACGCGCGCGCCACGTATCGCACGTCTATCAGCTAAAGGATCGCGGCGTGGAGATCTATGAGCGGGAGATGTTCGAGGGATCGTTGATGATGGGGCGCCGGGTGCTGGAAGGCCTTGGCTTCGACCCGACCGACGCCCGCAGCGTGGCGCTGCGCTTCCGGCGTCACAACATCCAGGGGATCGACCGCTTCTATCCGTACTACACCGATCAGAAGAAGCTGGTGTCGCTGGCCAAGCAGGCGCGCGACGAGCTTGAGGAAATGTTCCGCCAGGACCGCGAGCAGCGGCAGAAGCGCGAGGAGGCCGAGTGGTCCTGACGACTAGCCCGCGGCGCGGGGCATACGCGGCGTCAGGCCGCCTTCCAGCAGCTCGATCACCATCTCGGCAAACTCGGCGTAAGACAGCTTGCCGCCCGGCTTGAGCCACGTGAACGTCCAGTTGATCATGCCGAACACGGTCATGGTCAGCGCGGTCTGGTTGTCTCGCGTGACCCGGTCCGGGTAGGCCAGCCGCAGCAGGCGCGAAAACGCGGCCACCACGTCGCGCTCGCGCTTGAGGATCTGGTCGCGCTGTTCCTCGGCCAGGAACTTGACGTCGTTGATCAGTGCGATATGGCGTGTCTGTGACGTCTCGTACTCGGCCAGGAACGCCCGCAGCAGATGGCCGAAGGTTTCGCGATTGTCCAGTCCGCGGCGCTCGCTTTCTGCCTCGACCCCGGTGACGATCAGCATGAGCTGGCGTGTGTAACGGTCGAGCAGGTCGAACAGGATCGCTTCCTTGCTCTCGTAATAGTGGTAGAGCCGGGCCTTCGACGTACCGCAGGCGGCGGCAAGGTCGGCCATTGACGTGCTTGGGTAGCTGGTGGCGGCAAAGGCGGCCGCAGCCAGGTCAAGGATCTGTTCGCGTTGCGCCTCGAAGTCGGGCGCTTTGGTTCTGGCCATATGGGTCCGAAATGTCCGCCTGGAGTCAGCGCCCGGGTCGGGTTTGACGCGGGATTACTCGTCGCTGGCGGCGATGTTGTTGCGGCGGATCTCGCAGGTGTCGAGCGCTTCCGGGTTGCCACGCAGCAGGAGCTGGCCCGTGCTTACCAGTTCCCGGCAGCGCCAGAATACGAACCAGTCGCTGGCCAGCAGCCCTTCGATCGCGCCCATGACGCTGCCCACGACCTGGGCGGCAGGCGTCCAGTCGTCCGGGGCTCGCTCAAGGATCACGTCGTCGACGGTGTGATAGGCGGCCGGAACCAGCGTATTGCCTTTCCACAGGCGCACGTCGGCATTTTCCTTGACGTTCTGCTGCCACTCGTAGCCCAAACGGCCAAGGCGCAGCACCGAGACCGGCGCGATCGTCGAAAACCGGCGCGCCAGCCGTGCCGCCGGATACATGCCGATGGCGGTCAGGCTGCCATGCGTGGGCGTCTCCAGCTCGCGCAGGTCCATCGCCACTTCGTTGATGCGCTGCGGCGCCTGGTAGAGATGAAAGACCACGCGACGCAGCATCAGCTGGTCGGACGCGCTCTGGCCGTGCCAGATGGCAACCTCCATGTTGTCGCGCCGAAGGGACTGAAACTGCTCCAGCGCCTGGCGCATCTCGGCGCCGAAATCGATATCGGAATGGGGAGCCACCCGCTGCCAGAAGCCGGAGCGGATCAGGCCGGTGCTGTCGATATCGGCAATGGGGCCGACGGCGAGGTCATCGCGCAGGACGACCACCGGATCTGGACGGGCCGCCTGGGCCAGAGCCTGGCGCAGCGTGTTGCCCGCGACATCGCCGTTGACGACATGAATGTATTGCATGACCGGGATTGTATAGGGTGCGACGGATCAAGCGTGCCCCGCCATTGTAATCACGGCATGTGGTCAATCGCGCATGGTGATGCCCCGGCGTGTGGGTTTCCTACCATAGTCGCGGCCAGGGTCGGCCCCCACGTCGGGACGGCTAGCGTTCGTCGTAGCTGACCACCACGCGCGGCGTCAGCGCCCGGGCCTGGCAAGTCAGCACAAAGCCCTTTTCCATCTCCCACGGCTCGAGCGTGTAGTTCTTCTCCATTTCCACCTTGCCTTCGAGCACCTTGGCCCGGCATGTGCAGCAGACCCCGCCCTTGCACGCGTATGGCAGATCCAGGCCTGCGGCCAGCGCGGTGTCCAGCACTTTGCCGTCGGCCATCGGCAGGCGCATCTTGTGCTGCTTGCCGTCCAGCACCACCACCAGTTCCGCCGTTCCGGCCTGTTCGGCGTGGGGAGGCTGCACGCGCCTGGGCTGGTCCAGCGGCACGCCAAAACGCTCGGCGTGAATCCGGTGCGGATCGAGACCGGCTGCCTTGAGCGCGTCTTCCACCTCGTCGATCATCGATGCCGGGCCGCAGACGAACGCCGCGTCGATGTCATCCACAGGGATCAGCGTCTGCAGGAACCTGCCCACGCGCTCACCGTCCACCCGGCCGTGCAGCAGGTCCACTTCCTGTGGCTGGCGCGACAACACGTGGTACAGCGTAAAGCGCGACAGATACTGGTTCTTCAGATCCTCCAGCGCCTCGGAGAAGATGATCGTATCGACGCTGCGGTTGCCATAGACCAGCGTGAAACGGCTGTTCGGCTCCATGGCAAGTGTGGTGCGGATCAGCGAAAGCACTGGCGTGATGCCGCTGCCTGCCGCGAAGGCGACGTAGTGATGCGCCGCGACGGGGTCCAGCGGCACGTGGAACCGGCCGTCGGGGGTCATGACGTCCAGCGTCTGGCCGGCGGTGACGTTGTCGTGGACCCAGGTCGAGAACACGCCGTCGTCGACAAGCTTGACCGCCACGCGAAGCTCCCCGCGCTCGGCGTAGTCCTGCACGCCGCAGCAGATCGAGTACGAGCGGCGCACATCCTTGCCGTCGACCGGCGCTTTCAGCGTCAGGAACTGACCCTGCGTGAACCGGTAGGCGTCCCGCAGCGTGTCGGGAACCTCGAACGCGATCGACACCGTATCGGACGTTTCCGGACGAACCTGCGCCACGCGCAGCGGGTGGAACTGTGGGGTCATGGCCGGTGATCAGTAGGGTTTGAAGTAGTCGAACGGTTCGCGGCAATCCAGGCAGCGATAGAGCGCCTTGCAAGCGGTAGACGCAAAGCGCGACAGTTCCTGCGTATGGGTGCTGCCGCAATGCGGGCAGGCAACGGCTTCGGCTGGCTCGGTCCGGGGCACGAAGTGCACCGGCTTCACATGATGCGCGGGCGCAGCGGCGGTGCATTGTCCCGGTGGGGCGATGCCATAGGCACGCAGGCTGGCCCGGCCGGCATCGGTGATCCAGTCGGTTGTCCAGGCGGGCGCCAGTACCGTGCATACGCGCCACGGCGCCAGGGCTGCGGCTTCGAGTGCACTGCCCACGTCCTCTTCGATCTGGGACATGGCCGGGCAACCTGAGTACGTTGGCGTGATGACGGCTTCCAGGGTCGATCCATCCGCGCCGATCCGAACGTCACGCAGGATGCCGAGGTCGCGGATCGATACAACCGGGATCTCCGGGTCGGGTATCGCTTCGAGCGCCGCCCAGGCGCGGGCCAGCCGGCTTTCCGGCGTACCCGTGCCTGCGTCCGTGCCTGCGCCCGGGGCGGGGAACGTCGGGGCGAACGGGGACGAACCAGCGATGTTCGAGGGGCTGCGCATGGCGTGGGCCCTTGCCTGTGCTACCACTGTGCGCCCGGATGGGCGCGGGCGAGCCCCTGCAGTTCGGCCAGCAGGTAGCTCATGTGCTCCGAGTGCACGCCGTGCTTGCCAGTCGAGACAAAGGCGGACTGTGCGGGCAGCCGCAGCGTGGCTTCGTCGAGCGTGGCCTGCACGGTGGCTTCCCAGGCGGGGCGCAGGCCGGCAGTTTCCACGGCGACGCCTTGCCTGGCCGCTTCCTGCTCCACCGGATCAGCGCCGAAGCACTCGTTCATGTACGGCATCAGGTGGTCGAGCGCGCGCTGCATGCGCAGGTGCGATGCTTCCGTGCCATCGCCAAGCCGCACAACCCAGCCGGCCGCATGCTGCAGGTGATAGCGCGCTTCTTTCGACGACTTGGCGGCGATGGCGCCCAGTTCGGTATCGCTGCTGCATTCAAGGGCAGGCCACAGTTCGGCCATCAGCGCGCCATACAGGAAGTTACGCATGATCGTCACCGCGTAGTCGCGGTCAGCGCTCGCGGTGCCGGCCAGCGGGCCTTGGTGCGGCAGTTCCAGCAGCGTCCAGTTGTGGAACTCGCGCTCGCTGCGCCAATAGGCATACTCGTCCTCATGCCGTACGCGGCCGGTCAGCCGGCCTTCGAGCGCGCCGGCATGACTGTAGAGCAGACGTGCCTGGCCGATCAGGTCGAGGCTGATGTTGGTCAGCGCGATGTCCTCTTCCAGCGCGGGGCCGTGGCCACACCATTCGGCATTGCGCTGACCCAGGATCAGCGCGTTGTCGGCCAGGCGCAGCACGTACTGCAGCGGCGCGGTGTTGGCCAGCGGCAGGCGCGCAACGGCGCTGTCGTTGATGGTGTCGGCGGTGATCGATGAGCTCATGGTGCCGGCCTTACATATGGTTCACTTCTTCGGGCAACTGGTAGAACGTTGGGTGCCGGTAGATCTTGTCCGCCGCGGGGTCGAACAGCTCGGCTTTCTCCGCGGGCGCGCTGGCCGTGATCGCTGCCGACGGCACCACCCAGATCGATACGCCTTCCTGCCGGCGCGTGTAGACATCGCGTGCCATGTGCAGCGCCTGCTGCGCGTCGGCGGCGTGCAGGCTGCCGCAATGCTTGTGCTCGAGGCCCTGCTTGCTGCGGACAAAGACTTCCCACAGCGGCCATTCCTTTTGTGTCATGTCGGTCTCCTCTCAGGCTGCCTTGGCGGCGGTAGCGCGGCGCGCCTGCTTTTCAGCGTGGGCCAGTGCGGCTTCTCGTACCCAGGCACCATCCTCGTGTGCCTTGACGCGCGTAGCCAGACGCTCCTTGTTGCAGGGGCCGTCGCCGTTGATCACGCGCCAGAATTCCTCCCAGTCGAGCGGGCTGTAGTCGTAGTGCCCGCGCTCGGCATTCCATACCAGGCCAGGATCGGGCAGCGTTACGCCAAGTACCTTGGCCTGCTCGACCGTCGCATCGACAAACTTCTGGCGCAGATCGTCGTTGGAGATGCGTTTGATGCCCCAGGCCATGGTCTGCGTGCTGTTGGTCGAGGCGGCATCCGGCGGTCCGAACATCATCAGAACCGGGAACCACCAGCGATTGACCGCGTCCTGCACCATCTCGCGCTGGCCTTCCGTGCCGCGCATCATCGCCAGCAAGGCATCGAAGCCCTGGCGCTGGTGGAACGACTCCTCCTTGCAGATGCGGATCATCGCGCGGGCATAGGGGCCGTACGAGCAGCGGCACAGCGGAATCTGGTTCATGATCGCCGCGCCGTCCACCAGCCAGCCGATCACCCCTACATCCGCCCACGTGAGCGTGGGGTAATTGAAGATCGATGAATACTTGGCGCGGCCCGTGTGGAGTGCGTCGACCAGGTCGTCGCGTGAAGCATCGAGGGTTTCGGCAGCGCTATATAGATAGAGGCCATGGCCCCCTTCATCCTGGACCTTGGCCAGCAGGATGGCCTTGCGCTTGAGGGACGGCGCGCGGCTGATCCAGTTGCCTTCAGGCAGCATGCCGACGATTTCGGAATGCGCGTGCTGGGAAATCTGGCGGACCAGCGTCTTGCGGTAGGCGTCCGGCATCCAGTCCATCGGCTCGATCTTCGCATCTTCGGCGATGCGTGCATCGAAAGCGGCCTGGCGTTCTGCCAGATCGGGGGCTATGGGCGCAACCTGTTGCGCCTGGCCGGGCAGGTCGAGGCTCTGTGTGTACATCACGTCTCCTGGACAGTCGTCTGCTGCGACGGGCCGACCTGTAATTGTTGGATGGAGCGCTGTGGGGTCGGGCCCGACCACTATATAGATAATCCGACCGGTCGGTCAATTTAAAGGTTCGTCGATGGTTCGTCGATTGCCGCACGGTTTTTCAGAATCGGCTCATCACGTGAGCCACACGCCATGAGTACTATCAAAGCTCATCTTCTGACGGGAGGCCAACGTAATGACCAGTACGGCATATAGCAAGATCGTGGTGGCGGTGGATGGCAGCAGCACATCGGACCTGGCGCTGCAGCAGGCCATTCGCGTGGCAGGCGGCGGCGGGGCAACGATTTTGGCGCTCTACGTTGTGGACGACGCCCCGATGCTGTTCGACGCTGGCTACTACGATCCGTCGCAAATCGAGCGTGCGTTCGTGGAAAGCGGCACGCGGGCGCTTGAGGCGGCCAGCAAGGTACTTGGCGACGCAGGCGTGAAGTTCGAGACAAAGCTCGTTACCGAACCGGCGGTGACAGGCGATATCGCAGCGTCAATCAACGAGGCCGCCCGCGAATGGGGTGGAGACCTGCTCGTCATCGGCACGCACGGCCGGCGCGGCGTGCGCAGGCTAGTGCTCGGCAGCGTGGCCGAAGCGGTGATTCGCCAGTCAACGATGCCGGTGCTGCTCGTTCGCGGGAAGGCGTCGGAGGAATAGAAACCGGGCGTTGGACCGTTCAGCCAGCAAAGCGGAAGTGGCCGCCGCGCAGCACGATCTCGCGCGCCTCGGTCAATTCGAACATGCTTTGCGCTAGCTGCTCGATCCGCGCACGGTTATCGGTGAACGCGCGCACCAGATCCTCTTCACGTGGCGAGCGTGCACCGCAATAAGCTTCCAGCGCTTCGGCCGTAACGGAGTACTGGGAGTGGTTGCCATTGACCGTTGCGGGGCAGGAAAGCGTCAGACTGGCTCCGCAGTATGTCGGATTGCTGTTCGGGAAAGTGATATCGGTCATGGCGCACCTCGTCTTGTCGGGAACGGGGGAACGGCGAATATCCCTTCAATATAGATAATTGCGGGCGTCCGGCAACCCGGGGCTGACCCGGAGGTGGCCTATGCCGATATCGTGCCGGCATCGACGGTTATCGACAGTTTGCAGGCTAGACCGGCAGACCGGCTGCGTTCTCAGCCGGCGCGCATACCACGTAGCCGAGTCCGTCTGTTGGCTGCGTGTTCCGCTGCAAGCGTTCGCATGCTGGCCACCGATTGGTGTGCGTCATCGATATGAAGATCGGCGTAGGCCGCCTGCTCGGCCAGGAAACGCTCGAAGGGCGTGTCGACCGGCGTCGGCCGCGCGAATCTGGTGGGCGCAACGGTAGCCGTCGCGCCATTTCGTCCCGGGCGGACGGCGACTTCGGCCAGGCGTGCCTCAAGGTCCATCAGCGGGGTTTGAATCGCCGAATCGGGCGGCAGACTGACTTCCCCGGATTCCGCCCCGGCCCGGATCAACCCTGCCAGAGAAGCCATGCGGCGTGCCGTGCCATGGAGCGACGCATGCGCGGCTGCCAGTCCCGGTGCAAGGTCGGCCGAGCACTGCGCGAGTGTGTCCTCGGCACGCGACGACGCACGGCCGGCGGCTACACGCAGGGCCTCGAGTCGCAACTGGGCCGGGGCGAGCGTACGGGCGGCACTGATCGTCGCGCGCAGGTAGACAGCGTTCACCGCAAGCGCGTCAAGGCTATGGCGAAAAGCGCGCGACAGCTCGGCGCGCGGCGCAAGCACGTAATAGCTGGCGAGCGCGATCACGCAGCCAATTGCCGTATCGATGCCGCGCAGCACCGCAACGTGGCTGCTGCTCGACGCGGGCTCGCCAATCCACGAAAACAGGATGATCGCCGGAGTCAGGCAGAACGCGAACCCACCGGCATTGCCGGCCAGGCGCTGGGCGTATGCGCCCGCCAGAAATATCCCGCTCAGCCCGAGGGCCAGGGCTGGTGTCGGATGAGCCGCTCCGATCACGCATGCGAGCAGTGCGCCGGCCAGCGAACCCGCGAAGCGCTGAAACGAGATCAGGCGGGTCGTCTGCAGGCGCGGGCTCAGCACCATGATCACGGTGACGGCAACCCAGTATCCATGGTCGGCTTGCAGCAGTTGCGCGGGCAAGAGGCTCAGGCCGCCCGCAAGTGCGAGCCGCACCGCGTGGCGTGACACGCGCGCGTCGCGCGCGGCAAGATCCGCAAGCGTGCGGCCAAGCCGATCGATCAGGCCGGCGATTCCAGCACGCCGCCAGGAAAACCCATCTCGCCAGCGATCGAAATCCGGATACTTCGCCAGCGCAGCCAGGGCAGATTGATACGCCGGTGGCGCACTGGCATTGGCGCGCTGGGCAACCAGCCGTCGCAGATCGTGAGTGAGCATGGCACTTAGCGCGGGAAGGTCGGGAGCGTGTCGGGACAAGGCCTGCCGGACCTGCGCGTGCGTATCTTCAAGGCAGCGAGCGGTGTGCCCCAGTGGCAGGTCGTGCAGGTCGTGGGATCGTTCCAGCCTTTCCCGCAATTCACCGGCAACGATGAGCAAGGCAAAGATCGCGTCTCCCACGCCAATGAGGTACGCGTAATGCAGGAGCCCAACCGGATCGGCCAGACCGCGCCGGCTGGAAACCGCTGCGCGGGCAGCTTCGATGCGCAGCCGGATTTCCTGCTTGTGTGGCGCCATATCGACGGGTTTCAACGTGCCGAGCACCGCCGCAAACCGCTGCAGCGAGTCGTAGATGGCGATAACCTCGCTCCGCGGACGCGTATCCCGTAGCGAGGGGATAAGTACCAGGCAGAACAGGCATGCAAACACGCCGCCGCGCAGGAAGTCGACGCCAGCCATCCAGGCATGCGCGGCGATCGACGGCCCGGACACGGGCTGCAGGCATGCCGCGATCAGCACCACGTAGAGAAGCTTGAACCACAGCGCGGCAGCCGGGCCTCGAATCTCCGAGAGTCCAGCGATGAGGCCGCCAGCCAGCACCACGGCCAACGCGCCAAGCGGGGACGCGGAAAGACTCGCGCCGATGATGCTGGCGGCGGCGCCGCCAATTCCAACGGTGCCGAGGCCACGCATGCGGGCTGCGGCAGTGCCGGGACGATCAGCAAGGCATGTCCAGATGGAAGCCGTGGCTGACCAGAGGTAGCCTGCTTCACCGGTAAGCCACCCCGTGCCGGCCAGCGCGAGAAAGGACAGTGCGTAGATGACGCCGCGTCTCAGGAAGGCAGGTTCGGGCCAGTAGCGGAGGCAAGGCGGGGCGGGGCGCATGGCAAGGACGGCAAGCAGAGAGTGGTCTCAGGGTCAGTACCGATGCCACTGTACTTGGGCGATTGCTGCATCGCAACAAATATGGCCGAATGCCGAGTTTTGCGTGCGAAGCGTGCGGCGATGCACTAGGGCTGGGAAATGTAGCGCGCTGCGGTGCAGAGGCCGTATTCCTAATGCAGACCGATCGAAAAAATCTCAGTCGGCCATGGATTCACCAGATTTTGCGCAAAAAAAACCCGCGCAACTAAGGCGCGGGTTGGAATCCACCGAGGTGGTGGAGGAGACAGACTTCACTATACACGACTTGTTGCGTCGCACCAAGTGTCTCCGCTGGCAAATGGCTGCAATGGAGCACAATGACGTTGTGGTCGTACAACAACTAGCGGAAAAGATACGCAATCCACACGGCAGCGCCAAGTCCGACAAAGTCCGCAACCAGAGCGCAGGCCAGCGCGTGCCGTGTATTGCGCACATTGACACTGCCGAAATACACCGCAAGCACGTAGAACGTAGTTTCGGTCGACCCCTGAATAATCGCCGCCAGCCGTGCCTGAAACGAATCGACACCATAGGTGGTCATCACGTCGACCATCAGGCCCCTGGCGCCGGCACCTGACAGGATTTTCATCAAGCCGACCGGCAGGGCGGGCACGAACTCGGTGTTCATGCCGAGCCATTGGAAAACCGCGGTGAGAGCATTCATTACCGCATCCATGCAGCCGGTAACGCGAAACAGGCCGATGGCTACGAGGATCGCTACCAGATAGGGAATGATCTGGATCGCGACACCAAAGCCCTCCTTGGCGCCGTCGATGAACGCGTCATAGACATTGACTCGGCGCAATGCGCCGCAGACCAGGAACAGCGTGATCAGTGAAAGAATGAACCCGCTACCGGCCAGCGCCGTCACCTGGCTTACCTTGTCGGGCGGGGCATGCCGCAACCAGACGAACAAACCGCCCAGCATGCCGCCCACGATTGCCAGCGCCGTCAGTACGGCCGGCTTGAGCAGGTTGAGCCGCTGAACCCACGCCACCGCAAGCAATCCGGCCAGGCAAGACACGCCAGTTGCCAACAGCGTCGGCAGAAAGATGTCAGCAGCGTTGAAGCCGACCAACCCTTGCTTGACGGCCATCGCCTGCCGGATGGCGATCACCGAGGTAGGGATCAGCGTCAGACCGGCCGTGTTCAGCACTATGAACATGATCTGCGCGTCGGTGGCGGTGTCGGGCTTGCGATTGAGCGACTGGAGCTCGCGCATCGCGTTAAGCCCAAGCGGCGTGGCGGCATTGTCGAGCCCAAGCAAGTTGGCGGACACGTTCATCATCATCGCCCCTTGCGCCGCGTGCCCCTGCGGTACGCCTGGGAAGAAATGGCGCAGCAATGGGTTCACGAGCCGGGCGAACAGGTCGACGACGCCAGCGCGCTCGCCGATTCGCATGATGCCAATCCACAGGCTCATCACGCCCGCCAGACCAAGAGATATCTCGAATGCCGTGCGCGCGCTGTCGAACAGGCTCGCCAGCATTGCGGGAAACACGGTGGTATCGCCGCCAATCAGGCGCACGCAGGCGGCGACAAAGGAGATCAGGAAGAATCCGAGCCAGACGAGGTTCAATGCCATCGGCGTGTGAGTTGCCAGTTAGAAGCTTCGCTACACGAACGGCGAAGCTTCGCATCATAGCCCGAAGGTTTCGTCAGCTAGGTGATGTCGGCGCCGCGCTTCACCAGCAGGTCCCGCAGGATCGAGCGATGGCAATGCGCTTCGTTTTCGCAATAGCAGCCGAGAGAGAAGTTCGTCTGATGGGAGAGGGCGGCGAGCAGGTCCAGCGTGCGGCTGGCGTCAGGCTCCGCCATTTCCGCCCGAAAGCGTTTCTCGAATGCGCGCCAGGCCTTGTCGTCCGTCGCCGCCTGGGCTTCTGCAACCAGTTCAGCGGAGGGGGACAGTGCCGGGTACCACACGTCGTAATAGTCCCGGCTCGCAAATTCAGCCTTTGGCACCCCACGCGGCGGCCGCCGCACGGTACCCATGCGCAATCCTTCATCCTTTGCGCGGGGCGTGCCGAGCCTGACGATACGGATGGTCATTTCAATATCTCCAATAGATAGCCTTTTTATATATAAGGCCCTTGATTCCGCCGATGCTGTCACGCATCCCAATTCATTGCATCTCGGTAGCGCCGTAATCGCGCCATGAATGTGTCGCGTAAATTACTTTTTGAGGTGTCTCCAACTTTCTTCAGAAAGTGCTTGCCAACCCTGCATGGCTCCCTTAATATTCGCCCCCTCGCAA